>NZ_JBTAMK010000001.1:0-930528 GCF_054796215.1 Alsobacter sp. SYSU BS001988 | reverse complement strand
CCACCGTCATCCTGCCCGTGGCGGCAGCCTGACAGACTCGGCTCTGCCCGAGGACGCTGTGCCAGCCAGGCCAGCTACACCACTCCGTGGGACACGACCATTTCGCCGAGTCAGGGGGATTGATGTCGTACGGTGTCAGTGTTGATGACCTATATATTCGATCCGCTGGCTACATCGATCAAATACTTCGGGGTGCCTCTGTTAGTGAGATGCCCGTTCAGGCTCCGACCAAGTTCCAGTTCGTTATTAATATGAAATCAGCGAAAAAACTTGGCCTTGAGGTACCCTACTCGTTGATCGGGCAAGCAGATGAAATTATTGAATAGTGGTCGCGTGGCTAGGCGACCTCGCGCTTAGCGCGCGACCGAATTGCCTTACGCAGATTCCGAGTTCGACCGCGGAGCTAACAGCTCGGCATTGAGGTGCCACTAGCGGTTGTGGCCCGGGCCGACGAGGTCGTGGCACAGTCGCCCCTCAGGACGTCGGCACGTTGATGTCGACAACGTTGTAGGCGCGCAGCGCCCGGTGGAGGCCCTTCAGCGAAAGTTCGCCGGCGGGCTCCACTTCGGCGTGGCCTTCGATCGCGCCGAACACCTTGCCCTCGACGAGGATCTGGCCGTCGGCGGCCTCGCCGCAGAGGCGAGCGGCGACGTTCACCACCGTGCCGACCGCGGCGTAGTCGGAGCGACCCTCGAAGCCGATCTGGCCAAGCGTCGCGTATCCGTAGGCGACCCCCATGCCAAGGCCAAGCTCATGGCCTTGCCGACGCCAGCGGGCGAGCCGCTCCTGCACGGCGCGGCGCATGGCGACCGCGGCGCTGACGGCAACCAGCGATGGCTCGGGGCAGCACATGGGATCGTTGAAGATCACCATCAGGCCGTCTCCGGTGAAGCGCTCGATTGTGCCCTCGTGGGCATGGATGATCGGCCCGACCGCGGCGTGGTACTCGCGCAGAAAGGCCATCACCTCCTCCGGCTCGGCAAGCTCGGAAAAGGCGGTAAAGCCGCGCACGTCGCAGAAAAGGATCGCGACGTCGCGGCGATGGCTCCCGAGGACGCTTTCGTCGCCCTTCGCCAGCACCGCCTCGGCGATCTGGGGCGACAGGAAGCGGCGCAGCCGGCCAAGGCGCTCCAGGTCCGCGAGCTGCGCACGGACACGCTCCTCCAGCGTCCGGTTCCAATGGGCGAGTTCGCCCGCCTGGGTGCTGACGCGGTCGTGCAGCTCCTTAATGCGCAGCATCGACTTGACGCGCGCGACCAGGCTCATCTGGTCGATGGGTTTGGTCAGGTACTCCTCGGCGCCAGCTTCCAGCCCCGTGACGACGTCGCGGCTGTCGGCCTTGGCGGTCACGAGAATGATGGGCGTGAAGGGAAGGGAGGCGTCGGCTTTGAGGCGACGGCACACCTCGATGCCGTCGATTTTCGGCATCATGACGTCCAGCAGAATCAGGTCCGGGCGGTGCTCCGCAACTGCCTGGAGCGCCTCCTCGCCGTCAGCGGCCTGGAGCAGCTCGTAACCGTAGAGCCCGAGCCGGGTGACGAAGATGTCCCGGTTCGTCTCGTTGTCGTCGACGATGAGGATGCGCGGGGGATGGTGCATGGTCGTGGCGGGCCGCTCAGGGAAGGTACTGGCGCACCTTCGCCAGGAGCTGGCGCGGGCTGTAGGGCTTGGTGACGTAGTCGTCGCAGCCGGCGGCGCGGGCCTTGTCCTCGTCGCCGCTGAGCGCATAGGAGGTGACCACGATGATGGGCACACCCTGCATCTCGGGCATGGCCTTGATCTGTCGCGTCGTCTCGTAGCCGTCCATAATCGGCAGCTGGATGTCCATGAGGATGAGGTCGGGCCGGCGCTGCGCCACCGCCTCGAGCGCGTCGCGGCCATTCTCGGCCTCAGTGAGCTCGTACCCCGCGGCGCCCAACAGGTCGCGCAGGATCTGCCGGTTGTCGGGCTGGTCCTCGACCACGAGAATGTGCCGCATTACGCCCCCTCGCCCGGTTCAATTGTCCGCAAAGGTGTCTGCACGAAAAACGTGGCGCCGGCTCCCAGGGCTGACTCCACCCAGAGCCGGCCGCCATGCATCTCGACGATCCGGCGTGCAATCGCGAGGCCAAGCCCGGTCCCGCCCTTTTCCTTGGTGGTCGAGGAATCGGCCTGCTGGAACTCCTCGAAAATCTTGGCCTGGTCCGCCTCGGCAATGCCGGGCCCGGTGTCCCGCACCGACAGGAGAAGATGGTCGGCTTGCGCCGATGCGGTGATGACGACCTCTCCCTCGGCTGTGAACTTGATGGCATTGCCGACGAGGTTCAGCAACACCTGATTGAGGCGGCGCTCGTCGCCATGGGCCACCCCGATGTCCGATGCCATCTCCACCTTCAGCGCGATGCCCTTGGCCGCGGCCAGCGACTCGACGGCGCTGAACACGTGGTAGATGAGTTCCTTCACGGAATAAACGCCAAGGCTGAGCTGGAGCTGGCCGGCCTCGATCTTGGAGAGGTCTAGGACGTCGTTGATCAAGCCCAGGAGATGGTGACCGTTGGTCTGCACCCGGTCCAGCGTCGAACGGACCTTGTCGGGGATTGGGCCATAGATGTCGTCCAGAATCAACTCAGTATAGCCCAGGATTGCGTTGAGAGGCGTGCGCAGCTCGTGGCTCATATTGGCCAGGAACTGCGACTTGTGCTGGCTCGCAAGCCGCAGCTGCTCGGACTGCTCGGAGAGGAGCCGGGTCCGCTCGTGCAGGCTCTCGACAAGCCGGGCGTTCTCGACGGCGATCAGCGCTTGGTCGGCGAAGGTCTGGCTGACCTCGATCTGCCGCTCAGTGAACGGCTCTGCCCGGCGGCGAATCAGCACCAGAATGCCTTCCACGGTATGGTTGCGGAGCAGCGGCACGCCGAGTAGCGCGCGGGCGTTGCCTTCGGCGTAGGCCTCGCTTCCCGGGAAGCTGTACTCCGGGTCCGCCCAGCGGTCGGGGATGTGAACCGTCGCGCTGGACCGAATGACCCGCGGCACGATCGTCTGGTGGGCGGCCTCGGGCGGATGGGCCTTGAGGAAATCCAGGAACTCCTTCGAGCAATTGGAGGTCGCCTTCGCGTGGTAATGCTCGCCCTCGCGCAGGAAGATGAGCCCATGGTCGGCCAGACAGAGCTGTGTCGCAGATTCCGTCAGCGTGTCGAAGACGGACTGCAACTCGAAGGCCGAGCGGCTGATCACCTTCAACACGTCGGCGGTCGCGGTCTGCTGCTGCAAGGCGAGGTCGAGCTCGCGGGTGCGCTCCCCCACCTTCCGCTCGAGGTCGGCATAGCTCTCCCCGAGCCGGTGGGCCATTTCGTTGAACTGGTCGGCCAGCGACTGAAGCTCATCGCCCGTTGTTACCGCAATGCGCTGGCCGAGATCGCCGCCGCCGATGCGCACGGCACCTTCCTGGAGAACGCGGATCGGCGCGGCCATGCGTCGGGCGAGCCAGGCTCCCGCGGCTCCGGCGAGCACCACGCCGAGCAACATCAGGGCTAATGTCTGGTAGAGCGCCTTCCAAACCGGCGCCATCGCCTCCTTGCGCGGCAGGTCAACGAAGACGATCCACCCGAGTCGCGGCACGACCGCGTAGGCTGAGAGTTCCCCGGCCCCGCCGACGCCAGCGCCGTCGGTCACCTGCGGCTTGTCAGCAGTGCCTTGGGCCAGGGCGGTCACGGCGGCCCGGACCTGGGGCAGCCGCGACATATCGGTGTCGCGCAGGACGAGGCTCATGTCCGGATGGGCGATCAGGCGGCCGCGCTGGTCGGTAACGAAGGCGTAGCCGGTCTGGCCGACGCGAATGGAAGTGATAACGTCCCAAGCTAGCTTGAGGTTGACGTCGGCGATCGTAGCGCCGGCATTGCGCCCGGCATGTAACGCCCCCAAGGCCATGTAAGGCTCGGACCCCCGTCGGAAGGTCACCGGCCCGTACCAGAGGCGGTCGCGCATCGTGCCGACGACCCGCGGATCGCCCGACAGGTCGAGCCCGGACCCGATCACGTCGGGCTCGAGGCGGGACAGCTTGAGCTGCTCCCGACCCCGAGCGTCGACCTGGATCAACTCGGTAATTGCAGGAGCCTGGCGTAGCAGCCGGATGAAGTCGTAGCGGCGCTGCTCGACCGAGACGCGAGCCCACTCTGCGCGCGTCGTCCAGCCGATCTGTCGCTCGATTTCGCCGATGAATTGGGCCACGCGCTCGGAGGCAGCATCGGCCTTCTCCTGCTGAACACGCACGGCGTTGTCCTGCGCCTCACGCCAGGAGAGCGCCATATCGATGACGCCGTTCACGACGAGGACGGCAGACACCAAGCCGAGGAAGGCTAGGGCGAACTTCGGCGCAAGAGAGAGCCTGCGGCGCAGCGGCCGCAGCGGTTCGGACCGCCCAAGGGGCGGCGGGGCGGCCGGCGTGGTGCGGTGCTCGACGGGCAGCGCCGTCATTCGATGGCCTCGTCTGAGCGTGGAAGCTCGATACCGCGAAAGTGGATCCCTAGCCCGAGGGCGCGTGACGCCTCGCTGAGGCTGAAGACAGGCCGGACGGCGGCCGACCGGACACCCGCCTGCGCGGCAGAGCGCGAAGCGTTCTGAGCCATTTCGGCTATCTCGATCACGGCAGCCAGGGGTGTTATGCCGATGCGCTGGACAATAATCATTCCAGGATCTCGTCGGCGCGGGCGATGAGAGAGAGCGGCAGGTTCAACCCGATGGCCTGGGCCGTCCGCTGGTTCACGACGAGTTCCAGCGTGGTTATCTGCTGAAAGGGCACGTCGGCCGGCTTTTCGCCCCTGAGTATACGGGCCACGGTGCGCCCGACCTCTCGCGAGGCGGCAGGCACGCTTCCCCCATAGCTGATCAGCCCGCCCGCGACTGCGAACTCCCGATAGGCCGAGACCGAGACGAGGCGATTCGCGTTCGACGCCGCGGCAATCTTGTCGTTGCGGCTGTTGAAGAAGGTGTCGGCGCCGATCAGCAGTCCGCGCGCACCGGCTCCGGCGAGTTCGGCGAAGGCGGCGGTGATCTCCGCGTCAGTGCTGGCGCGCACGAGCTTTGGCACGAAGCCGTGGTGACGTGCTGCCTCCGGCACGGCAACAGATTGCCGATCCGCCAACAGCGGGTTGGTTGGATTGACGAGGATCCCGACGACGGCGCCGATGGGCAGCACCTCGCGCATCAACTCGAGCTGCTTGGGGCCGATCTCGCCGCCCAGGGTCGTCCATCCCGTGACGTTTCCGCCTGGCCGGCCGAGGCTTTCGACGAGGCCCAACGCCGCGGGATCGCCGGCGAGCCGGACGACGACGGGCGTGGTCCCTGCGACCCGCTTGGCGATGACCGCCGACTGAGTGTTGCCGAGAGTGACGAGCACGTCGACCTTGGCCGCGATCAGCTCCTTCGCGAGGCTCTCGAGCCGGGCGTTGTTGCCATGGGCCCATCGGTACTGGATGGTCACTCGGAGGCCTTCGGGCACGCCAGCGTCGGCGAGGCCCGCCAGGAACGCGTCGGTGCGCGACTTCCAAGCTTCGGGGGATTCGCTCCCCAGAAACCCGACGACCGGAAGGCCTTGGGCACGGGCTGGCGATGCCACAGCTGCCACAAGGAGACTGAGGATCGCGTCTCGACGCCGCATGCATTGCTCCGGTTGACGTCACAACAGTATAGCGAGGTTCAGCTTGGCCGATACCCGCACTGTGCACGCCGAAAGGCCGCAGAGGCGAACCCAACGCGCGCAGCCTGGAGGGTCGCGCAGCGCCGCTAATGAGACGTGACGGGACCGAGTGGGTCTTTTCTGGTTTCAGTGAATAGGGTACCTATTGATTAAATGTCCTTGGCCCGTCTCTGCGGCAAGGTCACTCCAGCAGAACGCAGGAAGGCGATGGGATCGCATCACGATGAAACTCGTCGACGGTCGTTACGCCGACCTTTCCTGAGCTTGCTGGCGGCTGTTGTCTGTGTCTCAGCAGCGACTCTGTCCCATGCGGACCAGACCAAGCGACTTGGCCGTCTGTTATTGACGGATCCTTGCCCCCAAGACGACATGTTCGGCGACGACGACGCCCTCACAAAGGCGCTGACGCAGCTGGGATGGGTTCAGGCAAAAAGTATTCAGGTCGTTTGCGCATCCGCCGAAGGGCGGCTCTCCGCTCTCCCAGACGCCGCAGCCCGTCTCGTGGCCCAGCGGCCGGACGTGCTTGTCACCCAGAGCAGCCCTGGTATTCGGGCCCTGTTGGCGACAAAGTCGCCCATCCCCATCGTGATGTCCTCGCCGGATCCGGTCGGCGAAGGATTTGTCACTTCTCTCGCCTCTCCTGGAGGACGCCTAACCGGCGTTGCCGACCTCAGTCTCGAATTGGCCAGCAAACGGATCCAGCTGCTCAAAGATTTAGACCCCGATTTTCGGAAGATCGCCGTCCTTTATCGCGCTGGCGGCGACGCTACCTTTCTAGCGCGCCTGACGGGCCAACTCGATGAAGCAGCGCGGATTCAAGGAGTGGCTTGGACCGTCTACTATCACCAGACCGAACCCGAGAATATCGATTCAGTGTTTCAGACTGTAAAGAACGCCGGTTTCAACTATCTTTACGTTGTTGCCACGACTTTCTCAATTGGACATCGAAAGCTGATCGGCGAAATGGGCGTGAAACATGGGCTGCGATTGCTCGCGGAACATCCTCAATTCGCCATTGACGGTGCACTCCTCAGCTACGGCGTGCAGAACGATTCGGTTCAGCAGGCGATGTCGACGCAGGTGGATGCTGTCCTGCGGGGAGCAAAGCCCGAAGACCTCCCGATTATGCGGGTGACAAAGCTCCACCTGGTCATCAATGGCAGGACGGCCCGAGAATTGGGGGTAGAGGTGCCCCTCTCGTTGATGGCCCGTGCTGACGACATTGTTGAATAGCCGTCGAACCCCGGTTTGTGCAGCGTGCAATTCCGACGTCATGCCGGACCGCGCCTTCGTCGAGATAAGAACCGGCTGAGACCTTCGCAACCGGATAGATTGCTTTCCTCTGACCGACCTGCCCTAACGGGCCGATCGACAAAAACTGGCGGATCGCTGAATTTTCGAACGGCGCGGCATGTAGAGATTACTATCAGGGTAGGCTTGTCGCCTTGGCCGACTAGATCTCACACAATTTGTACGGGAAAGTCACATGAGCCGCCTTCGGCTACGGCTATCTCTCCCGCCTGAGCATGTCGACTTGCGTTTCTAAACAGCTTAGAAAAGATCCAACTTTTTGGTACTTGCGCGTTGAGTAATCGGCACTCAAACAGAGGCGCGAGCCACGCAAAATGGGCCCACCTACTTGATGAGCACCCCCATTGCGACGTTCCGCACTCGTTTGGCCGAGCAAGCCGTGGCGCAGCCGCAGCCCTCGTTCCGCGACGCCGCGGGCCGCACCGAGAGGCTGTTCGAGTATATCTGGCGGCGCAGCCGGGCTGAACAAGTTCGCGTGCTCCTGGTGGTGCTGGCCTCGCTGCCCTTCTATTACGCGTCGCTGGACATTCCCAAGCAGATCGTCAGCAACGCCATCCAGGGCCGCGCCTTCGCCGGGCGCGCGACCGCGCCGCTGTTTCGCATCGTCGCGCCCTGGAACGGGGCGGTCCTGTTCGAGGGCTTCGAGCTGGACCGCACCGGCTACCTGTTCGCGCTCAGCGCCGTGTTCCTGCTCCTCGTGCTCATCAACGGCGCGTTCAAATACGTGATCAACATGCGCAAGGGCGCGCTGGGGGAGCGCGTTCTTCAGTCGCTGCGCTTCGAGCTCTTCAGCGCACTGGTGGCGGGCGGGGCCGACGACGGGCGCCGCATGAAGGCGTCGGAGGCCGCCACCATCATCAAGGACGAGGTGGAGCCTATCGGCGGATTCGTGGGCGACGCGTTCATCCAGCCGCTATTCCTGGGAGGCCAGGCCCTTACCGCTCTGGGGTTTATCTTCGTCCAGAACCTTGCCCTGGGCGTCTGCGCCGCGACGCTCGTGGCCGTGCAGGCGCTCATCATTCCGCGGATGCGGCGCGAGCAGCTGCGGCTCAGCCGGCTGCGGCAGCTGAAGTCGCGCGCCCTGGCCGGCAGCATCGGCGAGGTCGTGGAGGGGCTCGACGAAGTGCGCAACCACGGCGCCGCCTCGTTCGAGATGGACCGCATCGCGACCCGTCTCGAGGATCTGTTCCTCATCCGCTACCAGCTGTACGGGCGCAAATTTGCGGCCAAGTTCGCCAATGGCCTGCTGGCGCAGCTCACCCCTTTCTTGTTCTACTCGCTCGGCGGCTACTTCGCGCTGCGGGGCGACCTGGCCATCGGCCAGCTCGTGGCGGTGATCGCGGCCTATCGCGACTTGCCGCCGCCCGTGAAGGAGCTGATCGACTGGGACCAGCAGCGTCTGGATGTGGAAGTAAAGTTCCAGCAGGTGCTGGAACAATTCTCGGCGGCGCCGGTGCGGTTTGCCCCGGTCGCGTGGCCCGTTCCCCCCGACCTCTCGGCCGGCTCCATTACGGTGCGGGGCGTCACTTTCGACATGTCGGGCGGCGATAGGAGCTTGGACGGGGTCACCCTTGAGCTGCCACTTGGCGCTGAGGTGGCGCTCTGTGGCCCCCCGGAGGCGGCCAGCGCCTTGGCGCGGGTGATTGCCGGCCGGATCCCTCCGGCATCCGGGAGTGTCAGCGTCGCGGGCCACCCTCTAGAGGATTTGGGTACCGACCTGCTGGGTCGCGCCTTCGCATATGCCGGGCAGGACACGGCGATTTTTGAGGGCTCCATTCGCGACAACCTGATCTATGCGCTACGGCGGCGGCCCGTAGAGCGCCAGCCGCAGGCCGAGTGGCTCGACTACGCCGCCGCCGGGGTGGAGGGCCCCGGCGCCATCGACGCGGCGATCCGGGTCGTTCTAAGGGCCGTGGACTTCGAGGGCGACGTGCGGCGGCTGGCGCTGGGCGCGCGCGTTGACGACGCGGCCACGCCGGAGCTCGCGGCCCGGGTCGTCGCGGCCCGCCCCCTGGTGGCCGAGCAGTTACGCCGCAGCGGGGCCGGCGACCTGATTGAGCGCTTCGACGGCGGGCGCTACTGCGACCACCTGACCATCCGCGAGAACCTGCTGTTCGGCCCGCCGCCCGGCGGCGGCGAGCTGACGCCGGAGCTGCTGGTCGCCCTCACCGGCGCGCTGGAGCGCCTGCGCCTGCGCGATGGCCTGGAGGAGGTGGGGCTCGGGCTCGCCTCCACGCTGGTCGAGGTCTTCGCGGGCCTCGGGCCCGACAGCCTGCTGTTCCAGCGCTTTTCGTTCGTTTCCGCCGCCGCGCTCGACGAGTACCGCCGGGGCATCGCCAGGGCCCGGTCGGGCCGCCGCACGCAGGAGGACCGGCTGGCGCAGCTGCGCCTCGCGCTGCGCTACGCCGAGCCGCAGCATCGCCTGGGCCTGCTCGGGGACGAGTTGAAGGCCCGGATCTTGGCGGCGCGGCCTGCCATGGCCGAGGCGGCCGCCGCCAGCGGCTTTCCGGTGACGCCCTATGATCCGCACGCCTATTCGCGCGGCTCCAGCATCCGCGACAACCTGCTTTTCGGCCGCGTCGTCTCCGAAGCGCCCTCCGCCGAGGAGCGCCTCTCCGCCGCCGTCGACGCGGCGCTGGCCGAGAGCGGCCTCGACATCGCCATCCTGGCGGTCGGCCTCGATCAGCCAATCGGGCATGGCGGCCGCAAGCTCTACCCGCCGCAGCGGGCGGCGCTGTCCCTGGCGCGCTGCCTCCTGAAACGCCCCTGGGTGCTGGTGATCGACGGCGCGCTCTCCGCGTTCGGGGAGGCCCAGGGCGCCCGCATCCTGTCCAGCGTGCGCGAGGTCATGCGGGGCCGCACGCTCGTGGTCTCCTTTGGCCGAGGCGCGGACCCGCATGCGGCCGGGTTCGAGCATGTGGTGGAGCTGCGGGCCGGGCGCGCCAAGGTGCGCACGGGCGCGGCCGGCCCGCAGCCGGCGGAGCCGCCCGCCCTGGACGCGCTGTCGGAGGAGGTGCGCGCGCTGCGCGCCGTGCCGCTGCTCGCCTCGCTGGAGACGGCGCGGCTGAAGCTCCTCGCCTTCACGGGCCAGCGCGTCGCCTTCGCGCCGCGGGACGTGCTGATGCGCCAGGGCGACGAGGCGCACGACGCGCTCGTCATCCTGTCGGGCCAGGCCGAGGTCACCATCGCGGGCGAAGGCGGCCCCATGTCGCTCGGGCTTACCGAGCCGAATGCCATCGTGGGCGAGATGGGTTCGCTCACGCGCTCGCGGCGGCTCGCCACCGTGGTGGCGGTGAGCCCGATCCGGGCGCTCAAGATACGCCGCGACGTGCTTCTCGAACTGGTGTTGGAATATCCCGAATTCGGCCTGAAGCTGCTCCAAGCGCAGGTCGCCCGCGCGGCCCAGGCCGAATCGCTGCTGGTGCGGGCGACCCATGATAAACTCGCAGAGGGTCAGAACGGTCTCTGGTGATGAACGAGGCCATTCAGAGGGGGCAAGGTCATGAGCCTGCCCAAAAGGCGCCAATCAGACGGCCGATGACCTGATCCTCGCTTGCCCGCCCCCCAGGATCGTTGGATCAGTGCGCGGCGAGCTCGCTAAGCCTCAAGGAAGATCGGGTAGCGGAAACATGGTGCGCCTTCGGGTACAACAGTCTAGATATCACCCAGCCAAGCTAGAAAGTGATCCTAATTACTCAATCGTATCTTCCGCGATTGCAAGAAGTTCCATCGGTATATCGATGCCAAGTTCATTAGCGGTTCTCTGATTTATTGCTAGTTCGAATCGAGTAGACTGAAAGACAGGAAGATCAATCGGCTTGGCGCCTTTTAGAATTTGGGCCACGTAAAATCCAGCGTGGCGGTATGATGCAATGTAGCTGGCGCCGTAACTTATCAGACCGCCAGCGACTACGAGATCTCGCGACGCGCTGATCAGTGGCAAATGGTGGTTTTTAGCAAGCGCCGCGATCCGCCATCGCTCGGTGTTGAAGAACGGATCCCCTGGTACCAGAACTGCATCGGCACGGCTTGCTTTCATAGCTTCGAAAGCCGCCTCAATGTCACTGGTGCGCTGAGCTCTACAAAAAGCGCCAGCCCCATGTTTTCTGTGGTTCGAGTTGCATCAGAAATTTCCTGGATTGTGCTCGGATTGTTTGGATTTACAAGTAGCGCAACTGACGTCAATCCAGGTACGAGTTGCTTTATAATCCCAAGCCTCTTGGATACCAACGAATGAGCCAGGCGGGTCACGCCGGTAACGTTACCGATAGGACGGTTCAAAGCCGGAACAAGTCCTAGTGCCACTGGATCCGAACTGCCCGTGAACACAATAGGTATTTCTGATGTCTCCCGCTTCGCTACAAGCGCCTCGTTTGTTCCACTCGTGAATATCACATCGACGGGTTTTGTTGCCAGCTCGTGAGCGCACGCGTTAACCAAATGCAAATCGCCTTGTGTCCAGCAATAATTAACGGAATAGTCTCTTCCCTCAATCAGTCCTGCGTCTCGGAGCCCCTCACGCCAAGCGGCAAGGTAGGATCCATAACTCGTGGGAGATCCTGAAATTACACCGATTTTCCGAATGCCATTGCTTTCTGCCTCCGAGATGATAGGACAAATAATACAAAATATAAATGCAATGATCAATTGCAGTCCAGCCATCAGTTGCACTCGCGTGGGCGGCGGATACCTGACATACATCCGTTGATATCCTGGGCGAGAGCCCGAACTCGGTCAAGCGCGAGGTGCTCCTCGGCGTCAGCCGGAGTGCACTCGGCAGCCCGCCTCATTGACCAACTGCCCGACCGGCTCGTCACTCAGAGCAGCCCGGGTATTCGGGCCCTGTTGGCGACAAAGTCGCCCATCCCCATCGTGATGTCCTCACCGGATCCGGTCGGCGAAGGCTTTGTCACTTCACTCTCCTCTCCTGGAGGGCGTCTGACCGGCGTCGCCGACCTCAGTCTCGAATTGGCCAGCAAACGTATCCAGCTGCTCAAAGATTTAGATCCCGGCTTCCAGAAAATCGCAGTTCTTTATTGCGCCGGCGGCGATGCTACGTTTCTGGCGCGCCTGACGGGCCAGCTAGATGAAGCAGCGCGGAGCCAAGGAGTGGCTTGGGCCGTTTACAATCACCAAACCGATCCCGAACATATTGATTCAATGTTTCAGTCTGTAAAGAACGACGACTTCAACTTTCTTTACGTTGTTGCCACGCCGTTCTCAATTGGGCATCGAAAGCTGATAGGCGAAATGGGCGTTAAACATGGGCTGCAATTGCTCGCGGAACATACTCAATTCGCTAGTGACGGTGCACTCCTCAGCTACGGCGTGCAGAACGACTTGGTTCAGCAGGCGATGTCGGCGCAGGTCGATGCTGTCCTTCGGGGAGCAAAGCCCGAAGACCTTCCGATAATGCGGCTGACGAAGCTCCACCTGGTCATCAACGCCAGAACGGCCCGTGAATTGGGCGTAGAACTGCCTCTCTCATTGACGGCCCGTGCTGCCGACGTCATTGAATAGCCGTCGATCCGGTGTGTGCACGGTGCAAATCTGACCGTCATACCGGGACCGGATTCTCTCTGACCTGTCCTAACGGCCCGACCGACGCTCACCGACGGATCGCTGTGATGGAAGACTGTCTTCGGCCGTTGGCGGAACCGGAAGGCACGCCAGCGTTCTTGGGAGGGCGGCAGGAATATTGCCGAGGCCGGCAGCTTGTGCGGCGGCCGAGGGGCTCGACTACGCCGCCGCCGGGGTGGACGGCCCCGGCGCCATCGACCCGTCGATCCAGCTCGCCCTTTGGGCCGTGGACTTCGAGGGCGACGTACGGCGGCTGGCGCTGGGGCGCGCGCATCGACAACGCCGCGCCCCAGCCAGACGGTCCAACAACGGGGAGCAGCTCAATCCCAGCCGATGTGGACATCAGCATGAGGACGCGGGGGCCCGCAAGGAGCAAGGAACTTTATGGGCTCCCTCGCCGCCGACGTCATGAAGAACACCAAGGATAAAATCTTTATTCGACGATATCGTCCGCGCGGGCGAGAACCGATGGCGGAATAGCCATCCCCATCGCTTCGGCGGTCTTGATATTGATTCCCAGTTCGAACTTGCTTGGTAGCTCAATTGGGATTTCGCTGGGCCTCTCTCCATGGAGGATTCGGTGCATAACCTCAGCCGTACGTGGCCAGAAGTCGTCGATAGCGATCCCGTATGAAACGAGACCTCCGTCCTTAACGTAGTAGCTCGCAGGATATACGACCGGCACCTTCAACCGGTTAGCATCTTTGATCAGTGTGTAGCGGTTCAGCCGCATAAACACGTCTGAGAGTACGCAAGCGCCAAACCGCCTATCTTGGCCTGCATCTTCAATTACTTGAGTCATTTCCTCCACGTTCCTCACTGGGGCGGGAACCAAATGCACCTGCATTGAATTTGCCGCCCGTTCCATATGACTTAAGTATTCTTGGGCCACGGGCTGTGTAGACGGATTATACAAAGCATAAAGCGAGGATAGATCCGGCGATAGCTCCTTGAGCAGCTGTGGAGCCTTGCCGCTCACTGAATAGTCTAAATCTATAAAGCCCGTCGCATTTCCACCAGGCCTCCTGATACTCTGGACAAAGCCATTGGCAACCGGGTCAGTGACCCCGATGAACACAAAGGGCACAGTCTGTGTCTGCTTCAAAAACGCGGTCGTTACAGGAGTGCTCCCACCGCCAACCACCTCGCAGCCAGCTTCAAGGACATCACGGATGTTCTGGTCACGGAAGTCCGGGTTGCCCGTGTTCCACCGATAAATCAAATCAAGGTTTTCACCTTTTCTCCAGCCTAGCTTGCGCAACTTATCTTCGAAAAGGGCTAAGCGACGGGGAACCTCAGAGCTGTCCTTCGGAGAGGTCCAAAGGAAACCGATTTTGCGAATCCGAGGCGGTTGCGCTTTTGCTTGACCAAGAAGGACCGGAATAGCCCCAAGAATCGCTAAGACCTTCCGACGTCTCATTTCAAAACCTCATCTGCTCGGGTCATGTGCCACACACCGATGGTTTGATGTTGTTAGCGGTGGGACCTTGGCTGCGCGATATTCCGCCTAGTGCCGTTTTGACCTGCCACCGAATTGTCATCCAGCGGCGATTAGAGCCTCGGCGGGTTTTACGCCGTGTGGCGCGGTGAGAGCAACGGGCGATCGGCGGAGCTGGTCGGGGTGGTGGCGGTGAGCCCCATGCGGGCACCTAAGATCCGCCGCGACGTGCTGCTCAACTGGTGTTGGAATATCCCGAATCGGCCTGAAGCTGCTACAGGCGGAGATCGCCCGCACGGCCCGGCCGAATTGCTGCTGATGCGAACCACATGGCCTGGTCAAAGTTTGATCGATCGCGTATTTTTGGCGAAGGCGAAGGATTAGTCGACCATGTTATAATGGGTCGGCATAGAGGGCAAATTTGGCGAGACAGTGCACACTTAGTTGGCCGCGCCTAGCCACGGACTCGAGGGAATGCGGCTCGGAAAAAGTGTCATGCACCAGACACGGCTGGGTTACCTTAGTGCACAAACAGCGCCTTCACGGTGCTCCTGCTTTGCTGGATGGAGAAGGCACGTGATCCGGCGAAAATTTCTATTTCTAATCGGCGCAGCATCAGTCGGAGTGCCGCTGCGCGGCATCGCAGCTCAGCCGTTGGTCAACGTGCGCCGGATCGGCGTCATCATGCAGATACCTGAGCAGGATCCAGAAGCGCAAGCTCGACTTACCGCGCTTAAACATGGGCTGGAGCAATTTGGTTGGATAGTGGGGCAGAACCTACAAATTGAGTATAAGGCGGCATCCGATCCAATTCATATTTCGGCACAAGTGGCTGCGCTACTTGCATCCCGTCCGGAAGTCGTTCTTGCGGTACCTTCTCTCAACGCTGAAGAAATAAAAAAGCAGAGCCCGAATACACCGTTGATATTCGTCAATATCGGGGATCCCGTACGGGCAGGTCTCGTCGACGCAGTTGCTCGTCCTGGGCGAAATACGACCGGATTTATGGGCGTTGATCCGGCCCTGCCCGCTAAATGGGTTCAAATCTTAAGGGAGTTGTCCCCCGCAACTAGTCATTTTCTCGCGCTTGCGAATCCGAGCCCGACCGACCACGCTATGGTGATAGCTATGCAAGAGCAAGGGCGCGCCGACGGTGTGGACGTTTCTTCCGCTTTCGTTGATAACACCCAAGATTTGAGGCGCGTGCTCGACGGGGTGCCGCCTGATCGGAATATTGCACTGTTGGTAGTTCCAGGCGGGCCGATTACCGCCAATCGTGAGTGGATCATCCAGATCGCCGCGCGCCGTCGCTGGCCTGCGTTGTATGGCTTTAGGTACTATGTAGCCGAAGGAGGTCTTGCTTCTTATGGCGCCAGCATCCTCGACCAATGGCGGCGGGCTGCTTCTTATGTAAACCGTATCCTAAACGGTGAAAATGCAGGGGATCTGCCTGTGCAATCTCCGTCCAAGTACGAGCTTATATTGAATATGAAGACCGCCACGGCGCTCGGTTTGGAGATACCAACATCGATTCTAGCCCGCGCCGACGAACTGCTTGAGTGATGTTCGCTTTTGTGTGCCATACCTCTTAACCAGCTGATTCTCGCGAGCGGCTCGCTCGGGCAGTCGCCGAATGTGCCGCAAGCCAACTCGGCCCCCCTTGGACGAGCGTCAGTTCGTTTTCCCTGATCGCGCCGGGCTGAGTTTGCACTTGGTCGGATTCATACGATCAAACAGCGCAGGTCAGACTCAATCTTCGGTGGTTGCGCGTCCCCGCAACCAACCCTCCCAAAACTCCCCGACGCCCCCCAGCGCCGGGGAGTTTTTGCGTTCCGGGACAGGGCCAACGCGATAGGCGGCCGGGGTCGCGGTCCGGTCGCCTGCAGGGCCTCCACCCGTCCTTCATGGACGGCTCGGGAACGCAACGTCGCCAGGCTTGAACTTGGCCGCTTTCAGCGGTCTGTCTCTCGTCGGCGCGGAAGCCCAAGGCGCCCACGGGACTCGGGCTAGTTCAGGACCAAGTTCACGAGGGCGTTCCCACCAGCCAATCGGCCGATGTTTTCGGCGATGGTCTGCATGCGGCGCCTGATGGTTCCCTCGGTCCAGCCCGACATGTGGGGCGTCATCACAATATTGGGCAAGGTCTCGAAGGGCAGATTGCCCGGCATGGGGCCGTCATCGCTCGCGTCGGGGTAGCGGTACCAGGTGTCGATGACGGCGCCGCCGATGGAGCCGTTGCGCAGGGCGTCGAAGAGCGCTTGCTCGGCGATGACCGGACCCCGCCCGACATTGAGGATCACCGCATCCGGCCGCATGGCGGCCAACTCTGGCGCGCCGACAAGGCCGGTGGTGGCGGGAGTGTGCGGCAGCGAGACCACGATGGCGTCGGCGCTTCCCATGAAGGCGTCGAGGTCCTCGAGACCATAACTCTCATCCACGTTCGGCCCTATCGCCACCTGCGTGCGGTTGGCGACTGTGACCCGCATGCCGAACGCCTTTGCGCGCGCGGCGATCGCCTTGCCGATGTGCCCGTAGCCGAGGAGGCCGACGGCGCTTCCGCCGAGTTCAGTCCGGAGGCCCGTGAGCCGGCCGGCCCAGTAGCGCCAATCGCCACGGCGCAACCGGGCGTCCGCGTCCGGCAAAGGCGCGTGGCGCAGCAGAAGGGCGGTCATGACGTATTCGGCGATGGCGTCCTCATGGCCGAAGGCGTTGCATAGCGCGCACCCGGGCGGGAGCGCGCTCCGGTCGATCTGGTCGACGCCGGCGGCCGGGGCCTGGTAGAGGCGCAGCCGCTCCGGGCGGGGCATCGAAGGAGTGAGACGGATCCCGACGATCACCTCGGCGGTGCGGAAGTGCTGCCGCTCGGCCTCGCTTTCGAGCGCATCCGACAGTTCGAGGATCTCGTAGCGGCCTGTGAGATGCGCCTCGATGCCAGTGCGGAAGCTCCTGGCGTTCTCGCCATGGAAGACGATCTTCATGCGCATTCTCCTTGGCGCAGCCCCGGTCGGAACCGGCGGTCAAAGGACGGAGATCATGCCGCCGTCGACATAGATGATTTGCCCGTTCACGTAGTCGGACGCCGGCGAGGCGAGGAAGACGGCGGCGCCGATCAGTTCCTCGGGCCTGCCCCAGCGGCCCGCCGGCGTGCGCTTCTTCACCCAGGCGTCGAACTCGGGATTGTCGAGCAGGGCCTGGTTCATGTCGGTGATCATGTAGCCGGGCCCGATGGCGTTGGCCTGCAGGCCGTGGGCGGCCCACTCGGCCGCCATGGCGCGGGTCAGCATCTTGACGCCGCCCTTCGCCACCGTGTAGGGCGCGACCGTCGCCCGGGCGAGTTCGCTGGTGAGCGAGCCGATATTGATGATCTTGCCGCGGCCACGCGGGATCATGCGCTTTGCGGCTTCCCGCCCGATCACGAAGGCGCTGGTGAGGTTCGTGTCGATCACCCGCCGCCAATCTTCCGTGGCGAGGTCCACCATCGGCTTGCGGAACTGGATGCCGGCGTTGTTGACCAGGATGTCGACCTGGATCCCGCGGGCGTCGAAATCCTCGAACGCCGCCGTGACGGCGGCTTCCGAGGTCACGTCGAAAGGAGCCGCGTCAGCCTGGTAGCCGGCCTCCACGAACGCCGCCGCCGTTTCGCGCGTGCGCACCGGGTCCACGCCGTTGACGATGATCGACGCTCCGGCGGCCGCGAGGCCATCCGCGATGGCGCGGCCGAGGCCGCGCGAGGAGCCGGTCACCAGGGCGGTGCGGCCGGTGAGGTCAAAGAGAGCGGGTCCCATGTCCGAGCTCCTCAAAGGCTGCTGCGGCGAACGGTGAGGTCCGTCCGGTCGAAGACGGCGGGCAGCAGCTCGACGCCCAGGCCCGGGCCTTCCATGGGATAGACGTAGCCGTCCTTGATCACCGGCATGGTGGTGACGAGTTCGTTGTACCAGCCCGTGTAGAAGGCGCGCACGCTTTCCTGGATCAGCGTGTTGGGCTGGCTGAACGAAGCGTGGATCGCCGCGATGAAGCCGACCGGGCCGATGCAGTCGTGCGGCGCGAAGGGCCGGTGATAGGTCTCCGCCATGGCGGCGATCTTGCGGCCTTCCGTGAGGCCGCCCGTCCAGCACAGGTCGGCCATCACCACGTGGGCGGCGCCCCGATCGAGATATTCCTTGTAGGCGTAGCGGGTGCCGAGCGTCTCGCTGGCGCAGACCCAGACGTTGGTGGACGCCGCGTACTCGGCCAGCGCCTGCGGCGAGTTCATCCGGATCGGGTCCTCGTACCAGGTCGGCTTATAGGGCTCGAGCGCCCGGGCGATCTGCATGGCGGCGGGCAGGTTCCACAGCGAATGGAACTCGACCATGATCTCCATGCGGTCGCCCACCGCCTTGCGGATCTTCTCGAAGGGCTCGATGGCCTTCTTCATCTGCTCGGCCGAGATGGAGAGACCCTGGTTCTCCTGCGCGGCGGGATCGAAAGGCCAGATCTTCATCGCCGAGATGCCGCTTTCGAGCAGGCTCTCGGCGACGGCGTCGGCCTGGGTCATGAAGCCCACGAGGTCCTCATAGGGCCCATCCTGGCTGTCCAGGTTCCAGTTCGAGACAGGCTTGATGTTGTTGGACCGCACATAGCGGTAGCCGGCGCAGGTGTTGTAGATGCGTTGCTTGTCGCGGCACAGGCCGCCCAGCATCTGATGCACAGGCTGACCGCAGACCTTGCCGAAGACGTCCCAGAGCGCGATGTCGACCGCCGAGGCGGCGCGGTGCTCGACCCCCGTGGACGACTGCGCCATCGGCAGGTTGAGCATCTCCCTGTGGATCGCCTCGATGTGCAGCGGGTTGCGGCCCAGCAACCGCATCGCCAGCGTGTCGTGGATGTGCGCCTCCACGGCTCCGGCGCCGTAAAAGGTTTCGCCGAGGCCGACGACGCCCGCGTCGGTGTGGACGCGGACCCACAGCACGTTGGCGAATTCATCGGTGCGCAGCGTCTCGAGAGCGGTGATCTTCATCGGACTAGCCTTTCACGCCGCCGGCGGTCATCCCGCTCACGACGTATTTCTGGACGAACAGGTAGAAGATGATGGCCGGCGCCGTGTAGATCACCGCGATGGACATGACCGTGTGGATCGGCGTCGAGAGTTCGCCGACGAAGCCCGCCAGACCGACCGAGGCGGTGCGCAGGCTCTCGCTCGACACCAGCGTCTGGGCGAAGACGTACTCGTTCCAGCCGTGGAAGAAGGCGATCACCGACGCGGCCGCCAGCGTCGGGGCGATCAGCGGCAGGACGATGCGCCACACCACGCCGGCCTGGCTGCAGCCGTCGATCCGGGCGGCCTCCTCGATCTCCTCCGGCACGCCGTCGATGGCGCCCTTCAGGATCCAGACCACGACCGGCACCGTGAAGGCGGTGTTGGCGAGGATCAGCGCCGAGAGCGTGTTGAGGATGCCGAACTGGCCGAAGAGCGCGTAGAGCGGCACCACCAGCATGGCCTCGGGCAGCATCTGGGTGGCGAACAGCGACAGCCCCATCAGGCCCTTGCCGGCGAAGCGGAACCGCGACAGCGCATAGGCCGGGAACAGCGCGATCGCCAGCGACAGCACGGTGGTGCCGGACGCCACGATCAGGGAGTTCACCAGCCAGGTCGCCACCGGCACGGTTCGGAACGCGTCGCTGTAGACGCCGGTCTCGCTCCAGGTCGGCAGCAGCCGCGGCGTGGAGGCGAACAGCTCCGACGACGGCGTCAGCGAGGTCACGAACATCCAGTAGAACGGGAAGCCCGCCAGCATCAGCAGCAGCAGGACGGCCGTCAGGCGGAGGGGAAGCGGCAAGGAGGGCATCGCGTCACCTTGCCTGCAGTTCATACCGCCGGCTGAGCCGGTGGTGGATCAGGGTGATCAGGAAGGCGATCGACAGGCCGACCATGCCGACCGAGGCGCCGGCGCCAAGGTCGCGGTACACGAAGGCGCGGCGATAGAGGTCGATCACCAGCGTGTTGGTGGAGCCGATGGGGCCGCCCTGCGTCATCAGCCAGATCAGGTCGAAGCGCCGCAGCGACCAGATGGTGATGAACAGCGCGAGGATCATGACGGTGGGCCGGATGGTCGGCCAAACGACCGCGGCGAAGATGTCCCACGCGCCCGCGCCGTCGAGCGCCGCCGACTCGCGCAGCTCCTTGGGCACGCCCTGCAGGGCGGCCAGGATCACCACGGAAGCGAACGGGAAGATCTGCCAGATCGTGGCGATCAGGATGGCGGCCAGCGCATGCTGGGGCGTATCCAGCCAGTTCTCGAAGGCCTCGAAGCCGAGCAGCCGCTGCGCGTGATTGAACACGCCATATTGGGCGTTGTAGATCCAGCTGAAGATCAGCGCGACCGCGACGGGCGGCGCCGCCCAGGGCAGGGTCACCAGCACGCGGGCCACGGCGCGGCCGGCGAACGGCGCATCCAGCAGCAGCGCGGCTCCCAGCCCAAAGCCGATCGCCAGCGCCACGCAGGCGACTGTGTAGACGGCCGTGATCCAGAGCGAATGCAGGAAGTCCGAATTGCCGAACAGCTCGCGATAATTGTCGAGGCCGATCCACTTGTGGATGGCCGGCGTCAGCAGCGAAGTCGAGGTGAAGCTCAGATAAAGCTCGTTGAGCAGCGGGATGAAGTCGAAGACCAGCAGATACAACACGACAGGCGCCATGAACGCGTAGGGCGTCCAGCGGAAGGCGAGGGGATTGTCGATCTGGGCGCCGGGGGTCATGGCGTTCTCCTGGGCTGGCCAGCGTCCGCCGGAGGGGACGGACGCTGGGGTCGAGGCGCCGGGCGTTACTTCTTCATCCGGGCGACGGCGAGGTCCTGGGCTTCGTCCATGGCCTTCTTGGGATCCATGCCGCCCTGCAGCACCTTCAGCACCTGCTCGATGATGATCTGCTGCAGTTCGGGGGTGCGGACCTCGAAGCCGCCGACCAGCTGCGGCACGGCGTTTTCCGTCTGCTCGTCATAGACCTTCAGCCAGGGCTTCTTGGCCAGGTCCTCGGCTGAGCGCGGCACCACGGTGGCGACGCTGGACGCCCCCAGGATGTCCTGCAGGTCCTTCTGGTTCTCGGGCTGCAGCGCCCATTTTACGAAGGTGAAGGCGGCGTCCTTGTTCTTGGTGTTGGCGTTGACGGTGAGCGGCGCGAGGATCAGGCCCTGCGCGCGGGTGGGGAACGGAGACGGAGCGGCCTGGAAGGCCAGGTTCGGCGCCTGCTGGTTGAAGATGCCGGCGACGCCGCCATTGTCGATCTCGATCGCGACCTTGTTCTCCCAGAACATGCGCCGGTAGGTCGCGGCGTCCGCGCCCTTCGGGATCGCGCCGCTGTCGTACATCTTCTTGTAGGCGGCGACGCCCTCGATGACCTTGGGGCTGTTCAGCGTCAGGTTCGCGCCGTCGCTCCAGCGGCCGCCGAAGCCGAACACGTAGTTGCACAGGTCCTGCCAGAAGCCGTTGCGCTCGGCCATCGTGGCCCGGTAGGCGTAGCCGTAGTTCCCGTTGCCGGTCGCCGCCTTGGCGGCGGTCAGCAGCTCGTCGAAGGTGGCCGGAACCTTCCCGTCCTTGAGCAGCGCGGGGTTGTACATCATCACGTAGTTCGAGATCTCGAACGCGACGCCGTAACGCTTGCCGTTGATCTTCAGGTAGTCGTTGGGCGCGCTGAACTTGAAATCCGAATCCTTGATGTAGTCGTCGAAGGGGAGGATGCGGCCCGCCGGCACCGCCGCGTAGAAGTCGATCGTATCGAACCGGATGAGGTCCGGTCCGCCGCCGCCGCCCATCTGGGTGAACATGGTGTTCGCGAAGGTCGCGAACGGCATGCCGAGCGTCTGCACCTCGATCTTCGACTGCGACTTGTTGAACTTGTCGACCCAGGCCCGCAGGCGGTCGCCGCGACCGGCCTCGGAGAAGGTGACGCCCGCGAAGGACAGCGTCGTCTTCTCCTGAGCCTGCAGGGACTGCATGAGGCTCGGCGCGACAGTGAGGGCTAGGGCAACGCCCGCAAGGGCAAGCCGACGAGACACCCGCAGCATGGTCAATCCTCCCAATTCAAGGGCGCGCTTTGGACGTGCACGCTCCGCTTGCCTGTGACATATTGTGAAATATCACTCCCTCGCGTGCTATGCAAGCAGGCGTGAAACTTCGGAGATGTGTGGTGTCAGGCCAGAAACACGCGATCGCAGCCGAGGCTCCCAACGTCACCGGCCAGCCCGGGCCACAAGGGTCCAGCATCGGCGCCCGGGGAGGCGAAAGCCTCTCCGAGATCGCCTATGACCGGATCGAGGAATTGATCGTTCACCGGGTTTTTGCGCCGGGCGGCAGCACGACGACCAAGGATCTGCAGGACGCCGTCAATGTCGGCCGGACGCCCGTGCATCAGGCGGTGCGCCGTCTCGCGGCCGAGACGCTGATCCAGATCCGCCCGCGCGACGGGCTGATGATCAGTCCCATCAATCTGGAGCGCGACCGGCGCCTGCTGCAGTTGCGCCGTGACATGGACCGTTTCGTGATCCGCTCAGCGTCGCGCAATGTGACCGGGAACATCCGCAGTCAGCTTCTGCATCTGGACCACCAGATGAAGGCGAGGCGCGCCGAGATGACCCTGGCGGAGTTCAATACCTACGACAGGCAACTCGACCGGGCCCTGATGAACGCAGCCGACGAGCCTTTTCTGGATCGAACGTTGCGGCCGCTCCACACCGTATTCCGGCGTATCGGCGGACTGTACCTCTCGCAGATCGTAGGGGCCGAAGGTCTGCTGGATACGATTGATCATCATCTCGATCTCCTGCATGCGGTGCTGTACGCCGACGTCGAGGAGGCGCTGCGCGCCTCCGATCGGCTGATCGATTACGCCGACAGCATGTTCGTCGGCCTCGAGGCGGCGATAGATCCCACCCTGCTGGATGTGCGATTGGCCGAGTATGGAATGCATCGATAGAGGGGACGAGCACATGGACGCCAGCAGCGGATGGCCGAGCAGCGCCGACGCCGACCGGACGCGCTGCGGTCCAGGACCGGCATGTCGGTCGGGTCCATCCTACGAAGACCGGCAGTCCGGATAACAGGTTCCTGAAGCGCTCATTGATCCTCGTGATGAAGGACGCGACAGGAGGTTCTTGCTAATCACCTTCGGGCACGAGGCCCTTGGATTGAGCTCCAAGGCCCTGAGCGCCGACAACGCCGACCACGACGCCTACCGTCAACAGAGCTGCTTCGGTTTTCATCGTTGTCCTCCCATGCCGTCAGCGCCGGAAGTCTAGCCACCCATCGGCTCGTCACCGCGGCGCTTGGATGAAGCGATTTCCGCATCAAAGACCAGCGCAACTCAGGATCGACCTTGCTCCCGGTGGGGGTGATGGTCCAGCGCCCGGCCGGTCTGAGAGGAACGGGATAGACGGATCTCAGCCAAAGGCCTCCGACATTGGCGACCAAGCGCATTAGGTCGGGTGACGTATCACCCGCGTGTTGACTCAGGTCTCTGTCGAGAGCGCACTGGCTCAGTGAGCCCTCTCACAGGAGGTCGACATGAACGCCGTAGATCGCAGATCCGCTCTGGCTGTCGGCTTCACGGCAGCGACGTTGATCCCGCTGCTCCAATCCCAACCCGCCAAGGCCGCCCCGCAGTATGGCCCGAACGACGGGAAGGAGCTTCGTCCCGGGATGCGGGTCGTGGACATCGCTGAGGTGCCGTCCGAGATTGCAGCCTACAAGCAGATTAAAGTCATCGACGTGGTATTCCAGCCCAGGGCCGGAGACCCGATGGAGATGCCCATGGACATGGACATGGTCTGCCTCATCACCGCTGGTGAGTTCGACATCACCAAGCGGGGCAAGACCTTCCACGTCAAGGAAGGCGATGTGTACACGTGTGGAAAGGGTAAAACGGACAAGGCCACCAACACGACGGACGGAATGGGCGTTCATAGGATCGCGCTTCTTGTCCCCGCCTAATCGAGGGTCTTCGATGCTCCTGGACTTCGGCCGACAGGCCCAGGAGCAACGGTCTAAGCTGGGCGAGAGACAGGCCTTCTTCTCGGCGGAAGCAGCCGAATGAACCGCGCGAGCGCGGTTGCGATGATAGAAGAGCCCACCGAAGAGAGGGCCACGTCGCCAAGGACCACCAGGGACGACAGGTCGGCGAAAGGATCTCCCGCTGTCCGACCGGTGGGAATGAGGCTGAACTCCTGCGTCCAGGACCACTGGATCCAGGTCGACCGGGTTGATCCCAGCCGTCACGACCCGTTCATCCTTTGACCGGGCGGCTTCTCATGCTGGGCGGTTCGGCGTTGCTTTCAAGGCAGGCCTTGAACGCCACGCACTGTCGATCGTCGGACGGTTCGACCAGGGCGCGACGAGGTCGCCTCGGATCCCAGGCGTAATCGACATGCTGCTCGTGCAGCACCTTTCGGACGGAGCCCGGCTCCCGCCGCACGATCGCCCCACGGTCGAACAAGCCCTGAGCGAGCTTGTTGTAGTCAAAGAGGAGATCACCCCTGTGCGCCTCAATCAGCAGGTACCGCATGGCTACCTCCCGTTGGGTGTAGAAGGGATGTTACCGGAACAGCCGGGTTCGACAAGTCAGTTCGCGAGCAGCAATGCGGACGCAGGACGCACGCAACGCCGTTGGCGTCGAGGGCGCCGTCTTTTCACGGGGCGTGGGCGATGGTGGCGATTTCCCCAGCAACATCGCCTTCGCCAAGGAGTCCTTCCTGGGTTCATCAATCGAGCCGGCATGATGAGATGCAGCCGATCGCGAGATCTACCGTTCCAAGATCGCTTTCAGCCGAAACACAGGTCGGCAGTCGTGCCAGGTCGTTACTGAACTAGGTCCTAGCCGACGCAGGCCAGACTCAACTCTCGGTGGTTTCGCGTCGCCGCAACCAACCCTCCCAAAGCTCCCCGACGCTCCCCAGCGCCAGCGCCAGGGAGTTCGGCGTTCCGGGACAGGGTTACGCGATAGGCGGCCAGGGTCTCCGCCTCGGGCCAGGGTCCGGCTCGGTCCTGACAGTAAGCCGCTTCGCTCAGTTTCGCCTTGCGCTCCGGATCGCGTCGCGATAGTAAGCCATATGGCTCAGCATGATCCTGATCTCACGGTTCTGTTCCATGCCCTCGCCGACCCGACCCGCCGGTCGATCCTGACCCGCCTCGCCCAAGGCCCCGCGCCGGTGACGGAGCTCGCCGGGCCGACGGGGTTCCGCCTGCCCACGGTGATGCGGCATTTGTCGGTGCTGCAGGAGGCGGGGCTGGTCGTCACGTCCAAGGATGGGCGCGTCCGAACCTGCGCCATCAACCCCGAAGCGCTGGAGCCCGCCCGGACATGGCTCGACCGCCAGCGGGAGATCTGGGAGTCCCGCCTCGACCGGCTGGACGCCTTCGTCATGACCGTCATGAAGGACCCATCGCAATGACCCAGCAAGGCTTGAAACCTGCCACCGGCCCGGGCCGCTTCGCCCTGTTGACGTTCGAACGCGAGGTCGCCGCGCCCGCATCGACGCTGTGGCAAGCCTGGACGGCTCCGGCCGCGCGGGCCGTGTGGGCCGCCCCCTCGCCCTCCGTGACGGTGGAGTTCCTGGAAGCCGACACGAGGGTCGGCGGCCGCGAGGTCTCCCTCTGCAAAAGGGAGGGCCGGCCGGACATCCGATGCGAGTGCGGCTGGCTGGACCTGCAGCCGACGACGCGCAGCGTGAACTACGAGGTGGTCTCGGCGGCCGGCGTCGCGCAGTCCGCGGCGCTGGTCACGGCGGACATCTCCGACGCGGGCGACCGCAGCCGGCTCGTCGTGACGGTGCAGCTGTCCTCGCTGGCGACCGACATGGCGGCCGGCTACCAGGAGGGATTCGACGCCGGCCTGAACGCCCTCGCCGGCGCAGCCGAGCGGACCATGGTGCTGCAGCGCGTGATCGCCGCGCCGCGCAGCGTGGTCTGGGGCGCGTGGATGAATCCCGAGACGCTGCCCCTTTGGTGGGGACCGGACGGGTTCACCTGCCGCACCACGAGGATCGACCTCCGGGCGGGCGGCGAATGGGTGTTCGACATGATCGGGCCGGACGGAACGGTCTTCCCGAACCACCATCGCTACCACGAGGTCCGGCCCCAGGAACGGATCGGCTACGCGCTGCTGTGGGGCGAGAACGGGCCGAAGCACGCCGATGCGTGGGCCTGTTTCGAGGACCGGGACGGCTCGACGGCCGTCACGCTGGGCATGGTCTTCAGCACGGCCGCGGAGTTCCAGACCGCGAAGGGCTTCGGCGCCGTCGAACTCGGGATGCAGACCCTGGGCAAGCTGGAGCGCTTCGTCGCATCCCGGTGAAAGCCGCGCCACGGCGAAGCGGCGCAGCGTCGCTGACCCGGACGCGGACTTCGCTTAAACGCCGATGACCGGGATCGGCGGAGGCTCATTGCACGGTGATGCGCTCCCCTGGGCCGGCCCTGCCGCCCCAAGCCTTTAAGCCGTGGCCGGAGGATGAGGCTTACACACCTGCGAAGCCTTGGCTCTAAACCTGCCCTTAACTTCAATCAGTCCATTCCTTGACGAGTTGTGGTTTCACGGGGCGCCCGCAAGGGTGGCAATCCATGCGGCTGATCGTCGGCACAATCATCGTCTTCGTCTGCGTCTTCGGCAGCTACGCGGTCATGGGTGGCCACCTCGAGGTCCTGTGGCAGCCGTTCGAGTTCGTCATCATCCTCGGAGCGGCGATCGGCGCCTTCGTCATCGGCAACCCCGGGCCGGTGCTCAAGTCGGTGCCCGCCATGCTCGGCAGGCTCGTGAAGGGCCCCAAGTACAAGCAGGATTGCTATGTCGAACTTCTGGCGATGCAGTTTTCCCTGTACAAGCTTGCGAAGCAGAAGGGCATGACCGCGATCGAGCCGCACATTGAAAACCCAGGCGAGTCGACCCTGTTCAACGCCTTCCCGACCTTTGCAGCGAACCATCACGCGGTCGATTTTGTCTGCGATTACATGCGCATGCTGACGATGGGCGCGGACAACGTCCACGAGTTGGACGCTCTCATGGAAGAGGAACTGGAGACGCACCACCAGGAGCACGAGCGCATGGTTTCGGCCATGCAGTCGCTCGCCGACGGAACGCCGGCGCTCGGCATCGTCGCCGCCGTGCTCGGCGTGATCAAGACGATGGGGGCGATCTCCGAGCCGCCGGAGGTGCTGGGGCACCTGATCGGCGGCGCGCTCGTCGGCACCTTCTTCGGCGTCTTCGTCTCGTACGGCTTCTTCGCGCCCATGGCGGCTTCGCTCAAGAGCACCTTCGAAGCGGAATCCAAGTACTACCTCTCGCTCAAGGCGGGACTCCTCGCCCATATCAGCGGTCAGCCGCCGGTGATGTCGGCCGAATTCGCCCGCAAGGCCCTGTTTAGCGAAGTCCGCCCGACCTTCAGCGAAGTGGAAGCGGCGACCGCCGCTCTGCCCGCCACCGTCTAACCCCGTCGCCAGCAGGTTCTCGATGGCCAACTCCACCCAGCCGATCATCATCAAGAAGGTCAAGAAGGCCGCTCACGGGCACCATGGCGGGGCCTGGAAGATCGCCTACGCAGACTTTGTGACCGCCATGATGGCGTTCTTTCTGCTGATGTGGCTGATCAGCATGACGACGAAGGAGCAGAAGACCGGCCTGGCGAATTACTTCTCGCCGCCGAATGTGAGTCCGACCACCAGCGGCTCTGGCGGCATCCTGATGGGCACCTCCATCGACAAGGCCGGCGCCAAGGCGTCGGATCCTCGCGACACGCCGTGGAGTTCGGGCCGCGCCAGCGACCACGAGGTCAGCCGCCAGACCGCCGGCGACCGCGAGGTCAGCCGCGCGGCCGACAGCGGGCAGGCGAACCAAAGCGCCGCGGCCTCCATCCGGGCGGCGCTCCAGAAAATGCCCGATTTCGGCGAGCTGTCGCGCAACATCGTGATCGAGCCGACCAAGGAGGGGTTGAACATTTCCCTCACGGACCAGGACGGCCGCTCCATGTTCCCCGAGGGCTCGGTCCACCCCTACGAGCGCACGCGTCTCGTGCTGGAGGCGCTCGCGCCCACCCTGCGCCGGCTGCAGAACCGCCTGTCCGTCACCGGCCACACGGCCGCCGCGCGCCCGGGCTCGGTCCGGGCCGTCGACTCCTGGAGCCTCACCGCGGGGCGGGCGATCGCCGTGCGCGAGATCCTGTCGGGCGCCGGCTTCCCCAACGACCGCTTCACCTCCGTGGCGGGTCGCGCCGACACCGAGCCGGTCTTCCCCGACAATCCCTACCTTGCGTCGAACCGACGGGTGACGATCACGCTGATCAACGAGGCGCCGCCGCTGCCCCCGATCGGCTTTCACTGACGACAGGGCGCCTCGGCCGCCTCGGCCCTTCGTGTTCGCGCATCCCCGGCGCCGCGTGTGGCGGTCAACGCCAGCAGCGCCGCCGGGCCAACTCGACGAACGGGCCGAACCTTGCGATCCTGGGACGAGACGGACCGGGAGATCGAGATCATGCCGTTTTCGGGAAGCTGTCATTGCGGAGCGCTGGCCTACGACGTCGACGAGGCCCTTCCGACGCAGGCCTTGGACTGCAACTGCTCGATCTGCCGGAGGAAGGGGACCCTGCACCACTTCACCACGCCCGAGCGCTTCGCCTTCCGCGGCCAGGAGGAGGCGATCTCCGTCTATACGTTCCGCACGCACAACATCCAGCACCAGTTCTGCCGCGTCTGCGGCTGCGCGCCCTTCGCGAAGGGCGTCGGCCCGGACGGCAAGAGAATGGTGGAGATCAACCTGCGCTGCGTGGACGGCCTGGACCTCAAGAGCCTGACCATCGTCCCCTATGACGGGGCCTCGGCCTAGCGGGCCGCCGCGTGGCCGTCGGCCGGTCTCAGTAGGGCGGGGGCGTCGTCCGGCGCTGGGTGCGAGCGGCTTCCATCCACCAGGAGAGGTCCGCGGAAAAGCGCGGAAAGGCGCGCGCCAGCGCCGCCCCGCCCTCGCCGACCGGATGGCCCTCGGCGTCCAGCGCCTTGCCGATCGATCCCACCGACAGGGCGCTGCTGATCACCACCATCCCCATCTCGGACAGGATGCTGTGCCAGGCGACAGCCGCCCGCACTCCGGCCGCCCGGCCGGCCGAGTAGCTCGCGATCGCCGCAGGCCGCCAGAACCATTCCTCCAGGAAGTGGTCGGTGAGGTTCTTCAGGCCCGGCTGGACGCCCCAATTATACTCGCCCGTGACGAAGACGAAGCCGTCCGCGGAGCGGATCTTCCCCGCCAGCGTCTCGAGCGCGGGCGGCGCCTCGCCGGCGGGGTACTCCTTGTACATGCGGTCGAGCATCGGCAGGCCGATCTCCCTGGCGTCGATCAGCTCGGCGTCGGCCCCGCCTTCGCGAAGCGACCGCACGATGTAGTCGGCCAGACGGACGCCTTGCCGGTCGGAGCGATAGGAGCCGTAGAAGACGAGGACCTGGTGGCTCATCGTGTCTCCTGGGTGACGACGGCGCCGGACGGGTTCGGACCGGGACTGCGGGGACGAGGTTCGACGACCTCCGCCGCTTGTGTCCAGAAATAATCTCGTGAGCGCCAGGGCGCCACCGTGGGGGTCCGGCGGGTCCCCGCTGGCGGGCGGGCTCCGCCTAGGGCTCGCCGCTTCCGATCTCCGCGCGGCGGGTCTCCACGAAGGCGTCGAGTTCCTCGCGGATGGCCGGGTCCATCGGCGGCTCCTCGTAGTCCGCCAGGACGCGCTGCCAGATCCGCGTCGCCCGCTGGGTCGCGTCGAGGCCGCCGGCGAGCTGCCAGCTCTCGTAGTTCTGCCAGTTGGAGACGATCGGCTGGTAGAACGCCCGTTCGTAGCGCGCCAGCGTGTGGGGCGACCCGAAGAAGTGCCCGCCCGTGGCCACGCCCGCGATGGCGTCGAAACCGAGCTCCTCCTCGTCGACGACGATCGGCTTCAGGAACTCGATCATGTGCTGGAGCATCTCGACGTCCAGCACCAGCTTTTCATAGGAGCTGGTCAGGCCGCCCTCCAGCCATCCCGCCGCGTGGTAGACGAGATTGCAGTGGCCGAGCACGGCGCCCCAGAGCGACATCTCCGTCTCATAGGCGGACTGGGCGTCGGCCACGTTGGAGGCGTTCGAGTTCGAGGCCCGGTAGGGCAGGCCGTAGCGCCGCGCCAGCTGGCCGCTGGCGACGTTCGCCTTGGTCTGCTCGGGCGTGCCGAAGGCCGGCGCCCCCGAACGCATGTCGACGTTCGAGGTGAATGCGCCGTACATCACCGGCGCTCCCGGGCGGATCAGCTGCGCCAGCACGACGCCGAACAGCGCTTCGGCGTTCTGCTGGGCGAGCGCGGCGGCCAGCGTCACCGGCGCCATCGCGCCCATCAGGGTGAACGGGGTGACGACGACGCATTGCCCGTGCTCGGCCATGGCCATCAGGCCTTCCGTCATGGCGTCGTCGAAGCGCCGGGGGCTGTTCACCGAGATGATGGTGAGCAGGCCCGGGCTCTGCGCCATCTGGTCCAGCGTGAGGCCGCGGGCGATGGCCGTCATCCGGATCGCGTCGGTGGCCCGCCCCGCCCCGATGGCGGAGCAGTGGAAGACGAGGTCCGTGCAGGTGAGGTTGGCCCGGTAGGTGTCCAGATGGCGGGAGTTGGCCGGCATCTCGACGGGCGCGCAGACCTGGTTGCCGAGCAGATGGATGCAGTTGAAGCTCTGCGCCAGGCGGATGAGGTCGCAATAGTCCTGGAAATTGCCGGTCCGCCGGCCGCGCACGCAGTCATGCACGTTGGGGGGACCGGCCACCAGGCCGAAATTCAGGTGGGCGCCGCCCAGGATGACGCGCTTGGCGGGATTGCGCGGGGTGAGCCGGAACAGCGACGGCGCGGTGGACAGCGCCTGCTCGACGAGGCCCCGGTCCAGCCGCACCGTCATCGAGGCGTGATCGACCTGGGCGCCGGCCGCGGCGAGGATCGAGAGCGCCCGGGGGGACATCACCTCGACGCCGAGCTCCTCCAGGATCCGCAGCGAGGCCAGGTGGATGGCCTCCAGTTGGTCCGCCGAGAGCAGGTCCATGGGCGGGTAGGGGTTGATCACGTCCTGCAGCGCCAGCTGCGGCAGCTTCGTGGGCGCCGCGTTGCGCGCCCGCCCGCCCTCGCGTCGCCGCCGCTCCGAACTCATCCGCCGCTCCATGCCGATGGCGCGCCGCGTCGCGCGCCGCCCGCATCTTGTCAGAGGCGTCCGCCCCGCGGGTGAGGCAAGCGACAGCCCCAAGCGGGAAACCGACATGGCGCGTCGGGAACCCGCAAGGGGCGCGCGCGGGGAGCGCGGAACCGGGGTGTCGTAACGCTCATAACGTGCATTGCATTGGGTGAAACGTTCGTTCTAGCATCCGCACTCCGGGCGTTGGGTCCGGACCACAGCGAGGCGGCCAAACCGCCCCGAGACGAGAGGAAGCACCCATGAGGACATCCTGGCTTTTCGCCGGGCTCGTCGCCGTATCCACGGCGCTCGGGCAGCCCGCCTTGGCGCAGCAGCCGACCATCCCGATCATCGTCAAGGACACGACCTCCTTCTACTGGCAGATCGTGCTCGCCGGCGCCCGCAAGGCCGGCGTGGACCTGGGCGTGAAGGTTCCGGAGCTGGGCGCCCAGTCCGAGGCCGACATCAACGGCCAGATCGCCATCCTGGAGAACGCCGTTTCGACGAAGCCGGCCGCCATCGTGATCTCGCCCACCCAGCGCGCCGCGCTCGGCAAGCCGATCGACGAGGCCGCCAAGTCGGTGAAGATCGTCGGCATCGATTCCGCCGCCGACTCCAAGGCGTTCACGTCCTTCCTGACCACCGACAACGTCCAGGGCGGCCGCATCGCCGCGGACGGCCTCGCCGAGGCGATCACCAAGAAATACGGCAAGGCCGAGGGCGACGTGGCCCTGATCACGCATCTGCCGGGCGTCGGTTCGCTCGACGAGCGCGCCAAGGGCTTCAAGGAGCAGCTCGCCGCCAAGTACCCGGGCATCAAGCTCGTGGCCGACAAGGTGTCGGACGGCACCGCCAATGGCGGGCTGAACATCACCACCGACCTGCTCACCGCCTTCCCGAACCTGCGCGGAATCTTCGCCTCCAACCTGATCCAGGCCCAGGGCGCGATCCAGGCCATCGCCGAGTCCAAGGCGCAGGACAAGGTGAAGCTGGTCGGCTTCGACTCGGACGACAAGCTCGTGAAGGCGCTGAAGGACGGCGTCATGGCGGCCACCGTCGTGCAGGACCCGTTCCGCATGGGCTATGACGGCGTCAAGACCGCGCTGGCCGCCTCCAAGGGCGAGAAGGTGCAAGCTTTCGTCGACACCGGCGCGAACCTGATCACGGGCGAGAACATGAACGGCGCCCGGGCCCAGGAGCTCCTGAACCCGAAGGTCAAGTAAGCCGCGCTTCCCAAGCGACGATCGCCGCCCGGGCCGCCTCGCCGCCCGGGCGGCGGACGCGTCTTTCCCCTCAGCCGGAACAGCGCTCGTGTCCGCCATCGCCGACCCATCGCCCGCCCGGGACGCGCCTTTCGCCGGCCCCATTCTCGAATTGCGGGGGCTCGAGAAGCGCTACACCGGCACGCATGCGCTGAAGCCCGCCGACCTCGCCTTCGAGGCGGGCGAGATCCACGCCATCGTGGGCGAGAACGGCGCCGGCAAATCCACCCTGATCAAGCTGCTCACCGGCGTGACGCCGCGCACCGCGGGCGAGATCGTCTGGAAGGGCGTTCCCACCGATCTTTCCACCCCCAACGAGGCGATCGCGCTCGGCATCAACGCCGTGCACCAGGAGGTGGTGCTCTGCCCGCACCTGACGGTGGCGGCCAACATCTTCCTGGGCGACGAGCGCACCGCGTCCGGCGGCCTGCTGCGGGACCGCGCCATGGTGCGCGAGGCGCAGGCGATCCTGGACGATCTCGGCTTCGCGCTGCCGGCGGGCGCGCTCCTGTCCACCCTCACCATCGGCCAGCAGCAGCTCATCGCCACCGCGCGCGCCGCCACCCGCGGCACGCGCTTCCTGATCTTCGACGAGCCCACCGCCTATCTGACGCGCCAGGAGGCCGCCCAGCTCTTCGCGCTGATCCGGCGCCTGAAAGGGCAGGGCGTCACCATCGTCTATATCAGCCACCGCATGGAGGAGATCTTCGAGCTCGCCGACCGCGTCTCGGTGCTGCGCGACGGCATGCTGGTCGGCACCCGGAAAGTCTCGGAGACCAGCGACGCCGAGCTGATCGGCATGATGATCAACCGCTCCATCGAGCAGGTCTACCACAAGGAGACCTTCGCGCTCGGCGCGCCGATCCTGGAGACCCGCAACCTCAGCGGGCGCGGCTTCCAGGACGTGTCGCTCACCGTGCGAGAGGGCGAGATCGTCGGCCTCTACGGCCTGATCGGCGCTGGGCGCAGCGAGTTCGTGATGGGCGTCTATGGCCGCGAGCCGGTGACGGGCGGCGAGGTGCTGTGGCGGGACCGTCCGGTCGCGATCCGCAGCGAGCGCGACGCCATCGCGCTCGGCATGGCGCTGGCGCCCGAAAGCCGGCGCGATCAGGGGCTCTGCCTCAATCTCGGCGTCGGCCACAATCTCAACCTGCCGGTCTTCGACCGCCTCACCCGGGGATTGACGATCTCGGGCCGCGAGGAGCGCCGCGCCGCCGACCGCCAGATCGCCGACCTGCGCATCAAGACGGCGAGCCGCAACGCGCTGGCGCTGAGCCTCTCGGGCGGCAACCAGCAGAAGATCGTGATCGGCAAGTGGCTCAACCACGGGGCCAAGCTTTTCATCTTCGACGAGCCGACCGTGGGCGTCGACGTCGGCACCAAGGCGGAGATCTACCGGCTCTTCGGCGCGCTCCTGGCGAAAGGCGCCGGCATCCTGCTGATCTCGTCCTACCTGCCGGAGGTCTACGAGCTGGCCGACCGCCTCCACGTGTTCCGCGCCGGCCGGCGGATCGCCAGCCACGGCTTCAAGGCCGTGAGCCACGAACAGATCCTCACCGAGGCCATCGGCGTCTGATCCCAACCGTCCAGAGAACCGCCACCAGGAACCCGCATCATGAGCGACACCGTGAGCACGCTGGGCGCGCCGAAGACCAAGTTCGAGTTCTCGCGCCTGCTCGGCCTCACGCTGGTGGGCGTGCTCCTGGCCATGTTCCTGTTCCTGTCCTGGAAGACCTCGACCTTCGCCACGCCCGGCAACATGTCGAACCTCGCCCGCCAGGGCGCGATCTTCGCCATCCTGGCGCTGGGCCAGACCTTCGTGATCATCACGGCCGGCATCGACCTGTCGGTGGGCGCGGTGGCGAGCTTCATCACCGTGGTGGTCGCCATGCTGATCCAGAGCGTCGCGCCCGACATCGCGGCCTCGCTGGCGGGGGTGGGCCTGCCCGAGGCCGCCGCCAACGTCCTGGCGCTGTGGACCGTGATCCTGGCCTCGCTTCTGCTCGGCATGGCGATCGGGGCGTTTCACGCCTTCGGTGTGGTGAAGATGGGCCTGCCGCCCTTCATCATCACGCTCGCGACCTTCACGGCGCTGCGCGGCGTCGGCCTGCTGATGACCAACGGCTCCACCATCAATGTCACCAACGACGTCTTCACCGGCTTCTCGCGCGGGGAGTTCCTGGGCGTGCCGAACCTGTTCATGGTCGTCGTGGTGGTGGCGGTCCCGGCCTTCGTCTACCTGCACTTGAGCAAATGGGGCCGCTATCTCTACGCGGTCGGGTCCAACGCCGAGGCGGCGCGCCTGTCGGGCGTCAACGTCAACGCCGTCACGGCGACCGCCTATATCCTGTCCTCGCTCTGCGCCGCCATCGTGGGCGTCATGCTGGCGTCGCGCACCGGCACCGGCAACGCCACCCAGGCGATCGGCTTCGAGCTCGAGGCCATCGCGGCCTCGGTGATCGGCGGCACCAGCCTCTTCGGCGCCGTCGGCTCCGTCTGGGGGCCGCTTCTCGGGGCCTTCATCCTGGCGACCATCCGCAACGGCGCGAATCTGATGAACGTGAACTCCTTCTGGCAGTTCATCATCACGGGCGTGCTGATCATCGTCATCGTCTACGCGGACGGCCTGCGCCGCCGTAGGCGCTGAGGCCCGGTCGGGATAGGATGCCGACGCGGGTCTTTCGCCCGCCGAGAATTCGCGTAAAGAGTGCGCCGCCCCGGGGCTTGCGCCTCACATGATCGGCGGCCCGCAAGAGCGCCGCAACAGGAAGGGAAGGCCATGAACGCTCCGGTCCTCAACGCGCCGCGCACCGTGCGGCTCCATGCGGCGGACAATGTCGTGGTCGCCGTCGACCCGGTGGATGTCGGCGCCGTCGCCGAAGGCGTCACCGCCCGCGCCCGCGTGCCGCGCGGCCACAAGATGGCCACCGCGGCGATCCCGGACGGCTCGCCCATCGTCAAGTTCGGCCAGATCATCGGCTTCGCGTCCAAGGACATCGCGCCGGGCGACTGGGTGCACGAGCACAATGTCGGCATGCACGACTTCGAGCGCGACTATCGGTTCGCCGAGGACGCGCGCGTCGAGGAGGTGCTGCCTGTCGAGCTGCAGGCCACCTTCCAGGGCTTCCGGCGCGCCAACGGCAAGGTCGGCACGCGCAACTATATCGGCATCCTCACCTCGGTGAACTGCTCGGCCTCGGTGGCGCGCTTCATGGCGCTCGAGATCGAGCGCTCCGGCATCCTGGAGCAATACCCCAACATCGACGGCGTCATCCCGCTCGTGCATGGCGGCGGCTGCGCGCTCGACATCAAGGGCGAAGGCTACGACATCCTCAAGCGCACCCAGTGGGGCTACGCCACCAACCCCAACATGGCGGGCGTCGTCATGGTCGGCCTCGGCTGCGAGGGCTTCCAGATCGGCCGCTGGAAGGACGCCTACGGGATCAAGGAGTCCGACACCTTCCGGACCATGACCATCCAGGAGATCGGCGGCACCAAGAAGACCGTCCAGGCCGGCGTCGAGGCCATCAAGACCATGCTGCCCATCGCGGACGCGGCCCGGCGCGAGACCGTGCCGGCCTCCGAGCTGCTGCTCGCCCTCCAGTGCGGCGGCTCGGATGGTTATTCCGGCATCACCGCCAACCCGGCGCTGGGCGCGGCCGTCGACATCCTGGTGAAACACGGCGGCGCCGCCATCCTGTCGGAGACGCCCGAGATCTACGGGGCCGAGCACCTGCTCACCCGCCGCGCCGCGACGCGCGAGATCGGCGAGAAGCTCGTCGGCATGATCCACTGGTGGGAGGACTACACCTCCCGCAACAAGATGGAGATGAACAACAACCCGTCTCCGGGCAACAAGCTCGGCGGGCTCACCACCATCCTGGAGAAGTCGCTCGGCGCGGCCGCCAAGGGCGGCACCAGGACGCTGGCGGGCGTCTACCACTACGCCGAGCAGGTCGACGCCAAGGGCTTCGTCTACATGGACACGCCCGGCTACGACCCCGTGGCGGCGACCGGCCAGGTGGCGGGCGGCGCCAACGTGCTGTGCTTCACGACGGGCCGCGGCTCGGCCTATGGGTGCAAGCCGACGCCCTCCATCAAGCTCGCCACCAACAGCGAGATCTACCGCCGCATGCTCGACGACATGGACATCAACTGCGGCGACATCCTGGACGGCGTGTCCATCGAGGAGAAGGGCCAGGAGATCTTCGACACGGTCCTGCGCATCGCCTCGGGCGAGCGCTCCAAATCGGAGCTGCTCGGCTATGGCGACGCCGAATTCGTGCCGTGGACCGTCGGCGCCACGATGTGACACGACCGCCAGTTGCGAAAAGCGCCGTCATCTGATTGTCATAGCGCTGTCGCCCGAGCGTCGCGCCGGGCTGCCAGACAACGAAAACAAGAGCTCCGCCTCAGGCGCGGAGTCGACAGGGAGAGTGGAATGAAGATCCTTACGACCGTGGCGGCGTCCCTCGTCGCCATGATGACGGCGAGCTCGGCCTTCGCCCAGACCGAGATCCAGTGGTGGCACGCGATGACGGGCGCCAACAATGACGTGGTCAACAAGCTCGCGGCCGACTTCAACGCCTCGCAGAGCGACTACAAGGTCATGGCCACCTACAAGGGCAGCTACCCCGACACGCTGAACGCCGGCATCGCGGCGTTCCGGGCCGGCAACGCCCCCCACATCATGCAGGTCTTCGAGGTCGGCACCGCCACCATGATGTCCGCCAAGGGCGCCGTGAAGCCGGTCGGCCAGATGATGCAGGAAGCGGGCGAGAAGTTCGATCCCAAGTCCTACCTGCCGGCCATCACGGGCTACTACTCGACCGCCAAGGGCGAGATGCTGTCCTTCCCATTCAACTCCTCCTCCATGGTGATGTGGGTCAACCGGGACGCCCTGAAGAAGGCCAACATCGCCGAGATCCCGAAGACCTGGCCGGAGGTGTTCGAGGCCGGCAAGAAGCTCAAGGCGGCAGGCTGGGACAAGTGCGGCTTCACGGCCGCGTGGTCGCCCTGGGCGCTCGTGGAGCAGTTCTCGGCCTGGCACAACGTGCCGATGGGCACCAAGGCCAACGGCCTCGACGGCTTCGACACCGAGATGAAGTTCAACAGCCCGCTGCATGTGCGCCTGCTGACCGATCTCGTCGCGCTGCAGAAGGACAAGACCTACGACTATTCGGGCCGCACCAACGAGAACGAGGGCCGGTTCACCTCGGGCGAATGCCCGATCATGCTGACCTCCTCGGGCTTCTACGGCAACGTCAAGGCCAACGCGAAGTTCGACTTCGCGGCCGCGCCGATGCCCTATTACCCGGACGTGGCCGGCGCGCCGCAGAACTCCATCATCGGCGGCGCCTCGCTGTGGGTCATGGGCGGCAAGACGGCGGCCGAGTACAAGGGCGTGTCGAAGTTCTTCACCTTCCTGTCCGACACGGACCGCCAGGCGAAGCTGCACATCGAGTCCGGCTACCTGCCGATCACCAAGGCGGCCTACGAGAAGGTCAAGGCGTCGGGCTTCTACAACCAGTTCCCGGACCGCGAGACGCCCCTCAAGGAGCTGACCAACAAGGAGCCGACCGAGAACTCGCGCGGGCTTCGCTTCGGCAACATGGTGCAGATCCGCGACATGGTGTCGGAAGAGCTCGAAAACGCGCTGGCGGGCAAGAAGTCGCCGCAGCAGGCGCTGGACGACGCGGTCAGCCGCTCCAACGCGACGCTGCGCCAGTTCGAGCGCACCGCGGGCCGCTGAGGTCCGGTCGCCGGCGGCGCCGTCTTCCCCTCTCCCCGGCGACGGGGAGAGGGCCAGGGTGAGGGCGGCGCTGCTTGCGCGCGCTTCGCCGACAACCTGCCCCCTCACGCACGGCCTCCATGGAAAAGCGCTCCGTCTTCACCAACAAGCTGCTGCCCTACGCGCTGCTGGCGCCGCAGCTCGCCGTCACCCTCGTGTTTTTCTATTGGCCGGCCTCGCAGGCGGTGTGGACCTCCTTCATGCTGGAGGACGCGTTCGGCACCTCGACCGAGTTCGTCGGGCTCGAGAACTACGTCCATCTCTTCCGGCAGCCCGACTACTACGCCGCGATGGGGACCACGCTGATCTTCTCCTCGGCCGTGACGGTGCTGTCGATGGGCCTGGCGTTGCTGCTGGCCGTGATGGCGGACAAGCAGATCCGCGGCGGCACGATCTACCGCACGCTGCTGATCTGGCCCTACGCGGTGGCGCCGGCGGTGGCGGGCGTGCTGTGGCTGTTCATGTTCCAGCCCTCGCTCGGCATGCTGGGCCGCGGCCTCCAGTCCATGGGCGTGCCGTGGAACCCGCTGCTGAACGGCGACCACGCCATGATCCTGGTCGTGCTGGCGGCGACCTGGAAGCAGATCTCCTACAATTTCCTGTTCTTCCTGGCCGGCCTGCAGTCGATCCCCAAGAGCCTGATCGAGGCGGCGGCCATCGACGGCGCCCGCCCGACGCGGCGGTTCTGGACCATCGTGTTCCCGCTGCTGTCGCCGACCACCTTCTTCCTGCTGGTCGTCAACGTCGTCTATGTCTTCTTCGACACCTTCGGGATCATCGACGCCATCACGCGCGGCGGGCCGGCCAAGGCCACGGAGACGCTCGTCTACAAGGTCTACCAGGACGGCCGGCTGGGCGGCGACCTCGGCGGCTCGGCGGCGCAGTCGGTGGTGCTGATGGTCATCGTCATCGCCCTGACGGCGATCCAGTTCCGCTATGTCGAGCGCAAGGTGACCTACTGATGCGCGCCGCGCGAGGATCCTCACCATGGTAGAGCGCCGACACTGGTTCTCGGACGCGCTGCCGCACATCGTGCTGTGCCTGGGCGTCCTCATCCTGGCCTTCCCGGTCTGGCTCGCCATCGTGGCGTCGACCTGGGACGCCGGCACCATCGCCAACGGGACGATGCCGCTGACGCCGGGCCCCTTCGGCCCGGAGAACTACCGGCGGACCCTGCTGGCGGGATCCCGCTCGGCCGGGGAGCCGGTCGGCCGGATGCTGTTCAACAGCTTCGTGATGGCCATGTCGATCGCGGTGGGCAAGATCGCGATCTCGATCGTCTCGGCCTATGCGGTCGTGTATTTCCGCTTTCCGTTCCGCATGGCTGCGTTCTGGCTGATCTTCGTCACCCTGATGCTGCCGGTCGAGGTGCGCATCTACCCGACCTACAAGATCGTCGCCGATCTCGGCCTTCTGGACACCTATGCGGGCCTGGCGGTGCCGCTGATCGCCTCCGCGACGGCGACGCTGCTGTTCCGGCAGTTCTTCATGACCATCCCGGACGAACTGGCCGAGGCGTCCAAGATTGACGGCGCCGGGCCGTGGAAGTTCTTCGTCGACACGGTCCTGCCGCTGTCGATCACCACCATCGCGGCGCTGTTCGTCATCCAGTTCATCTATGGGTGGAACCAGTATCTCTGGCCGCTTCTGATCACCACCCGCGAGAACATGCAGACCATCGTGATCGGCATCAAGAAGATGCTGGTCACCCAGGACGCGCTGACCGAATGGCAGCTCGCGATGACCACCGCCGTGCTGGCCATGCTGCCGCCGGTCCTGGTCGTGCTGCTGATGCAGAAGCTGTTCGTGCGCGGCCTCGTCGAGACGGAGAAGTAAGCATGGCCGAAGTCACACTGAGGGACGTCCGCAAGGTCTACGCCGGCGGCGTCGAGGCCGTGAAGGGCGTCAGCTTCTCCATCCCGGACGGCGGCTTCTGCGTGCTGGTCGGCCCCTCCGGCTGCGGCAAGTCCACGCTGCTGCGCATGGTGGCGGGCCTGGAGACGATCTCGTCCGGCGACGTGGCCATCGGCGGCCGCATCGTCAACGAGATCGAGCCCGCCGACCGCGACATCGCGATGGTGTTCCAGAACTACGCGCTCTACCCGCACATGTCGGTCTACGACAACATCGCGTATGGCCTGCGCAACCGCGGCACGCCCAAGGCCGAGATCGAGGCCCGGGTGGCGGAAGCCGCCCGCATCCTGGCGATCGAGCCCTTCCTGCAGCGCAAGCCGCGGGCGCTCTCGGGCGGCCAGCGCCAGCGCGTCGCCATGGGCCGCGCCATCGTGCGCAAGCCGCAGGTCTTCCTGTTCGACGAGCCGCTCTCCAACCTGGACGCCAAGCTGCGCGTGCAGATGCGCGTCGAGATCAAGAAGCTGCAGCGCGCGCTGGGCGTCACCTCGATCTATGTGACGCACGACCAGGTCGAGGCGATGACGCTGTCGGACAAGCTCGTGGTGATGAACGCCGGCGAGGTCGAGCAGATCGGCACGCCGACCCAGATCTACCGCCGTCCTGAGAGCCGCTTCGTGGCGACCTTCATCGGCTCGCCGCCCATGAACCTCCTGCCCGGCGTCGTGGAGGCGGACGGCCGCTTGGCCCTGGACGGGGTGACGCTGGCGTCCGACGACATGCGGGCCGGCCTCGCGGCGGGAACCCGCGTCGAGGTCGGCGTGCGGCCCGAGGAGGCGGAGATCGCCCCGCAGGGCGCGCCGGGAACTCCCTTCGCCATCGACTTCATCGAGGAGCTGGGCGCCACCGAGCTGCTGCACGGCTTCGTGGCCGGCGCGCCGTTCATCCTCCAGGTCGCGACCGGGGCCGTTCCGGCGGGGATGAAGGCGCTGACGCTGAGCATTCCGGCCCGCTGCGTGCACGTCTTCGACGCCCAGACCGGAAAGCGGCTTGGGCGTGTAGAAAGCGAGAATGCACGCGCAGCGTGAAAGCAACGGCGGAACGCTTTTGAAGACGACTCGTCCTTCGAGATTCAGAATGTCTTGAAGGTCTCATGGCTTGATGATCGAAACCTGAGAGGTTGCGATCATGCGTCTTTTAGTTGTGCTTCCTATTCTTTTCTACGTCGCCGCGCCTGACGCCAAGGCTCAGGTCCTGGCCGAGCAGCGGGTCGAAACGCAGCTCGAGGTCGGCGTCGTGGCGGCCGACATCGTCATTTCGCAGAAACGCGACCGCATCGTCCTGGCGGTCGCCGCCGGCGGTCCGTTCCCGCCGGTCGAGAAGGAGGTCGACATCACGGCCGGCGGCTGCCGCGAGGTGTTCTACGCCTTCCCGCCCGATCCGCAGTTCTCCGTGCAGCTGACGGCCTGCACGACCCCGCCGATGTGCCGCGACGAGCAGCAATATCTGGGACTTCGGGCCGATTATCTGGTCGTCGCCGCGAAGGGCGCGCCCCTGCACAGCCAGAAGGTCAAGGACGCCATCGTCCGCAGCGTCAGGCCGAGCCTGACCAGGCTGCCCTGCTGATCGGGTCGACATCGCCGCCCGCCATGCAGTAGGGATGAACCCCAGAACCGCAGGGGGAGCCGCGATGGCGATCGAGATCGATGGACGCACGCTGACCGCCGCCGACGTGATGCGGGTCGCCCGATCCGACGCGGCAGGCTCCTTCGAGGAAGCCGTGCTGGCGCCCGAGGCGCGCGACCGCATCGCGGCCACGCGCGCCTATATCGACGCGCACTGGATGAACGACCAGGCGCCCCTGATGTACGCCTTCAACACCGGGGTGGGCCTGTTCAAGGACCAGCGGGTGCTGATGTCCGAGATGGTCTCCTACCAGACCAAGACCATCTACGCCCACGCCACCGGGATCGGCGAGCCGCTGCCCGAGGATGCGGTGCGGGCCACTATGCTGCTGCGCGCCAACGCCTTCGCGTCCAACTTCTCCGGGCCGCGCGTGGAGCTCGTCGAGCGGCTGCTCGCCTTCCTCAACGCCGGCCTGCACCCGGTCATTCCCGCGAAGGGCTCGGTGGGCGCCTCCGGCGACCTCGCGCCGCTGGCCCACATGGCCGGCGCGGTCTGCGGCTTCCCGGAGGCCGAGATCGTCTATCGCGGCCAGCGCATGCCGGCCCGCGAGGCGATCGAGGCGGCGGGCCTGACGCCCGACTTCGACCTCGGCGCCAAGGACGCCTCGGCGCTCATCAACGGCTCCACGGTGTCGCTGGCCATCGCCGTGCTGGCGCTGGAGGACGCCAAGCGCATCCGCAAGGCGGCCGACGTGTCGCTCAGCCTCAGCCTGGAGGCGATGCGCTGCGAGAAGGTCGCCTTCCTGCCGATCGTGCACGCCGCCCGGCCGCATCCGGGGCAGGCCGCCGTGGCCCGCAACGTGCTGAAGCTGATCGGCGACAGCGAGCGCTGCTCGGAGGCGGCCCGCCTCACGGTGTTCCCGGAGGAGAACCGCAAGGAGGGCGTCGCCCCGCCGCCGCGCGTGCAGGACGTCTACTCGCTGCGCTGCGCCCCCCAGGTGCACGGCCCGGTGATCCAGGCGCTGGACTATATCGACGGCGTGATCGCCACCGAGATCAACTCGGCCACCGACAACCCGCTGATCTTCGACGATTCCAAGGGGGGCTACGTCTCCCTGTCGGGCGGGCACTTCCACGGCCAGTATGTGGCGCAGGCCATGGACCTGCTCGCCATCGCGATGGCGGATCTCGGCTCGATCTGCGAGCGCCGGCTGGCGCGGCTCATCGATCCGACCATGAGCTACGGCCTGCCCCGCAACCTGCTGGCGGGCAAGAAGGGCCTCAACACGGGCTTCGCCACCGTGCAGTGCTCCATGTCGGCGCTGGTGATGGAGAACCGCACGCTCTGCATGCCGGGGTCGGTCGACTCCATCCCGGGCAAGAGCAACGCCGAGGACCATGTGTCGAACTCCACCTGGTGCGCCCGCAAGGCCCGCACCGTGGTGGAGAACGTCGAGCAGATCGTCGCGGGCGAACTGCTGATGGCCGCCCAGGCGCTGTCGCTGGTCGAGCCCGTCGCCAGGGCGCATCCGCTCGGGACCGGGTCCCGCGCCGCGCTGGAGTCCATCCGCAGCTTCATCGAGCCGGCTTTGGACGGCGACCGCTGGTACGCCAGCGAGATGCGCAAGGCCCGCGAACTGGTGCGGTTCGACAGCGTCGTGGAGGCGGTGGAGGCCGCCGTGGGACGGCTGGAGTAACGTCCGGGAGCGCCCGCCGCCTCTCGCCCGCGCGCGCGAGGGCGTGTAGAAGAGGGCATGTCCGAACCCGCCCTCGCCTCCCTCCCCCGATCCGCCGAACGCCCCGTCCAGAAGGGCGACCACGTCTTCCTGGTGGACGGGTCGTCCTACATCTTCCGCGCCTATCACGCGCTGCCGCCGCTGACGCGCAAGTCCGACGGGCTGCCGATCGGGGCCGTGGCGGGCTTCTGCAACATGCTGTGGCGGCTCCTGCGCGACTCGGTCGCGGGCGAGAAGCCGACCCATCTGGCGGTGGTGTTCGACCACTCGGCCACGACCTTCCGCAACGCCATGTATGACGGCTACAAGGCCCAGCGCCCGGAGCCGCCGGACGACCTGCGGCCGCAGTTCCGCCTGATCCGCGAGGCCGTGCGGGCCTTCGACATCCCCTGCGTCGAGCAGGAGAACTACGAGGCGGACGACATCATCGCCACCTATGCGCGCCTGGCCTGCGAGGCCGGCGCGACCACCACCATCGTGGCCTCCGACAAGGACCTCATGCAGCTCGTCGGCAACGGCGTGACCATGTACGACACCATGAAGGAGAAGCGCATCGGCCGCGACGAGGTGGTCGAGAAGTTCGGCGTGCAGCCCGAGAAGGTGGTCGAGGTCCAGGCGCTCATCGGCGACCCGATCGACAACGTCCCGGGCGTGCCGGGCATCGGGGTGAAGACCGCCGCGCAGCTCATTGGCGAGTATGGCGACCTGGAGACGCTGCTGGCCCGCGCCGCCGAGATCAAGCAGCCCAAGCGCCGGGAGGCGCTGATCGAGAACGCCGAGAAGGCGCGGCTCTCCCGCAGGCTCGTGCTGCTCGACAAGCACGTGCCGCTGAACCGGCCCATCGACAGCATCGGCGTGCACGATCCCGATCCGAAGCTGCTGATCTCCTTCCTGAAGGCGATGGAGTTCAACGCCGTCACCCGCCGGGTGAGCGAGGCCTACGGCATCGACGCCGGCGCGATCGACGCGGATCCCGGTCTGGCCGCCCCCGGGGCGGGGACCGGTTTCCAAGGCGGCCACGAGAACGCCGAGCCGGCCGTCCGCGGCGACGCGGAGGCGCCGGCCCGGCCGGGCCGCAGCGCCGCCATGGGCGCCCCCCAGACCCGGGCCGGAACCTATCCGGGGGCGGCCAACGCCGTCCCGGCGGCGTCGGCCGCCGACGCGGCGGGCCAGACCCCCGCCCACCGGGCGGGCGAGATCGCGGCCCGCATGCGGGCGATCCCTTTCGACCTGTCGAAATACGAGACCGTCCGCACCCTCGACCGGCTCGACGCCTGGATCGCCGAGGCCTTCGACCTCGGCTTCGTGGCCTTCGACACCGAAACGACGTCGCTCGACGCCATGCAGGCCGAGCTGGTGGGCTTCTCGCTCGCCACCGCGCCCGGGCGCGCCTGCTACATCCCGGTCGGCCACAAGGGCGAGGGCAAGGGCGACCTCTTCGGCGGCGCCGAGCTGCTGCCGGATCAGCTGTCCCTGGCGGACGTGCTCGCCCGCCTGAAGCCCCTGATGGAGGCCAAGGGGGTCCTCAAGGCGGCGCAGAACTTCAAATATGACTGGATGGTGCTGCGCCGGCACGGCGTCGAGGTGGCGCCCGCCGACGACACGATGCTGCTGTCCTACGTGCTGGACGCGGGGCGCTCCAACCACGGCATGGACGACCTCGCCGACCGCTGGCTCGGGCACCAGTCAATCCAGTTCGGGCATGTCGCCGGCAGCGGCAAGAGCTTCATCGGCTTCGCCCGCGTGGCCATCGACAAGGCGACCGAATACGCCGCCGAGGACGCCGACGTCACCTTCCGGCTCTGGCACGTGCTGAAGTCGCGCCTCCCGGCCGAGGGCATGACGGCCGCCTATGAGACGCTGGAGCGGCCGCTCAGCACCGTGCTGGGCCGCATGGAGCAGCGCGGCGTCGCCATCGACCGGCAGATCCTGTCGCGCCTCTCGGGCGAGTTCGCCCAGAAGATGGCGAGCCTGGAGGCCGAGATCCACGAGCTGGCCGGCGAGCCCTTCAATCTCGGCTCGCCCAAGCAGCTGGGCGACATCCTGTTCGGCAAGATGGGCCTGCCCGGCGCCAAGAAGACCGCCACGGGCGCGTGGTCGACCAGCGCCGGCGTGCTTGACGAACTGGCCGAGCAGGGGCACGAGCTGCCGTCGCGCATCCTCAACTGGCGCCAGCTCTCCAAGCTGAAGTCGACCTACACGGACGCGCTGCCCGGCTATGTGCACCCGCAGACCCAGCGTGTGCACACCTGCTTCTCGATGGCGTCGACCACCACCGGGCGGCTCTCCTCCTCCGAGCCGAACATCCAGAACATCCCGATCCGCACCGAGGAAGGGCGCAAGATCCGCGCCGCCTTCGTGTCGGCGCCGGGCTGCAAGCTCCTGTCGGCCGACTACTCGCAGATCGAGCTGCGCGTGCTGGCCCATGTGGCCGACATCCCCCAGCTCAAGCGCGCCTTCGCGGAGGGCATCGACATCCACGCGCTGACGGCGTCGGAGATGTTCGGCGTGCCGGTCGAGGGCATGGACCCGATGGTCCGCCGCCGCGCCAAGGCGATCAATTTCGGCATCATCTACGGCATCTCGGCCTTCGGCCTCGCCAACCAGCTCGGCATTCCGCGCGAGGAGGCTGGCGCCTACATCAAGAAGTATTTCGAGCGCTTCCCGGGCATCCGCGACTACATGGAGGAGACGAAGCGCTTCGCCCGCTCCAACGGCTATGTGGCGACCATCTTCGGCCGCAAGGCGCACTACCCGCAGATCAACTCCAAGAACCCGCAGGAGCGCGCCTTCATGGAGCGCGCCGCCATCAACGCTCCCATCCAGGGCTCGGCGGCCGACATCATCCGCCGCGCCATGGTGCGCATCGAGCCGGCGCTCGAGAAGGCCCGGCTGGCGGCCCGCATGCTCCTGCAGGTCCATGACGAGCTGGTCTTCGAGGTTCCGGACGAGGAGGTCGAGAAGACCATCCCGGTCGTCCGGCGCGTCATGGAGGAGGCTCCGCACCCGGCCGTGAACCTCTCCGTCCCGCTCCAGGTCGACGCCCGCGCCGCCCACAACTGGGACGAGGCGCACTGAGCTTCGCATGGGCCGCGCCTCACCCTTCCGGCGACGGAAGGGCGGCGGTGGCTTCACAGTGGTGTTTTCTGCGGTTAGGATGGGTGGCTCGGCCCCCAAGGAGCCCCGCCATGCTGGCGCTGCGACCCAATTGCGAGTGTTGCGACAAGGACCTGCCGCCCGACAGCCGCGAGGCGATGATCTGCACCTATGAGTGCACGTTCTGCCGCGACTGCGTGGAGACGCGTCTCGGCGGCCGCTGCCCGAATTGCGGCGGCGAGTTTGCGGCGCGCCCCGTCCGTCCCCCGGCGATGCTCGCCAGGCATCCGGCCAGCGCGGTGAGGGTGCATGCGGACCCGCCCTGTCCCGCGGCCGCCTGATCCCGGTTGCGCTCCTGGCGCCGCCCCTCTAATCGGGGGCTCCCATCCAGGAGGAACATGATGACCATCGAACGCATCGGTTGCGGCCCGCGCATGAGCGACGCCGTGGTGCACGGAAACACGATCTATCTCGCCGGCCACGTCGCCGACGCCGCCAAGGGCAAGAGCGTCGGCGAGCAGACCCGCGACATCCTGGCCCAGATCGACGAGACGCTGGCGGAAGCCGGCAGCGACAAGACCAGGATCCTGTCGGCGACGATCTATCTCGCCGACATCAAGACGTTCCAGGAGATGAACGCCGTGTGGGACTCCTGGGTCTCGCAGGGGAACACCCCGGCGCGCGCCACCGTCGAGGCGAAGCTGGCGGCGCCCGACTACACGGTCGAGATCGTCATGGTGGCGGCCCGCTGAGGACGCGCTCCCGGCGCCTCAGGGCGTGAAGCCAGCCCGCTTCAGCCGCACGATGGCGAGGTCGAGGGCCGACAGGAAGGCGGAGCGGTCGCGCGGCGAGAAGGGCCGCGGGCCGCCGGTGGTCTCCCCGGCGGAGCGCAGCTCCTCCATCAGGTTGCGGGAGGCCAGCGCCATGCCGATCGAATCCGGCGTGAACGGCTTGCCGGTCGGCCCGATCACGTCGGCCCCGGACTTGATGCAGCGGCTGGCGAGCGGGATGTCGGCGGTGATCACCACCGCCCCGCGCACGGCCCGCTCGGCGATCCAGTCGTCCGCGGCGTCCGGCCCGGCCGGCACGACGACCCGCTCGATCATGGGGTCGCGCGGGATCTGCATGAAGCTGTTGGCGACCACGAAGACGCGCAGGCGATGGCGCTCGGCGACGCGGTAGACCTCCGCCTTCACCGGGCAGGCGTCCGCGTCGACATAGATCGCGATGGAGCCGGGCGCGTCCATCAGGCGAGGCCCTCCCGGATGTCGGCGCGCTTGAGCAGCAGGCCCGCGGCCACGCCCCCCAGGGCGAGGATGACCGCGCAGGCGAGCAGCGCGGGCGCGGCGCCCAGCCGGTGCAGGCCGGCGCCGAACGCCGGCGGGGCCAGCGCCTGGCCCAGGAAAAAGAAAAAGGCGTGCAGCGCGATGGCCGAGCCGCGCGCGGTCGGGGCCAGTTCGGTGGCGCGGTTCTGCAGCGAGTTGTGGAGCATGAAGAAGCCGAATCCGAGCGCCGTGAAGCAGGCCAGCATGGTGAGCCAGTCGGGCGCCGCGGCCAGCCCGGCGAGCCCGAGCCCGCCCAGGAGGCCGCCGGCCCGCATCAGGAGATAGACCGGGAACCGGCGCAGCAGCAACGACACCGAGGCCGAGAACGCCATCCCGCCGAGTCCGAGCCCGGCGATGACGAAGCCGGCCTGGGTCGCCGTGCCGCCCCCGCGCGCCTGGAGCAGCTCGGGCACGAAGGGCAGGACCCCGTAGATGGCGAGGCCCTCGACGAAGACGGTCCCGAAGCACACCAGGGAGCGCGGATTGGCGAAGACCAGCCGGTAGCGCCCGATCGCGTCCGCGACGCTGAACCGCGACCGCTCGCGGCGGACGGCCTCGGCCGGAAGCCCGGCGAAGACGCCCACGACCGCCAGCAGGGCCGCCAGGGCCGTGACGGCCAGGGCGCCGCGCCAGCCGACCCAGTCGGCCATGACCCCGGAGGAGGTCACGCCGAGAAGCTGGCCGATGAGGGCGGCGGCCAGGAAGCGCGAGATCGCCACCTGCCGGCGCTCATACGCGAAGGCGTCGCCCACCATCGCAAGGGCCAGCGGGATGACGCCGCCCGCCGCCACCCCGGCCAGGATGCGGCTGACGAAGAGCTGCTCCAGCGACATGGCGAAGACGCCGGCCGCCAGCGCCAGGGCGAACACCACGAGGCAGATGCGCAGCACGGAGGTCTTTCCCGCCGCGTCCCCCATGGGGCCCAGCACGGGCTGCCCCAGCCCATACGGAAGGGCGTAGCAGGACGACAGCAGCGCCACCGTGGCGACGGGCGCCTGGAACTGGGCCGCGATGGAGTTGACCATGGGGTCGGTGGAGCGCGCCGCGAAGGCGCTCGCAAAGCCGCACAGACCCAGCACCAGCAGGAGCCGCTTTTCCCGTTTCGCGTCCAGCTTGAACTCCCCGGGCCAGCATCGGTCCATCCCGCCGCGACTCGCGCGGCGGGCGGCCAGGCCTCCACGCATGGCGGCCCCGGCGCCACCGTCGCTTCCCGCCGGCGGGGGTGTCAACCGTCCGCCCATGGGAGAGGCGTGCGGCGCGACGGGCGGCCTTGCGCGGGCGTCGGCTCTCGGGGTAGGTGTGGAGCATCTCTCGTCGGGGTGCGCCTTCCGCAGAAGGCGCTGAGAGGCGTCCCGCCAACTCGTCGAACCTGATCCGGCTCGCACCGGCGGAGGGAACGTGAGATGGCGACGAGCCCCCCCGACATCCGTCCAGGTCCCGCGCGACGCCCCGCCTGGCGTTTCGATCCGCTCGCGTGGGTCACCGCGGCCGCATTGGTCCTGGCCTGGGAGGTCGGGGTGCGGCTGACGGACGCGCCCGCCTATCTGCTGCCGGCGCCGAGCCGCATCCTGGCGACGCTCGTCCACCGCTGGCCGGTGATAGGCGCGGAGGCCCTGACCACGCTCGTCGAGATCCTGTGCGGTTTCGCGTCCGGTTCGCTGGCCGGGCTCGCGGCCGCGCTGGCGATGTCGCGCTGGCCCGCCCTGGAGCGGGCCCTGGGCCCGATCCTGGTCGTCAGCCAGGCGCTGCCGGTGTTCGCGATCGCGCCCCTGCTGGTGGTGTGGTTCGGCTTCGGGCTCGCGTCCAAGGTGGTGATGGCCACCCTGATCATCTTCTTTCCGGTCGCCACCAACGGCCTCGAGGGGCTCCGCCGCACCGATCCGGGCCTCCTGGAGCTGGCGCGCCTGCATGGCGCGACGCCGCTCCAGAGCCTGTGGATGATCCGCATCCCGTCCGCGCTGCCGTCCTGGGCGGCGGGCCTGCGCATCGCCGCCGCCGTGGCCCCCATCGGGGCGATCGTGGGCGAATGGGTGGGCTCTTCGGCGGGCCTCGGCCTCCTGATCCTGCACGCCAATGGCCGCTCGCAGACCGACATGGTGTTCGCCTCCCTGGCGGTGCTGGCCGCGATGTCGGTGGCGCTGTGGATGCTGGTCGACCGCCTGACGCGGCGCTGGCTGCGCTGGGCGCCCGACAGCCTCGGGCCGGGCTTCTCCGGTCCCGTCCTCTCCCGATCGAAAGCCTGACGCTTCCCTCCCTGAAAGGTCCGACGATGCGCGTTCGCTCCCTCCTCTTCGGCCTGCTGATGTTCGCGGCCGCCGCTCCCCTGGCCGGCCTCCCGGCGAAGCCGGCGCAGGCCCAGCCGGTCGAGAAGCTCACCGTCCTGCTCGACTGGTTCGTCAATCCCGACCACGCCGCCCTGGTGGTCGCCAAGGAGAAGGGCTTCTTCGCCAAGGCCGGGCTCGACGTGACCCTGGTGGAGCCCGCCGATCCGTCCGCGCCGCCCCGGCTGGTCGCGGCCGGACAGGGCGACATCGCCATCTCGTACCAGCCCAACCTCTACCAGCAGGTCCAGGAAGGGATGCCGGTGATCCGGGTCGGCGCCGCGGTGGCGACGCCCCTGAACAGCCTCGTCGCGCTCGCCGACGGCCCGGTGAAGACCATCGCGGACCTCAAGGGCAGGACCGTGGGCTACTCCATCGCCGGCTTCGAGGAGGCGCTGCTCTCCACCATGCTGGCCGAGGCCGGGCTGAAGCTGACGGACGTGAAGCTGGTCAACATCAACTTCGCCCTGACCCCGGCGCTGATGGCCGGGCAGGTGGACGCCGTGATCGGCGCCTTCCGCAATTTCGAGCTGACCGAGCTGCGGCTCGCCGGCAAGGCCGGCCGGGCCTTCTACCCGGAGGAGCACGGCGTCCCGCCCTATGACGAGCTGATCTACATCGTCCGGCAGGACCGCGCCCGGGACGCGCGGGTGCAGCGCTTCCTGGACGCGGTCGAGTTGGCGACCCTGTCGATCCTCAACGACCCCGACGAGGCGTGGAGCGCCTTCGTGAAGGCCAATCCCAAGCTCGACGACGAGCTGAACAAGACCGCCTGGACCGATACGCTGAAGCGGCTCGCCGCCAGCCCGGCGGCGCTCGACAAGACCCGCTACTCCCGGTTCGCGCAGTTCATGAAGGACCGCGGCCTGATCCAGACCGTGGAGCCGGTGGAGCGCTACGCCGTCGCCCGCTGAGGCGGGGGCCTACCACCAGGCGTGGAAGTGGTGCACCGGGCCGTGGCCACGCCCGATCCGCAGCGCGTCGGCGGCCTGCAGGGCGGACGTGAGCCAAATCTTGGCGGCGCCCACCGCCTCCCGCAGGTCCAGGCCCTTGGCGAGCCCGGCCGCGATGGCGGCCGAGAGCGAGCAGCCCGTGCCGTGGGTGTTGCGGGTCGCCACGCGGGGGCCCTCGAAGCGGGTCGTCCCGGCCGGCTCGACCAGCAGGTCGACGCTGCGGTCGCCCGCTCCGTGGCCGCCCTTCATCAGCACGGCGCGCGCGCCCGCCGCCAGCAGCGCCTCGCCCTGGCGGCGCATCTCGTCCTCGCGATGGGCGACGGGCGCGTCCAGCAGCGCCGCCGCTTCCGGCAGGTTCGGGGTGATCAGGCAGGCGCGCGGGATCAGCACGGTCCGCAGCGCCTGGACGGCGTCCAGCGCGATCAGCCGGTCGCCGCTGGTGGCGATCATCACCGGATCGAGCACGATCCGGGAGACGCCGCGCCGGTCCAGTCCGGCCGCGACGGTCTCGATGACGGCGGCCTGCGACAGCATGCCGATCTTCACGGCGTCGACCGCCAGATCGGAGAAGACGGACTCCATCTGCTGCGCGATGAAGTCGGCCGGGACGTCATGGATGCCCTGCACGCCCACGGTGTTCTGGGCCGTCAGGGCGGTGACGACGGTCGCCCCATAGACGCCCAGGGCCGAGAAGGTCTTCAGGTCGGCCTGGATTCCGGCGCCGCCGCCGGAATCGGAGCCCGCGATGGTCACCGCGATCGGGGTCTTGGCAGGTGAGGTTGGGGTCACGGCGTCGTCCTCGCGTCACGCCCGACAGCTAAGGCCCCTGCCGGCCCACGGCAAGTCGCACGCCTCTGGCCGCCCCGCCGCCCGCCGGCATGGGGGCCATGCCGGCCCGCGTCTGGCGCCGGGGGCGAGGGGATGACAGAAGGGGGCGCGTTCCGGCGGGACGCGCCGCCGCCCCGCCGCTTCCCTGTTCCACCGCCGATGGTCCGCGCCCCCGATGCAGCCGCCTCCGACCGAGAGTCCCGCCCTGCCGACGCCGGCCTTCGGACCGCCGCGCGTGATGACCGGGATCGGGCTGGCGATGTGCGGCTACGCCTGCTTCAGCGTGCAGGACGCCATCGTGAAATGGCTCGTGGCCGACCTGCCGGTGTTCGAGATCCTGTTCGCGCGCAGCGTCATGATCATGCTCTTCGCCGGCGTCCTGGCGGGGCCGCACGTCTATGGGGCCGCCCTGCGCAGCCGCCGCAAGGGGGCGCTGCTGGGCCGGGGCGTGCTGATCCTGGCGGCGTGGCTCTCCTATTACTCGGCCGCCAAGTGGCTGCCCCTGGCCGAGCTGGTGACGCTCTATTTCGCGGCCCCGATCTTCGTCATGGTGCTGTCCATCCTGATCCTGAAGGAGAAGGTCACGCTGGCGCGCTGGATCGCGGCCGGCGTCGGCTTCGCCGGGGTGGCGCTGGCGTCCGACCCGGGCGGGACCGTCGACCTCCTGCCGGCCGCCATGGTGCTGGGCTCGGCCTTCCTGTGGGCCTGGACCAACGTGCTGGTCCGCATCATCAGCCGCACCGAGGCGACCGCCACGCAGATGATCGCCTCCAACTTCATCTTCGCGGTGGGCTGCGCGGCGGCGCTGCCCTTCCTGTGGGTGACCCCGACCGTCACGCAGGCGCTGCTGCTGCTGGGCCTCGGCGTGGCGGGCGGCGCCGGGCAGTATTTCGTCTTCGAGGGCTTCCGGCACGCGCCCGCCTCCGCGGTGGCCCCCTTCGAATATTCGGCCCTGGTCTGGGCCTTCATCTTCGGTTTCGCGATCTGGGGCGACATCCCCAAGGCGGCGGTGTTCGGCGGCGCGGCGCTCATCATCGCGAGCGGCGTGGGGTTGCTGATCGCCGAACGGCGCGCCGGCTGAACGCCCCCGCCGGCGCCTTTGTTCAACGCAAATGCGCGTTTAACGGGCAGATCTTGCGTTTCGTTAACCTGACCTGACGCATGATGGCGGCCGACAACCGCGTCATCACGCTGCCCCCGGACCCATGCTGTACCGCTTTTCGGTCAAGTCGAAGCTCTTCCTGGCGTTGTCGCTGCTCGCCGCGGTGGCTCTGACCATCGCGTTGCATGCGACGCTGGCGGCCCGACAGGTGGGCGAGAAGCTTCCCGGGGTCGACCGCGCCGCCCGCGAGGCCCTGATGGCCGAGCGCCTGGACGGGCTGGTGAAGGAAGCCGTGATGGAGTCGCGCGGGGTCTATCTCGCGGCGACCGGCGCGGCGGCCGAGCCCGCCGTCCGCCGCCTGGAGGCCGTGCTGGCCGAGATCGAAGCCATGGATCTGGGCTGGGCCGACGACGTCGCCGGCGCCGACATCGGGCCCGCGGCCATCCGCGAAGGCGTCGCCCGCTTCGTGGCGTTCCGCAAGAGGCTCGCCGGGATGGCGTCGGCCGGCGACCCCGCCGCGGCCAGGGCGCTCGGCAACGCCGACGAGGCCAGGGTCGTGCGGCTGCGGCTGACGGGCGACCTGCAGCTGCTCAAGACCCGCGCCCAGGCCAGGATGCTGGCCCAGAGCCGGGAGGCCGCCCAGGAGGTCAGCGCCATGCAGGCGCTGGTGTCCATGATCGCGCTCACCTGCGTGGTCGTCGCGGTGGGCCTCGCCTTCTTCCTCAGCTTGGTGGTGATCGCCCGGCCGATCGAGGAGCTCACCCGCTCGATGACGCGGCTGGCGGAAGGCGACACCACCATCGCGCTGCCGCCGCAGGACCGCTTCGACGAGATCGGCGACATGAACCGCGCTCTCGCCGTGCTGCGGGACGCCGTGAAGCGCAACAACGATCTGGTGACCGAGCTGAAGAGCCGCGACGACCGCGAGGCCGTGCTGCGGCGCCAGGCCGAGGTCAAGGGCCGCGCCATGAGCTTCGACCAGCGGCTCCGGGCCTGGATCAACGAGATCGGCGGCCTGATCACCCAGCTGGCCGAAGCGGCCGGGGCCATGACGGCCTCGTCCGGCCGCTCGCGCATGGGCAGCGAGTTCCTGACCGAATCCTCCCGCAAGGCCGCCGCGGAGGTGTCGCAGGCGGCGGCGTCGGCCGAGCAGCTGTCGCGCTCGGTGGAGGACATCGAACGGCGCATCGTGGAATCGGCCGCGATCGTGCGCCAGACCGTCGAGACCGCGCGCCAGACCGGCTTCTCGGTCGACGATCTCGCCGCCATTTCGAACCGGGTGGGCGGCGTCGTGCAGGTCATCGGCGAGATCGCCGGGCAGACCAACCTCCTGGCCCTCAACGCCACCATCGAGGCGGCCCGCGCCGGCGAGGCCGGCCGCGGCTTCGCCGTGGTGGCCGCGGAGGTGAAGTCGCTGGCCTCGCAGACCGCCCGCGCCACGGCGGAGATCGCCGAGCAGATCGATTCGATGCAGCGGGCCGGGGCCGGATCGGCCGCCGCCCTGCGGGCGATCCAGACCAAGATCGCCGAAGTGGACGAGATCTCGGCCGCCATCGCGGTGACGGCCGACCAGCAGCGCGCCTCGACGGCCAGCATCGCGGCCACGATCCGGTCGACCGCGGACGGCGCGCAGGCCATGGCCAAGCTCGCCGAGGACGTGGACGCGTCCTCGTTCGAAAGCGCCCAGAGCGCCGGCACCTTCTTGTCCATCGTGCGCGAGATCGACCGCCAGGCCGTCGCCATGCGCGAAGAGGTGGAGCGGTTCTTCCAGATGCTGGAAGCCGCGTAGCCGGGATTTCCGGGCCAATTCAGCGGCTTGGGGAAGCGGAGCCTGGGCGGGCGCGCGCGTTCCCGACGCGTTCCCGCATCCTGGAGAAAGACTCTCGTTGACTCCTTCGTCAATCGCTGGAATCCATAGAGAACAAAGACAGAACACATTTCACCGCTGACCAACCCCCGTGGAGCCATGCCCGCATCCGCGTCGCCTTTCGTCGTCTCCGCGCTGCGCGAGCGCATCGCCGCCATCGGGGCGGACGGACAGGCGCGCGCGCTGCGGCCGGCGGCCGCCTTCGCCACCCTCGGCCATGCCGGGGCGGACCGGGCGCTGGGCGGCGGCCTGCGCCGGGGGGCGCTGCACGAGGTGCGCTCGACCGAGCCGGCCGCCCCGCTGCCGGCCTGCGGGTTCGCGCTCGGGATCGCGGCGCGCCTCACCGGCGCGGGGGAGCGCGCCGCGCACTGGCTGTGGGTGCGGCAGGATTTCTCGACCCTGGAGGCCGGCTCGCCCTATGGGCCGGGCCTCGCCGCCTACGGGCTCGATCCCTCGCGCCTGATCCTGGTGACGGCCGCCGACGCCGCCGACGCGCTGCGGGCGGCCGAGGAGGGCCTGCGCTGCCCGGCCGTCGGGGCGGTGCTGGTCGAGCCCTGGGGCGATCCCAGGACGCTGGACCTCACGGCGACGCGGCGCCTCGCTCTGGCGGCGGAGGCGTCGGGGGTCACGGCGGTGCTGCTGCGCCCCGGCGCGCGGGAAGGCCCGGGCGGCGCCGCGACCCGCTGGATGGTGGGACCCGCCCCGAGCCTGCCGACGCCGGCGCGCGGGGTGGGCCGCCCGGCCTTCGCCGTCACCCTGGCGCGCAGCCGCCAATCGGGCGCGGACGCGCTGTCGGCGCCCGCCAGGGCCGCGTCTCCGGCCGGCCGTCCCGACGCATGCGAGGCCGATCCCGACGACGCCCAGGCGGGCCGGGAAGGCGACCGCTGGATCATGGAGTGGAACCCCGATGAACACGCGTTCCGCGACGCTCGGCGAGACGGCCCCGGCCGGGCCGCCCCGGACTGGAGCTCCAGGCCCGGAGCCTTCGCGCAGGCTGGAAGGCTCGCGCCTGCTGGCGCTGCACCTGCCGCGGCTCCCGGTCGACCGGTGGAGGCGGGAGACGCTGCGCCGAAGGAGATCCGAACCTCCCCGGCCGCCCGCCCCGGACGCCGCAAGGCCGGGTGAGGCGCAGGCCGGCGCTGGCGATCCCCCCATCGTGGTGGTCGACAAGGCGCGCAACGCGCTCGTGATCGCGGCGGCGGACGACGCCGCCCTGCGGGCCGGGGTCTGCGTCGGCATGACGCTGGCGACGGCCCGCGCCATCCACCCGGCCCTCCTGGCCGTGGAGGCCGACGCGGCCGCCGACGCCGCCCTGCTGGAGGTCCTGGCGGACTGGGCCGAGCGCTACACCCCCTTCGTGGGGCTGGACGGCCCGGACGGGCTGGCCCTCGACGTCACCGGCTCGGCCCATCTGTTCGGGGGCGAGGCCGCGATGCTGGACGACCTCGTGGCGCGCCTGCGCCGCGGCGGCGTGGAGGCCCGCGGGGCCATCGCCGGGACCCTGTCGGCCGCCCGCGCGCTGGCGCGCTTCGGCGGCGCAGGCGGCCGCGTGGTCCCGGCCGGGGGCGAAGCCCTCGCTGTGGGCCGCCTGCCGGTCGAGGCGATCGCGCCGCCCGAGACGGTCACGGCTTTGGCCCGGCTCGGCCTGAAGCGGATCGAGGATCTGGCCGAGCGGCCGCGCGGCCCCCTGGCGGCCCGGTTCGGGGCCGGCCTGCTGGACCGCCTCGACCGGGTCCGCGGCCTCGCCGGCGAGCCGGTCTCGCCGCGCCGGCCCCTGCCGGCCTGCACGGCGGAGCGCCGCTTCGCCGAGCCGATCGGGCACGAGGAGGACGTGCGCCGCTCCATCCTGGCGATGGCGGGCGAGTTGGCGGGCGTGCTGGAGCGCCGCGGCGAGGGCGCGCGGCGGCTGGAGCTGACCTTCTTTCGCGCCGACGGCGCGGTCCGGCGCATCGCGGTCGCCACCGGGCGGCCGGTGCGCGATCCCGCCGCCCTGGCGCGGCTCTATCGCGAGAAGCTCGACGCCCTGGCCGATCCGGTCGACCCCGGCTTCGGCTTCGACGTGATGCGCCTCGCCGCGCTCGCGACGGAGCGGCAGGACGCCGCCCAGACGGGCCTCGACCGCCAGGCCGAGGAGGGCGAGGCCCTGGCCGAGCTCGCCGACAGGCTGGCGGCCCGCTTCGGGCCCCGGCGCGTGCAGCGCCTCGTCGCGCAGGACACCCACATTCCCGAGCGCGCCGCCTTCGCCGCGCCGGCGCAGCGCGTCGGCGGGGCGGGCGCGGCCAAGACGGCGGAGGCGGCGGCCGAGTGGGCGTTCCACCGCGTCCCCGAGGAGCCGCCGCCGCGGCCCCTGCGCCTGCTCGACCCGCCGGAGCGCATCGAGGCCCTGGCCGAGATCCCGGACGGGCCGCCCATCCGGTTCCGCTGGCGGCGGGCGCTGCATCTGGTGCGCAAGGCCGAGGGGCCCGAGCGCATCGCTCCCGAATGGTGGCGGGCCAGCCCCGACGCGCTCACGCGCGACTATTTCCGCGTCGAGGACGAGGCCGGCCGCCGCTTCTGGCTCTTCCGCGAGGGGCTGTGGGGCTACGAGACCGCCTCCCCGTCCTGGTTCCTGCACGGGCTTTTCGCATGATCCCGCCGGCGCCCCGCCGCGGCGAGGGCCCGCCCTACGCCGAGCTCGCGGTGACGACCAACTTCTCGTTCCTGCGCGGCGCGTCGCATCCGGAGGAGCTGGTCGCGGAGGCGTGGCGCCTGGGCCTGGCCGGCATCGGGGTGGCGGACCGCAACTCCCTGGCCGGGGTCGTGCGCGCGCATGTCGCCCTGAAGGAGACCGGGGCGGCCGAGGCCGGGATGCGGCTCGCCGTGGGGGCGCGGCTGGTCTTCGCCGACGGCGCGCCGGACGTGCTCGCCTATCCGGCCGACCGCGCCGCCTATGGGCGGCTCTCGCGGCTGATCACGCTGGGCAAGCGCCGCGCCCCCAAGGGGGATTGCGCGCTGACGCTGGACGACCTGACGGCCGACGCCGAGGGCCTCAACCTCGTCCTGATGCCGCCGGCGCGGCTCGCCGGCGCCGACGCCGCCCGGATCCCGGCGGCGCTGGGCCGGCTCGGCGAAGCCTCGCCCGGCCGCGTCTGGCTGGGCGCGGCCCTGCCGCACGCCGGCGCCGACCGGCGCCGCCTGGCCCGCCTGGAGGAGATCGCCGCCGCGGCCCGGACGCCCCTGCTGGCCGTCAACGACGTGCTCTATCACCGCGCCGAACGGCGCCCCCTGCAGGACGTGATGACCTGCATCCGGGAGCATTGCACCATCGAGGAGGCCGGCCGGCGGCTGGAGGCGCATGCGGAGCGGCGCCTCAAGTCCCCCGGCGAGATGGCCCGCCTGTTCCGCCCGGCCCCGCAGGCCGTGGCCGAGACGATGCGCTTCCTGGACGCCTGCCGGTTCAGCCTGGACGAGCTGCGCTACGAGTATCCGGACGACCCCATCCCGGCCGGCCGGACCGCCCAGGAGCATCTGGCCGAGCTCGCCCGCCGCGGCGCGGCGCGGCGCTGGCCCGAGGGGGTCCCCGAGCGGATCGCGCAGGCGATCGAGAAGGAGCTGCGGCTCATCGCCCAGCTCGACTACGCCCGCTACTTCCTCACCGTGAACGACATCGTCGCGGAGGCGCGCCGCCGCGGGATCCTGTGCCAGGGCCGCGGCTCGGCGGCCAATTCGGCCGTGTGCTACTGCCTCGGGATCACGGCCGTGGACCCCACCGAGATCGACCTCCTGTTCGAGCGCTTCGTGTCGGCCGAGCGCAGCGAGCCGCCCGACATCGACGTGGACTTCGAGCATGAGCGGCGCGAGGAGGTGATCCAGTGGATCTATGAGCGCTACGGGCGGGAGCGCGCCGGCCTCGCCGCCACGGTGATCAGCTACCGGCCGCGCAGCGCCATCCGGGACGTCGGCAAGGCGCTGGGGCTGACCGAGGACGTCACCGCGGCGCTCGCCAACACGGTCTGGGGGAGCTGGGGCAAGGGCATCGACGAGACCCAGGTGCGCCAGGCCGGGCTCGACCCCGCCAACCCGTCGATCCGCCTGGCGGTGGACGTCGCCCTGCAGCTCCTCGGCTTCCCGCGGCACCTGTCGCAGCATGTCGGCGGCTTCGTGCTGACCCGCGGGCGGCTCGACGAGACGGTCCCGATCGGCAACGCCGCCATGGACGACCGCACCTTCATCGAATGGGACAAGGACGACATCGACGCCCTCGGGATCATGAAGATCGACGTGCTGGCGCTCGGCATGCTGACCTGCCTGCGCAAGGGGCTGGACCTCATCCGCCTGCATGGCGGGCCGGACCTGGAGCTCGCCACCATCCCGCGCGAGGACCCGGCGGTGTACCGCATGCTGCAGCGGGCGGATTCGCTCGGCGTCTTCCAGGTGGAGAGCCGGGCGCAGATGAACATGCTGCCGCGGCTGAAGCCCTCCTGCTTCTACGACCTCGTCATCGAGGTCGCGATCGTGCGGCCGGGGCCCATCCAGGGCGACATGGTCCACCCCTATCTGAAGCGCCGGCAGAACCGTGAGCGCGTGGTCTATCCCCGGCCCTCGCCGGAGCACGGCCCCCCGGACGAGCTCGAGCGCGTGCTGGGCAAGACGCTGGGGGTGCCGCTGTTCCAGGAACAGGCCATGCGGATCGCCATCGAGGCGGCCAAGTTCACGCCCGACGAGGCCAACCACCTGCGCCGCGCCATGGCGACCTTCCGGCGGGTGGGCACCATCCACCTGTTCCAGCAGAAGATGGTGGAGGGCATGACCCGGCGCGGCTACGACCCGGAATTCGCGGCCCGCTGCTTCAAGCAGATCGAGGGCTTCGGCGAATACGGCTTCCCGGAAAGCCACGCCGCCTCCTTCGCGCTGCTGGTCTACGCCTCGTCCTGGATGAAGCGCCACCACCCGGCCGCCTTCGCGTGCGCGCTGCTCAACAGCCAGCCTATGGGCTTCTACGCCCCGGCGCAGATCGTCCGGGACGCGGTGGAGCACGGGGTGGAGGCGCGCCCGCCGGACGTGAACGCCAGCTTCTGGGACAACACGCTGGAGCAGCGGCCGGACGGGGCGCTGGCGCTGCGCCTCGGCTTCAGGCAGATCGACGGGTTTCGGGAGGAGTGGGCCCAGCGCCTCGTGGCGCGCCGCGGCGGGTTCTATCCCACGGCGGAGAGCCTGCAGCGGCGCGGCGGCCTGCCCAAGGCGGCGCTGGTGCGCCTGGCGGAGGCCGACGCGCTGCGCTCGCTCGGGCTCGACCGCCGCGACGGGGCCTGGGCGGTCCGCCGCCTGCCGGACGACGTGGCGCTGCCGCTGTTCGAGGCGGCCGGGGCGGAGGAGCTCGCCCCGGAGCCGATGACCACGCTGCCGCCGATGCCGGCGCCCGAGCACGTGGTCGCCGACTACCAGACCATCCGGATGTCCCTGAAGGGCCACCCGCTGGGCTTCCTGCGCGGGCTCTTCGCCCGCGAGGGCGTGAGCGACTGCCGCACCGTGGCCGGCATGCGAAATGGCTGGCGGGTGAAGGTCGCCGGCGTCGTGCTGGTGCGCCAGCGCCCGGGAAGCGCCCAGGGGGTGGTGTTCATGACCGTCGAGGACGAGACCGGCATCGCCAATTGCGTGGTCTGGCCGAGCCTGATGGAGCGCTACCGCAAGGAGGTCATGGGCGCCCGGCTCGTGCTGGTCGACGGCCGCATCCAGCGCAGCCCCGAGGGCATCGTGCATGTCGTCGCCGAACGCCTCGTGGACCGCTCGGGCGAACTCGGCCGGCTGTCGCACGACGTCATGCCGACGCCGCTGGCCAACGCCGACGAGGTGCGCCGCCCGGTCCCCGAGACGCGGACCTCCGGCGGCCACGCCGTCCGACATCCGCGCAATGTGCGCCTGCTGCCGCCGTCGCGCGACTTCCACTGACGGCCTCGTCCGCCTGGACGGACGGCGGCCGGCAGGCCCGCGGTCCGGTCATCCCCGGGGCGGGCCGAACCGCGCCGTCAGGCGGTGCCGGTCGCCCGGATAGACGAGGGTCACGCAGGTGATGGTCTCGCCGCCCTGCCAGGTGCGGCGGTCCACCACCAGGCCGGCGGCCCCGGGCGCGAGGTCGAGGCGCGACGCCGTCTCGGCGTCCAGATTGGCGGCGCGGATCTGGTGCTCGGCCTCGCTCCAGGGGATCCGGGCGAGGAGCCAGCTGCCGGGCGGCAGCGTGTCGAAGGGCTCGGCCTCGGCCTCGGGCACGCGGGCGAGGTTGATCAGCCGGTCCTCCACGGCGAAGGGCTTGCCGGCGGCGAAATGGCGGACCGCCATGGCCAGGACGGGCGCGCCCGGCTTCACCCCGAGGCGCTCGGCGTCGCCCGGCCCGGCCCTGCGGCGATGGCGCGACAGGATCTCGAAGCGGTGCTCGCGCCCGCTGGCCGCGATCTCCTTGGGGATGTCGTGGATCTCCAGCACGGTCTGCTCGGAGGCCGGCGAGGCGACGAAGCTGCCGGACCGCCGCTTGCGCAGGATCAGGCCCGCCTCGGCCAGCGCCGACAGCGCCTTGTTGACCGTCATGCGCGAGCAGCCGAACTGCTCCATGAGGGCGTGCTCGGACGGCACCCGGCGCCCGGGCCGCCATGCGCCCGACATGATGGCCTCCTCGAGGGCGCGGCGGATCTCCGCGTAGCGGGGCAGATGGAGGTCCGCGGCCGAGCGCTTCAGGTGCTCAGGCATGCGCGCCCTCCCGCTGGCGCGCCCTCATGCGCCGATCCGCCTGAGGACGTCGACATAGCGGGCCGCGATCGCCTCGCGGGCGCGATGCCGGCCGGCCTCGACCTGGAGCGCGCCCGAGACATAGACGCGGTCGACGGCGCCGCGGCCTGCCGTGAACACATAGGCGTCGAGCCAGCGGTCGCCCGAGACGGCCGCGAGGTCGGGATGGCCGGCGTCCAGCACGACGACGTCGGCGCGGCGGCCGGGCTCCAGCGCGCCGATCGGCCGCGCCAGGGCCTGCGCGCCGCCGGCGAGCGCGGCGTCGTAGAGGCGCCGGCCGGTGTGCTCGCCCTGGCGCAGCGTCATGACGTTGCGCCCGAGGCTCGCGAGGCGCTGCGTGTATTCGAGCTGCTTCAGCTCGCCGGGCGCCGTGATCTCGATGTTGCTGTCCGTGCCGATCCCGAACGCGCCGCCCGCGCCGAGGAAGCGCGCGCCGTCGAAGACGCCGTCGCCCAGGCTGCCCTCGGTGAGCGGGCAGAGGCCGGAGACGGCCCCCGAGCGCGCCAGAGCGAGCGTCTCCTCCGGCGTCATGTGGGTCGTGTGGATGAGGCACCAGCGGGGGCCGAGGCCGGCGTTCTCCAGCAGCCATTCGACGGGGCGGCGGCCGGACCAGGCGACGCAATCCTCCACCTCCTTCACCTGCTCGGCCGCGTGCATGTGCACCGGACCGTCCGGGCAGGCCTGGAGGGCGGCCCGGAGCTGGTCGGGCGTGACGGCCCGCAGCGAATGGGGCGCGATCCCGACCGCGGCGGCGGGCAGGCCGGCGACGGCCCGGCGGGCGCCCTCAAGGAGCCGCAGGAAGCGCTCCGGATCGTTCAGGAATCGCCTCTGCCCCTCGACGGGCGGCTGTCCGCCGAGACCGCCCTGGGCGTAGAGGCTGGGCAGGAGCGTGAGGCCGAGGCCGGTGCGGTCCGCGGCGGCGGCGATCCGCCCGCACATCTCGGCCAGGTCCGCATAGGGGCGGCCCTCCGGATCGTGGTGCAGGTAGTGGAACTCGCCCACGGTCGTGAAGCCGCCTTCCAGCATCTCCATATAGGCGAAGGACGCGATGGCCTCGACGTCGTCCGGCGTGAGCGCGCCGAGAAAGCGGTACATCACCTGGCGCCAGGTCCAGAAGCTGTCGCCAGCCGGGCCGCGGGTCTCGGCGAGCCCCGCCATGGCGCGCTGGAAGGCGTGGCTGTGCAGGTTCGGCATGCCGGGAAGCGCGACGCCGCGGACGCGCTCGTCCCCGGCCTGCGCCGACGCGCCGGTCGCCAGGTCGGCGATGACGCCGTCCCGCACCGTCACGGCGACGTCGCGGGCCCAGCCGGCGGGCAGGAGCGCGTGGTCGAAAATCAGCCTTCCCATGCGCGATCCGTTCTGTTTATGTATAGACAATTAAATCGCCAAACCCGGACGGGCGCAACCCCCATGGCGCATCCTGACACGCATTTCGACACGGTGTGGACCGGCGCGAGATTGGCCACGATGGCGCCCGGCGCGCCGGGCCTGGGCGCCGTCGACCGCGGGGCCGTGGCGGCCCGGAACGGGCGGATCGCCTATGCGGGCCCCGAGGACGGCCTGCCGGCCGGGTGGAGCGCGGCCGAGCGGGTGGCCTGCGACGGCCGCTGGATCACGCCCGGCCTCATCGACGCCCACACGCATCTGGTCTATGGCGGCGACCGCGCCCATGAATTCGAACTGCGCCTCGCCGGGGCGACCTACGAGGAGGTCGCCCGCGCCGGCGGCGGCATCGTCTCGACCGTGAAGGCGACCCGGGCCGCCAGCGAGGACGCCTTGGTCGAGGCGGCCCTGCCCCGGCTCGACGCCCTGCTGGCCGAGGGCGTCACCACCGTGGAGGTCAAGTCGGGCTACGGCCTCGACCTCGCGACGGAGCTGAAGCAGCTGCGCGCCGCGCGCCGCCTGGGCTCTGAGCGGCCCGTCTCGGTGACGACGACCTTCCTGGGCGCGCACGCCTTGCCGCCCGAGGCGCAGTGCGACAAGGACGCCTTCATCGACCTCGTCGCGCGCGACATGATCCCGGCCGTGGCCCGGTCGGGCCTCGCCGACGCGGTGGACGCCTTTTGCGAGGGCATCGCGTTCTCGACCGCGCAGACCGCGTGCGTCTTCGAGGCGGCGCGCGCCGCCGGCCTGCCGGTGAAGCTGCACGCCGACCAGCTCTCCAACCTGCACGGCGCCCGGCTGGCGGCCGAGCACGGCGCGCTCTCGGCCGACCACCTGGAGCACACGGACGAGGACGGCGCCGCCGCGATGGCGCGCGCCGGGACCGTGGCGATGCTGCTGCCCGGCGCCTTCTACTTCATCCGCGAGACCCGGCTTCCGCCCGTCGAGCTCTTCCGCCGCCACGGCGTCGCGATGGCGCTGGCCACCGACTGCAATCCCGGCACGTCGCCGCTCACCTCCCTGCTGCTGACGATGAACATGGGGGCCACCTTGTTCCGGATGACCGTGGACGAGTGCCTGGCGGGGGTGACCCGCGAGGCCGCGCGGGCGCTGGGCCGCCTCGACGAGGTCGGATCGCTGGAGGCGGGCAAGTCCTGCGACCTCGCGATCTGGGACGTCGAGCGGCCGGCCGAACTCGTCTACCGCATGGGCTTCAACCCGCTGCACCGCAGGGTCTGGCGGGGCCGCACGGACCGCGCCCAGGACGGGAGGACCGCATGAGCGAACCTGTCGCTCTCCGCCCCGGGGACGTCCCGCTCGCCGTCTGGCGGCGCGTCTACACGGGATCGAGCATCGCGCTCGCGGAGGATTCGCGCCTCCAGGTCGAGGCCGGCGCGGCCGTGGTGGCCGCCGTCGTCGCCAAGGGCGAGCCCGTCTACGGCGTCAACACCGGCTTCGGCAAGCTCGCCTCCGTGCGCATCGCCGATGCGGACCTGGCGCAGCTCCAGCGCAACATCGTCCTGTCGCATGCGGCGGGCGTCGGCGAGCCGCTTGCGCGCCCCGTCGTGCGCCTCCTGATCGCCCTGAAGGCGGCGAGCCTCGCGCAAGGCGCGTCCGGCGTGCGGCCGGCTACGCTGGACGCCCTCCTGGCGCTGCTCGACGCCGAAATTCTGCCGGTGATCCCGGCGCAGGGCTCCGTCGGGGCCTCGGGCGACCTCGCTCCCCTGGCCCACATGACGCTGGGGCTGATCGGCGAGGGCGAGGTCGTCGCTCAGGGCGAGCGCATGCCGGCCGCCCGGGCGCTGGCGGCCGCCGGCCTGCGGCCGGTGGAGCTCGGCCCCAAGGAGGGGCTGGCGCTGCTCAACGGCACGCAGGTCTCGACCGCGCTGGCGCTGGCCGGGCTGTTCGAGGCGGAGACCGCCTTCCGGGCGGCGCTCGTCGCCGGCGCCCTGTCGACGGACGCCGCCAAGGGGTCCGACGGCCCGTTCGATCCGCGGATCCACGCCCTGCGGCGCCATCGCGGGCAGATCGAGGCCGCGGCCGCCCTGCGCGCCCTGATGGCGGGTTCGCAGATCCGGGCGTCGCATCTCGTCGGCGACGACCGCGTGCAGGATCCCTATTGCCTGCGCTGCCAGCCGCAGGTGATGGGCGCCTGCCTCGACCTCCTGCGCCAGGCCGCCGCGACGCTCGAGATCGAGGCGAACGGGGTCTCCGACAACCCGCTCGTCTTCGCCGACACCGGCGAGATCGTCTCGGGCGGCAATTTCCACGCCGAGCCGGTGGCCTTCGCGGCGGACCAGATCGCGCTGGCGATCTGCGAGATCGGCTCGCTGGCGGAGCGCCGGGTCGCCATGCTGGTCGACCCGGGCCTGTCGCGCCTGCCGGCGTTCCTCACCGCCCATCCGGGGCTGAATTCGGGCTTCATGATCCCGCAGGTCACGGCCGCCGCGCTGGTTTCGGAGAACAAGCAGCGGGCCTATCCGGCCAGCGTCGACTCCATCCCCACCTCCGCCAACCAGGAGGACCACGTCTCCATGGCGGCGCATGGCGCGCGGCGGCTGGCGCCGATGGCCGAGAACGCCGTCCAGGTGGTGGCGATCGAGCTTCTCGCGGCCGCGCAGGGCTGCGGCTTCCACGCCCCGCTCCGGACCAGTCCCGCGCTGGAGCGGGCGGTCGCGGCGCTGCGGGCCCACGTTCCGGCGCTCGGCGAAGACCGCTATTTCGCTCCCGACATCGCCGCCGCCGCCGATCTCGTGCGCGGCGGCGCGCTGGCCGAGGCGGTCGGGCCCGCGTTGCTGCCGAGCCTGGAAGGAGACGCCGCGTGAACGACTGGCTGACCGTCGAGCGGGGCGACGCTCCGCTGGTCCTGAGTTTCCCGCACACCGGCGTGGAGATCCCGGCGCCCTTCGACCGGGCGCTCGTCTCGCCATGGCTCGCCCGCAAGGACGCGGACTGGCATGTCGACCGGCTCTACGGCTTCGCGCGCGAGCTCGGGGCGACGACGGTCCACACCGCGATCTCCCGCACGGTGATCGACGTCAACCGCGACCCCTCGGGCGCGTCGCTCTATCCCGGACAGGCCACCACGGACCTGTGCCCGACGACGAGCTTCGACGGCGAGCCCCTCTACGAGCCTGGCGCGGAGCCGGACGACGCATCCGTGGCGCAGCGCCGCACGCTCTATTTCGAGCCCTACCACGCCGCCCTCGGGGCGGAGCTGAAGCGGCTGCGGGAGCGTCATCCCAAGGTCGTGCTCTATGACTGCCACTCGATCCGCTCGGTCATCCCGCGGCTGTTCGACGGCGAGCTGCCAAATTTCAACATCGGGACGAATGCGGGCGCGAGCTGCGACCCGGCGCTGACCGCGGCCGTCGAGGGCGCCTGCGACGGGCCGGGCTTCACGCAGGTCACGAATGGGCGGTTCAAGGGCGGCTGGATCACGCGCTTCTTTGGCGCGCCCGATGCGGGCGTCCACGCGATCCAGATGGAGCTCGCCTGCCGGGGCTACATGCGCGAGACGCCGGGCCCCGTGCGCGAGGGCGAGTGGCCGACCGCGTTCGACCCCGTCCATGCGGCGCCGATCACGGCCCGGCTGCGCGCCGCCCTGCAGGCCTGCCTGGCCTTCGCGCGTTCGCCCTAACCGGCCCGCATCCCCGCCGCCCTTTCATGCGGACCGGAGGTCCGCAGTCCACGAGGAGCCGCCCATGTCCCGCCTCGACAACGCCCGCCTCGACAACGCCCGCCGGATCCGCGCCCCCCGGGGATCCGAGATCTCCGCCAGGAGCTGGCTGACGGAAGCGCCGCTGCGCATGCTGATGAACAATCTCGACGCGGACGTCGCCGAGCGGCCCGGCGAACTCGTCGTCTATGGCGGCATCGGCCGGGCGGCGCGCGACTGGGAGAGCTTCGACCGCATCGCGGCGGCGCTGCGCGACCTGGAGGCGGACCAGACCCTGCTGGTGCAGTCGGGCAAGCCCGTGGGCGTGTTCAGGACGCATCCGGACGCGCCGCGGGTGCTGATCGCCAACTCCAACCTCGTGCCGCACTGGGCCACCTGGGACCATTTCAACGAGCTCGATCGCAAGGGGCTCATGATGTACGGCCAGATGACGGCCGGCTCCTGGATCTATATCGGCACGCAGGGGATCGTGCAGGGCACCTACGAGACCTTCGTGGAGGTGGGCCGCCGGCACTGTGGCGGGTCGCTGGCCGGCAAGTGGATCCTCACCGCCGGGCTCGGCGGCATGGGCGGCGCGCAGCCGCTGGCCGCCACCATGGCGGGGGCCTCCTGCCTGGCGGTCGAGTGCCAGGCGTCGCGCATCGAGATGCGGCTGAAGACCCGCTATCTCGACCGGCAGGCCAAGGACCTCGACGAGGCGCTCGCCATCATCGAGCAGTCCTGCCGGGACCGTAAGCCCGTCTCGGTCGGCGTGCTCGGCAACGCGGCCGACATTTTCCCCGAGCTGGTGCGGCGCGGGGTGCGGCCGGACGTCGTCACCGACCAGACCTCCGCGCACGACCCTGTGAACGGCTACCTGCCCAAGGGCTGGACCGTCTCCGAATGGGAGAGCCGCCGCGAGACGGACCCGAAGGGCGTCGCCGGCGCGGCCCGGCGCTCCATGGCCGAGCATGTCCGGGCCATGCTGGAGTTTCACCGCAGGGGCGTTCCGACGCTCGACTACGGCAACAACATCCGCCAGATGGCGCGCGAGGAGGGAGTCGAGAACGCCTTCGACTTCCCGGGCTTCGTGCCGGCCTATATCCGGCCGCTGTTCTGCCGGGGGGTGGGGCCGTTCCGCTGGGCGGCGCTGTCGGGCGATCCCGAGGACATCTACCGCACCGACGCCAAGGTGAAGGAGCTGCTGCCCGACAACGCCCACCTGCACAACTGGCTCGACATGGCCCGCGAGCGCATCAGCTTCCAGGGTCTGCCGGCGCGAATCTGCTGGGTCGGGCTGGGCGACCGCCATCGGCTCGGCCTCGCCTTCAACGAGATGGTCGCCTCGGGCGAGCTGAAGGCGCCGGTCGTGATCGGCCGCGACCACCTGGATTCGGGCTCCGTGGCGTCCCCGAACCGGGAGACCGAGGCCATGCGGGACGGCTCGGACGCGGTGTCCGACTGGCCGCTGCTCAACGCCCTGCTGAACTGCGCCTCCGGGGCGACCTGGGTGTCGCTGCATCACGGCGGCGGCGTCGGCATGGGGTTCTCGCAGCATTCCGGCATGGTGATCGTGGCCGACGGGACGCCGGAGGCCGCCCGGCGGCTGGAGCGGGTGCTGTGGAACGACCCCGCCACCGGGGTGATGCGCCACGCCGACGCCGGCTACGAGGACGCGCTCGCCTGCGCGCGGGAGCACCAGCTCAACCTGCCCGGGATCCTGGGCTGATCGCCCGGCCGGCCGGAAGATTGAATTTTCGGCGAAGTGGAGGAATCCAGAGCAAGCGGTAAGAACTCGGCTACACAACCTCCGGTAGAACGCTGGGGAGAGACGCCCAGGCCCCCGGCGCCCCCGCAGAGGTATCGATGCCGTTCGACCGCACCCAGCCCGTTCTCGTGATCGACGACAGCCCCGTGATGACCCGGATCGTCAAGGAGCTGCTGCACCAGATCGGCGTCATGGACGTGGACGTGGCGCTGTCGCCCCAGCTGGGCCTGGACCGCCTGGCGCAGCGCCGCTACGGCCTGGTGATCTGCGACTGGTTCATGCCGCCCTACACCGGCGGCGACCTGCAGCGCGCGATGCAGACCCGCGCCGATCTGGCCACCATCCCGGTGCTGCTGATCACCACCCAGGCGGACCGGCCGGAGCGCGGGCCGCGCAACGGTCCCGCCCTCGAGGACATGGCCGTCAAGCCCTTCAACGCCGCCACGCTGGCGGCGAAGATCGACGCCCTGGTGAGCCAGCGGGCCGCCTGAGCTCGAGGCCGCGCCGGCCCTGCTGCAGCGCAGCAATGGCGGGCATCATTGTATAGACAAATACGCGGCGTCGCGCTTGAATGCCCTCGGATCCCCGACGCCGCAAAGGCGCGGGGACGCGGAGGGAGACAGGCATGGACGCAAGCTTCATCGAAGGGCGCCGCATCAAGGCGGGCTGGCTGGCGGGCGCGGCGCTGGCGGCGGCGATCGGGGCGGCCGCTCCGGCGAGCGCGCAGGAGACCAAGGTCGCCATCGGCATTTCGGGCTGGACCGGGTTCGCGCCGCTGACCCTCGCCAAGGAGGCCGGCATCTTCAAGAAGAACGGCCTCGACGTCACCATCAAGAAGATCCCGCAGGCCAGCCGCCACCTCGCCGTCGCCTCGGGCGACATCCAGTGCGCCGCCACGACGGTCGAGACCTATGTGGTGTGGAACGCGGCCGGCGTCCCGATCAAGCAGATCTTCCAGCTCGACAAGTCCTACGGGGCGGACGGCATGGTGGTGCGCGCCGGCACGGCCTCGATCAAGGATCTCAAGGGCAAGTCCATCGCGTCCTCGGGCCCGGGAACCTCGCCCTATTTCGTCATGGCCTGGATGCTGAAGAAGAACGGCCTCAGCCCCAAGGACGTGACCGTCGTCAACATGGAGCCCGGCCCCGCCGCGCAGGCCTTCATCGCCGGCCAGAACGACGCCGCCATGACGTATGAGCCCTATCTGTCGAGCGTCCGCGCCAAGCCGGAGGCCGGCAAGATCATCGCGACGACGCTCGACTATCCGGTCGTGATGGACACCTTCGGCTGCTCGCCCAAGTTCATCGCCGAGAACGAGAAGGCCGTGAAGGCGCTGGCCGACAGCTACTTCGAGGCGCTCGACATGATCGCCAAGGATCCCAAGAAGTCCAACGAGATCATGGGCGCGGACGTCAAGCAGAGCGGGGACGACTTCGCCGCCTCCTCCAAATACCTCCGCTGGCAGGACAAGGCCGCCAACAAGGCGTTCTTCGAAGGCGACTTCAAGACCTTCACCAAGGAGGCGGCCGACCTGCTGCTGGAAGCCGGCGTGATCAAGCAGATCCCGGACCTGAACGCGCTGGCGGACACGCGCTTCATCCAGTGACGCCCGTTCGGGCCCGGGGAGCAGCCGACCCGGGCCCGACGGCCCCGCCCGCCAGCCGACGGACCCGTGCCGCATGCCGCGCCCCCTCACGCCCATCTCCAACCCGCTGAGGGTGACGCTGGGCGTCTCGTTCTTCGTGCTCTTCGTCGCCGCCTGGGCCTTCGCCACGCTGGGCGGCTACGTGTCCCGCATCTTCCTGGCCGACCCGCTCACCATGCTGCGCAACGGCTGGGAGCTCCTCACCCAGTTCGGCTTTCTGCGCGACATCGGCATGACGGTCTGGCGCGTCGTCGGCGGGTTCGTGCTCGCCGCGCTGGTGGCCGTGCCGCTCGGCGTGCTGATGGGCGCCTACAAGCCCGTCGAGGCCTTCTTCGAGCCCTTCGTCTCCTTCGCCCGCTATCTGCCGGCGTCCGCCTTCATTCCGCTGCTGATCCTGTGGGCCGGGCTGGGCGAGACCCAGAAGCTCCTCGTCATCTTCATCGGGGCGGTGTTCCAGATCGTCCTCATGGTGGCGGTGGCGGTCGGCGGCACCCGGCGCGACCTGGTCGAGGCCGCCTACACCCTGGGGGCGGGCGACCGGGGCGTGGTCCGGCGCGTGCTCATCCCGGCGAATGCGCCGGAGATCGCCGAGATCCTGCGCCTCGTGCTCGGCTGGGCCTGGACCTATGTGATCGTGGCCGAACTCATCGGCTCGTCGGAGGGCATCGGCCACATGATCATCGAGAGCCAGTCGCTGATGGCGACCGGGCAGATCATCTTCGGCATCATCGTGATCGGGCTCATCGGCCTCGTGTCGGACTTCCTGTTCAAGGCGGCGAACCGCTTCCTGTTTCCGTGGCGGCTGGCGTGAGAAGCGGCTCGCTCACCATCGAGAACGTGTCGCGGGTGTTTCCCGGCATGCATGGCGGCGCGCCCACCCGGGCGCTCGAGCCGACGAGCCTGTCGGTCGCCCCGAACGACTTCATCACCATCCTGGGCCCGTCGGGCTGCGGAAAATCCACGCTGCTGCGGATCGTGGCGGGGCTCGATGCGCCCACGACCGGGAGGGTGCTGCTGGACGGTCGCGCCGTGACCGGCCCGGGCGCCGACCGCGGCATGGTGTTCCAGAGCTACACGCTGTTTCCATGGCTCAGCGTCGCCGAGAACATCGCCTTCGGGCTGAAGGAGCGCGGCGTGTCGGAGGCGGAGCGGCGCGCCGTCGTCGAGAGCTATATCGACAAGGTGGGCCTGCGGGGATTCGAGCGGCACTGGCCGAAGCAGCTGTCCGGCGGCATGCAGCAACGCACCGCCATCGCGCGCGCGCTCGCCAACGACCCGGAGATCCTGCTGCTGGACGAGCCGTTCGGGGCGCTGGACAACCAGACCCGCGCGCTGATGCAGGAATTGCTGCTCGGCATCTGGGAGCGGGAGCGCAAGACGGTGTTGTTCGTCACGCACGACATCGAGGAGGCGATCTTCATCGCCTCCCGCGTGCTGGTGATGAGCGCGCGCCCGGGCCGGGTGAAGGCCGACATCCGCGTCGACCTGCCCTATCCGCGCCACTACACGGTGAAGACCAGTCCGGAATTCTCCGCCCTCAAGGCGCGCCTCACTGAGGAGATCCGCGCCGAGGCCGTGCTGGCCGCGACCGAGCGCTAGTCCCGCCCGGCCGAAGCCGGGCGGAGGCCTTCGGCGACGGCAAGTCGGTCAGCCGCAGGTGCGGACCCGGCGAACCCCGTACGGGCCACGGGTCACGCGGGTGACGCAGCGCCGATACGGGGCCGGTCCGACGAAGCGGGGACCGGGCCGGCCGGGGCCGCGCCACACGCAATTGCGGCCGTAGGCGCCGCACACCCAGCGGACGTCGCTCAGCATGCCGCCCGGCGCGGACTGCGCCACGGCGTTCGGCGCGGCCGGCGCGGCGTTCGCCGAGGGCGCGCCCATGCCGAATCCGGCGAGCGTCAGGGCGGCGGCGGCGGCGAGTGCGGAGAGGGTTGGCTTCATGTCGGGGCTCCAGCGAGGGGGACCTGCCGAAATCGCCCAGAGCCGCCATCGTTCCCGCGCGGGCGAAGCCGAACCCTGCGGTCTTTCACCCCACCAGCGACGACCGCACGCTCGCCGCCTGCTCCAGCAGCACGGGCCGGACGCTGTGCAGCAACTCGTCGCAGGAGACCCGGCCGGCCTGGGCGCTGACGTTCATCGCCGCCATCACCTGGCCGCCGGAGCTGACGATGGGGACGGCGACCGAGCGCAGGCCGACCTCCAGCTCCTCGTCGACCAGGCTGTAGCCCTGGCGCCGGACGTCGTCCAGGATGCGCATCAGGGCGTCCAGATCCGTCACCGTGCGGGGCGACATGGCCTTGCGGTCCGACGAGGCCAGGATCTCCCGCGCGCGGGCCGGCTTCTCGGCGGCGAGCAGGACGCGGCCCATCGACGTGCAATAGGCCGGGAGCCGGCTGCCCACCGCCAGGCCGACCGACATGATGCGCTTGGTGGCGGCCCGGGCCACATAGACGATCTCCGGCCCGTCCAGCGTCGAGGCCGAGCAGCTCTCCCGGGTGCGCTCGCTCACCGTCTCGAGCGCGGGCTGCAGCACGCGCGCCATCGGGGTCGAGGCCAGATAGGCGTAGCCGAGCGACAGGATGCGCGGCGTCAGCCGGAACTGCTTGCCGTCGCTCGCCACATAGCCCAGCGCCTGCAGGGTCAGGAGGGAGCGCCGCACGGTCGCGCGGGGGAGGGCGGTGGCCTTGGCCACCTCGGCCAGGGTCATGGATTCACGGCCGGCGTCGAAGGCCCGGATCACCGAGATGCCGCGCGCCAGGGCTCCCACATAAGAGGGATCGTCCTCGGCGATGCCCGCAGCCGGCGCGTCCATGGCCACCCTCCCGTGGGCGGCCGACGCCGGCCCGCCCGCCTTGACGCCCCGCTCGCGCGGGGTCTAGACTGTTCGCAATACGAATTTATGTTCGTAATGCGAACAGGTCAAGCCTGTTTCAGGCCGCGAGGAGACGTCCCGGATGGCGCGATTCATGACGCTGCAGGATGCGGTGGCCGACTGCATTCGCGATGGCGACAAGGTCGCCATGGAGGGGTTCACCCACCTCATCCCGCACGCGGCGGGTCACGAGACGATCCGCCAGGGCCGCAAGGGCCTGACGCTCTACCGCATGACGCCGGACCTGATCTACGACCAGATGATCGGCATGGGCTGCGCCGAGAAGCTCGTTTTCTCCTGGGGCGGCAACCCCGGCGTGGGCTCGCTGCACCGCCTCCGCGACGCCGTCGAGAACGGATGGCCGCACAAGCTCGCCATCGAGGAGCACTCCCACGCCGCCATGGCCAACGCCTACGAGGCCGGCGCGTCCAACCTGCCCTTCGCGATGTTCCGCGGCTATCTGGGCGTCGACCTGCCCAAGGTGAACCCCAACATCAAGCGCATCACGTGCCCGTTCACGGGCGAGGAACTGGCCGCGGTGCCGGCGATCCGGCCGGACGTCGGCGTCATCCATGCGCTGCGGGCAGACCGCGAGGGCAACGTGCTGCTGGAGGGCATCACGGGCGTCCAGAAGGAGACCGTGCTGGCCTCGAAGCGCTCCATCGTGACCGTCGAGGAGGTCGTGGACGAATTTGGGCCGCTGAATAGAAACGCCGTGGTGCTGCCGAGCTGGACCGTGACCGCGGTCGCGGTCGTGCCGGGCGGCGCGCATCCCTCCTACGCGCAGGGCTACTACAAGCGCGACAACGCCTTCTACATCGCCTGGGACAAGATCGCCCGCGATCGCGAGAGCTTCCTCGCCTGGATGAAGGAGAACGTGCTCGCCAAGGGACCGGAGGCCTTCGCGGCCCACGGCCGACAGGCGGCCTGAGGATGAGCGCCATGACCGACTTCACCCCGACCGAGATGATGACCATCGCGGCCGCGCGCGCGCTCAAGAACGACGACGTGTGCTTCGTCGGCATCGGCGCGCCCTCGGCGGCCTGCAACCTCGCCCGGCTGACGCATGCGCCGCAGATCACGCTGATCTACGAGAGCGGCACGCTGGCCACCCGCCCCAATGTCCTGCCGCTCTCCATCGGCGACGGCGAGCTCTGCGATACGGCGCTCACCACCGTGTCGGTGCCGGAGATGTTCCGCTACTGGCTGCAGGGCGGCCGCATCACGGTGGGCTTCCTGGGCGGCGCGCAGATCGACCGCTTCGCCAACCTGAACACCACCGTGGTGGGCCCCTATGACGCCCCCAAGGTGCGCCTGCCCGGCGGCGGCGGCGCGCCCGAGATCGCGACCAATTGCGGCGAGATCTTCATCACCATGGCGCAATCGCCGCGCTCCTTCGTGGGCGAGCTGGAGTTCATCACCTCCATGGGGCACGGCCGCACCGGCCGCGAGCGCCGCGCCATGGGGGTCAGGACCAAGGGGCCGAGCCGGCTGATGACGGATCTGTGCGTGTTCGAGCCGGATCCCGAGACCAAGGAGATGACGGTGGCGTCCATCCACCCCGGCGTCACCCGCGAGCGCATCCAGGAGAACACCGGCTGGCCCGTGCGCTATGCTGCCCAGGTGGTCGAGACCCCCGCGCCGACCGCCCAGGAGCTGGAGGTCCTGCGCGACATCCAGGCCCGCACCAAGAAGGCGCATGGAGGATCCAAATGAGCCGGGACGTCTTTCTCTGCGACGCCGTCCGCACCCCCATCGGGCGGTACGCCGGCGGCCTGTCGAAGGTGCGCGCCGACGACCTCGCCGCGCTGCCCATCCGCGCCCTGATGGAGCGCAACGCGGGCGCGGACTGGGGCCATGTCGACGACGTGTTCTTCGGCTGCGCCAACCAGGCCGGCGAGGACAACCGCAACGTCGCCCGCATGGCGGCCCTGCTGGCCGGCCTGCCGCAGGACGTGCCGGGCGTGACGCTGAACCGCCTCTGCGCCTCCGGCCTCGACGCGGTGGGCTCCGCCGCCCGCGCCGTTCGGGCCGGCGAGATGGACTTCGCCATCGCGGGCGGCGTCGAGAGCATGACGCGCGCGCCCTTCGTGATGGGCAAGTCCGAGCAGGCCTTCGGCCGCTCCGCCGAGATCTACGACACCACCATCGGCTGGCGCTTCGTCAACAAGGCCATGAAGGCCAAGTACGGCACGGATTCCATGCCCGAGACGGGCGAGAACGTCGCCCAGGAGCATCAGGTCTCGCGCGAAGACCAGGACGCCTTCGCGCTGCGCAGCCAGCAGCGGGCGGCGCGGTCGAAGGCGTTCTTCGCCGAGGAGATCGTCGCCGTGGAGGCGCCCGGCGGCAAGGGCGGCCCGATCATGGTCGACACGGACGAGCATCCGCGCGCCGACGCGACGGCCGGGGCGCTCGCCAAGCTGAAGCCCATCGTCCGCCCGGACGGCACCGTGACGGCCGGCAACGCGTCGGGCGTCAACGACGGCGCCTGCGCGATGCTGATCGCCTCCACGGAGGCGGTCCGCCGCCACGGGCTGCATCCGCGCGTCCGCATCCTCGGCATGGCGACCGCCGGGGTCGCGCCGCGCGTCATGGGGATCGGCCCCGTGCCGGCGGTGAAGAAGCTCTGCGAGCGGCTGGGTCTCGCCGTGTCGGATTTCGACGCCATCGAACTGAACGAGGCCTTCGCCAGCCAGTCGCTGGCCGTGCTGCGCGGGCTCGGCCTGCCGGACGACGCCGACCACGTGAACCCCAATGGCGGCGCCATCGCGCTCGGCCACCCGCTCGGCATGTCGGGCGCGCGGCTGGCGATGACGCTGGCCCACCACCTCGACAAGACGGGCGGCAAGCTCGGCCTCGCGACGCTGTGCGTCGGCGTCGGCCAGGGCGTGGCGCTCGCGGTCGAGCGCATCTGAACGCGAAGTCCCCCGGCTGAGCGACCACCGAAGCCGAAGAAGCAGCCAGGAGGACGGCCATGGGCCTGATCTATCCACGGGAGAGCGCGCTGGCGCATCCCTCCAACGCCTATGAGGGCTATCGCAGCACCGCCAAACGTCACCCCAAGCGGCCGCTGGTGATCCTGCCGCACACGCTCTCGGAGGTCACCGGGCCGGTCTACGGCCACGAGATCGTGCGCCCCGAGGACGCCGACCTCACCCTCCAGCACGCCGGCGAGCCGCTGGGCGAGCGCATCATCGTGTCCGGCCGCGTGCTCGACGAGGACGGCAGGCCCATCCCCAACACGCTGCTGGAGGTCTGGCAGGCCAACGCGGCGGGACGCTACGTCCATGTCGCCGACCAGCACCCGGCGCCGCTCGACCCCAATTTCTCGGGCGCGGGCCGGGTCGTGACCGACGCCGAAGGACGCTACCGCTTCGTCACCATCAAGCCGGGCGCCTATCCGTGGCGCAACCACCACAACGCCTGGCGGCCGGCGCACATCCACTTCTCGCTGTTCGGGCCGTCCTACCTGTCGCGGCTCGTCACCCAGATGTATTTCCCGGGCGACCCGTTGTTCCCGTTCGACCCGATCTTCAACTCGGTGACGGACGAGAAGGCCCGAAACCGCATGATCTCGCGCTTCGACCTCGACACCACCCACCCCGAATGGGCGCTGGGCTTCGTGTTCGACATCGTGGTGCGCGGCCGCAACGCCACCCCCATGGAGGAGCCGCACGATGACTGACGGCATCACCCCATCGCAGACGGTGGGCCCCTACTTCGCCTATTGCCTGACGCCGAAGGACTACGACACGCGCGAGATCTTCTCGTCCGACCTCACGGTCCCGGCGGTCGGCGGCCAGCGCATCCGCATCGTCGGGCGGGTGCTGGACGGCGACGGCGTCGGCGTCGGCGACGCCATGATCGAGATCTGGCAGGCCGATCCCGAGGGCCGCTACGCTCACCCGGCCGACGCCCGGCCGAAGGGCAACACGGGATTCGCGGGCTTCGGCCGCGCGCCCACGACGGCGGACGGCCTCTTCGCGTTCACGACCGTGAAGCCGGGGCCGGTACCCGGCCCGGCGGGCAGGCCCCAGGCGCCCCACATCGCCGTGACGGTGTTCGCGCGCGGCCTGCTCAAGCACCTCTACACGCGGATCTATTTCGAGGACGAGGCCGCGAACGCGCAGGATCCGATCCTCGCGCTGGTCCCTGACGCCGATGCGCGCCAGACCCTGATCGCCCGCCGCCTGCCGGCGGAGCGCGAGCCGACCTACCGGTTCGACATCCGGCTGCAGGGCGAAGGCGAGACGGTGTTCTTCGAGGCGTGAGCCGCAATGCGCTCCCTCTCCCCCGCAAGGGGAGAGGGCTGGGGTGAGGGCGGCGCGACGGGGCTCCGTCTCTGAGATCGAGGCGGCTCCATCCACCCTCACCCGTGCCCCCTCTCCCCTGGTGGGGAGAGGGAAGCGCGGCGCCGCCATTCCGGGCTAGGGCCCGACGTGCCATGCTGCGGCAGCGGCTCCGGAACAAGCCAAAGATGACCTTCTCAGCCCTCGACTCCGCCCTCACGGGCCCGCTCTTCGCCACCGAGCGGATGCGGGCGATTTTTTCGGACGAGGCGCGGGTCGCCGCGATGCTACGGGCCGAGGCCGCCCTGGCCCGTGCGGAGGCGCGGTTTGGGCTCGCCCCCGAGGGGCTGGCGGCGGCCATCGAGGCGATCGATCCCGCCAGCCTGGACCTGAAAGCGCTGGGCCGCGACGCCGCGCTCGCCGGGGTTCCGGTGATCCCCTTCGTGAAGGCGGTCCAGAAGCGCCTGCCGCAAGAGCTTGAAGCAGCCTTCCACAAGGGCTCGACCACGCAGGACATCGCCGATACGGCGCTGGTCCTGCAGATGCGCGACGCTTTCGAGGCGCTGCGGGCCGACCTCGGCCCCACCCTGGCGGGCCTCGCCGCTTTGGCCCGGGCGCATCGCGCGACGCCCTGCGTGGGGCGCACCTATGGGCAGCACGCCGCGCCGGTGAGCTTCGGCTTCAAGGCCGCGGTCTGGCTCGCCGGGATCGCGGACGTCGCCGGACGCCTGCCTGAGATCCGCTCCCGCACGCTGCTGGCCTCGCTCAGCGGCCCTGTCGGCACGCTGGCCGGCCTGCGCCAGCATGGCCCGGCCGTGCAGGACGCCTTCGCGGACGAGCTCGGCCTCGGCGCGCCGCCCTTGTCCTGGCACGCGCGCCGCAGCGCCGTCGCGGAGGCCGGGACCTGGCTGGCGATGCTGATCGGCGGGCTCGGCAAGATGGCCACGGACGTGGCCCATCTGGCGTCCACCGAGGTCGGCGAGGTCGCCGAGCCCTATGCGCCGGGCCGCGGCGGCTCCTCGGCCATGCCGCACAAGCGCAACCCCGTCTCGTGCACGGTGATCTTGGCGGCGGCCGGCGCTGCGCCGGGGCTCGCCTCGACGCTGCTCGCCGGCATGACGGCCGCGCATGAGCGTCCGGCCGGCGCCTGGCACGCCGAGTGGCATGCGCTGCCCCAGCTCTTCGGCCTCGCCTCCGGGGCGCTCGCGGAGGCGCGGCGCCTGGCCGAGGGGCTGGAGGTGGATCCCGCGCGCATGGCCCGCAACCTCGACCTCACGCGGGGCCTGCTTTTCGCCGACGCGGTCGCGGCGGCGCTCGCGCCGGCGCTGGGCCGCGCCAGGGCGCATTCCCTGGTCGAAGAGGCCGCCGGCGAGGTGCGCCGGACCGGCAAGCCGCTGCGCGAGGTCGTCGAGGCGCTGCCGGACCTGCCCGGGGACTTCGACCGGGCCGCGCTCGACCGCGCGTTTGATCCGGGCCCATCCGTGGAAGCCGCCGGTCGGTTCGTCGATCGCGCGCTCGCGGCGACGCAGCCCATCCGGGACGCGCTCACGTGACGTACGAAGCGCCTCATCCGACCTCGCTTCGCTCGGCCGCCGTCTCCCCGTTCCGGGGCGCAGGAACGCGCCCGCCTTTCGCGCGACGCCGCAGCCGCCCCCTCTCCCCCACAGGGGAGAGGGCTGGGGTGAGGGCTTCGCCGGCTTCGCAAAACCATCCAGGACATCCGCCATGCCGCTGATCGACGTCAACGGGACCACCCTCTTCTATGACGAAACCGGCCCGCGCGAGGCCCCGCCGGTCGTCTTCTCGAACTCGCTCGGGACGACGCTCGAAATGTGGGAGGCGCAGGCGCGCGCCTTTGCGGGTCGCTACCGCCTGATCCGCTACGACACGCGCGGCCATGGGCGGTCGCCCGCCGGCGACGGGCCGGTCACCATCGACACGCTGGGCGACGATCTCGCGGGCCTGCTGGACGCGCTCGGGATCGAGAAGGCCCATGTGGTGGGCCTGTCGCTCGGCGGCATGGCGGCGCAAAACCTCGCCATCCGTCATCCCGCCAAGGTCGCGAGCCTCGTCCTGATGGCGACCGCGCCCGCGCTGCCGCCGCCCGAAACCTGGGAGACGCGCGCCGCCACGGTGCTGAGCGAGGGCATGGCGGCCATCGCGGGGCCGCTGCTCGGGCGCTGGTTCACGCCCGCCTTCGCGGATCGCGACCCGGCCAGGCTCGCCTTCTTCACCAGGATGGTGCTCGGCGTCGACCCGAAGGGTTACGCCGCCTGCTGCCGCGCCATCCGGGACATGGACCTGCGGCCGGGGCTCGGCGCGATCACGGCGCCGACGCTGGTGATCGCCGGGGCCGGCGATCCCGTCACGACGCCCGTCATGGGACAGGAGCTCGCCGCCGCCATTCCGGGCGCGCGGCTCGAAGTGGTCGCCGACGCCGCGCATCTGCTCGCGGCCGAGCGGCCGGGCGACGTCAACGCGCTGCTGGGCGAGTTCCTGGCCGCGCGGGCAGGCCCGCCCGGCGCCCATGCGGACGCCGCCTTCCAGCGCGGGCTCGCCAACCGCAAGGCGGTGCTGGGCGTCGACCATGTGCAGCGCTCCCTGGCCGGCGCGGGCCCGTTCGCCACGCCGTGGCAGGATTTCATCACCCGCGCCGCCTGGGGCGAAGTGTGGGGCGACGCCACGCTGCCCTGGAAGACGCGCTCCTGCGTGACGCTCGCCATGATGGTCGCCCTGCACCGCGAGGAAGAGTTCAAGCTCCATGTCCGCCCGGCGCTGAAGAACGGCGTTTCGCTGGAGGAGCTGCGCTCGCTCCTGATCCAGACGGCCATCTACGCCGGCGTGCCGGCCGCGAATGCGGCGTTCCGCTGGGTCAGGGACGTGCTGGGACCGGAGGTCGACGCCGTCGGGCCGTGGGAGGCGGGAGCCTGAGCGCCTCCCGGCCTATTTGAGCCGGCTCTGGCGCAGCACGCCGCTCTGCTCCAGGAGCGGATAGGCCGCGGCGGCGATGTGGGCCTCGATGCGCTTCAGGTCGCGCACGATGTCGAGCTGCACGCCGCTCGTCTCGATCGAGGCCGTGTCGCCGTCCCGGACGCGCTCGAAATGGCGCTCGGTGGCGATGCGCTCCAGCTCGCGGAACTGCTCCTTCTCGGCCACGAGGCGGCGGGCGGCGTTGAGATCGCCCCCCATGAACACCGCGATGGCGAGCTGCATGTGGTCGATCAGGCGCTGGTGCATGGAGTCGATCTCGGCCAGGCCCTCGCCGGAGAGCTTCAGCCGGTTCTTGATGCACTTGGCGCCGAGCTCCTTCAGGTTCTTGTCGATGATGTCGCCGATATGCTCGAGATTGATGGCGAAACCCAGGATCTCGGCCAGCCGGCGCGTCTCGCCGTCGCTGGAGGCCTCGCGGCTGATCGCCGTCAGATAGCGCTCGATCTCGCCATGGAGCCGGTCGACGACGTCGTCCAGGCGGCCGATCTCGGCCACGCGCTTGCGGTCGCCGCTGTGGATCAGGTCCTGCGACCCGCGCAGCATCGCCTCGACGACGTCCGCCATGCGCAGCGACTCGCGCGCCGCGTTGGAGAGCGCGACCGAAGGGGTCTCCAGCGCGGACGCGTCGAGATATTGCGGCGTGCCCGGGTCCGAGGCCTTGATGGTCTGCGGCAGGAGCCGCGTCAACACGCGCGCCATGACGGGCAGCAGCGGCGTCGCCAGCGCCGCCATCGCCAGGTTGAACCCCATGTGGAACAAAGCCGCCATATGGGCGGGCGAGGCGTCCAGGGCGGCGAGCCAGGACGCGCACAGATTCAGGAGCGGCAGGAAGAGCACGCAGCCCACCGCCCGGTTGATCAGGTTGCCGAGCGGCAGCCGCATCCGCTGGGGATCGCCGGAGGACCCCTCCAGCACCGGGTTCAGCGCGCTGCCGAGATTGGCCCCGAGCACCATCGCAAGCGCCGCGACCGGCGAGATCACCCCCGCGCCGGCCAGCGACATGACGAACAGCACCACCGCCACGCTGGAATGCGCCGCCCAGGTGATGGCCGCCGCCAGCGCCAGGTTGAGCACGGGTTCGCGGGTGAGGGCCGCCAGCAGGTCGCGGACCGCGGGCGCGCTCTCCACCGGCGCGATGGCCTCCGTCAGCAGCCGCAGCGACAGGAGCATCAGCCCGAGCCCGATCGACACGCGCCCCAGGTCGCGGACCGTGGTGCGCCCGCTGCGCCGGAACGCCGCCACGCCGGCGCAGATCAGCACCGGATAGACGAGCCCCATGTCGAACGAGAACAGCTGCACGATGAGCGTCGTGCCCACATTCGCGCCCAGCATGAGCGCCATCGCGGGCGCCAGCGCCACGACGCCGTCCGCCGCGAAGGAGGTGGCCATCAGGGCGGTGGCGGTGCTGCTCTGCAGCAGCGCCGTGACGCCGACGCCGGCCACGAAGGCGTTCAGGCGCGACTTCAGCCCGACGCCGAGCACCCGCCGCAGCTCGCTGCCGAAGGCCCGCATGACGCCGCTATGCACCATGTGGATGCCCCACAGCAGCAGCGCGATGTCGCCGAAGAGATGGATGATGACCTGCGTGGCGGACATGCGGGGGGCCTCGCGCGAACGGGCGTAGAATACAGCATTACATCATGACGGTGAATGGAACGCCTATACCGCAAATGCGACAGGGGTGAGCCGACCTTGTGGCGCGGCCGCCCGCGTCCTAGATTAGGCGCGCCATGGGGTGCTGCCTTCGCGGGCGGCTGAGATCACACCCATCGAACCTGATCTGGGTAATGCCAGCGCAGGGAGGGGCACGGCGCCGCTTGGGCGCCATGCGTCTCTTCCGCTGGAAGGAAGGACGTTTCGGCCGCCATGACGGTTTCGCTTCATCCCATCGGTTCGCCCCCGGACGTCGGCGGGGCGCTCGCCGCGCTGCGCTGGAGGCGTCCCCTCGTGCACTGCCTCACCAATGACGTGGTCGCGTCCGTCACCGCCAACGCCCTGCTGGCGGCCGGGGCCGCGCCCGTCATGGCGCATGCGCCCGAGGAGGCGGCCGTGATCGCGGCCCGCGCCGGGGCGCTCCTGGTCAATATCGGCACGCTGACGCGCGAGCGCGTCGACGTGATGGCGGCGGCGGCCCAGGCCGCGAACGAGGCCGGCGTTCCGTGGACGTTCGATCCCGTCGGCGTCGGGGCGTCGCCCTTCCGCCAGGGCGCGGCCGCGTGGCTGTCTTCGCTCAATCCGGCGGTGGTCAAGGGCAACGCGGCCGAGATCCTCACCATGGCGACGGGCCAGGCGGCCGGCCGGGGAGTCGATTCGGAGGACCAGGATCCCCGCGCCGTCCAGGAGGCCGCGACCGCGCTGGCCAGGAGCCTCGGATGCGTGGTCGCCGTCACCGGCGAGGTGGATTTCGTCACCGACGGGTCGGCGTCGCTCGCCGTCCATAACGGCCACGCCCTGATGGGGCGCATCACCGGCTCGGGCTGCGTCGCCGGCGCGCTCTGCGCGGCGTTCCTGGGCGCCCGGATACCGCCGCTCCAGGCGGCGACGGCCGCGCTCGCCGCTTTCGGGCTGGCCGGCGAACGCGCCGCCCGCGACGCGCCTGGGCCGGGGACGTTCCAGGTCCGCCTGCTGGACGAACTCGCGGCGCTGACGCCCGAGGCGCTGTCCGCCGGCGCGAGGATCGCCTGATGGGGAAGCGCCCCTTCGACCTCTCGCTCTATCTCGTCACCGACCCGGCGCTGGTCGAGCCGCGCGGGCTGGCGGCGACCGTGGAGGCCGCCGTCCGCGGCGGCGTCACCCTCGTTCAGCTGCGCGACAAGACGTCGGACGACCGGGATTTCGCCGCCGCGGCCGAGGCGCTGCTCGCCGTGCTCAGGCCGAAGGGCGTTCCGCTGATCGTCAACGATCGCGCCGCCATCGCCAGGGCGGTCGGGGCCGACGGCGTCCATATCGGCCAGGAGGACGGCGACCCCCGCCGCGTGCGCGACCTGATCGGCCCGGACATGATCCTGGGGCTGTCGGCCGGAACCGAGGCGGAATTCGCCGCCGTTCCGCCGGATGTCGTGGACTATCTGGGCGTGGGCCCGATCCGGGCGACCGGCACCAAGCCGGACCATGATCCTCCCATCGGCGTCGAAGGATTGGCGCGGCTCCTGCCGCTGAGCCCGCTCCCGAAGGTCGCCATCGGAGGCATAGGGCCGGCGAACGCCGAGGGCGTCGTGGCGACGGGCGTCGACGGGATCGCGGTCGTGTCCGCCATCTGCTCGGCCCCGGATCCGGAGGCTGCGGCCCGCGACCTGGCCCGGATCATCCGCGACTCCAGGGCGGCCCGGCGATGACCCCCAGCCGTCGCTCGACGCTCGCGGCCGGCGCCGCCGCGCTGCTGGGCGCCCCCGCGCTGGCGCGCGCCGAGCCCCAGATCCGCTGGCGCATGGCGACGTCCTGGCCGAAGAACCTGCCCGGTCCCGGCGTCTCCGCCCGCCGCGTGGCGGACCGGATCCGGACGATGTCGGCCGGCCGGCTGGAGATCGACGTCTTCGCCGCCGGCGAGATCGTGCCGGCCTTCGCGGTCTTGGACGCGGTCTCCAACGGCACGGTCGAGATGGGCCACACCGCCTCCTTCTTCTGGGAAGGCAAGGCGCCCGGGGCCTCGCTGTTCACCACCGCGCCCTTTGGACTGTCCGCGATCGAGCACCAGGCCTGGCTGTCCGAACGCGGCGGCCAGGACCTGTGGGACAGGCTCTACGAACCTTTCGGCGTGCGAGGCCTCCTGGCCGGCAACACCGGGCCGTCCATGGGCGGCTGGTTCCGCAAGGAGCTGGCCTCGGCGGCCGACCTGAAGGGGCTGCGCATCCGCGTGCAGGGCCTGGGCGGCGAGGTCTACGCCGAGCTCGGCGCCGTCCCGCAGGCGATCCCGCCGGGAGACGTCTATCCGGCGCTGGAGCGCGGCGTCATCGACGCGGTCGAGCTCCTCTCGCCGGCCAACGACCTGCCGCTCGGCTTCCACCGCGTGGCCCCCGTCTACTACATGCCGGGATTCAACAAGCCCAACGGCGCCGCCGAGGCGCTGGTGTCGCGGCGGGCCTGGGAGGCGCTCGCGCCGGACCTGCGCGGGATCGTCGAGGCCGCCTGCCTGGCCGAGCACGCGGCGGGGCTGGCCGACGCCGAGCGCACCAACGCCGACGCGGTGGTCCAGCTGGTCTCGCTGGGCGCCAGGCCCACCCCGTTCCCGCCCGACGTGCTCGCCGCCGCCCGCAAGGCGGCCGACGCTGTGCTCGACCGCGTCGCCGCCAAGACGCCGATCGCCGGCGAAATCGTGGCCTCGTATCGGGCCGCGACGGCCGCGGGCAGGCCCTGGGCGCGCATCCAGGGCTACATGGCCCAGGCGCTCAGAGGCTGAACCGAAACGGAAACGGCCTCCGAGAGGGGGGCTCGGAGGCCGTCTAGACGAAGCGGCGGAGGGGGGCGACGCCGTTTCGAAGCGGAGAAGAACGCGCTCAGCCGGCCAGCTTGGCGGCGATCTGGGCGACGTGCTTGCCCTGGAAGCGGGCGCCGGCGAGGTCGGCGGCCGAAGGCTGGCGGGAGCCGTCGCCGCCCGCGATGGTGGAGGCGCCGTAGGGCGAGCCGCCCTTGATCTCCTCCAGGCCCATCTGGCCCGCGAAGGAGTAGGGCAGGCCCACCACCACCATGCCGTGATGCAGCAGAGTGGGCACGAAGCTCAGGATGGTCGACTCCTGGCCGCCATGCTGGGTGGCCGAGGACGTGAAGATCGAGCCGACCTTGCCGACCAGCTTGCCTTGCGCCCACAACCCGCCGGTCTGGTCGACGAAGCTGCGCATCTGGCTGGCGACGTTGCCGAACCGGGTGGGCGATCCGAAGATGATGGCGTCGTATTCGGGCAGCTCGGCGACCGTGGCCTCCGGGAACTCGTGCTCGGTCTTGAACCCGTAGGTCTTGGCGACCTCGGCCGGCACCGTCTCGGGGACGCGCTTCACCACCACTTCGGCGCCGCCCTCGCGGGCGCCCTCGGCGACGGCCTTGGCCATCGTCTCGATATGGCCGTAGGACGAGTAGTACAGGACGAGGACCTTGGTCATCGGAAGCTCCGCGGCGGGGGAGGGAAACAGGGGGCCGGAATGGCCTGCGCTGCACAATTCGGCCTGTGCGGCGCAAACGGCAAGGCCGTCCGGCGCAAGCGCGCCCTTGCAGAAGCGACAGTCGTTGGGGGAAAAGCGCCGATCGCCCGGTCCCGCCACTTTGGCGCGTTTCGACGAGGAGCCCCCGAATGGCCGACAAGAAGCCCAACATCCTGCTGATCGTCGCCGACCAGCTCTCCGCGCCGTTCCTGCCGGCCTATGGCCATCCGGTGGTCAAGACGCCGACGCTCGACCGGCTGGCCGCCGAAGGCGTCGTGTTCGAGAGCGCCTACACCAACAGCCCGCTTTGCGCCCCGGCGCGCGCCGCCATGATGTCCGGCCTGTTGCCCTCGCGCACCGGCGCTTTCGACAACGCCGCCGAGTTCCGCTCCTCGATCCCGACCTTCGCGCATTACCTGCGGCTGGAGGGCTACCGCACCTGCCTGTCGGGCAAGATGCATTTCGTCGGCCCGGACCAGCTCCACGGCTTCGAGGAGCGGCTGACGACCGACATCTACCCGGCCGATTTCGGCTGGACGCCGGACTGGTCGAAGCCGCAGGAGCGGATCGACTGGTGGTACCACAACATGACCTCGGTGAAGCAGGCCGGGATTGCCGAGATCACCAACCAGCTCGAGTATGACGACGAGGTCGCGTTCCTGGCCCGGCGGCGCCTGTTCGACTTCGCCCGCTACCGCGACACGCTGCCCTTCTGCCTGATGGTCTCCTTCACCCACCCGCACGATCCCTACGCGGCCCGGGCGAAGTACTGGAGCCAGTACCGCGACGCCGACATCGACCTGCCGGCCACGCCCGCCATCCCGTATTCCGCCATGGACCCGCACAGCCGGCGCCTGCACGACATGTCGGCCATGGACGACTACGACGTGACGGAGGCCGACATCCGCTCCTCGCGCCACGGCTACTACGCCAACGTCACCTATGTGGACGACCTGATCGGCGGCCTGATGGAGACGCTCCAGACCTGCGGGCTCGCGGACGACACCGTCACGCTGGTGACGTCCGACCACGGCGACTTCCTGGGCGAGCGCGGCCTCTGGTACAAGATGAGCTATCGCGAGCATTCGGCGCGGGTGCCCCTGATCGTGCATGCGCCCGGGCGCTTCGCCCCGCGCCGCGTCGCCGCCCCGGCCTCCATCGCGGATCTCCTGCCGACGCTGGTCGACATCGCCAGGCCGGGCGGCTCGGCCGCGCTGGCCCGCCCGGTGGACGGCGCCAGCCTCATGCCGGCGCTGGAAGGCCGCGACGAGCCCGAACGCATCGTGGTCGGCGAGTACCTCGCCGAGGGCGTCCACGCGCCGATGTACATGGTGCGCCAGGGCGACTGGAAGCTGATCGCCTGCGCGACGGATCCGGACCAGCTCTTCGACCTCGCCGCCGACCCGCACGAGAACCGCAACCTGGCGGACGATCCCGCCCATGCGCCGCGGCTGGCCATGCTGAAGCAGGCGCTCGCCGGCTTCGACGCCGGGGCCATCCGGGACGAGGTCGTCTCCAGCCAGCGGCAGCGGCTGCTGGTGTTCAAGGCGCTGACCAAGGGCCACGTTTTCCCGTGGGATTTCCAGCCCCTGCGCGACGCCTCGGAGCAATACACCCGCAACCACCGGGACGTGACCGAGACCGACATCCTGTCGCGCTTCCCGCCCGCGCCGGAGGCCGTGAAGAAGCCGGGGCGGGGCTAGGCGCCGGCGATCTCGCCGATGCGCTGCAGATCGCCCACGAAGGCCTCGTAGGCGGTGCGTCGCTCATCCGCATCCTGCAGGCGCAGCAGGTAGGACGGATGCACCGTGATGTAGCCGTCGCGCTCGTCCGGCCAGCGATAGGGCCCGCGGGACCGCGTGATCGGCAGCGCCTTGCCGGCCAGCGCCTGCACGGCCGTCGCGCCGAGCGCCACCACGATCCGCGGCTTCACCAGCCGGATCTCCTTGTCCAGCCACCAGCGCTCCTTGCGGATCTCGCCCGTCGACGGCTTCTCGTGGATGCGGCGCTTGCCGCGCTGGGTGAAGTGGAAGCGCTTCACCGCATTGGTGACATAGGCCTCGCCGCGCGGCACGCCGGCGTCCGCCAGGGCCCGGTCGAGGAGCTGGCCGGCCGGACCCACGAAGGGCTTGCCCTGCACGTCCTCCTGGTCGCCCGGCTGCTCGCCCACGAACAGGATCGGCGCGCCCTCCGGTCCTTCGCCCGGCACGAAGCGGCCGACGCCCGGGCCGGGCGGCTCGGCGGACGCCATCAGGTCGTAGAGTTCGGCCAGCGTGGCGGGCTCGCGCTCCTGGCCGGCGGGGTGGGGCTCCATGCGGGAGAACAGGTCGCTCATGCGACGCCCGGAGGGGCTTCGGGCACGCCGGCCCAGAGGCTCGGAAGCGCCCCGGCTTCCCCGTGCAGCGGGTCCGTGTCGGGCGCCGGGACGGAGCGGATCGCGGCGTCCACCTCGGCCCGCTCCCGCGGGTCGCCGCGCCGCACGTCCCAGTCGCGGCTGCGGTCATAGGCCCCGACCACCACGAGTTCGTCGGACTGGCCCCGGTTGCAATGGGCGACGCCGGCCGGGATCGCGACCGCGTCGCCGGCCTCGAGCGCCACCACGGGCCCGCCTTCGCCGCCGAACTGGACGCTGACCCGGCCCGCCGCGACGCCCAGGACCTCGTGCGCGGTGCTGTGGAAATGATGATAGTCGAAGATCCCGTCGCGCCAGGACGCGCCCCAGCCGTTGGCGGCGAAGATGCGCTCGAACGCCCGGGCGACGTCGCCCGCCGGCGGGAAGGCCTCCCGGTAGACGAGGAGCGGCAGGCGGGAGTTCGGGATCCCGCCATTCGGCTCCAGCCGGTGGGCTTCGGGCGAGCCTGTCGTCATGACGCTGGTTCCGGGCTGTTGCGCCTCCCCGGAACGGCGCTCGGGCGATCGGGTTCCGCCTCGTCCCGCCGAAGGCGCGCTCAGTCGTGCAGGCGCACCACCGTCACCGTGCAGGGCGCCTCGGCGACCACCTGCGACGACACGCTGCCGAGATAGCGCCGCAGCGCCGAGCTCCCCCGCGCCCCGATGACGATGTGGTCGACCTGGTTCTTGCGGGCGTATTCGATCAGCGCGGCCGCGGGGTCGACCGCCTCCAGCACGTGGAAGCTGATCGAGTCGGTGGGCGCCTTCAGCCCCCGCGCCCAGTCCTGCAGCTCCACGAGGCGCTGCACATAGGCGTTGCCGCCGTTGCGCGGCGCGGAATCCTCCAGCGACAGCAGCGCCGTCTTCAGCACCGTGACGCAGACGAGCCTGGCGCCCGGCTCGGCCGCGAAGATCCTCTCGGCGTGGGTGCGCAGGCGCAGCGCCAGCTCGTCGTGCCCGGACTGCAGGTCCACCGCCGCGAGCACGATCGGGGCGGAGTCGAGCTGGGCCGCGATGCGCGCCTGCGGCCGCGCGGCGCTGCGGCGCGTCGCCAGCCGGCGGCGGAGGACCGTCCAGAAGCCGTCGCGCTGCTGCTTGGCGGCCCGCCAGGTCAGCTCCACCTTCTCGGGGTTCTCCAGCGCGAAGGCGAGCTGCGCCGCGCTGGCGAAGCGGCGGGCCGGATCCACCGACAGGCAGCGCAGGATCACGTCCTGCAGCCAGGGCGGGCAGTCCGGCGCGATCGCCCGCGGCGGCGTGGGGTCGCGCCAGAACCGGCGCATCATCCCTGCCTTTCCGCTCGGCTCGCCGAAGGGCTGCTTGCCGGTCACGAGCTCGTACAGGATGCAGCCGAGCGCGAAATGGTCGCTCTTGGGCTCGCTGCGCACGCCCAGCACCTGCTCGGGCGAGATATAGGGGCTCGTGCCCATCGGGACGTCGGATTCCTCGCCCAGCAGGTCGGGCAGCTCGTCGTGCCGGGACAGGCCGAAATCGATGAACACCGCCTCGCCCGACGGGCGCAGCAGGATGTTGGCGGGCTTCAGGTCCAGATGGATCACGTGCTGGCGGTGGAGGTCCTGCAGGGCCCGGGCGATCCGGGCGCCGATCTCCGCCACGCGGTCGGCCGGGAGCGGCGCCGTCCTGGCGATGGCCAGCAGGCTCTCTCCCTCCACCCACTCCATGACCACGTAGGGCACATGGGTGAAATCGCCTGCGGCGACGAAACGGGGCGCATGCGGGCCGCTCAGCCGCGGCAGGATCATCTGCTCCAGCTCGAAGCCGACGATCGCCGACACGTCGTCGCCGGGCTTCAGCGCCGGAATCTTCATCACCAGCCGGGGCTGCCCTTCGCCCGCGTCGGGGCGGCTCACCCGCCACAGGCTGCTCATCACGGTGCGGTGGACGCATTCCTCCAGGACGAATCCGTCGATGACGTCGCCGACCTGCTGTCGCATCGGACCCATGACGGTCAGCGCCCTTCCAGCAGGCGCTGGGCGAGGCTCTCGGGCAGGCCCGCCGCCCGGATCTTGGCCGCGGCCGCCGTCGTGGCGTAGGGGACGCGCACCGAGGTGAACCGCAGCGGCGCGAACTCCAGGAGCCCGTAGCAGGCGGCCGGATTGCCGTCGCGGGGCTGCCCCACCGAGCCCAGAACGGTGAGCCAGCAGCGCGACGGCGACAGCGGCACGGGCTTGCCCGACAGCGGCTGGAACTCGCCCGCCGGCCGCTGGGGCGACATGTGGTAGAGCATCGGGCAGTGCGTGTGCCCGCAATAGGTGTAGCGCTGGGGCGTGGTGCGCATGCTGCGCTCCGCCTCGACGGGCGTCAGCACGTAACCCCAGTCGCCCGGAGCCCAGCCATTGGCGTGCACATAGAGCCGGTCGTCGTCGATGGCGGAGAGGGGCAGCCCGGCCAGGAAGGCGCCCTGCCCCTCGTCGAGCCGCCCGCGCGTCCAGGCCATCGCGGCCTCGGCCACGGGGTTCATGCGGATCTCGGGGTCGCGCACGGCCGCGTCGTGGTTGCCCTTCAGGGCGATCGCCCCATGGTGGACGAGGTCGCGGACCTCGTCCACCACCCAGCCCGGGTCGGCGCCGTAGCCCACATAGTCGCCCAGCAGCACGAAACGCTCCACGCCGCGCCGGCGCGCGTCCGCCAGGCAGGCCTCGAAGGCCTCCCGGTTGCCATGGATGTCGGACATCAAAGCGATCGACACGGCGGCTCCGGAACGGTCCTTGTCCGTCCGGCGCATCGGAGCGCAAAACGGCGCCGGCGCCTAGAGCCTTGCAGCTCAGCACATCGGCGATTCTACAGGTTGTGCATCCGCGGTTCGTCGGCGGCGCGCTCGGGGCCGGCCTGCTCGGGGCTCTCCGCGTCAGGCCCCGCCGACAGGCCGAGCTGCAGCAGCTTGGCGCGGACCTCGTGCGCCTCCCGGCCCAGCTTCAAGCCGATCACCGAGGCGGGCGCCCGCTCCTCGGCCAGCCGCTTCAGGGCGTGCACGCTCTCCAGCGTCCAGGATGGATCGTCCATGTCGGCCTCCCTCGTGGTGAACCGCCCGGGATGCTGACCCTCCCTTGCGGCGTTCCTGTGTCGGCGCGCGGGCGCGCATCAGGGGACGCCCGGGAACCTTGGGCTGGACATCGTTGTTCGATGTTGCGCGCATCGTCCTGCGCCGGCGGAAACATCATGGCCCCCACTCCCGTCCCGACGAGCTCGGCGACCGACATCCAGCGGACGATGTCGGTCATGCTGGCGATCCTGGTGGCCGTCGTGGTGACGTGCGCCCTCTATTTCGGCCGCGAGATCCTGATTCCGCTGGCGCTCGCGGTGCTGCTCAGCTTCGTGCTCGCGCCGCTGGTCAGGCTGCTCCAGCGCGTCAAGGTCCCGCGGGCGCTGTCCGTCATCGGCGTCGTCCTGATGGCGTTCCTGCTGATCGCCGGCCTCGGGACGATCATGGCCAGCCAGGTCACCCGGCTCGCCAGCGACCTGCCGTCCTACGAGCGGACGATCCGCGACAAGATCAAGAGCATCCGGGGCATGGCGGCCGGCAACGGCACGCTGGAGCGCGCCGCCGACGTGCTGCAGGACCTCGGCAAGGAGCTGCAGAAGCCCGAGGCGGTGTCCAACCCGGCGCTGAGCCGCGAGCCGGCGGACAGCAAGCCCATCCCGGTGGAGCTGCGCGCGCCCGAGTCGAGCGCCTTCCGGACCATGACCGACCTCGTCGGCCCCCTGCTGCACCCGCTGGCCACGACCGGCATCATCATCATCTTCGTCATCTTCATCCTGATGCGGCGCGAGGACCTGCGCAATCGCCTGATCCGCCTCGCCGGCGCGCAGGACCTGCATCGAACGACCGCCGCCATCGACGACGCGGCGCACCGGCTCAGCCGCTATTTCCTCGTCCAGCTCGCCCTCAACGCCAGCTTCGGCGTGGTCATCGGGGTGGGGCTGTTCTTCATCGGCGTGCCGAGCCCGGCGCTCTGGGGCATCATCGCCGCGATCCTGCGCTTCGTGCCCTATATCGGCGCCGCCATCTCGGCGATCCTGCCGATGGCGCTGGCCGCGGCCGTGGATCCGGGCTGGACCATGTTCCTGTCCGCCGGGGCGCTGTTCCTGTTCGTCGAGCCGATCGTCGGCCATGTCATCGAGCCGCTGGTCTATGGCCAGAGCACCGGGCTGTCGCCGGTGGCGGTGGTGACGGCGGCCACCTTCTGGACATGGCTCTGGGGGCCGATCGGGCTCGTGATGGCGACGCCCCTCACGGTCTGCCTCGTCGTCCTCGGCCGGCACATCGAGCAGTTCGCCGTCTTCGACGTGATGTTCGGCGACCAGCCCGTGCTGTCGGCGCCCGAGATGTTCTACCAGCGCATGCTGGCCGCCGACCCCACCGAGGCGGTCGAGCAGGCGGAGATCTGCCTCGAGGAGTCCAGCATGGCGGACTATCTCGACACGGTGGCGCTGCCCGGCATCCGGCTCGGCGCGCAGGACGCCACGCGCGGCGCCCTGGAGCCCGAGCGCATGGCTGTGGTGCGGGATTCGGTGGCCGAGCTCGTCGAGGACCTGGAGGAGCTGAGCGTCGTCGACGCGGACGCGTCGGCGATCCCGGACGCCTGGACCGAGGGTGAGCCGGACGAGCCCGTGCGGCCGCGCGTGCTCTGCATCGGCGTGCGCAACCCGCTCGACGAGGCGGCGGCGCAGCTGTTCCGGCTGCTGGCCACGCGCCGCAACCTGCCCACCCAGGCGCTGGGGCTGGAGTCCATGGCCATGGCGAACCTGTTTCGGCTCGACACCCGCGGCGTCGACGTGATCTGCCTGTCGGTGTTCGAGACGTCCTCGCCCGTCCACATCCGCTACGCCCTGCGCCGGCTCCGGCGCAAGGCGCCGAAGGCGGCCTTCGTGGTCGGCTACTGGCTGCAGGAGAACGGCGAGCACCTGGAGAGCCTGCGCGAGGTGGTCGCGCCCGCCACCCTGGTCACGACGCTGGCCGACGCCGTGGCGGTCGCCCAGGGCGTGCTGCATGCGCCCACGCCGGAGACCGCCGCCAAGGCGGACGGCGCGCCCGAGGCGCGGCCGGCCCTGAAAGAGGCCCAGAGCGCCTGACCCGCCGACAAGAAAGGCCCCGGAACGCGTCCGGGGCCTCGCTGTCGGGATGTCGGAAATCGAGAAGCTTAGAAGTAGTGGCGGCGGGGGCCGTGGTGGCGCCAGCCATAATGATGGCCGCGGCGCCAGCCATAGTGGCGCGGCGGATGGGCGCGCCAGCCATAGTGGTGGCCGTGGCCGCGCCAGCCATGATGGCCATGAGGCCGCGCCTCGGCCGAACCGGCGAAGCCGAGGAACACAGCGACCGCGGCGGCCGCGACCGCCACGGCGGACGACTTAATCGACGGAACTCTCATGCGCGTTCTCCGATGGTGAGGTGAAGATCACCCCGTCAACGCGATCTCCGCCTCAAGTGTTGCATCCCGCGCGACCCTGACGCCGATCACGCTTAACGGGTCCGGAGCGCCACGATCCGAGGCGGCGTCTGGTCGCGAACTTGGGCTGGGCCGGAACGGACTCGCCCTGACCGCGTTGTCTTCTCAACTGAAGCACTCACTTGCGTGCAAAGGAGGATGACGATGTCCATGAGCACTTTCGGCAAGCCCCTTCTGACGGCCGTCGCCGCCGCCGCGGCGCTGTTCGGCGTCTCCGCCGCCACCGTGACGCCGGCCGAGGCCGGCGCCAGCACCGGGACCTGGCGCGCCTATCCGGGCGGCGTCTATCGCGGCGGATATGGCGGCGGCTATGGCCGTCACGCTTATGGCGGCGGCCCGCGCTACTACAACCGCCATCGCGGCGGCAACTGGGGCGGCGCGGCTGCGGCCGGCGCCATCGGCGGCCTGGCGCTCGGCGCGCTGGCGGCCGGCTCGCGCGGCGGCGACTGCTACTGGACGACCCGCGAGGTCTATGACGGCTACGGCTACAGCCGCATGCAGCGCGTCCGCGTCTGCGACTGACCGCCATCTCCGCACCGCGGAGGCGCGGCGAACGGCGGCTTCGGCCGCCGTTTCGCGTTCGATCGGCGCGCTTGGCGATCCCGAACCCCAGTACTATCCTCGGTTGCAATGAACCGGGGAACAGGAATGTCGAGCGCCACGCGGCCCGCCGCCGGCCTTGGCCGCCGAGCAGCGGTCGCGCTGGTCCTGACGGGGCTGGCGCTGAGCGCCGGCCCCGCCGCGCAGGCGCGTGAGTTCCGCGCCGCCGACAACCAGGTCGAGACCTATCCCACCGTCCAGGCGCTGCAGTTCATGAGCCGCCTCGTGGCGGAGCGCACGCGAGACCGCCACGGCGTCAAGGTCTTCGCCTCCAGCCAGCTCGGCGAGGAGAAGGACACGATCGAGCAGACCCGCGCGGGCGCGATCGACATCAACCGCACCAATGTGGCCCCCCTGGCGGGGCTGGCCGCGCCGCTCTCCGTCCTGGTCCTGCCCTTCCTGTTCCGGTCGGGCGATCACCTGCGCCGGGTCCTGGACGGTCCGATCGGCGAAGAGCTCCTCGCCTCGCTGGAGCCCTACGGCCTGGTCGGCCTGGCCTTCTACGATTCCGGCGCCCGGTCCATCTACAACAGCGTGCGGCCCGTCCGCCGCGTGGCCGACATGAAGGGGCTGCGCATCCGGGTGCAGCAGTCCGACATGGCGATCGCCATGATCCGGGCGCTCGGCGCCGAGCCCGTCCCGTTGCCCTACGGCCAGGTCACGCCGGCTCTCGCCACGCATCTGATCGACGGCGCGGAGAACAACTGGCCCTCCTACGTGTCCACGACGCATTTCAACCTGGCGCGGTTCATCACCCTCACCGAGCACACGATGGGGCCGGAGGTCCTGGTGATGTCCAAGAAGGCCTGGAGCAGCCTCGACGCGGCCGACCAGGCCGTGTTCCGGCAGGCGGCGCGGGAGTCGAGCGCCTTCATGCACGAGCTCTGGACGGTCTGGGAGGAGCGCGCCCGCAGGCAGGCGCTGGACGCCGGCAACGCGGTGGTGGACGACGTCGACAAGGCGGAGTTCCAGGCCGCCACGGCCGGGCTTCTCGACACGACCATGGCGGACCCGGCCCTGAAGAGCCTCGTCGAACGCATCCGGCAGGTCCCATGACGGTGCAAGCCGACGCGACCGCGCCGCGCGCCGCCAACCAGCCCCCGGCGCAGCGCACGCGGCTCGAATCCCTCATCCGCCGCCTGCCGATCCGCTGGCGCATCCTGTCCATCGCGGGCATCAACTCCGCCATCGTGGTGGTGCTCGCCGTCGTCATCTGGGACGGCGCGCAGGTGCTGAACGCCACCTGGAAGCAGCTCGTCCAGGTGCGCCAGTCCGACCGGCTGCTGCTGACCGTCGAGAGCGAGGCGGGCAAGCTGCAGAGCCTCATCCACCGCTACTTCACCCAGCCCAATCCCGAGGTCCTGACCGAGATCGAGCGCCGCAAGGCGACGCTGACCGAGGCGCTCGGAAGCCACGAAGGGGCCGATCCGGCGATCACCCAGCAAGCGAGGTCGCTGACCCTCATCACCGAGCGGCTATTGGCCGGGTTCGACGCCCTGCGCGACGTGCGCCAGCAGATCTCGCAGATCTACGAGGACGAGGTGCTGCGCTCGGCCCGCGAGATGGCGGGCCTCTACGCCATCCTGCAGGGCGCGACGGACGGCAAGGGCTCGCTCGTTCTGCCGGCCCTCGGCAAGTCGCGCGAGGCCTTCTCGGCGACGCTGGTCGCGGCGAACGCCTATTATTTCTCGCTGGCCTACGACTCGGCCGAGGAGGCGTTCCGCAACATCGCCACCATCGAGAAGACCGTGCCGGTCATGCTCGACCTGGCCGAGACCGACTTCCAGAAGGACGCTCTGCGGGCGCTCGGCGACCGCGCCGACAAGCTGGCGCAGGGCCTCGACAAGCTCGCCACCGCGTTCAACCTGCAGGCGCGGCTGCTGCGCGACACCGTGGACCGCAGCGGAGCCGAGATGGAGAAGGCCTCGCAGGCGATCTCCCAGCGCACGGCCGAGCGCGAGGCGCAGGCGCAGGGCCGGCTCGACCGGGTGCTGCGCGAGGTGTTCGCCTGGGTGGGGGTGCTCACCTTGGCGCTGGTCTGCGTCATCGTCGTGCTGGGCACCATCGTGGCCCGCAGCGTCAGCCGTCCGCTGGAGCATATCGGCGACGCCATGGGGGCGATCGTGGCGGGCGACCTCACCCGCCGCGTGCGGGGCCTCGGCGCCCGGGACGAGATCGGCGTCATGGCCCGCGCCGTGGAGGTGTTCCGCGCCAACGCCATCGCCAAGCAGCGCGCCGAGGCCGATCTTCGCGCCTCCAAGGAGGAGGCCGAGCAGGCGCTCGCCAATCTGCGCGCCACGCAGCAGAGCCTGATCGAGGCGGAGAAGCTCGCCGCCCTGGGCGGGCTCGTCGCCGGGGTGGCGCATGAGGTGAACAACCCCGTCGGCATCAGCCTGACCGTCGCCTCGGCGCTGGCGCAGCGCTGCTCAGCCTTCGAGCAGGACCTCGCCGCCGGCCAGCTGCGGCGCTCGCAGCTCGCCGCCTTCGTGGACCAGAACCGCGACGCCGCCCGGCAGCTCGTGGCCAACCTGCAGCGCGCCGGCGACCTCATCCAGTCCTTCAAGCAGGTCGCGGTGGACCGCAGCCACGCCGACCGGCGCCGGTTCGACCTGCGCCTCGCCACCGAGGACATCCTGGCCAGCCTGCGTCCCGGGCTGCGGCTGCGGCGCCTGGCGCTGGACGTCGACATCTCCGACGGGCTCGCCATGGACGGCGACGCCGGCGCCTACGGGCAGGTGCTCACCAACCTCTTCCTCAACGCCATGACGCACGCCTATCCGGACGGGCGCGGCGGGACGATCCGCGTCACCGGCCGGGCGATGGGGCCCGACAACGTCCAGGTCCTGTTCTCGGACGACGGCGTCGGAATGCCGGACGACGTGCTGCGCCAGGCCTTCGACCCGTTCTTCACGACCCGGCGCGGCCAGGGCGGCACCGGGCTCGGCCTGCACATCGTCTACAACGTCGTGACCCAAAGGCTGGGCGGGCGCATCACGCTCACCTCCAAGGCCGGGCGGGGCGCCACCTTCCAGCTGACGCTGCCGCGGGTCGCCCCCGGCGAGCTTGTCCGCGACGCCGCCGCCCCCCTCGACGCGCACAACGAGACGCCGGATCCGAAAGGCGCCCTCCATGGCTGACAGCGACGACCTGCTCACCCTCATCGACGACCGGGACGCCCCGGCGCCGGACCAGCGCGGCAAGCGCTGGAAGATCGCCGTCATCGACGACGACGAGGCCGTGCACGAGGGCACGCGCTTCGCCCTCGCCGACTATTCGCTCGGCGGCATGGGGCTGGAGATCGTCTCGGCCCGCTCGGCCGAGGAAGGCCGCGCCCTGCTGCGGGCGCATCCCGACATCGCGGCGGTGCTGCTCGACGTCGTCATGGAGAGCGAGACCGCCGGGCTCGAGCTGGTCGACTTCATCCGCCGCGACCTCGGCAACGACTCCATCCGGATCATCCTGCGCACCGGCCAGCCGGGCCAGGCGCCGGAGAAGCGCGTCATCCTCGACTACGACATCAACGACTACAAGGCCAAGACCGAGCTCACCGCCGACAAGCTCTTCACCTCGCTCACGGCGGCGCTGCGCAGCCACCAGCAGATCCAGCGCATGGAGGAGACCCGGCGCGGGCTGGAGATCATCGTCGACGCGGCCTCCACGCTGTTCGACTTCAAGTCCATGCAGCGGCTGGCCGAGGGCGTGCTGACGCAGATCGGGTCGATCCTGAACGTGGACTGCGCCGGCATCCTGGTGCTGCGCGACACGGGCTCCGACCAGGGCGGCGTCAGCGTGCTGGCCGGCTCGGGGTGCTATCGCCAATATGTGCGGCAGGGCGGCCTCGCCTCCCTCGACCCCGAAGTCCGGGAGCTGGTGGAGCACGCCTTCGCGTGCGGCCGCACCGAATACCTGCCCCGCCATTTCCTGATCTACATCCGCACCGCGAGCGGCCGGGAGGTGGTGGTGCTGCTCGACGCCGGGCAGGAGCTCTCCAGCACCAACCGGGCTCTCGTCGAGGTGTTCTGCAGCCGGCTCGCCATCGCCTTCGACAACGTGCTGCTCTACCAGCAGCTCCAGGACGCCAACGCCCTCCTGGACGAGCGCGTCAAGCAGCGCACGCGCGAGCTCACCTCCGCCAACCAGCGCCTGCAGGCCCAGTGGGCGCGGCTGCGGCGGGCCAACGCCTTCCAGTCCGAGCTCCTCGGCACGGTGGCGCATGACCTCAAGAACCCGCTCAGCGTGATCCTGGGCCGGACCGAGATCCTGGGCGAGCTGCTGGCCGCCGACCAGCCGCCGGCCGGCGCGGTGGAGATGCAGGTCGAGCACATCCGCAAGTCGGCGCGCTACCTGACCACGCTGGTCGACCGCCTCATCGCCGACGCCATGACGGATGCGCTCGACATCAGCATCCGCCGCGAGCCCCACGACCTCGCCACGCTGCTGCGGCAGGTCGTGGACGCCAACCGGCCGATGGCCGAGCGCAAGCAGCAGGCCATCCAGGTCGACGTGCCGCTCTCCCTGCCGGCGCGCTTCGATCCCGACCGGCTCGAGGAGGCGATCGACAACCTCGTCAGCAACGCCATCAAATACTCGCCGATCGGCGAGCGCATCCAGGTCTCCGGCCGGATCGAGGACGGCGAGGCGGTGATCCGGGTCCGCGACAACGGGCCGGGCCTCTCCAGCGAGGATGTCGGCCGGCTGTTCGGGCGCTTCCAGCGGCTCTCCGCCAAGCCCACCGCCGGCGAGGGCTCGACCGGGCTGGGGCTGTGGATCGCCAAGCGCATCGTCGAGCTGCACGAGGGCCGCCTCGAAGCCTCCAGCGAGGGCCCCGCCAGGGGCAGCACCTTCGTGGTCAGCCTGCCGTCGTCCGGGATGCGCGAATGACGCAGCGCCAGCACATCGTGGTGGTCGACGACGAGGCGCCGGCCCGCGAGATGGTGGGGGACTACCTGCGCATGCAGGGCTTCGAGGTGACGCTGTGCGACGGCGGCGCGTCGCTGCGCTCCGTGCTGGTCAGCCGCGCCGCCGACCTCGTGGTGCTCGACCTGAACATGCCGGCCGAGGACGGGCTCTCCACCCTGCGCTGGGTGAAGCAGACCTTCCCGACGCCGGTGATCATGCTGACCGCGACGGCGAGCTCCGTCGACCGCGTCATCGGTCTGGAGATGGGGGCCGACGACTACGTGTCGAAGCCCTGCGAGCTGCGCGAGCTGCTGGCGCGCATCCGCTCGGTCCTGCGCCGGCAGAAATGGACCCGCAACGCCCAGACCGGGCGCCGGCTCGCCGCCATCGTGTCGCTCGACTTCGTCGGCTATGGCCGCTTCATCCATGACGACGAGCCCGCCACCCTGGCGGCCATCGACCGGATCTTCGGCCAGGTCATGACGCCCACCATCGCGCAACGGCGCGGGACGCTGTTCAAGGTGCTGGGCGACGGCGCGCTGGTGGAGTTCCAGAGCGCCGTCGACGCGGTGGAGTGGTCGGTCAGCTTCCAGGAGGCCATCGCGCGCGATCCCGCCTCGCGGCTGGCCGCCGGGGACATCCGGTTCCGCATCGGGATCGCGGCCGGCGAGGTGGTGTTCAAGCACGCCGACCGCTTCGGCGAGACGGTGACGATCGCGGTGCGCATCCAGGAGAACGCCGAGCCCGGCTGCATCGCGCTCACCGGCATCGTCCGGCAGTTCGTCCGCGGCCGCGTCGACGCGCCCCTGATCGACGCCGGACAGCGCGTGCTCAAGAACGTCGACGAGCCGATGCGGATCTGGTTGTGGAACCCCGGCGCCGAAGCCCGATCGCTTGCAGGCGACGGCAGGGTTGTGTGAACGTGTTCACATAACCTAGGCGTGAGGACTGGATAGGGTGCGGCGGCCGAACCGGCGCGAGCCCGCGCGCACCCGGAGACCCGAATGGTGGATCCGAAACGCACTCCCCCGACCAGCCGGCGCGGCGTCCTCCGCGGCCTCGGCCTCGCGCTGGCCGCGCCGGCGATCCTGCGCGCCGCAGACGCGCTGGCCACGTCGGGCCGGGTCAAGGTCCACGCCTGGAAGGGCTTCTTCGACCGCAACGCCATCCTGAACGACTTCATGGCGAAGACCGGCATCCAGCCCGAGCTCTCCGTCTTCGGGTCGAACGAGGACCTGGAGGCGACGCTCACGGCCAGCAAGGGGCGGGGCTACGACATCGTGTTCCCGTCCATCGACACGGCCCCGAACTACTACCGGGCCAACCTGCTGCAACCCATCGACGAAAGGCGTTTCCAGGGGGACCGCGTCATCCCGTCGATCTACAAGACGTCCGTGACGCTGGGCGCGACCAATCGCGGTCGCCGCTACCTGATCCCGTTCGACTGGGGCACGGAGGGGATCACCTATGACAGCGAGCGGTTCCCGTACCGCTCGGGAGAGCTGTCCTACGGCATGCTCTGGGATCCGTCCCTCGGCCGCAAGGCGATGATCCGGCCCAAATCCGCCCTCACCGGGGTGGCCCTTCATTTGGACGCGACCGGGCAGGAGCGGTCGAACCGCGGCATGGACATGTACCGCAGCGAGGCGGACTGCCGGCGCGTGATGGAGGCGTGCCTGAAATTCATGACGGAGCGCCGTGGCGCCATCGGGGCGCGCTGGAACGACGCGAACGAAGCCATGAAGGGCTTCACGCAGGACGGCTGCCTGATCGGCCAGACCTGGGACACGACGGGCGTGCTGCTCAACCGCACCGTCGACAGCCGCTGGCGCTACGGCATGCCGCGCGAGGGCGGCCTCGGCTGGACGGACACCATCGGCATCCCCTCCGGCGCGGCCAATCTCGAGCAGGCCTATGCGCTGATCGATTTCCTCTTGGAGCCGCAGACCGGGGCCGCCTTCGCCGAATCGACCGGCTACAACAGCTGCGCCGCCGGGTCGGAGATGTTCCTGTCGCCCGGCGCCAAGGCGTCGTTCCACAGCATCTACCCCAACCCGGGCGTCATCGAGGACATCTGGTGGTGGCCGGTGCAGACCGGGTTCTACCGGGCCCTTCGCGGCGAGTACGAAGCCAAGGTGGCCGCCCTCTGAGGACGGCCGCCGCGCCGGCGCGCCTCAGCGGCGGCCGTGCATCAGCGCCGCGAGGGCGTATCCGGCCACCGCCGCGATCGCGATCGCGCCGAGCGGGTTGGCCTGGACCTGCCTGGCGAGCGCGTCCGCGCCCTGGCGAACGGTTTCGGGCGCGTCCTCGGCCGCGTCGCGGACGGCGTCCTTGGCCCGCCCATAGGCGTTCTGCACCGTTCCCGACGCCTGGTCCGCCAGGCCCTGGGCCTGCGTCCCGAGATCCCCGGTGACCCGGCCCGCCGCGCCTTCGATCTTGCCGGCGATGTTGGTGACGGCTCCGCCAATCCGATCCGTGTCCATGAGAATCCTCGTGTGTCGTCAAGCCCCCGCTGGATCGAGAACGCCAGCGCCTCCGGCGGGTTCCGTCCGTCGGAGACGCCGCGCGAGCGTGGCCTGAACGCCTGGACGGCGGCCGGCGCCGACCACGACTTCGCAGTGATGCGCAAAGTGAAGCTCAAGAACAGCGCGGTGAAGCTCAAGTTTTTTGTAGCCGCTCGACGAATTACGGAATGAATCGAAATCATCCCCGAACCATCGCCCCAAGGTCGACGTTATGGAGAGAGCGCCACATGCGCATCCGATTTCAATGATTTGGGAGAACCATCATGATGAAGACCAAGATCGCCGCCAGCGTCATCGCCACAGCCCTTCTGGCCGGGACCGCCATGGCGCAGACGAGTTCGGGCACGAGCTCGGGCACGATGAACTCGACGGCTCCGTCCGCCACCGTGGCCCCGTCCACCTCGGCCTCGGGCTCCGGCTCGATGCAGTTCATCAGCAACGAGCAGGGCTCCCAGTGGCGCGCCTCCAAGCTGATGGGCGTCGACATCTACGGCCCCAATGACGAGAAGGTCGGCGACGTCAACGAGATCATTCTCGACCACCAGGGCGCCATCAAGGGCGTGGTGATCGGCGTCGGCGGCTTCCTGGGCATGGGCGAGAAGGACGTCGCCGTGCCGTTCAGCTCCATCCAGTGGAGCGACACGCCCCGCAACGCCTCCATGGCCTCGGGCAGCAGCGCCAGCGGGACTGCGGCGGGCACGTCGGCCGGCGTGAACACGGCCAACAACACCGCCGCGGCTCCGACGAACTCGACCGCCGCGGGCGCCGGCGCCACGGCTCCGAGCACGGACACCACCGGCACCGTCGCGCGCGCCGGGTCGGCCGAGCGGTCCTATCCGGACCACGGCAAGATCAGCATGACCAAGGACCAGCTCAAGGGCGCGCCGGCCTACACCCTGCGCTAAGCCGCCCATCCCGGTCGACACACGAAGGGCCCGCGTCCATGACGCGGGCCCTTTCTTCGTGCGACGACGAGCTCGCCCGCGTCAGCGGCTGCGGCCCAGCCGCCTGATATTGGCGCTGACATGCTTGCGGTAGCCGCGCACCACCTGGTGGGCGGACCCGCCGCCCGCCATCGTGGCCCCGGCCTCCAGGGCCGCGGCGATCTTCTCGTTCACCATCAGCGACGCCTCGGCGGCCGCCGTGGGTCCGCCGGCGCCCAGCTTGGCGAGCCGCAACCCGATGACCCGCTGGGCGTCGAGCGTAAGCATGGCGGCGTCGAGCGAGTATTTCATCCAGTTCAGCATCGTGGCTCACCTTTTTTGCAACGCACAAGACAGCAATTCGCGATGAGGACGATGGTTCATGGAGCAGGAAAGTTCAGCGCGCAGACGCGCCATGCACCCGCCGAGGAGCGGGCCCGGGCCCGCCGGACCCCCTCCCGACTGAGGCGTACGCTAGCGCTCGCGGCCCCTGCGGATGATTCGAGTTGCTTGTCAAGCTGAACTTGTCCAAGTTGGATGATATCAACCGCTGATTGTGATCGCTCTCTCGAAGGAACCCCCCATGCCTGATCAAGCCACCGTGAAGACCGACGCCCATGCGTTGCCGGTCAGCTCCGGGACCGACGCGCCGATGCACCGCCCGGCCCCCGGCGTGCAGGACTCCAACATCATCGACGGGCTGAGCCGGGCCCTGTTCTCGGACGTGAAGCAGGGACCGGGCGAGTTCGGCAGGACGAACCAGCAGGATCACAAGCGCCTGCTCGCGGTGACGCGCATCGTCAACGCCTACTACAATTACCTGTCTTCGGTGTGCAATCGGCCGCTCGACGAGATCACCCCCAGCGACGTCACGCGCCTGGGCCTGATCCTCAAGACGGTCGAGGAGTCCGAGCACCAGGACCGCATCCGCCGCAATCCCTGACCCGGCGCTCCGTCTTCGCGTCTCGACGGCCCAGGGCCGGCGCGCGGCCTCATGAGCCGCGCCCGGCCCCGCGCCTCGTTCAGGGCCGGGGCGGAATGTTGAGGCCGCGCTCCACGGCCGGGCGGGCCAGGCACCGCTCGAGCCAGGCCGGGACCTGGGACAGGGAGCCGTAGTCGACGAGGTCGCCGGCGCCGTAGAAGCCGATGAGGTTGCGCACCCAGCCCAGGATCGAGACGTCCGCGATCGTGAAGGCCTCGCCCATGATCCAGGTGCGCCCGGCCAGGCGGGTCTCCAGCACGCCCAGGAGGCGCTTCGACTCCGTCCTGTAGCGCTCCAGCGGCCGCTTGTCCTCGATCTCGCGGCCGGCGAATTTGTGGAAGTAGCCGAGCTGGCCGAACATCGGCCCGAGGCCGCCCATCTGCCAGAACACCCACTGGATCGTCTCGTAGCGCAGCGCCGGGTCCACCGGCAGCAGCTGCCCCGACTTCTCGGCCAGATAGAGCAGGATCGCGCCGGATTCGAAGAGGCCCAGCGGCTTTCCGCCCGGCCCGTCCGGATCGATGATCGCCGGGATCTTGCCGTTCGGGTTGAGCGACAGGAATTCGGGCGTCCAGGTCTCGTTCTGGCCGATATTGACCGCGTGGGCCTCGTAGGGGAGGCCGATCTCCTCCAGCATGATCGAGACCTTCACGCCGTTGGGCGTGGGCACGGAGTAGAGCTGCAGCCGCTCGGGATGCCGGGCGGGCCAGCGCTTCGTGATCGGGAAGGTGGAGAGGTCGGGCATGGGGGTCTGTCCTCTGTCGACGGAGAGCGGGATCATGCATGAACGGCCGGAGCGCGCACGTGGCGTTTGCGCAAGGCTCCTGAGGCGCCGGCGCGCGGCGCCGGCCCGTCCCACTCGCCTGCGGGGCGGCAGAGCGCGCTTTCGGACCTCACGACGGGGCTTTGCGCCGCGGCTTCCCGCCACGCATTAGACCGGCTGGATCCGCCGCGGCGGACGACCGCGCCCTGTCGACCCCCCGGCCCCGAGGACGTTCATGCTGGAGACTTCGACCCATCGGACGGACCCCGCCCGGTCCGACCTGACGCGGTCTCCGCTCGCCTTCATCGGCGGCTATGTCAGGGCCCGTGCGCTCTGGTTCGCCGCCCTGGGCGCTCTCGCGCTGTCGGCCGCCTCCTGCGCGGTGGGCGTCCAGGTCATGATGAAGCTCCTGGTCGACGGCATGGCGGGCGGGCCGGCCCGGAGCGGGGCGGTCTGGACCGCCCTGGCCGCGTTTCTCGGCCTGGTGCTGGTGGAGAGCCTGCTCTGGCGCGCCAGCGGCTGGGCGGGATGCCGCGTCACGATCGCCGCCGGCCGCGACATCAGGCTCGATCTCTTCGCCCATCTCGGCCGTCACGGCATGGACTTCTTCGCCGAGCGCTTCGCCGGCTCCCTGGGGCACCGGATCACCGCGGTGGCGGGACATTTCGGCGCCCTGGTCAACGCCATGGTGTGGCGGGTCGCGCCGCCCTGCGTCGACTTCGTCGGCGCGCTGATCGTGTTCTCCATGGTGGACTGGCGCATGGCCGCCGCGATGGCGCTCTTCGCCGCCGGGACCACGGCGAGCCTCGTCGCGCTCGGCCGGCGCGGACGGCCCGTCCACCAGGCCTACGCCGAGCGGGCCGGCGAGGCGGGCGGCGAGCTCGTCGACGTGCTGGCCAACATCTGGAACGTCAAGGCGTTCTCGGCGGCCCGCAGCGAGCGGGCGCGCCTGGCGCGGGCCTTCGACGCCGAGGCCCGCGCGCAGCGGCGCAGCTGGATGTTTCTGGAGAAGGCGCGAGCCCTGCACGACCTCGCCTTGACGGCGATGGCGGCCGGCATGCTGGCCTGGGTGGTCTGGCTCTGGTCGCAGTCGCGCGTCACGCCCGGCGACGTCGTGGTGGTCAGCGCGCTCACCTTCCGCATCCTGCACGGCTCCCGCGACCTGGCTCTCGCATTCGTCGACACGGCCCAGCAATTCAGCTTCATCGGCGAGACGCTGCGCTTCCTCGGCGCGCCGCGAGCCGTGGAGGACCGTCCGCGGGCCGTGGCCGCGCCGCGTTGCCGGGGCGAGCTGACCCTGCGCGACGTCCGTTTCTCCTATCCGGACGGGCGCGAGGCGCTGAGCGGCGTCGCCCTGGCCATCCCGGCCGGCCAGAGGGTCGGCGTCGTCGGCCCGTCGGGCGCGGGCAAGTCGACGCTCGTCAACCTCATCCAGAGGCTGCACGACCCGCAATCCGGCCGCATCCTGCTCGACGGCGTTCCGATCCGGGACCTCACCCAGGACAGCCTGCGGGCCAATCTGGGCGTGGTGCCGCAGGAGGTCGCCCTCTTCCACCGCACCATCATGGAGAACATCCGCTTCGCCCGGCCGGAGGCGACCGACGAGGAGGTGCGCGAAGCCGCGGCGGCGGCGCAGTGCGACGCTTTCATCCGGCGCATGCCGCATGGCTACCACAGCCATGTGGGCGACCGCGGCGTGAAGCTCTCCGGCGGGCAGCGCCAGCGCATCGGCGTCGCGCGCGTGCTCCTCAAGGACGCCCCGGTGGTGTTGCTGGACGAGGCCACGTCGGCGCTGGACACCAAGTCCGAGCAGGAGGTGCAGGCGGCGCTCGAGAGGCTGATGCGCGGCCGCACCGTGATCGCCGTCGCCCACCGGCTCTCCACCATCGCGGGTTTCGACCGGGTGCTGGTGATGATGGACGGCGCGATCGTGGAGGACGGCGAGCCCGCGACGCTGCTCGCCCGCGAGGGCCCGTTCCGGGCGATGTGGCGGCGCCAGAGCGGCGGGCTGTCCGCGCCGCCGGCGGCCGCCGGCCAGGCCCGGCTCCGCGTGGTGGCCGCCCATGGCGAATGACGGACCCTTCCGGAGCGCCTTCATGGCCGGCTTCGAGTGCTCGACGCATCGCCGGGCGGACGGCCGGCGCCTCGATCTGATCGCCGCGACGCGCCACGACGCCCATGTCGACCGGGACTACGCACTGGCCGCCGCGCATGGCCTCAGGAGCGTGCGCGACGGCGTCCGCTGGCACCTGATCGAGACGCGCCCCGGCGGCTACGACTGGTCGAGCCTCCTCCCGATGCTGGAGGCCGCGCGCCGCCATGGCGTCCAGGTCGTCTGGGACCTGTGCCATTACGGCCTGCCCGATCACGTGGACGTTTGGAGCCCGGACTTCCCGCGGCGCTTCGCGGCGTTCGCGGCCCGGGCGGCCGAGGTCGTGCGGCGCGAGACGGCGGGCGCGCCGTTCTTCTGTCCGGTCAACGAGATCTCCTATTGGGCCTGGGCCGGCGGCGACCAGGGCCGCTTCCATCCCGTCGCGTTCGGCCGCGGGGCGGAGCTGAAGCGCCAGCTCGTCCGGGCCTGCGTGGAGGCGGTCGCGGCGATCCGGTCCGTCGCCCCGCAGGCGCGCTTCATCACCGCCGAGCCGCTGATCCACGTCGCCCCGAACGGCCGCGACAGGGCCGCCGTCGACGCCGCCGACGCCTATCACGCGGCCCAGTTCGAGGCGCTCGACATGCTCGGCGGCGCGCTGGAGCCGGAGCTCGGGGGCTCCCCCGCCATGCTCGACATCGTCGGCCTGAACTACTACCCGGACAACCAGTGGCGCCTGGGCGGCGACGTGATCCCCCTCGGCAACCACGCCTATCGGCCCTTGCGGACCCTTCTGAAGGAGGCGCACGAGCGCTATCGCCGGCCGATGCTGCTGGCCGAGACCGGCGCGGAAGGCACGGCGCGCGCGAGCTGGCTCCATTATGTCGGGCTCGAGACCCGGGCCGCCCGCCGGGCGGGCGTCCCTCTCCAGGCCGTCTGCCTGTACCCGATCCTCGATTATCCGGGGTGGGAGGACGATCGGACCTGCCGGGTCGGCCTGTTCTGCGGGACCGACCGCCGCTCCCCCGACGAGGATTTCGCGGCGCAGCTGCTCCAGGAGCGCCGCGCCGTCGGGGACGCCGCTGAAGCCGCCGCCTGATCAGGCCGTGTGCCAGAGCCTCCCGGCGATCACGACGCCCCGGGCGTTGAGCCGCTGCTCGCCGCGCAGATGCTCCCCGGTCGAGTCGACATAATCATGCGCGCCGTGGTCGAGCGACAGGATCGAGGCGTCGCCGGCGGCGCCGGCCCTGAACGTGCCCAGATCCTCCCGCTGGAGGGCCGCTGCGGCGTTCTGCGTCGCGCCCTTCACCACGGCCGGGAGATCGACGCCGAGGCAGAGGAACTTGGACATCGTGGTGAGCAGGTCGAAGGCCGGCCCCTGGATGCACAGCGCATGGACGTCGCTCGAGATCGTGTCCGGCATGAAGCCGTTGGCCAGCATCACCCGAGCGGTCTTGAACGAAAAAGACCCCATGCCGTGGCCGATGTCGAACAGCACGCCCCGCTGGCGCGCCTCCAGCACGGCCGGCAGGACCTTGCCGTCGCCGGTGGCGGGCGTGTTCGGGAACGGACGGAAACAATGGGTGAGCACGTCGCCCGGCCGCATCAGGGCGAGCACGTCCTCCAGCGTCGGCGGCGGCACGTCGATATGCACCATCATGGGCATCTTGATGCGGTCGGCGACCTGCCGGGCGATCTGCAGCGGCACGAGGCCGGAAGCGCCGGACGCGTTCATGCCGACCCGCACCTTGATGCCCGCCAGCGTGTCGCGGTTCGCTTCCGCGACCTCCACGGCGTCGATCGGCGCCATCAGGCGCAGGTCGCCGCTCTCGCCCACCATGACGCGCTTGGAGAAACCGTAGATGCCCGCGAAGGACACGTTGAGATAGGCGATGATGCGCATCGGCGCGGGCTTGATGACGTGCTCCAGGAAGCCCGGATAATTGCCCGGCCCGGCGCTGCCGGTGTCGACCAGCGTGGTCGCGCCGCCGCGGGCCAGGATCAGCGGATCGACGCCGAGCGAGGTGCCGCCCCAGTAGACATGCGTGTGCAGGTCGATCAGGCCCGGCGTGACGATCCGGCCGGCGGCGTCGACGCGCTGCGCCGCGCGCGACGCCAGGCCGTCGCCCACGGCCGCGACCTTGCCGCCCGAGAAGGCGACGTCGGTGACGCGGTCGACGCCCTGGGACGGGTCGATCACCCGGCCCCCGCTTACGACGAGTTCGTAGTCCATGGCCTCAACCTTGATCGCGCGCCGGAGCGCAGGCGGAAAAAAGTTACATTGACCGCCGCCCGGGGGTCAACGGCGATCTGTTTGGTTCTGTCGTGAACGGTAACGGCAGGGCCCGGCCCTGCAAACAGGCGTTGACAGGCCAATTTGCCGCTTAATAAACTTTCATTCAGGGTAGAGCCCGCTGCGGGAACGGCGGGCCTTGGCGGGAATGGGAGGGACGCATGACGGATTCCGGATCATTCGGCTGGGCGCCAACGCGCCGCGGCTTCCAGGCGGGCATGGGCGCGCTTGCGGCGACCCTCCTGGCGCCCGAGATGGCGGCCGCGCAGGGGGCGCAGAGCGCCAACCTGGCGATGGTGGGCGAGCCCCAGTCGCTCGACCCGATGGCGTCGACCGCCGACCTCGTCAGCATCATCATGCAGCACGTCTATGAGCCGCTCTTCACCTTCGACGCGAACGGGGCCGTGCAGCCGATGCTCGCCGCCGAGACGCCCAAGATCACGGCCGACGGCAAGCTCTACACCATCGAGCTGCGCAAGGGCGTGAAGCTGCACAACGGCCGCGATCTGGACGCCGAGGACGTCGTCGCGTCGCTGAAGCGCTGGGTCGAGATGACGCCGCGCGGCAAGGCGCTGGCCAAGAGCATCACGTCGATCGCCGCCAAGGGCCCGAGCACGGTCGAGATCGCGCTCAGCGACCTGCAGCCGGCGCTGCTCGCCCATCTGGCGCTGCCGTCCGGCTATGCGGGCATCATGGCCAAGGAGAGCATCGCCAATCCGCTGGTCGAGTTCGTCGGCACCGGCCCGTACAAGTTCCGCGAGCGCAAGCCCGACCAGTTCGTGGTGCTCACCCGGTTCGACGGCTACGTGTCGCGCTCCGAGCCGGCCAACGGCTACGCGGGCAAGAAGGAAGCGAAGATCGCCGAGCTGCGCTTCATCCCGGCGCCGAACGCCAACACGCGCGTCGAGGGCGTGGTGGCGGGCCAGTACCATTTCGCCGACCAGCTGCCGGTGGAGGCCAGCAAGAAGCTGTCGTCCTCCAGCGCCGCCAAGGCGGTGCTGACCATGCCGTACGGCTTCCCCTATTTCCCGACCAACACCAAGCAGGGCCCGATGGCGGACCTGAAGGTGCGGCAGGCCTTCCAGATGGCGCTGGACGAGGAGGAGATCCTGCTCGCCGGCTTCGGCGATCCCAAGTTCTTCGCCCTGGCGCCGTCCCACTTCCCCAAGGGCTCGCCCTTCTTCTCGGAAGCCGGCGCGGAGCGCTACAGCAAGGGCGACGCCGCCGGCGCCAAGAAGCTCCTGGCGGAGGCCAAGTACGACGGCGCGCCGATCCGCATCCTCAACTCCAAGCAGTACGACTTCCATCACCGCATGGCGCTGGTGATGGCCGAGCAGCTCAAGGCCGCGGGCTTCACCGTGACGCTGGACGTCGTCGACTGGGCGACGCTGGTGCAGCGCCGCGGCGACCCGGCGCTCTGGGACGTCTACATCACGCACTCGGCCTTCTTCCCGGAGCCGATGCTGTCGCCCCCGCAGCTCGGCGACGGCGCGCCCGGCTGGTGGAAGACGCCCGCAAAGGACGCGGCGCTGGCCGCCTTCAACGGCGAGCCGGACCCGGCCAAGCGCGGCCCGCTCTGGGCCAAGGTGCAGCAGGTCGTCTATGACGAGGTCCCCTATATCCGGGCCGGGAATTTCGGCGCGCTCTCGGGCGTCTCGGCCAAGATGAAGGGCTACACCCCGATGCCCTTCCCGGCCTTCTGGAACGTCGAGCTGAACTGAGGCGGGGCGCCGCTTCGGCGCGAACGCCCCTCACCCCAGCCCTCTCCCCGTTCCGGGGAGAGGGGGTCCATCGCGGCTGCGGCGGCGTTTCGCCCTTCTCCCCGCGCACGGGGAGAAGGTGGCGCGGAGCGCCGGATGAGGGGGCGCCCCCTCGAATGCGAGCGCTTCGGCGCAACCTGGCGAGTACGGAGAGCGCGAGCCATGTGGCTGACCTTGGGGCGGCGGATCGGCGGGCTCATCATCGTGATGCTGCTGGTCGCCGCGATGGTGTTCTTCCTCACCCGCCTCGCGCCGGGGGATCCGGCCTCCCTGATGCTGGGCGACCAGGCGACGGCCGAGGACATCGCGCGGCTGCGGGCCGTCTACGGGCTGGACCGCCCCGTGCTCGTCCAGTTCGCGCTCTGGCTGAAGGAGCTCGCCAGCGGCAATCTGGGCCAGTCCATCTTCCTGCAGCGGCCCGTCACGCAGGCGCTGGCCGAGCGGGCCGAGCCCACCTTCTTCCTCACCCTCTTCTCGGTCTCGATCGCGGCCCTGATCGGCATCCCGGCCGGCGTCGCCTCCGCCGTGTGGCGGGGCAGGGCGGTGGACCAGGTCGTGAGCGGCCTGGCCATGCTGGCCGCCAATGTTCCAAGTTTCTGGCTCGGGCTCATCGTCATCCAGCTGTTCGCCGTCCGGCTCGGCTGGTTCCCGGTGGCCGGCTATGGCGACCCGGGCGCGCCGCTGGCCGACAGGCTGGGCCACCTCATCCTGCCGTCCTGCGTGCTGGGGGTGGTGAACTCCGCCCTGATCACCCGCTTCACCCGCGCCAGCATGCTGGACGTGCTGAACGAGGACTATGTCCGCACCGCCCGGTCGAAGGGCGTCTCGGAAGCCCGCGTGGTGATGCGCCACGCCTTCGGCAACGCGCTGATCCCGATCGTCACGGTGGTCGGCCTCACGGCGGCGCTGCTGGTCGGCGGCGCGATCGTCACCGAGACGGTGTTCGGCCTGCCCGGAATCGGCAATCTCGTGGTCTCGGCCGTGTTGAGGCGCGATTACCCGGTGATCCAGGGCGCCCTGATCGTGGTGGCGGGCGTCTACGTCCTCATCAATCTCGTGATCGACCTGATCTACACCCTGGTCGACCCGCGCGTGCGGACCTGAGCCGATGCTCTCGCCCGCGCTGCTGTTCTTCCGCCGCCTCTTCCGCCGCAAGCTGGTGCTGGCCGCCGCGCTGACGCTGGCCCTGCTGCTGCTCTGCGCCCTGTTCGCCCCCTGGATCACGCCCTTCAAGCCCGACGCCATGCGGCTGGCGCGCCGGTTGAAGCCGCCAAGCGAGGCCAACTGGCTGGGCACGGACGAGTTCGGCCGCGACATTCTCTCCCGCATCATCTTCGGCGCCCGCGCGTCGCTCGGCATCGGGGCGGCGGTGGTCGCCATCTCGATGTCGATCGGGACCGCAATCGGGCTCTTCGCCGGCTACTTCCGCCGCCTCGACGCGCCCGTGATGCGGGTCGTGGACGCCACGATGGCGCTGCCCGACATCCTGCTGGCGATCTTCCTCGTCGCCGTGCTCGGCGCCTCGGCGGCCAATGTCGTGTTCGCGCTGTCGATCGTCTACACGCCGCGCGTGGTGCGGGTGGTGCGCGCCTCGACGCTCGTCGTCCGGGAGCTGCCCTTCGTGGAGGCGGCGCGGGCGCTCGGGGTCTCGACCCGACGCATCCTCGGCGTCCATGTGCTCCTCAACGTGGCGTCCCCCGTGCTGGTGCAGGCCACCTTCATCTTCGCCTATGCGGTGCTGGCGGAGGCCGGCCTGTCGTTCCTGGGGGCGGGCGTGCCGCCCGAGACCCCGACCTGGGGCACCATGATCGCCTCCGGCCAGCAATTCGCGGACGACGCCTTCTGGGTCGTGCTCTTCCCGGGCGTCGCCATCGTGCTGGCCGCGCTGTCGCTCCAGATCGTCGGCGACGGCCTGCGCGACATGCTCGACCCCAAGCTCCGGAAAGCGCTCTGAGATGGACGCGACCCCGGAGCCTCTGCTCTCCATCGAGGACCTCGAAGTCAGCTTCCGCACCGAGGAGGGCGTGGTCACGCCCGTGCGGGGCGTCACGCTGGCGGTGCGGCCGGGCGAGACCGTCGCGCTCGTGGGCGAGTCCGGGTCCGGCAAGTCGGTCACGAGCCTCGCCGTCATGGGGCTGCTGCCGAAGCCGGCGGGCCGCGTCTCCGGCGGGCGCATCTGGCTGCGGCGGCGCGCCGGCGACCGCGTCGACCTCGCCCAGGCGCCGGCCCCCGTCATGCGCCGCCTGCGCGGCTCGGAGATCGCCATGATCTTCCAGGAGCCGATGACCAGCCTCAACCCTGTCATGACGGTGGGCGAGCAGATCGCCGAGTCCGCCCGGCTGCATCTCGGCATGGGGCGCGGCGAGGCGATGCGCCGGGCGGAGGCGATGCTGGACCTCGTCGAGATCCCGGACGCCCGGCGCCGCGTGCACAACTACCCGCACCAGATGTCGGGCGGCATGCGCCAGCGCGTCATGATCGCGGTCGCGATGGCGTGCGACCCGGCGCTGCTCATCGCCGACGAGCCGACGACCGCGCTCGACGTCACCATCCAGGCGCAGATCCTGGCGCTGATCGAGCGGCTGCGGCGCGAGATCGGGATGGGAATGCTGTTCATCACCCACAATCTCGGCGTCGTGGCCGAGATCGCCGACCGGGTCGCGGTGATGTACGCCGGCGAGGTGGTGGAGAGCGCGCCGGTGCGGCCGCTCTTCCATGCGCCGAGGCATCCCTACACGCGGGCCTTGCTGGACTGCCTGCCGGCGCGGGCCGTCCGCGGCGAGGACGGGCGCCGGGTCGTGCGCTCCATCCCGGGCCAGGTCTCCCGGGCGGCGCAGGGCTGCGGCTTCGCCTCGCGCTGCGGCTACGCGGTCGACGCGTGCCGCGTCGGAACGGTGGCGCTGGAGGCGGCCCCGGACGGCGTCGTGCGCTGCCTGCGCTGGAGGGAGATCGCGTGAGCGCGCCGCTTCTCGACGTCCAGGGGCTCACCAAGCATTTCGGCGGCGGGCCGCATCCGGTCCGCGCCGTCGAGGAGGTGAGCTTCGCGATCCAGCCCGGCGAGGTGCTGGGCCTCGTCGGCGAGTCCGGCTCGGGCAAGAGCACCATCGGCCGGCTGGTCCTGCGGCTGCTGGATCCCACGCGAGGCGTCGTCCGCTTCGGCGGCGAGGACATCGCCCAGACGCCCGCGCGCAGGCTGAAGGCCTTCCGCCGGAGGGCACAGATGGTGTTCCAGGACCCCTACGCCAGCCTCAACCCCCGCCTGCGGGTGCGCGACATCGTCGGCGAGGCGCTGGACGCGCACGGACTGGCCCGCGGCCGCCGCAGCGAGCGCGTCGGCGAGCTCCTGGAGACCGTCGGCCTGCCGGCGGCCCACATGTCGCGCTTCCCGCACGAGTTCTCCGGCGGCCAGCGCCAGCGCATCGGCATCGCCCGGGCGCTCGCCGTGGAGCCGGAGCTGATCGTGGCCGACGAGCCCGTGTCCGCGCTGGACGTCTCCGTGCAGGCCCAGGTGCTCAACCTCATGCAGGACCTGCGGTCCCGCTTCGGCCTCGCGATGCTGTTCATCTCGCACGACCTCGACGTCGTGGAGCTGATGTGCGACCGCATCGCGGTGCTGTATCTCGGGCGCGTGATGGAGATCGGTCCCACGGCGGTGATCTCGTCCCGGCCGCGCCATCCCTACACGCAGGCGCTGCTCGCCGCGTCGCCGAAGGCGGATCCCGACGCGCCGCGTCTGGCCCGGGTCCTGAAGGGCGACATTCCGTCCCCCGTGGCGCCGCCCTCCGGCTGCGTCTTCCGCACGCGCTGCCCGCACGCCATGGAGGCCTGCGCCCGGATCGTCCCGCCCCTGCGCAGCCATCCGGACGCAAGCGCCTCGGCCTGCCTCCTGGACGACGCGCCTCTCGCCCCGGGGGCGGCGTGAGCGCCCCCGCGGGAGCCGGCGACGGCCCGGACCACGGCGCGCCCGACATCCTGCGCGCCATCCGGCTCGGCCTCGACGGCATGTCGGAGGGCCAGCGGCGCATCGGCCGCATGATCCTGGAGAACCCGGGCTGGGCCGTGCAGACCAATGTCGAGGATCTCGCGGTCCGGGCCGGCGTGAGCGCGCCCACCATCGTGCGCTTCGCCCGCGCGGTGGGGTGCGACGGCCTCAAGGACTTCAAGCTCAAGCTCGCCGGGGCGCTGGCGCTCGGCACGCCCTACCTGCACCGGGGCGTCGCGCTCGGCGACAGCACCGGGGACGTGGTCCGCAACGTCGTCGGCAGCCTCACCTCGGTGCTGGCCGAGTGGCAGCGCCGGCTCGACCCCGCCGAGGTGGAGCGCGCCGCCCAGGCGATCCACAGGGCCCGCCGGGTGGACTGCTACGGCGCCGGCGCCACCTCCAACTTCCTGGCGCAGGACCTGCAGGCCCGGCTGTTCCGGCTGGGCCTCGTCACCAACGCCTTCTCGGACGCGCATTTCCAGCTCGTCGGCGCGGCCACGATGCGGCCGGGCGACGTGCTCTTCGCGATCTCCTTCGTGGGCCGGATGCCGGCTCTGCTGGAGGCCGTGCAGCTCGGCAAGGCGCGCGGCGCGACCGTGGTGGCGCTCACCCGCACCCGCACCCCGCTGGCGGATCTCGCCGACGTCGTGCTCAGCACCGACGTCCCGCGCGACGCGACCATGCGGGTCGGCACGGAAGCCTATGTGGTGCAGCTCCTCATCATCGAGATCGTCATGGTGATGGTGGGGCTGCGGCGCGGCCCGCAGGTCAACGCGCGCCTGAAGGACATCCACGACGTCCTGCAGACCCACGGCGTCGACAACGACGACCCGGCCATGATGCACTGGGGCAGCTCGCCCCTGGGCGAGGACGGGCCTGGCGAGGCGAATTGAGGCCTCCTCAGAGCGCCGTCGAGAGGGCCGGCTCCGGCCCGGACTCCTGGGCGGCGTTCGACCGGGGGAGGGCCTGCTCGATCCGGCGGAACGTCGCCAGCGCCTGGCCGACCACCTGGTCCATGTTGTAGTAGCGATAGGTCGCCAGCCGCCCCACGAACCACACGTCCGGCGTCTGCAGCGCGAGCGCCTCGTATTTCTTGTACAGCTCGGCGTTCTCGGGACGCGGGATCGGGTAATAGGGGTCCCCGACGTCGGTCGGATACTCGTAGGTGATGCTCGTCATCGGGTGCTTCTGGCCGGTGAGGTGCTTGTATTCGGTGATGCGGGTGTAGTCCTCCGACATCGGGTAGTTGACCACCGCCACTGGCTGGAACCGCTCCTGATCCAGGGTGCGGTGGTCGAAGCGCAGGCACCGGTAGGGCAGCCTGCCGAAGCGATGCCCGAAGAACTCGTCCACCGGCCCGGTGAAGATGGTGCGCGGAGCCAGCCTCTCGGCCTTCACGTCGGCGTAGTCGACGCCGAGCCGCCGCGTGATGGCGGGGTGGTCGAGCATGCGCTCGAACATGCGCGTGAAGCCCTCGGCCGGCATCGCCTGGAAGGCGTCGCCGAAATAGCGGTCGTCCCGGTTGGTGCGGGTGGGCACCCGCGCGGTCACGGACTTGTCGAGCTGCGACGGGTCCACGCCCCACTGCTTGCGGGTGTAGCCGCGGAAGAACTTCTCGTAGAGCTCGCGCCCCACCTTGCTCACCACCACGTCCTCGGACGTGCGGATCTCGTCGACCGGCTCGGCCCGCGCCGCGAACCAGTCCTCCAGCTCCTCCGACGTGAGGTCGAGCCCGTAGAGCCGGTTCACCGTGTCGAGGTTGATCGGGATCGGGACCTCCATCCCGTCCACCCTGGCGAGCACGCGGTGCTCGTAGGGCCGCCAGGCCGTGAACTGCGACAGGTGGTCGAAGATGGCCTCGGAATTGGTGTGGAAGATGTGCGGGCCGTATTGGTGGATCAGCACGCCCGCCTCGTCGAGGCGGTCATAGGCGTTGCCGCCGACATGCGGCCGACGGTCGATCAGGAGCACGCGCTCGCCGCGCTGCGAGGCGAGGCGCTCGGCCAGGACGCTCCCGGCGAAGCCGGCGCCGACGACGAGCCAGTCATAGGCGTACGGCATCGGCGACCTCTCCGGTGCGGGCGGCGCGGGGCCGGACGGCGATGCGCGTTTCGGCGCGGATGAGGTCGTCCATCTCGGCCCAGGTGCGGTCCCACGAGAGGGTCGCGAGGCAGCGGTCGACCGCCGAGAGCCATTCGCCGCGCGGAGCGGACATGAGGCCTTCGGCGCGCTGCACGAATTCGTCCGCCGTCGCGGCGATGGCGACCAGCCCCTGGCGACCATAGGAGCGCACCACGTCGACGATCGGGGTGGACACGACCGGCTTGCCGGCGGCCAGGAACTCCGGCGTCTTGGTCGGGCTGATGAAGCGCGTCGCCTCGTTCATGGCGAACGGCATGATCCCGAGGTCCCAGCCCGCCAGGTAGCACGGCAGCTCGGCGTAGGACTTGCCGCCCAGCCAGTGCAGGTTCGGACGGCGCGGCAGGCTATCCGGGTCGATCTTGACCACCGGTCCGATCATCACGAAGGACCAGTCCGGCCGCAGGTCCGCCATCCGGGCGAGCAGGTCGAGGTCCATGCGTTCGTCGACGACGCCGAAGAAGCCGAGCCGGGGCCCGGGGATGGGCTTCTGGTCCGCGGGCTCCTCGCCCGCATGGCCGCGCGCCTGGCCGAAATGCGCCTTGTCGATGCTGCTCGGAAAAGGGTGGATGTTCGCATGCCTCCCCTTCTTGGCCTCGTAGAGGCTGACGCCGCCGGTGAACACCACGTCGGCGCGGCGCAGCAGCTCGCGCTCCAGCGCGATCGTGCGCGGCGGGGCCCCCAGGAAGGCGGACAGCTCGTCCATGTTGTCGTAGACCACGACGTCGGGCGCGAGGTGGCGCGTGAAGGGCAGCGCCATCGGCGTGTAGTACCAGGCGATGAGGCGTTCCGCGTCGAAGCCGTCGACGAGCGCCGTGATCAGCCGCCGCTGCGCCCGCGTGACCTGGACCGAGTCCAGCCCCCATGGCAGGACCGGCGCCACGACCGTGACGCCTTCGGGAGTCGTGGAGCGTTCGAGCGAGGGTTCGGCGCCCTCGCGGTAGATCGGCTCCTCCACGAACACGACCTCATAGTCGCGCGCCGCCCGCGTCAGCAGGTGCTGCGGCCGCTGCGTCACGAAATTCCAGCGCAGATGCGACAGGCACAGGATGACGTCGGCTTTGTCGGTCTGGAGATTTTTTTCACAAGAAGCGGCGAAAGACGACGAATGTGGGTCGGCGCGAAGGGTCATCGGCGGGAATCTTTCATTGTAGAATGTTCGTCTTCAACAGTCCGGTTGTGCTTGCGTTCCGGCGGCCCATCAGACTCGCGTCCTGGGTCGCTCACGTACCGAAACCGCCGGCGCGACGGCGCGCAGGTCCGGTAAGGCGGATCGAAGGGGGTCGGCGGAGCCTGGCGCCGCGGGCCAGAGCCATGCGGCGCACGCCAGGGTGGCGCCCCGGGCCGGGATGGCGCCTCGCCACGGAGCGGGCGTGGTGCTACTACGCGCAGATAATAACCGATTTAGGGAGCGTCACGTGACACGCCTCAAGCTTGACAGCGCCACGACCTTGCCGCGCGACGGCGCCCGTGGCGCGCTCGCCGCCCGCATCTGGCGGCCGGAGGTTTCGGGCCCCTCGATCGTGGCGCTCCGCCCCCAGGGCGGCGGCGTCGGGGTCTTCGACGTCACCCGCGCCTATCCGACGATGCGCGACCTGTGCGAGTCGCCCGATCCCGCCCGGGCGCTGGCCGAGGAGCCCGGCGAGCTGGTCTGCACGCTGGACGACCTCCTTGCCAACACGCCGCCCGACGGGCGCGACGAGGGCCGGCCCTGGCTGCTGGCCCCCAACGACCTGCAGGCCATCAAGGCGGCCGGCGTCACCTTCGCGATCAGCATGCTGGAGCGCGTCATCGAGGAGCGCGCCAAGGGCGACCCGGCGGCCGCCAACGGCATCCGCGAGGGCATCGTCGCCATGGTGGGCGAGGACTTCTCCAAGCTCGTGCCCGGCTCACCGGAGGCGATGCGGCTGAAGCAGACCCTCATCGACCAGGGCGCCTGGAGCCAGTATCTCGAGGTGGGCATCGGCCCGGACGCCGAGATCTTCACCAAGGCCCCGCCGATGTCGGCGGTCGGGACCGGCGTCGACGGCGGGCTGCATCCCATGTCGACCTGGAACAACCCCGAGCCCGAGGCCGTTCTGGTGGTGTCTTCCAAGGGCCGCATCGTCGGCGCCACGCTGGGCAACGACATCAACCTGCGCGACGTCGAGGGCCGCTCGGCGCTGCTGCTCGCCAAGTGCAAGGACAACAACGCCTCCGCCACCGTGGGGCCGTTCATCCGCTTCTTCGACGACACCTTCTCGATCGAGGATCTGCGCCAGGCCGAGCTGACGCTCGTGGTCGAGGGCCCGGAGGGCTATCGTCTGGAGGGCCGCTCCTCGCTGGCCAAGATCAGCCGCAGCTTCGAGGACCTGGCCGGCCAGATGCTGGGCGAGCACCACCAGTATCCGGACGGCGCCATCCTCTACACGGGCACGCTGTTCGCCCCCATCGAGGACCGGGACGCGCCCGGCAAGGGCTTCACGCACAAGATCGGCGACATCGTCACGATCGCGACGCCCTGGCTGGGCAGTCTGGTGAACCGCATGCAGCACACCGACAAATGCCCGCCCTGGACCTTCGGCGCCTCGCACCTGATGCGCAACCTGGCCCGCCGCGGCGTCCTCTGATCCCGCCAAGCCCCGACTTCAAGAACAGGACATCCCCATGAACGCTCCCTTCAAGAACCTCATCGCCGGCGACTGGGTCGAGGGATCCTCCACCAACGCCAACATCAACCCGTCCAACACCAAGGACGTGGTCGGCGAATATGTCCGCGCCTCCAAGGCGCAGGCCGAGGAGGCCATCGCGGCCGCCAAGGCCGCCTTCCCGGCCTGGTCCCGCTCCACCCCGCAGGAGCGCTACGAGATCCTCAAGAAGGCCTCCGACGAGATCCTCGCCCGCAAGGACGAGCTCGGCCGGCTGCTGTCGCGCGAGGAGGGCAAGACCCTTCCGGAGGGCGTCGGCGAGACGGTGCGGGCCGGCCAGATCTTCGCGTTCTTCGCCGGCGAGTGCCTGCGCCTGTCGGGCGAGAAGCTCGCCTCGGTGCGCCCGGGCGTCGAAGTCGACATCACCCGCGAGCCGGTCGGCGTGGTCGGCATGATCACGCCCTGGAACTTCCCCATCGCGATCCCGTCCTGGAAGATCGCCCCGGCCCTGGCCTATGGCAACACGGTGGTGTTCAAGCCGGCCGACCTCGTGCCGGGCTGCGCCTGGGCGATCGTCGACATCCTGCACCGCGCCGGCCTGCCCAAGGGCGTGCTGAACCTGGTGATGGGCCGCGGCTCGGAGGTGGGCCAGGCGATCCTCGAGCACAAGGACGTGGACGCCATCACCTTCACCGGCTCGGTGCCGACCGGCCGCAAGGTCGCGGCGGCCGCCGTCGGCGGCGCCCGCATGAAGAAGCTGCAGCTCGAGATGGGCGGCAAGAACCCGCTCGTGGTCATGGACGACGCCGACCTGAAGGTCGCCGTCGAGGTGGCGGTCAACGGCGCGTTCTTCTCCACCGGCCAGCGCTGCACGGCCTCGTCCCGCCTCATCGTGCAGGCCGGCATCCATGACCGCTTCGTCGAGGCCTGCGTCGAGCGCCTCAAGGGCCTCGTCATCGACGACGCCCTGAAGGCCGGCACGCATATCGGCCCCGTGGTGGACCAGAACCAGCTTGACCAGGATCTCAAATACATCGCCATCGCCAAGGAGGAGGGCGGCAAGCTCGCCTGGGGCGGCGAGGTCCTGACCCGCGAAACGCCTGGCTTCTACCTCCAGCCGGCGCTGATCACCGAGACCACCAACCAGATGCGCATCTCCCGCGAGGAGGTCTTCGGCCCCGTCGCCAACGTCATCCGGGTCAAGGACTATGACGAGGCGCTCAGCCTCGCCAACGACACCGAGTTCGGCCTGTCGGCCGGCATCTGCACGTCGAGCCTGAAATACGCCACGCATTTCAAGCGCAACAGCGAGGCCGGCATGGTGATGGTCAACCTGCCGACGGCGGGCGTCGACTATCACGTGCCTTTCGGCGGCCGAAAGGGCTCGAGCTACGGCCCGCGCGAGCAGGGCGCCTATGCGCGGGAGTTCTACACGACCGTGAAGACCGCCTACACCTTCGCGGGCTGACGCCCCGGCCAGGGCGGCGGACCCCCGGGTCCCCCGCCCCGCCGGGACGACCGAGCCCGAAGCGCGCCGGCTCCCCCGTCATCCCCGGCGCGCCGCAGGCGCGGGAAGGGGATCCGGAGAGGCCGGGCGAGGGGCGCCTTCTTCCGGACCCTCTCTGGATCCCCTTCCCCTCCGCGGCTGCGCCGCTCCGGCCGGGGATGACGGGGGGTGGCGCTTCAGGTGGCGAGCGGGCGCGGCCTTGACAATCGGATAAAATTCCTATATCTCTGACCATGCTCCGGTCCGCGGAGGGACATCTGCAGTGTCACGGATGGGGACCGGGGGTGGCGGCCTGGGCGAGGCGGGGTGACAGCCGTTTCGCAGAGGCGATCCGTCGGAGAGCCCGACGAGCGGAAGCGCCAAGGGGCTGACAGCGCCCCGAGGCGCTCCGGTGGATCTTCAAACGCCATGCGCGGAACGGCGAGAGCCTGGCGGCCTCGCGGTTCTCCCCACACCTCCCCACATCCGCCGTGGGGCTGATCAGCGTCGCCGTTCCGCGCCGCCCTCCACCCTTCACCTCCGGGCCGAAAGGCCGCGGAGCTGAAGGCGCGCGCAGCCTCACCCGGCCTCCACGGCCCAGCACGCCACCTTGCGGCCGTGCTTCTGCTCCAAGGGCGGCATCTCCACCGGGCAGGGCGCGAAGGCGAGCGGGCAGCGCGGGTTGAAGGGACAGCCGCTCGGCGGGTTGAAGGGCGAGGGCAGCTCGCCCTGCAGGACGATCCGCTCCTTCTTGGCGCCGGGCTCGGCCACGGGCGTCGCCGACAGCAGCGCCCGCGTGTAAGGATGCTGGGGCGCGGAGAAGATCGCCTCGCGGCTGCCCACCTCCACGGCGTGGCCGAGATAGATGACCATGATGTCGTCGGCGATGTGCCGCACCACCGAGAGGTCGTGCGAGATGAACAGATAGGCGAGCTGGAACTCGTTCTGCAACTCCGCCAGCAGGTTCAGCACCTGCGCCCGGATCGAGACGTCCAGGGCCGAGACCGGCTCGTCCAGCACCAGGATCTTGGGCCGCAGCATCAGGGCGCGCGCGATGGCGATGCGCTGGCGCTGGCCGCCGGAGAACATGTGCGGGTAGCGCTCGACATATTCGGGCCGCAGGCCGACGCGGGCCATCATGTCCCGGGCGGCCTGCCGGCGCTGCGCGGCCGGCATCGTCGTGTTGACCAGCAGCGGCTCCTCCAGGGCGGCCCCGATGGTCTGGCGCGGGTTGAGCGACCCGTAGGGGTTCTGGAAGACGATCTGCACCTCGCTGCGCAGGCGCTTGCGGTCCGCCGCCGTGGCGGCGACCATGTCGACGCCGTTGATCTTCAGCGTCCCGGCTGTCGGCTCCTCGATCATGGTGACGAGGCGCGCCAGCGTCGACTTGCCGGAGCCGGATTCGCCCACCACCGCCAGCGTCTTGCCGGAGGCGAGGTCGAACGACACGCCCGACAGCGCCTTGACGGTGGCGACGGGGGAGAACATTCCGCGCCGGGCGCTGTAGTCGCGCGTCAGGTTGCGGCCTTCGAGGACGACGGTCACGCGGCGCGCTCCCGGTTGGTGGGCTGGCCCTTGACCAGCGCGTAGTGGCACAGCGCATGGCCCAGTTCGGGGGCGGCGGGCTTGGGCGGCACGGCGCGGCAATAGTCGGTCGCGAAGGCGCAGCGCGGCGAGAACAGGCACCCGGCCGGCCGGTCGAACTGGCCGGGCACCACGCCCGGGATGCTGGGCAGGATGCGCCCGGTCGCCCGCTCCGGCAGCGCCGCCAGCAGGGCGGCCGTGTAGGGATGGTGCGGGTCGGCGAAGAGGCCCACCGTCTCCTGCCGCTCCACCTGCTGGCCGGCGTATTGCACGACCACCCGGTGCGCGGTTTCGGCCACCACGCCCATGTCGTGGGTGATGAGCACGAGGCCCATGCCGGTCTCCTGGCGCAGGCGCAGCAGCAGGTCGAGGATCTGGGCCTGGATGGTGACGTCCAGCGCCGTGGTCGGCTCGTCGGCGATGAGCAGCTTCGGCCGGCAGGCGATCGCCATGGCGATCATGACGCGCTGGCTCATGCCGCCCGAGAGCTGGTGCGGGAAGGCCGACAGCCGCCGCTGCGGATCGGTGATGCCGACCTCCTCCAGGAGCTCGATCGCGCGCCTCTTGCGGGCGGCGCGGTCGAGGCCGAGATGGGTCTTCAGCGTCTCGCCGAGCTGGAACCCGACCGTGAAGCACGGGTTCAGCGACGTCATCGGCTCCTGGAAGATCATCGCGATGTCGCGGCCGACGATGGAGCGGCGCTCCCGGTCCGAGATCGTCAGGAGGTCGCGCCCGTCGAAGCTCATCCGGTCGGCCGTCACGGTGGCGGTCCAGGGCAGCAGGCCCATCACGGCCAGCATGGCGACGGACTTGCCGGAGCCGGACTCGCCCACGATGGAGACGACGTCGTTCTGGTTGACGGTGAGGTCGACCCCGTCCACCGCCCGGAACTGGCCCGAGCGGGTCGCGAAGGTGACGGAGAGATTGCGGATGTCGAGGAGGCCCACGGCTCAGCTCCTCTTGAGCTTGGGATCGAGCGCGTCGCGCAGGCCGTCGCCCATCAGGTTGATCGCCACGACGGTGATCAGGATGGCGAGGCCCGGGAGCGTGACGATCCAGGGATTGGAGCGGATGAATTCGCGGCTGTCGGCCAGCATGGAGCCCCATTCGGGCGTGGGCGGCTGCGCCCCGAGTCCGAGGAAGCCCAGGGCGGCCGCCTCCAGGATGGCGTTGGAGACGCCGAGCGCGGCCTGCACGATCAGCGGCGCGAGGCAGTTCGGCAAAATGGTGACGAACATCAGCCGCAGCGTACCGACGCCGGCCACCTTGGAGGCCGTGACGTAGTCCTTGCCGAGCTCGCCCAGCGCCGAGGCGCGCACCAGGCGAACATAGCTCGGCAGATACACGATGGCGACCGCCACGATGGTGTTGGTGAGGCTCGGCCCCAGCACGGCGACGACCAGGATGGCCAGCACGAGGCCGGGGACGGACAGGATCAGGTCCATCACCCGCATCACCACGGTGTCGACCACGCCGCCCATGAAGGAGGCGGCGAGCCCGAGCAGCACGCCGATCACCACCGAGGTGGCCATCACGGCGACGCCGATGAACAGCGAGATGCGCGCGCCGTAGATCAGCCTGGTCAGCGTGTCGCGGCCCAGCGCGTCGGTGCCGAGCACGAATTTCCAGTTTCCGCCCTGCTCCCAGGCGGGCGGCAGCTTGGTGAAGTCGCGAAACTGCTCGAACGGCGAATAGGGCGACACCAGGTCGGCGAAGATCGCCAGGAAGGCGATGATCGACAGCACGACGAGGCCGCCCACCGCGCCCTTGTTCTCCGAAAAGGCGGCCCAGAAGGCCCGCAGCGGCCCGGGCGGCGCCGGCTGCGCGGCCGGCGAGGCGAGAGCGTCAACGGCCATGACGGATCCTCGGGTTGATGGCTCCGTAGAGCACGTCGATGACCAGGTTCACGACGATCACCATGGACGAGATGAGCAGGATGCCGCCCTGCAGGGACGGGTAGTCGCGCCGGCCGATCGCCTCGATGAGCCACTTGCCCACCCCGGGCCAGGAGAAGATCGTCTCCGTCAGCACCGCGCCGGCCAGGAGCGTGCCGACCTGCAGGCCCACGATGGTGACCACCGGGATCAGGGCGTTGCGCAGCGCGTGCAGGCCGATGACCCGGAACGGCGACAGGCCCTTGGCGCGGGCGGTGCGCACATAATCCTCGCTCAGCACCTCCAGCATGGAGGAGCGCGTCATGCGGGCGATGACGGCCAGCGGCACCGTGCCGAGCACGATGGTGGGCAGGATGAGGTGGTGCAGCGCCGACCAGAACGCGCCCGGCTGGTCCGATTTCAGCGCGTCGATCAGCATGAAGCCGGTCACGGGCTCGAAATAGTAGTTGATCAGGTCGATGCGGCCGGACACCGGGGTCAGCCCCCAGCGCTCCGACACCAGCATGATCAGGAGCAGGCCCCACCAGAAGATCGGCATCGAGAAGCCGGTCACGGCCGCGCCCATCAGGGTGTGGTCGAACCAGCTGCCGCGCTTGACGGCGGCGACGACTCCGGCGGGCACGCCGAGCAGCACCGCGAACAGCATGGCGGCGGCGGACAGCTCGAGGGTGGCGGGGAACAGGGTGAAGAACTCGGTCAGCACCTTTTCGTTGGTCACCACCGAGGTGCCGAAATCGCCGTGCAGCAGCGCCCACACATAGTCGGCGAACTGCTTCCAGATCGGCTGGTCGAGGCCGAGCTCGTGCCGGAACTGCGCCAGGCGCTCCGGCGAGATGCCGCGCTCGCCGGTGCGCACCTCCACGGGGTCGCCCGGCACCATGCGGATCGCCACGAAGGTCACGAACATCAGCGCGAAGAAGGTGGGCAACGTCAGCGCCGCACGCTTCAGGAGAAATTTGATCATGGGGTCCTGCTCAGCCCAGCTGAGAATGGCTTGGCCGCAATGGGGTCCTGCGCGTCACGCCGGCGTCGCACGCCCGCCTCGCCGACATCCCCGGCCGGAGCGGCGCAGCCGCGGAGGGGAAGGGGATCCAGACTCTTTCGGCGCGGTCCCGCTGGATCCCCATCCCGCGCCTGCGGCGCGCCGGGGATGTCGGCGGAGGGGTGGATGCGGCTCTCGAAGACGTGGGGGCCGTCGCGCAAGAGCGGCATGGGGCGCCCGGAGACCACCGTCCCCGGACGCCGACGCCTCAGTCGGGAGGGCCCAGCCCTCCCGACGGCCTCACTTCATGTCGACGCCGTAGAACTCGTGGCGGTTGAAGGGGCTCATCTTGTAGCCGGTCACTTCCTTGCGCATCGGCTCATAGACGACGGAGTGCGCGATGGTCATGTCGGGCGCATCCTCCTTCTGGATGAGCTGCATCTCCTCGTAGAGCTTGGCGCGCTCCTTGTTGTCGGCCATCGCGGCCGCCTTCTTCAGGCGGTCGTCGAACTCCTTGTTGCACCACTTGGAGAGGTTCTGGCCGCCCGGACGGGCCGCCGAGCAGCCGCGCAGGAAGAAGAAGTTGTCCGGGTCGCCGTTGTCGCCGGTCCAGCCGAGCTGGCCGGTAATGTGCTCGCCCTGCTGCATGCGCTTGCGGTACTCGCCCCACTCATAGGTCACCAGCTTGGCGTTGATGCCGATCTTGGCGAGGTCGGACTGCATCATCTCGGCGATGCGCTTGCCGTTCGGGTTGTAGGGGCGCTGCACCGGCATGTACCAGAGGTCGATGTCGAGCGGCGTCTTGACGCCGGCCTTCTCGAGCAGCTCCTTGGCCTTGGCCTGGTCGAACTTATAGTCGACGACCTTGTCGTTGTAGGACCAGATGGTCGGCGGGATCAGGTTCTTGGCCGGCTCGCCGGCGCCCAGATAGACGTCGCGGATGATGGCGGCCTTGTCGACGGCCATGTTCATCGCCTGACGCACTTCCTTCTTGTCGAAGGGCGGCTTCTGCACGTTGAACGACCAGTAGGCGATGTTGAGGCCGGGCTGCTGCATCATCTGCAGGGCCGCGTCCTTCTTGATCTCCTCCAGGTCCGCCGGGCGCGGATAGGCCATGTGGTGGCACTCGCCCTTGCGCAGCTTGGCGAGGCGGGCGGTGGGATCGGGCGTGATGGCGTAGACGAGGTCGTCGATGGCGGCCTTGCCGTGGAAATAATCCGGGTTGGCCTTGAAGCGGATCACCGCGTCCTTCTGGTAGTTCACGAACATGAACGGGCCGGTGCCGACCGGGATCTGGTCCATCACCTCGGGCTTGCCCTGCTTGGTGAGGAAGTCGGCGTATTCCTGGGAGTGGATGGAGGCGAAATCCATCGCCAGATTGGCCAGGATCGGCGCGTTCGGCTCGTTGAGCGTCATGACGATGGTGTAGTCGTCGGTCTTCTCGATGCTCTTCAGCAGCTTGGGCATGTCCATGTCGTTGAAGTAGTCATACTTCCCGCCGGACACCTTGAAATAGGGATGGTTCTCCTTCCACTGGCGGTTGAAGGAGAACAGCACGTCGTCCGCGTTGAAGTCGCGGCTGGGCTTGAAGTCCTTCGTGGCGTGGAACTTGACGCCCTTGCGCAGCTTGAACGTGATCGTCTTGGCGTCGTCCGAGAAGGTCCAGCTCTCCGCCAGGCCCGGGACCACCGTGGTGGAGCCCCGCTCGAACTCGGTCAGCTGGTTGAACACCGGGCGCGCCGCGTCGAAGCTGGTGCCAGTGGTGTTGAGGGCGGGGGTGAAGTTCTCCGGGCTGCCTTCCGAGCAGTAGACGAGCGTCTTGGCCGAAACGGCCGTGGAGCCCATCAACAGGGCGGCGAGCCCAAGGCCGACGAGGCCCTTGGCGATCGTAGTGCGTGTCATCGACTTCCCCTCGTGTCACATTCTTCGCGGCCAGCGAGGCCGCGGCCGTCTTTGGACAGCGTGGGCTGTAGAAAAGCCCTTTTCGGAGCCCGGCGCAATCGCCCTTCCGCCGCCACATTCTCCGATGCGGCCATTCGATCGGAAGTTGCGCGTGCGCGCCGCAACGGGCAATATGCGTGATCTTTCAAACGATTTAGCGGACAGCCGATGAAAACCCTGGACGTGCTGGCGATGGGCGAGCCCCTCGTAGAGTTCAACCAGGTCGAACGCCAGGGCGAGATGCTGTTCCTGCCGGGCTATGGCGGGGATACGTCCAACGCCGCGATCTCGGCGGCCCGCAACGGCGCCAAGGCGGCCTATTTCACGGCGCTGGGCGACGACGCCTTCGGCCGCCAGATCGCCGACCTGTGGGACCGGGAGGGCGTCGACCGCTCGTCCGTCCTGACCCGGGCCGGGGCGCCGACCGGCCTCTATTTCATCAGCCACGACGCCAAGGGCCACCACTTCAGCTATTACCGGGCGGGGTCGGCCGCGAGCCTCGTGATGGCGTCGGAGGTGCCGGCGGCGAAGATCGCGTCGGCGCGGGTTCTTCACGTCTCGGCGATCAGCCAGGCCATTTCGACCTGCGCCTGCGACGCCGTGTTCCACGCGCTGAAGCTGGCCCGCGAGGCCGGGACCACCATCAGCTACGACACCAATCTGCGGCTTCGCCTGTGGCCGCTGGAGCGGGCCCGGGCGGTGACGCACGCCGCGGTGGCGATGAGCGACATCGCCCGTCCCGGCCTGGACGACGCCCGGCAGCTGACCGGGCTGCAGGGTCCGGAGGAGATCTGCGACTTCTACCTCCGCCTGGGGTGCCGGATCGTGGCCCTCACGATGGGGACCGACGGCGCCATGGTGGCGCTGCCGGGAGAGCGCCGGGTCATTCCGGCCCACAAGGTCGAGGCCGTGGACGCGACCGGGGCGGGCGACGCCTTCGACGGCGCGTTCCTGTCCGAGTGGCTGCGCTGCGGCGACGCGTTCCAGGCCGCGGACTACGCCAATGCGGCCGCGGCCCTGTCGACCCTGGGCTACGGGGCGGTCGCGCCCCTGCCCCGGCGCGAGGCCGTCGAGGCCTTCCTGGGCCGGGCCGGCTGACCGAACTCCTCCCGGCGCCCGGCCTCACGCGGGATCGTGAGTTGTCGTGATCGCCGCACGGCGCTTGACTGCGACCGGGCAAGCCCGATCTGCCATGGGCTGCAGGGCGCGCTCGCCGCCAAATGCCGCCTTGCGCGTCGGAGAACCAAGATGCCGTTCCGCTATCCCACCATCGCTCCTTCGCAGATCACCCCCCGCGACGTGTTTCTCGACCGCCGTCGCTTCGTGCAGTCCGCGGCGGGGCTCGGGGCGGCCGCCGCCATGGGACTGCCGGCGCCGGCCTTCGCGGCGGCCCCCGCCCTGGACAAGCTCGATGCGCCGCGCAACGCCAAGTTCAGCGTCAACGCCGAGCCCACGACCAAGAAGATCGTGACGGGCTACAACAACTATTACGAGTTCGGCACGGGAAAATACGACCCGGCGGCGTCCGCCGACCAGATGAAGATCCGCCCCTGGACCATCGAGATCGGCGGCGAGGTCGAAAAGCCGATGACCATCGGCGTCGAGGACATCCTCAAGATGTCGCTGCAGGAGCGGGTCTACCGGTTCCGCTGCGTCGAGGCGTGGTCCATGGTGGTGCCGTGGGTCGGGCTCGAATTCAACGAGCTGGCCAAGCGGGTGGGGCCGACCAGCAAGGCCAAATACGTGAAGTTCACCACCGTGATGCAGCCGGAGACCATGCCGGGCCTGCGCATCCCGGTGCTGGACTGGCCCTATGTGGAGGGCCTGCGCATCGACGAGGCCATGCACCCGCTCACTCTGCTGACGGTGGGCGCCTATGGGGAGACCCTCACCAACCAGAACGGCGCCCCGGTGCGGATCGTGACGCCGTGGAAATACGGCTACAAGAGCGTGAAATCGATCGTGAAGATCGAGTTCGTCGAGCAGCAGCCGGGGACGGCCTGGAACAAGGCCGCCGCCAACGAATACGGCTTCTACTCGAACGTGAATCCCGACGTGGACCATCCGCGCTGGAGCCAGAAGCGCGAACGCCTGCTGCCGGCGCTCTTCGCCAGCCGGCAGACCGAGCTCTTCAACGGCTACGCGGATCAGGTCGCCTCGCTCTATGCGGGCATGGATCTGAAGATCGACCACTGATGAGCGTCACGGAGAAGACCCCGTCCCGCGCAGCGGCCCCGGCCCGGGCCGCCCCGCCGGCGTCCGCGCGGCGCCGGGACTGGGTGCGCCTCGCCAAGCCCGTCGTCTTCCTCGCCGCGCTGATCCCGGCGCTGCGCCTGGTCTATGGCGTGTTCGCCGACCCGGAGATGCTCGGCGCCAATCCGGCCGAGACCATCGAGCACGCGACCGGCGACTGGTGCCTGCATTTCCTGCTCATCACCCTGGCGGTGACGCCGCTGCGGCGCCTGAGCGGCTGGAACTGGCCCATCAAGTTCCGCCGCATGCTGGGGATGTTCGCCTTCTTCTACGGGGTGGTCCACCTCTTCGCCTATGTGGGCTTCGACATGGTGTTCGAGGCCGGGGCCATCGCCAAGGACATCCTGAAGCGGCCCTTCGTGACCGTGGGCTTCGCGGCCCTCGTGCTCATGACGCCGCTGGCCGTCACCTCCACCAAGGGCTGGGTGCGCCGGCTCGGCGGCCCCCGCTGGGCCCGGCTGCACCAGGCCATCTACGCCATCGCGATCCTGGGGGTGGTGCACTACTGGTGGCTGGTGAAGCGGGACGTCACCTGGCCGGTGATCTACGCCGCCCTGCTGGCCGCCTTGCTGGGCTGGCGGGTCTGGGCCCGACTGCGTCCCTCGAAGCCCCGCCGGCGCGCCGCGGCCGCCGCCTGACCGTGGTGAATTGACGCGTCCCCGGCGCCGCGTCCGCCCGGGCCGCACGATGTGCGATCCGTCACGCCCCGGGGCGCGGCCGCAGGCCATGGTGAGCGGGCGGCCTCGTTCGGCCGCCGGTGGAGCGGACCATGCCGACCGGCGCGCTGTATTCCCACAGGTTTTTGCCGAAAGGGGGCTTCGCGGCCCATCCCTTGCTGGTGGCCGCGGCCGTGGGACTGGCCGGCGTCGTCATCGGGGCCGCGCTGGGGCTGGCGCTGGTCGAGATCATCCACTGGCTGTCGGCGGGCGAGCCAATCGTGGCGTTACAGCCTTAAGTTGCAACCGCGCCAGATGAACGGGTGCTTTTCAGGCTCTCTTAATCAGAGGGTCTTATGCTTCGGCAAGAATTGGCTAGCCGAGGCTTCCATGACCTTCCCTCGTATGCTCCTCGCCGGCGCGATTGCGGCGGCCTTCACCCCGGCCCTCGTGGCGCCGGGCCTCAGCGCGGACCTGACCGTGCCCGGAACGGGCGACGGCATCGAGATCCTCAAGGCGGTGGGCGCGGCCTTCTCGGCCGACCATCCGGCCGTGGCCGTGAAGGTGCCGCCGAGCATCGGTTCGGGCGGCGCCGTCGTGGCGGTCTCGACCGACCAGGAGGTCGTCGGCCGCGTGGCCCGGCCGCTGTCGGACGCCGAGAAGGCCCAGGGCCTGGTGCTGACGCCGATCGTCAAGATCCCGTCGGCCTTCTTCGTCCATGCGGACGCCAAGGTGACGGCGCTGACCAGCAAGCAGATCGCCGACATCTATTCCGGCGCGGTCACCAACTGGCAGGAGGTCGGCGGCGCCGACCTGAAGATCAAGGTGGTCCGCCGCGAGGACGGCGACAGCACGCTGGGCGTGCTGCGCGGCTCCATGCCGGGCTGGAAGGACCTCGTCCTGACCGGCAAGTCGAAGACCGCCACGACCACCCAGGAGGCGGTCGAGACCGTCCAGGCGGTGGAAGGCGCGGTCGGCTTCGGCCCGTTCTCGTCCGCCCTGAAGGACAGCGTCGTCGTGCTCAGCATCGACGGCAAGGCGCCCACCGCCCCGGACTATCCGAGCGCGGTCGTGGTCGGCCTCATCCACAAGCCCCAGACCGTCACGACGGACGCCAAGGCTTTCATCCAGTTCGCCTCCAGCGACAAGGCCAAGCAGGTGGTGAACGACCTGGGCGGCGTGCCCATGGCGCAATAGCAGGATGCTGTTCCGCTCCCTCAGCGCGAAACTGATCAGCGTGATGCTCATCGCGACGAGCGTCGCGCTCGTCGCGCTCGTGGGCGGCACGCTGATCAGGGTCGAGCGGGGGTTGAGCGAGCAGTCCCAGGAACTGGCCCGCCTGTCGGTCGCCAAGCTGTCGGAGACGCTGCGCGCCGAGGCCAACCTGTCCAAGGCGCGTCTCGACACGCTGCAGCGCGACGCGGCCCGGCGGCTGGGCGTGGTGGCCCAGCGGGTCGACATCTTCCGCGCCATCCAGTCGCGCAACGTCGTCGCCATGAGCGAGCCGCTGGACGCCGCCGTCCGGGCCGCGAACCTGGACATGATCGCCGTCATCGACCTGAAGTCGCGGGTGATCGGGACGTCGTCGAAGCGGGCCGACCTGGTGCAGATGGACCAGGCGCTGCGCGCCAGCCCGGTGCTGGCCCGCGTCAGCTCCATCGTGGCGGCGAACGACCGCTCCAAGCCGACGACCTGGCAGGACCTCGTCTGGATCGAGGCCGACATGGCCGCCAAGCTGGACATCGGGTCCACCTCCGTCCTGGTGATGGCGTTCGTGGAGCCGGTCTTCGACGACTTCGGCGAAACGGTCGCGGCCCTGGTCGGGCTGCGCAGCATCAAGCCGTCCGAGGCCGTGCTGGAGGATTTCGCCCGCCTGACCGGCTCGGCCGTGCTGATCCAGGTCAACGGCGAGGCCGTGTCGGTCTCGGGCGCCCCCAATGAGGGCCTGCGCCTGCGCCGCATGCCCGAGACCACCCTGCTGGAGAGCGAGAGCGGCCGCTTCGTGGCCAACTGCGTCGACCTCCTGAAGGACGTCCGGATCTGCGCCCTGGCGCAGCGCGGCGAGGTCTACGCCCTGCGCGACCAGACGGTGCGGATCGGCGAGGCCCATGCGGCCGACCTCAAGGCGTGGCTGGTCGCGGCCGGCCTGCTGGCCCTGGGGCTCGTCGGCGGACTGGCCCTCATGGTGTCCCGGCGCGTCAGCCGGGCGATCTCCCAGATCACCGGCGCGGTCGTGGCGGTGGCGCAGGGCGACTGGCGGGCCGAGGTCAGCGGATCCGAGCGCCGGGACGAGGTCGGCGCCATCGCGCGGGCCGTGCTGCTGCTGCAGCGCTCCATGGAGGAGCGCGACAAGCTGCGCTCGGACGTGGCCGGGGCGGAGGCGGTGCGCCGCCGCAGCGCCGCGCTCGACGCCGCGATCCAGCGCTTCGACGGGACGATGCGCTCCGTCCTGCGCAGCGTGCAGGATTGCGTCAGCTCCATGAACGCCTCGGCGCAGGGGCTGGACGGCATCTCCCGCCACGCCAAGGACGAGGCGAGCTCGACCGTCCGGGCGTCCAAGCAGACGACGTCGTCCGTGATGGTGGTCGACGCCGCCACGGGGCAGCTCAGCACGGCGATCCGCAGCGTCTCCGATAAGGTCAGCCTCGCGGCCGAGGTCATCGTGCGCGGCAACGACACGGCCCTGGTGGCCACCCGCAAGGTGGGAGGGCTGCTCGAGGCCGCCAGCCAGATCGGCGCGGTGGTGCGGATGATCGAGGGAATCGCGGCGCAGACCAACCTGCTGGCCCTGAACGCCACCATCGAGGCGGCGCGGGCGGGCGAGGCGGGGCGCGGCTTCGCCGTGGTCGCCAACGAGGTCAAGGCCCTCGCCGGCGAGACCGGCAAGGCCACCGAGGTGATCGCCGGGAAAGTGGCCGCCATCCAGGAGGCCACCAATGACGCGGTCCGGTCGATCGACATGATCGCCCAGTCCTTCTCGGACGTGCTGGCCGAGACCACCACGATCCGGCACGTCGTCGCCGACCAGTCTCAGGCGACCGAGCAGATCGCCGAGAGCGTCTCCTCCGCCTTCGAGGGCACCGGCGCCCTGTGCGCCAGCGTCGAGAATCTGAGCTCCACGGTCGAGAACGCCCGCGACGCCACGGTCGACATGGTGGCGATGGCCGCCCGCATGGCCGAGGAGGCCAAGCAGATGGACATCGCGGTCAAATCGTTCCTGACCGAAGTGGCCGCGGCGTAGCGGCGGCGCCCGGTTCGCCGGGACGCGATCCCCAATTGGTCATCTGGAAGAAGCGGCCGAGCTTCTGCGTCAGCGACGCGGGCGTCTCGTTCATGACGAACGGATCCGCGTAGCAGACCGCTCCGGCGTCCTGGGCCATGCGCTTGACCGCCGCCACCATGGCGGGCGCGCCCGCCGCATAGACGGTGTGGTCGGGACCGAGCGCCGGAAGCGCGTCGGTCGGGCGACCGGCGCGCATGTCGGCGAAGGCCGGGCCGCCGCTCGTCGTCAGGGCGAGGTCCCGGACGCCGCGGGCCGACAGCCAGGCGAAGGCCTGGCGCATATAGAGGTCGGCGGGATTGCGGGCCCCGGCGATCACCGTGATGGGCCGGTCGGGCTGGCCGAGCCGGGCGGCGACGGCGATCGACCAGATCGGCGCGAAGCCCGTGCCGCTGGCCACGAGCACCAGCGGGCCGGTCCCCTGCCGCAGCCACGCATGGCCGTAAGGACCGCGCACCTTCAGCCGCGAGCCGACCTTGATGGTCTGGCCGATCGCGGAGGAGAAGCGGCCCATGGGGTAGCGCCGGACGTGGAAGTAGAGGCGGTTCACGTCCGCCTCGCCGCCCAGTCCCACGGTCGGGCTGTAGTCGCGCTCGGGCAGGCCCTTGAAGGACAGCTTCACATACTGGCCGGGCAGGTAGCGGAGCGGGCTGTTGAGCTCCACCGTCACCTCGTCGATGTCGGGCGAGAGCGGCCGGATGGAGGAGACGCTCGCCATGCGGGCGCCGACGGCGGGCGCTTCCTCGAAGGTGATGGAGGCGTGTCCGGTCAGGGTCGCCTGGCAGCCCAGCACGGTGGCGCCTTCACGGGTGCCATGGTCGTCGACGCCGCCCTCCACGCTCACGCGGCAGCTGTCGCACTGCCCCGTGCAGCAGTCATGCGGCATCGCGATTCTGGCGGCCAGGGCGGCGTCCAGCACGGTGGCGCCGACCAGGGCGGAAACGCTCCTGCCGTTGATGGTGAGCTGGCACTTCGAAGACATGCAACCTCCTTCGGAGAGCGGGATACGCTCCCGGGTCGTGGCGTCTGGGGTCGAGAGGGCGGACCGGCGCGCCGCCGGTCCCGCATCGTTCAGGGCGTCAGGGCAGCGCGATCACGATCGGCCGCATATGCCGGGTGTGGCGGGTCTGGGTGTGATCGAAGACCGAGAGATACATGTAAATCGGCTCTCCCTTCTTGAAGGGGATGTCGTATTTGCTCCCGGTGTCGAGGACGCGGCTGGTCTCCAAGGTCCAGTACCCGTCCTTCCACTGGGCGGCCCCCATGAGGTCGGCCCGGTCGCCCGAATACTGGCCCTGGATCAGCACGCCCGGGATCACGGTCCCGACCGGGATCCTGTCGTCGGCCTCCTTGCTGTAGGGGACGACCTCGTCCTCGGTCATCCACCAGCGCGAGCCCTCGTCGTTGCTCTTGTTGACGTCGAGGTGGAGCGTCCCCATCGCCTTGACGGTCGCCGCATAGTCCTTGGGCAGCTTGCTCAGCGTGACCGGCCCCCGATAGCCGCCCGGCGCCTCGGACTTGTAGTTGTAGACGTAGAAGCCTGTCCCCGGATCGCTGTCATAGCCGGCCTGGTAGCGCGCCTTGCCGGCCTTCATGGCCTCGTTCGCCTCGTTGGGCGGGCCGAAATACATGTCGTCGACGCGGCCCAGGAGACCGCCGCGGGACGCCTTCCACTGCCACACGTCGGCGTAGAGGCCGTCGGCGGTGTAGTGATAGCCGCGGCCGTGGAGGGGCTTGGGCTGCCCCGGCAGCGGGGCGGGGCCCATATGGGTCGAGCCGCCGTTGCCGAAGGCGTCCGAGCGCGTGAACAGGACGGCGAGCTTGTCCTCGTAATAGTCGACCACGTCCGCCGTGTCGGCCTTCGAGCCGATCAACCGCCAGCCGTCCTCGCGCTTGACCAGGGGCAGCCGCATCTGCGAGCGCGTCGGGTCCTCCCACCAAAAGGCGAAGTAGATCTTGCGCCCGTCCTCGACCGCCCGCACCTCCACGGTGGAGGTCCCGGTCCCGCCCAGATTGGCGCCCTGCTCCGTCCGCACCCGCACCGGCCGGGCGTTGGCCCAGGCGGCGTCGTCCAGCTTGCCGTCCGCCGTGGGCGGCGTCGCGACATGCGCCACGGTCAGGGTGTCGCGGGTCCCGTAGTCCAGCGCCGCGACCCCGATGGCGATCGGCAGGCCGGCGAAGGCCGCGACCACGAAGGGCCGGGGCCGCGCGGCGGCCGTCCTGGCCAGCCGGCTCGGCTTGAACAGGCGCAGCAGCTGGTCGAGGCCGCCATACATGAAGTGGGTGAAGACGTGCACGCCGATATAGACGAGCGTGACCGTGGCCAGCAGGCCGTGGACCGTGACCACCCAGCCGCCGAAGCCCAGATACATGGCGACGCCGGTCGCCGTGAGGGCCGCCAGGATGGCGTAGATCGCCCAGTGCAGCGCCACGTTCACGGCGTTCCAGCGCAGCCGCGCGGAGGCCGGCATGGTCAGGACGCGCATGCGCGACGGAGCGATGCGCTGCAGCAGCCCCGCCCGCGCCATGTAGACCGCATAAGCGGTGGCGCAGAAGAACAGCGCGAGGCTGCCGACGAAGTGCCAGGTCCACACCTCGCCCTGGGGCAGAACCGACCAGAGCGCGCGGCCGACGACCGAATCGAGCCCGTCTCCGCCGATGCGCAGGCCGGTGGCGAGGCTGACCACCACCGCCGCCGCGGTCGCCCAGTGCAGGACGATCGTGCCGACGTCCGAACGCGGCTTGGCCCGCCGCGGCACGGAATCGGCCGCATCGACGTGCTTGAGACGCTCGGCTTCGGAGATCTCGCGAGGCTGAATGATCTGGTTCATACGCAAACCGCTCCAAGGCGTGGCGGCGCGCTCGGCGCCGGCCAAGTTAAACTTCTCAACGACGCTGCCCTGAAGTCCGCTTATTGGTGTTAATCTAGAACGTTTTCTTTACCATGAGGAGTCCTCACGGACGGGCGCCACGAATATTGGTTAACGCGCAGAGCCATCGGGCAATGCGATAAGATAACCTTCAGTCGCCCCCTTGCAAAGTATCATTTTTACCGACCTTTGATGAAAAGAACTAAGTTTTCGCGAGCGGCTTTGAACATTACAACTGAAGGTTGTGCGCCCCAAACCCGCCCGGATCATCGGCCAGAAGACCCGCATGAAACCTCTCGTCTCCCACGCCCTGCTCTGCTTCATCCTGGCCGGCGGGGCGACCGACGCGGCCGCGCAGGCGCCCGCTCCCGCCAAACCCGGCCACGCGAAACGGCCCGCGGCGACCTCCGAGTCGGCCCGCGCCGCCCAGGCGGTGACCGCCTTCCGCAAGGCCGAAGGCCTCGGACCGGTGACGTCCGACCCGGCGCTGGTGCGCGCGGCCGAGTTCCAGGCGAACGGGATGGCCGCCCGTGGCGAGATGTCGCATGAGGTCGTCGGGTCCTTTCCGTCGCGCCTGAAGTCCGCCGGCGTCCGCGCCTACATGGCCTCCGAGAACGTCGCGATGGGGCAGACCGACCTCGCGGACGCGATGGCCTCGTGGAAAGCCTCGGCCGGACACCGCAAGAACCTGCTGATGAAGGGCGCCACCCGGATCGGCCTGGCGCGCGCCACGGGCCAGGGCGCGCGCGGGCCCACGCTCTATTGGGCCATGGTCCTGGCCGGCCCGGAGCCGCGCCCGAACGAGCCGCCGCCCGGGGCGGCGGTCATGCCCTTCGGCGGCCCGGTCTGGTTCGGGAACTGATCGGCCCTACAGCGCCCGCACCATCACGGCCCCGATCAGCACGAGCGCCACGCCTGCGACGCGCCCGAGCGAGATCTCGCGCATGGCGAGGCCGAGCAGGCCGAACTGGTCGAGAAGCAGGGCCGCGATGAGCTGGCCGGCGATCGCGAAGGCGATCAGCGTCGCCGCGCCCAGGCGCGGCACCAGCACGATGTTGGCGCAGACATAGACGGCCCCCAGCGCGCCGCCGACCACGAAGAGCCAGAGCGGGACGCGGCCCCACTGCTCGGCGCTGGGATAGTCCCGGACGAACAGCCCGACGATCCCGGCGAGCAGGACCGCGGCCGCCGCGAAGGAGATGGCCCCCGCCAGGATGGGGTTGCCGACGCCGCGCGCCAGCTGAGCGTTCAGGGCCGCCTGGACGGGCAGCGCGGTCGCGGCCAGCAGGGCGACGAGCGGCAGGAGGATCGTCAAGGGTGACATGGGGTTCCCTGTTGAGCCGCTCCGCGCCGCGAGGGCTCGCCCCGCGCGTGCGGCGCCTGCGCTGGCGAGCCTGAGGCCGGCGGTCCTGAGGCGGGACCGGCGCAGCGGGGCGCTGCGCCGGCGTCGTGGCGGCCTTACTTCAGCGTCTTCGCCTTCTCGGTCACCACATGGCTGAACGCGCCCGTGGGCTCCTTGGAGATCACCGGGTCGGAGCCGCCCGAGAGCAGCGTCGCGACGGTGCGCTTGTAGTCGGCCTCGTCGAGCGTCCCGTCGGAGCCGGCCGTCAGCTTGTTGATCTCCTCCATCATGCGGGTCTGGTGCTTCTCGGTCTGGGCGCCCGAGGCGTCGTTGTCGAGCACGATCTTGGCGGCGTCCTTCGGGTTGGCGCGCGCCCATTCCCAGCCCTTCATGGAGGCCTTCACGAAGCGGGCCATCTTGTCCACGAAGGCCGGGTCCTTGAGCTTGTCCTCCAGCACGTAGAGGCCGTCCTCCGTGGTGGCGACGCCCTGATCCTCGTATTTGAACACCACGAGGTTCTCCGGCTTGATGCCGGCGTCGATCACCTGCCAGTACTCGTTGTACGTCATGGTCGAGATGCAGTCGGCCTGCTTCTGCAGGAGCGGGTCGACGTTGAAGCCCTGCTTCAGCACCTTCACGCCCTGGGGCGAGCCGTCGGTCGGGATCTTGAGCTTCGCCATCCAGCTGAGGAACGGATATTCGTTGCCGTAGAACCAGACGCCGAGCGTGCGGCCCTTCAGATCGGCCGGCGTCTTGATGCCGGTCTCGGCGCGGCAGGTCAGCATCATGCCGGACTTCTTGAACGGCTGCGCGATGTTGACCAGCGGCACGCCCTTCTCGCGCGAGGCCAGCGCGGACGGCATCCAGTCCACGATCACGTCGGCGCCGCCGCCTGCGATCACCTGCGGGGGCGCGACGTCGGGGCCGCCCGGCTTGATGGTGACGTCGAGGCCGGCGTCCTTGTAGAAGCCCTTGTCCTTGGCGACGTAGTAGCCGCCGAACTGGGCCTGGGTGACCCATTTCAGCTGGATCGTGACCTTGTCGGCCGCCTGCGCCGCATGGGCGGCCACGAGCGCTCCAAGCGCCAGGCCGGCGAGCATGATGTGCTTCTTCATCGCGTATCCCTCCCCATCCGAACGAACAAATCAGCCGGCGCGCCCGCGATAGCTGGCGTGCCAGAAGGTGGCCCGGCGCTCGGCGAGCGCCAGCAATCCGTAGAAGAGCGAGCCGGCCAGCGCGGCGACCACGATCGTCGCCCACACCATGTCGATGTTCATGCGCCCGACCTCGGTGTTGATGCGGAATCCCATGCCGACGATGGGCGTCCCGAAGAACTCGGCCACGATGGCCCCGATCAGCGCCAGCGTGGAGTTGATCTTCAACCCGTTGAAGATGAACGGCAAGGCCGCGGGCAGGCGCAGGCGCAGCAGGGTCTGCCCGTAGCTCGCCGCATAGGTCTTCATCAGGTCCCGCTCCATCGTGCCCGCCGAGGCGAGGCCCGCGACGGTGTTCACCAACTGCGGGAAGAACGTCATGATCACCACGATGGCGGCCTTGGACTGCCAGTCGAAGCCGAACCACATCACCATGATGGGGGCGACGCCGACGATCGGCAGGGCCGACACGAGGTTGCCGAGCGGCAGCAGGCCGCGCTGCAGGAAGGGCGAGCGGTCGATCAGGATCGCGGCCAGGATGCCCGACCCGCAGCCCATCACGTAGCCCGCCGTCACGCCCTTGAAGGTCTGGACGAAGTCGGCGCCCAGCGTCGGCAGGGACGAGGCGAAGCGCGCCGCGATGGCGGAAGGCGCGGGCAGGATGACCTTCATCATCGAAGAGCCGAAGCCCCGCACGCCGCACTCCCAGAGGAACAGCAGCGTCAGGCCGAAAACGAGCGGGATGGCCAGGTTGGCGAGCGTCGCCGGCCAGCCGGCGGAGAGGCGCAGGCCGACGAGCCAGGACACGGTATGCCAGGCGGCGAGCCACACGGCGACGAGCGCCGCCGCGTAGCCCCAGCCCGCATTGGCCTGAAGCCCTGCCCCCAGCAGGGCGACGAGCGCCACGGCGCCGCCGGCGGCCATCAGGGCCAGCATGGTGGAGCCGAGCCGCCAGCGCGCCTCGTTGCCGGCGCCGCCCGCACAGAGCAGCGCGGATGCGAACAGGGCGGCCAGGTAGGGCCGCGCCCAGGTCGGCGCGTCGCCGGCCGCCGTCAGCGGACCTCCCAGGGCGAGCAGGCTCGCCAGCGCGCACAGGATCGCGAGCCAATCCCCCCGCCTCATCGCGCATAGCCCATGCGCTTCGCCACGACGCGGTCCGCCAGCGCCACCGCGGCGATCAGCGCGCAGGCGCAAAAGGCGGCCGCGAAGATCGCGGCCCAGATCTGGATGGTCTGGCCGTAATAGGAGCCCGCCAGCAGCCGCGCCCCGAAGCCGCCGTCGGCCGACTGGGTGAGCTCCGCCACCACGGTCCCGACCAGGCTGGCGGCGACGCCCACCTTGAGGCTCGCGAACAGGAACGGCGCGGAGGCCGGCAGCCGCAGCGACCAGAAGGTCTGCGCCTGCGAGGCCGAATAGGTGCGCATCAGGTCGAGCTGCAGCGGATCGGGCGAGCGCAGGCCCTTCACCATGCCGACCGTCACCGGGAAGAACGACAGGTAGGCCGCGATCGCGGCCTTCGGGACGATGCCGGTCACGTCGAGCTGGTTCAGGATGATGACGATCATCGGCGCCAGCGCGATGATCGGGATCGTCTGGGATGCGATGATCCAGGGCATCAGCGAGCGGTCGAGGCTCCTGACATGCACGATCAACACTGCAAGCCCGATCCCGAGCGCGGAGCCGAACAGGAAGCCCAGCAGCGTCGCCGAGAGCGTGACGCCGCCATGGTAGACGAGGCTGCGCTTGGACGAGGGCGCGGTGTCCACCACCGTCTTCCACAATTCCTGCGCCACCTGGTGCGGGGCGGGAAGCCGCGGCCGCTCCTGCGCCAGCGTGCCGGCGACGAGTTCGCCCGTGGTCCAGGTCTTCTGCCCGGCATTGTCGAAGGCCGAGCGCTGCAGGTCGGCGTTCATCCACACCGCGCCGGCGTACCACAACGCCACGATGGCGACGCAGACCGCCAGAATGGGGCCGAGATGGCCAGCCCAGAGCGAGGCGAGGGGACGGCTCATCGGCTGGCTCCCCTGCTGGGGCCAAGCGCAATGGGCCTCCCTCCCCTGCAGGGGAGGGACTGAGGGTGGGGAGAACGCCGGGCGAAGAGCGCAACGCCCGACACGGGCGCAACGGATAGGCCCCACCCTCGATCCCTCCCCTGCAGGGGAGGGAGGGGCGCCGAGCACTCCGACGGGTCGGGAGCGATCCCCTCAGTCATAGGAATGCCCCTCGCGCAGGCCGTGGCGGACGCGGTTGGCGATGGCCAGGAACTCGGGCGTCTCGCGGATGTCGAGGGTGCGGTCGCGCGGGAAGTCGCAGGGGATGATCTCGTGGATTCGGCCCGGACGGGGCGACATCACGACGATGCGGGTGGAGAGGAACACGGCCTCCGGGATCGAGTGCGTGACGAAGACCACGGTCTTGCGGGTCAGGTCCCACAGGCGCAGCAGCTGTTCGTTGAGCTTGTCGCGGACGATCTCGTCCAGCGCGCCGAAGGGTTCGTCCATGAGCAGCAGGTCGGGATCGAACGACAGCGCCCGCGCGATGGAGGCGCGCTGCTGCATGCCGCCGGAGAGCTGCCACGGGAACTTGCGCTCGAAGCCTTCGAGATTGACCAGGGCCAGGTTCCGGGCCACGCGCTCGCGCCGCTCCTCGCGCGAATAGCCCATGATTTCGAGCGGCAGGCCGACATTGCCGGCGATGGATCGCCACGGATAAAGCGCCGGCGCCTGGAACACATAGCCATAGGAGCGTTTCAGCCGCGCCTCCTGCGGGCTGACGCCGTTCACCAGGATGGAGCCCGAGGTGGCGGTCTCGAGATCTGCGATGACGCGCAGCAGCGTGGTCTTGCCGCAGCCTGAGGGCCCGATCAGCGACACGAACTCGCCCCGCTCGATGGTCAGGTCGATGCCGGACAGCGCCTGCACGGCGCCGTCGGCGGAATCGTAGGTGAGCGAGAGGTCGCGGGCTTGGATGACGGCGTCGGGCATCAGCGCAGGGCCTGGGCCGAAGGACCCCTCATCCGACCTCGCTTCGCTCGGCCACCTTCTCCCCGCGCCGGGGCGAAGGGCGCGCGCGGCGCCGTGGCCGCGATGGGCCCCCTCTCCCCGGCACGGGGAGAGGGCTGGGGTGAGGGCCGTTGCAAGTGACGCAGGCTCACCGCGCGACGGCCCGGTCGGCCGTGAGCGCCTTGAAGGTGCGCAGGGCCTGGGCGTCGGCCGGGAAGGGGGAGCGCGGGACGAAGCGGCCGCGGCCGCGCTGGCCGGTGAGCTTGCCGTCCTGCCACACGCATTCGCCGCGCGAGAAGGTGTAGCGCGGCGTGGCGCTGACCTTCATGCCCTCGAACACGTTGTAGTCGATCGCCGACTGCTGGGTCTTGGCCGAGATGGTCTTGCCGGCCTTGGGGTCCCACACCACGAGGTCCGCCTCCGCGCCCTGCTGGATGACGCCCTTGCGGGGGTAGAGGTTGAGAATGCGGGCGATGTTGGCCGAGGTGACGGCCACGAACTCGTTCATGGTCAGGCGGCCGGTCTCGACGCCCTTGGTCCAGAGCACCGAGAGCCGGTCCTCCAGCCCGCCGGTTCCGTTCGGGATCTTCGTGAAGTCGCCCATGCCGAAGCGCTTCTGCTCGGTCGTGAAGGCGCAATGGTCGGTCGCCACCACCTGCAGGGAGCCGGCGCGCAGCCCGTTCCAGAGGTCGTCCTGGTGCTTCTTGTTGCGGAAGGGCGGCGACATGACGCGCTGGGCCGCGTGGTCCCAGTCCGGATGGGCGTATTCGCTGTCGTCCAGCGTGAGATGCTGCACCAGCGGCTCGCCATAGACGCGCTGGCCGTTGGCGCGGGCGCGGGCCACGGCCTCGTGCGCCTCGATGGACGAGACATGGACGATGTAGACCGGGCAGCCGGCCGCGTCCGCGATCATGATGGCGCGGTTGGCGGCCTCGCCCTCGACGCTCGGCGGGCGCGAATAGGCGTGGCCCTCCGGACCCGTGATGCCGTCCTTCAGGAGCTTCTGCTGGAGCGCGGCCACGAGGTCGCCGTTCTCGGCGTGGACGAGCGGCATGGCGCCGAGCTCGGCGCAGCGCTGGAACGAGGCGAACATCTCCTCGTCGTTCACCATCAGCGCGCCCTTGTAGGCCATGAAGTGCTTGAAGGTGGTGACGCCCTTCTCGACCACCTTGCCCATGTCGGCGCGGACCTGGTCGTTCCAGTAGGTGATGCACATGTGGTAGGCGTAGTCCGCGTAGGCGGTCTCGGACTTCTTCTCCCATTCGGCCCAGGCGTCGAGCAGCGGCTGCCCGTTTCCGGGGATGCAGAAGTCCACCACCATGGTGGTGCCGCCCGACAGCGCCGCGCGCGTGCCGCTCTCCCAGTCGTCCGCCGTGGTCGTGCCCATGAACGGCATGGACAGATGCGTGTGCGGGTCGATGCCGCCCGGGAACACGAAGCAGCCCTCGGCGTCCACCGTCGTGTCGCCCGAGAGGCCGTCGCCCACCGCCTTGATGTGCTCGCCCTCGATCAGCACGTCCGCCTTCCAGGTGCGGTCGGCGTTGACCACGGTTCCGTTCTTGATGAGCGTCGACATGGGCGGCTCCTGTGGGTGGGCGAATGGCGAATAGCGAGTGGCGAGTAGGGAAGGCGAACGGGTGAGTTGGGAAAGCACCCCTACTCGCTACTCGCCACACCCCATTCGCTTCAAGGCACGATCTCGGCCTTGCTGAGCGCGGCCTGCAGCAGCACGTTGGCGCCGGCCGTGGCCCATTCGGGCTTGATGTCCTCGATTTCGTTGTGGCTGATGCCGTCCACGCAGGGCGTGAAGATCATGGCGGTGGGCGCCACGCGCGCGATGTAGCAGGCGTCGTGGCCGGCCCCGGACACGATGTTGCGGTGGGTGTAGCCGAGCTTTTGCGCCGCGCCGCGCACGGCCGCCACGCAGCTCTCCTCGAAGGCGACGGGCGGGTAGTAGAAGATCTGCTTGGTCTCCTGCTCGAGCCCGATGCCGGCGCAGATCTCGTCCACGCCCGCGCGCAGCGCCGCGTCCATGCCGGCCAGCACGGAATCGTCGGGGCAGCGGAAATCCACCGTCATCCAGACCTGGCCCGGGATGACGTTGCGGGAATTCGGATAGGGGTTGAGCATGCCCACCGTGGCGACCGCGTTCGGCGCGTTGGCGAGGCCGATGCGGTTGACCAGCTCGACGACCCGGGCGGCGCCCAGCAGCGCGTCCTTGCGCACCGGCATGGGGGTGGAGCCGGCGTGGCTCTCGAAGCCCGTGAGCGTGATCTCGTACCAGCGCTGGCCCTGGCCGTGCGTGACCACGCCGATGTCGAGGTTCTCGTCCTCCAGGATGGGGCCCTGCTCGATATGGAGCTCGAAGAAGGCGTGGATGGGCCGGCTGCCGACCGGCAGGTCGCCCTGGAAGCCGATGCGCTGCAGCTCGTCGCCCAGCGTCTTGCCCTCGGAGTCCACCCGCGAATACGCGAACTCCTCCGTGTAGACGCCCGCGAAGACGCCGGACGACACCATCGCGGGGGCGTAGCGGGAGCCCTCCTCGTTGGTCCAGTTGGCGACCTCGATGGGGTGTTTCGTCCTGATGTTGAGGTCCTTCAGCGTGCGCACCACCTCGAGCGCGCCGAGCACGCCCAGCACGCCGTCGAACTTGCCCCCGGTGGGCTGGGTGTCGAGGTGGCTGCCCAGCATCACGGGCGGGAGCGTGTCGTCCACGCCGGGGCGGCGGGCGAACATGTTGCCCATGCGGTCCACCGAGACGGCGCACCCGGCCTCCTCGCACCAGCGCCGGAAAAGCTCGCGGCCCTGCTTGTCGAGGTCGGTGAGGGTGAGGCGCTTGCAGCCGCCCTTGGGGGTGGCGCCGATCTGCGCCATCTCCATGAGGCTGTCCCAAAGGCGCGCGCCGTCGATGCGCACATTGCCGAGTTCGGCGCCAGCTCCGCTCATCCGTCTGATCCCCTCTCGGCGGCCAAGATGGCCGCGGCGGCCTCTGGCCGCGTGGCGCGTGGGCTGATTTTTGTCTCCCGCACCCGCGAAGTCGAGGCTAGTATGGCATTGACCGTTTGGTCAACAATCACGCCCGAGCCCGCGCGCGTCGGTCCGAGGCGAAGCAGAAGCGCGCTGCTGGAGGACATCTTGGCCAAAGCCAGGCCGCACGACCGGACCGCGCCGCGCCCGCCGTCGGCGTCCGGATCCCCCGGCGCGGCGCCCCGGGCCGCCATGCGGCTGAACGCCCGCGAGGAGAACGAGCGCCTGATCCTGGAGGCGGGCGAGAGCGTCTTCGCCGAGCTCGGCTTCAAGGGCGCGACGACGGGCGCGATCGCGGCCCGCGCCGGGCTGCCGAAGGCGAACGTGCATTATTACTTCCCCAGCAAGGACGACCTCTACCGGGCCGTGATGGCGCGGGTGCTGCACCGCTGGCTCGCGGCGGCCTCCTCGCTCGACGACAGCGACGATCCGGAGGATGCGCTGACGCGCTACATCACGGCCAAGATGGAGCTGTCGCGCAGCATGCCGCTGGGCTCGCGCATCTTCGCCAGCGAGATCATGCGGGGCGCGCCCGCCATCGCCGATCACCTGGAGGGCACCCTCGCCCACTGGGTCGAGTCGCGCGGCGCCATCGTCCGGCGCTGGATCGCCGAGGGCAAGCTCGCCCCGATCGAGCCGAAGGCGCTGTTCTATCTCATCTGGGCGGCCACGCAGCATTACGCCGACTTCGCCACCCAGATCGAGGTGCTGAACGGGGGCCGCCCGCTCAGCGACGACGAGTTCGCCGAAACGACCCGCCAGCTCGCCCGCACCATCCTGCGCGGCGTGCTGGCCTAGGCAGGCGCCCCTTGCCCAACCAGGCCTCGTCATCCCCGGCGGCGCGCAGCGCCGGGAAGGGGATCCACGACGGTCGAGGCGACGCGCCCTTCGCCCGGCTTCTCTGGATCGCCTTCCCGCGCCTTCGGCGCGCCGGGATGACGGGAGAGGGAGCTTTCGGGACCATTTCCAGCCGCCTGGGCCCGCGGGTTGAGGGGTCAGATGACGTTGCGCTCCAGGACGGGCCGGTTGGCGGCGATGCGGTCGAAGGACATGTCGGAGAGGTCGAGCGTCAGGTAGCGGCCGTGCAGGATCAGTTCGGCGAGGCCGCGGCCGACGGCGGGGGACTGCTGCAGGCCGTGGCCGGAGAAGCCGTTGGCGAGGTAGAAATTGTCGAGGCCGCCGGCCTGGCCCAGGATGGCGTTGTGGTCGAAGAGGTTCATGTCGTAGTGGCCGGCCCAGGCCCGGCCGGGGCGGATCTCCTCGAAGGCCGGGACCCGCGTCGCCAGGGCGGGCCAGATCGTCTCCTCGAAGAAGCCCCAGTCCACCTCGAACTCGTCGGAGTCGGGGTCCGGCATGTCGGCCGTCGGGCCGGCGCTGCCGATGAACATCTGGCCCTCCGGCCCGCGCCGGCCCTCGGGGCGGAACCACGCGCCCGTCGTGTCGATCACCAGGGGCGCGTTCTCGACCGGGCCCTTGCAGGTGAAGGAAAAGACGAAGCGCTTCCTGGAATGGACCGGGATGGCGACGCCCGCCATGGCGGCGACCTGGCGGCCGCCCGACGCGCCGGCGGCGTTGACCAGGGCGCCGCAGGCGATGCGCGATCCGTCGGCGAGGCGCACGCCCGTGACGCGGGCGCCGTCCCGGTCGATCCCGCTCACCGTCCCGTCCACATAGGCGACGCCGAGGCTGCGGGCCTTCTTGCGGAAGGCCTGCATGAGGCCCCAGCCGTCGAACCAGCCTTCGCCGCTGCGGCCCCATGTCCCGCAGGCGAGGTCGCCGGTGGCCAGCCAGGGGAAACGGGCGGCCAGGGCGTCGCGTTCGAACAGGACGATGTCGGCGCCCTCGGCCGCCTGCAGGGCGTTGTTGGCGCGCAGCGCCGGCGCGCCCTCCGGGCTGGCGAGATAGAGATAGCCGCCCTCCACGAGCCCGATCTCGGGCCGGTCGTCGCCGACGGCGAGCAGCTCCCCGATGCGGCGCAGGAACTGGACGCCGTAGAGCGAGATCCGGATGTTCACCGCGCTGGAATACTGCTGCCGGATGGAGGCCGCCGACAGCGCCGAGGCCGAGAACTGGTAGGTGGGGTCCTTCTCCACCACCACCACCCGGCCCTTGAAGGCGGGGTCGGACGCGATGTGGCACGCGATGGAGGATCCGATGGCGGCGCCGCCCACGATCACGACGTCTGCGGAGGTCGGCGGGGCGGAAAGCTGCGGAGCGGAGGCGGTCGGGGAGGTCATGCGAGCAAGCCGGCGAGCAGGGATGGGGATCGGCCGCGCGCGCTGGCCCGCGGTCATGAGCAGGCCGCATGATTGGCAGGTTCGGGCGCGGCTGTCGAGACGGCTTCAGCCGAGGTCGCGCCCGCATTGCGCGAGCAGCCAGTCCCGGAACGCCACGACGGGCGGCCGGTCGCGCTTCTCCTCCGGATAGACCAGCCAGTAGCCCTGCCGGCTGTCGATGGGCCGGTCGAACGGAACCGCGAGCGCGCCGCTGCGCAGCTCCTCCTCCACCAGCATGCGCGGCACGATCGCCATGCCGAGCCCGGCGACGGCCGCCTGGGCCACCATGGCGAACTGCTCGAAGCTCGGGCCCAGCAGGGCCTGGGCCGGGGCGAGTCCCTGCCGTTCCAGCCATTCGGCCCAGGCGCGCGGGCGGGTGGACTGCTGCAGCAGCGGCGCGCGCAGCACGTCGGCGGGCTCCTTCAGGCCGACGCGGGCGATCAGGTCCGGGCTGGCGACCGGCACGATGACCTCGCCCATGAGGCGGTGCATCGCCGCGCCCGGCCAGGTGGGGTCGCCAAAATGGATGGCGGCGTCGAGCGGCTCCTGGCGGAAGTCGAAGGGCCGGATGCGGGTGGCGAAGTCGATGGTCACCTCCGGGTGCTTCTGGAAGAAGTCCGGCAGGCGCGGGATCAGCCAGCGCGTGCCGAAGGTGGGCAGGATGGCGAGGGCCAGCGTGCCGCCCGCGCCCCGGAACGCCATGGCCGACATGGTCGCGGCGGCGATGCGCGAGAGCGCGTCGCGGATCTCCGCCGCATAGGCGAGGCCGGCCGGCGTCAGGGTGACGCGCTGGCGCACCCGCTCGAACAGCGGCACGCCCAGCGTCTGCTCCAGCGCGGCGACCTGCCGGCTGACCGCGCCCTGCGTCAGGTTCAGCTCCTCGGCGGCCCGCGTGAAGCTGCCGTGGCGGGCCGCGGCCTCGAAGGCCTGGAGCGCGCCGAGGGACGGCAGAAGGCTGCGCTGGGTCGCGAAGATCATGCGTTCTCCTCATGAACTGGTGAGAACATATCGGTTGCGCCCGCCATGCGAAAGAGCGACGGTTCGGCGAACGCGCGGGAGCGCCGCACGGCGCGGTCCCGCTGGGCTGCGTCCGGCGCCGGCAGCGGGCCGGGCCGGCGACTTGATCAGGAGATCCGCCATGGCCGCCTCGGCGCGCGACGACGTTCTGGGCATTCTCGACCGCCTCGGCGTTCCGGCTTCGGCCTTCCTGCGGGGCGGCATGCCGGCCCGCTCGCCCGTGACGGGCGACGTGACGGCCGAGATCCGGGAGGACGGCCCGGCCGAGGCCGCCGCCGCCATCGCCCGGGCCCACGAGGCCTTCGCGGCCTGGCGCAAGGTTCCGGCGCCCCGGCGCGGCGAGTTCGTGCGCCTCCTCGGCGAGGAGCTGCGCGCCCACAAGGCCGATCTCGGCATGCTGGTGACGCTGGAGGCCGGCAAGATCGTCTCGGAAGGCCTCGGCGAGGTCCAGGAGATGATCGACATCTGCGACTACGCGGTCGGCCTGTCGCGCCAGCTCTTCGGCCTCACCATCGCGACCGAGCGGCCCGAGCACCGCATGATGGAGACCTGGCACCCGCTGGGCGTCACGGGCGTGATCACGGCCTTCAACTTCCCGGTGGCCGTGTGGTCGTGGAACGCCGCCCTGGCCTTCGTGTGCGGCGACCCCGTGGTGTGGAAGCCCTCCGAGAAGACGCCGCTGACCGCGCTCGCCGTCCAGGCCGTCGTCGAGAAGGCCGCCGCCCGCTTCGGCGGCGTGCCGGACGGGCTCAGCCAAGTGCTGATCGGCGGGCGGGCGCTCGGCGAGGCGCTGGTGGACGATCCCCGCGTCGCGCTCGTTTCGGCGACGGGCTCCACCGCGATGGGCCGGCAGGTCGGACCCAGGGTCGCGGCGCGCTTCGGCCGGTCGATCCTGGAGCTCGGCGGCAACAACGCCGCCATCGTGGCGCCCTCGGCCGACATCGAGATCGCGCTGCGCGGCATCGCCTTCGCGGCGATCGGCACCGCCGGCCAGCGCTGCACCACGCTGCGGCGGCTCTTCGTGCATGAGAGCGTCTACGACGCCCTCGTTCCGCGCCTGAAGCGCGTCTATGAGAGCGTGCGGATCGGCGACCCGCGCGAGGCCGGCGTGCTCGTGGGCCCGCTGATCGACAAGGGCGCCTTCGACGGCATGCAGCGCGCCCTGGCCGAGGCGCGCGGCCTCGGCGCCGAGGTGACCGGCGGCCAGCGCGTCCGCGAGGAGCTGGGCGCGGAGGCCTATTACGCCTCGCCCGCTCTGGCGGAGATGCCCTCCCAGACCGGCCCGATGCTGCGCGAGACCTTCGCGCCCATCCTGTACGTCACGAAGTATCGCACGCTCGAGGAGGCGATCGCGCTTCAGAACGCCGTCGGGGCGGGCCTGTCCTCGTCGATCTTCACCCTCGACATGCGCGAGGCCGAGCGCTTCGTCTCGGCCGAGGGCTCCGATTGCGGCATCGCCAACGTGAATATCGGGCCGTCCGGGGCCGAGATCGGCGGGGCGTTCGGCGGCGAGAAGGAGACCGGCGGAGGCCGCGAGGCCGGCTCCGACGCCTGGAAGGCCTATATGCGCCGGGCGACCAACACCATCAATTACGGCGCGACCCTGCCCTTGGCGCAGGGCGTGACCTTCGAGATCATTGGGTAACCCCGCCGTCATCCCCGGCGGCGCGCAGCGCCGGGAAGGGGATACAGACGGCGGTTCAGTCAAAGGCTGGATCCCCTTCCCGCGCCTTCGGCGCGCCGGGGATGACGGCGGTGGAAGACCGAGGAGACATCCGATGAGCGCGCAGCCGCAGAGCAAGACGACGTCGTCCGCCGCCTCGTTCCAGTGGGACGACCCCTTCCTGCTCGATGACCAGCTCACCGAGGACGAGCGCCTGATCCGCGACACGGCCCGGGCCTACGCGCAGGAGAAGCTGCTGCCGCGCGTCGTGGAGGCCTATCGCGAGGAGAAGACGGACCGGTCGATCTTCACCGAGATGGGCGAGCTCGGCCTGCTCGGCGTCACCCTGCCGGAGGACTATGGCTGCGCGGGCGCCAACTACGTCTCCTATGGGCTCGTCGCCCGCGAGGTCGAGGCCATCGATTCCGGCTACCGCTCGATGATGAGCGTGCAGTCGTCGCTGGTGATGTACCCGATCTACGCCTATGGGGACGAGAACCAGCGCAAGAAGTACCTGCCGAAGCTCGCCTCGGGCGAGTGGGTCGGCTGCTTCGGCCTGACCGAGCCCGACGCCGGCTCCGACCCCGCCGGCATGAAGACGCGCGCCGAGAAGGTGGCGGACGGCTACCGCATCACGGGCGGCAAGACCTGGATCTCCAATGCGCCGATCGCGGACGTCTTCGTGGTGTGGGCGAAATCGGCCGCCCATGGCGACCAGATCCGCGGCTTCGTGCTGGAGAAGGGCATGAAGGGCCTCTCCGCGCCCAAGATCGGCGGCAAGCTCTCGCTGCGCGCCTCGATCACCGGCGAGGTGGTGATGGACGGCGTGATCGTCCCCGAGGAGAACCTGCTGCCCAACGTCTCCGGCCTGAAGGGGCCGTTCGGCTGCCTCAACCGCGCCCGCTACGGCATCTCGTGGGGCTCCATGGGAGCGGCCGAGGACTGCTGGCGCCGCGCGCGGCAATACACGCTGGACCGCAAGCAGTTCGGCCGGCCGCTGGCCGCCACCCAGCTGGTGCAGAAGAAGCTGGCCGACATGCAGACCGAGATCGCGCTGGGCCTGCAGGCCAGCCTGCGCGTCGGCCGCCTCTTCGACGAGGGCAAGGTCGCGCCGGAGATGATCTCCATCGTCAAGCGCAACAATTGCGGCAAGGCGCTCGACATCGCCCGGGTCGCCCGCGACATGCATGGCGGCAACGGCATCCAGGAAGAATACCATGTGATGCGCCACGCGCAGAACCTGGAGACCGTCAACACCTATGAGGGCGCGCACGACGTCCACGCCCTCATCCTGGGCCGCGCCATCACCGGCATCCAGGCCTTCTTCTGAGCCGTGGGGCCCACAAATCCGGGAAACACGGACATGACAGGCCCCAAGCCTCTCGCGGGCGTCAAGGTGCTCGAGCTGGCCCGCATCCTGGCGGGGCCGTGGATCGGCCAGACCCTCGCCGACCTGGGGGCCGACGTCGTCAAGGTGGAGCGGCCCGGCGCCGGGGACGACACGCGCGCCTGGGGGCCGCCCTTCGTGCCGGCCGCGGATGGGGGCGACCTGTCCTCGGGCTACTACCACGCCTGCAACCGGGGCAAGCGCTCCATCGCGGTGGACTTCGAGACAGCCGAGGGCCAGGAGACGGTCAGGCGGCTGGCGGCGCATGCCGACGTGGTGATCGAGAACTTCAAGGTCGGCGGCCTGAAGAAATACGGCCTCGACCATGAGAGCCTGCGGGCGCTGAACCCGCGCCTCGTCACCTGCTCGGTGACGGGCTTCGGACAGGACGGCCCCTACCGGGAGCGCGCCGGCTACGACTTCATGATCCAGGCCATGGGCGGCATCATGGACCTGACCGGCGATGCGGACGGCGAGCCGCAGAAGCCGGGCGTCGCCTTCGCGGACATCTTCACCGGCGTCTACGGGGTCATCGGCGTCCTGGCCGCGCTGCGCCGGCGCGACGCCACCGGAGAGGGCGGCCACCTCGACATGGCGCTCTTCGACACGCAGGTTTCCGTGCTGGCCAACCAGGCGCTCAATTACCTCGTCTCCGGCAAGACGCCCAAGCGCATGGGCAACGCCCACCCCAACCTCGCGCCCTACCAGGTGTTCCCGGTGGCGGACGGCCACATCGTCATCGCCTCCGGCAATGACGGGCAGTTCCGCCGGCTGTGCGGCGTCCTCGGCGCGCCCGGGATGGCGGACGATCCCGCCTACGCCAGCAACGCGCTACGGGTGACGAACCGGGAGCGGCTGATCCCGGCCCTCTCCGAGCTGACCCTCCGCGTCCGGCGCGACGATCTCCTGGCCGCGCTGGAGCGCGTCGGCGTTCCGGCCGGCCCCATCAACACCGTCGCGGACGTGTTCGAGGACCCGCAGGTCGAGGCCCGCGGCATGCGGGTGGACCTGCCCTGCCCGGACGCGGCGGGCGGCTCCATCCCGACGATCCGCTCGCCCCTGGTCCTGGACGGCGAGCCCATGGTGGCGGGGCGCGCTTCGCCGCGGTTGGGCCAGCACACCGACGAGGTGCTGTCCGATCCCGCCTGGACCGGCCTGCGGCCGTGACCTTCTCTCAGCATCCCTCCTGCAAGACCGGGCTTCTCCCATGAGCGACGACGCAATCTCCTCCCGCGCAGCCGCCCGCACCGGCGGCCAGCTCATCGTCGACTGCCTGCAGGCCCAGGGGGTCGAGCATGTCTTCTGCGTGCCGGGCGAGAGCTATCTGGCGGTGCTGGACGCGCTGCATGACGCCAGGATCGCCGTCACGGTCTGTCGCCAGGAGGGCGGAGCGGCCATGATGGCGGACGCCGCAGGCAGGCTCACGGGCCGCCCCGGCGTCGTCATGGTGACCCGCGCGCCGGGCGCCACCAACGCCTCCGCCGGCATCCACATCGCCGAGCAGGATTCCGTGCCGCTGGTGATGTTCGTCGGCCAGATCGACCGCAGCATGCGCGGCCGCGGCGCCTTCCAGGAAATGGACTACCGCGCCGTGTTCGGCACCATGGCCAAGTGGGCCGTCGAGATCGACCAGGTGGAGCGCATCCCGGAGATCGTGTCGCGGGCCTTCCACGTCGCCATGCAGGGGCGGCCCGGCCCCGTCGTGATCGCCCTGCCGGAGGACATGCTGCTGGAGGCCGCCAGCGTGCAGGCGGGACCGCGCGTCGAGCCGGTCGAGATCTGGCCCGGCCTGACCCAGATGGCCGAGCTGCAGAAGCTGATCTGGGCGGCGCGAAAGCCCATCATGATCCTGGGCGGGTCCGGCTGGTCGGAGAAGGCCTGCGCCAGCGTGGCGCGCTTCGCCGAGCGCTTCGACATGCCGGTCGCGGCCTCGCTGCGCCGCCAGATGCTGTTTTCGGGCGAGCACCCCAACTACGCCGGCGAGATCGGCATCGCCCCCAATCCGAAGCTGCGGGCCCGCATCGAAAGCGCCGATCTGGTGATCCTCGCGGGCGGCAGGATGTCGGAGATGCCGTCGCAGTCCTACGCCATCCTGGAGATCCCCAGCCCGAAGCAGACGCTGGTGCATGTGCACGCCGGGTCGGAGGAGATCGGGCGGGTGTACCACCCGGCGCTCGGGATCATCGCCTCGCCGAACGCCTTCGCGGCGGCGCTGGAGAGCGTGCAGCCGCCGCAATCCATCCCGTGGAGAGGAGAGACCCGGCAGGCGCGCGAGGACTACCTCGCCTGGACGGACCAGCCCCCGCGCATCCCGGGCCGCCTGCAGATGGGCGAGGCCATGCTGTGGCTGCGCAACCGCCTGCCCGAGGACGCCATCGTGACCAACGGCGCCGGCAACTACGCCACCTGGCCGGCGCGCTTCCTGCGCTTCCGCCGCTACGGCACGCAGCTCGCCCCCACGTCGGGCTCGATGGGTTACGGGGTCCCGGCCGCGATCGGGGCGAAGCGGCTCCATCCGGAGCGCATGGTGGTGGCCTTCGCCGGTGACGGCTGCTTCCTGATGCATGGGCAGGAGTTCGCCACGGCGGTGCAATACGGGCTGCCGGTGATCTTCGTGGTCGTCGACAACGGCATGTACGGCACCATCCGGATGCACCAGGAGCGCGAATATCCGGGCCGCGTCTCGGCGACGGCCCTGGAGAACCCCAATTTCGCCGACTACGCCCGCGCCTTCGGCGGGCATGGCGAGCGGGTGGAGAGCACCGAGGAGTTCGCGCCCGCCTTCGAGCGCGCCGTCGCCTCAGGCAAGCCCGCGATCCTGCATTGCCTGATCGACCCGGAGGCGATCACGCCGTCGCAGACCCTCACTCAGATCCGCGAGAAGGCGCTGGCCCGCTGAGCCGGCGCCTCCCGCATAGGGTTCAGGCGCCCGCGGCGCGCCGCTCGTAAATGGGCCGGACGGCCCGGATGCTGCGCCAGAACCCGGCCGGGGGGCGCTCCTCCAGTTCGGAGGCGAGCAGGTCGAGGTGGCAGTGCCAGCCGGCCGACACCGAGACGGCCATGCCGGGCTTCACCACGCGGCTATGCGTCACCGTGAGCCGGACCTTGCCGCCCTCCTCGGCGAGTTCGAACCGCACCTGCGAGGAATCCGGCTCCGCCCCCCAGGTGAAGGCCAGCAGCGAGGGCTTCTCGCAGGCCAGGACGGTCCCGCGCAGGCGCGACACCTCGCCATGCGCTTCCGACCCGGCCGGAGGAGGCTCGTCGTTCGGGGTCAGCGCGTTGTTGTGGAAGACCAGTTCGATCGCGCCGCCCGGCGAAAGGTCGAAGGCCCCGGCCGCCAGCCACTTACGGCGCAGGTCGGGCTCGGTCAGGTAGCGCCAGACCCGCTCGCGGGGACCGGGCAGCAGGCGCTCGATGCGGATCGCATCGGTCCCGACAGGCTGGGCAAGAGAGTCGGGGGCGAAGTCATGTCTGTCCATCGTGATCTCCCGTAGGGGCGTCGTCCTCGGCCAGGAGCGCCTCGAGGGCGTCCAGCCTTTCGGTCCAGAAGCGCTCGAAATGCCGGATCCATTCCTGCCCGGCATGCATCGGGGCCGCTTCCAGACGGCACACATGGCTGCGTCCCCGGACCGTCCGGCGAATCAGGCCGGCCTCCTCCAGCACGCGAATGTGCTTGGAGGCGGCGGCCAGCGACATCGGATGAGGCGCCGCAAGGTCGCCGACCGTCGCCTCGCCGCGCGCCAGCCGCTGGAGCATGGCCCTGCGGGTGGCGTCGGAGAGCGCGTGGAAGACCGTGTCGAGTTCGGGGGCTTGTTGCTCAACCATACGGTTGAATATGCCGGCGAGGAGGCGGATTGTCAACCGTTCGGTTGAATGAACATGAGCGGCGAGCCTGCAGGCCCGGCCGGCGGTCGTGCGCCTAATGCAGCTGGCAGAGCGGCGTGCCGCCGATCTCCTCGATCGCCTCGCGCAGGCCGAGCAGATGCGGGTTGATCCCCAGCGCGATCTGGAAGGCGGCGCGGGCCTCGGCGAAGCGGTCGTGCCGCAGGCAGATCTGGCCGAAGCCCGAGACCGCCCCGAAATGGCGCGGCTCCAGCAGCAGCGTCTGCTCTATGTCGGCCAGCGCGTCGGCGTCGCGCTTCTGGATGAAGGCGAGGGTGGCGCGCTTGTTCCAGGCCTCGGCCCAGCGCGGCTCCTTCTCCACCAGCCTGTCCAGCATGGGGCGCGCGAGGTCGAGCGCGCCCGCCCCGATCGCCTCGATGGCGGCCGCCATCTGGTTGGACGCGTGCAGGTCCTTGTGGGCGATCCAGTGCGCCCAGATCAGGTCCTCCAGATCGTCCGGGTCGCGCTCGGGCTCCGGCTGCGCGAGTTCGCGGAACAGCGTCGTGAGGCGGCGCGGCAAGGTCGCGGCGGGGCGGCGCTCGCCGAGCCGCATCACCAGCGTGAAGACCTTGTCGATATGGGCGCCGGTGGGCGGAATTTGGCCGGCGCGGGCCGAACGCGTGCGCATGCTCATGCCCAGTCATCTAGGGCGGCGAGCCCGCAGGGGGAGAGGAGGCGCCCCGCTTTGGCCGGCCCCGGCGGCGCCTTGTTCCGCCGCCGCGGATCGGTATGGTCCGCATGTGCGCGGCTTCGCGCCCCGGAGCCACGATGCCGCCCTTCGACGCCCTGCGCGCCGCCCCGATGCTGGTCCTGCTCGCCGCCTGCGCGGCGGCGGCGACTTTCGCCGTCCTGCCGCCCTTGACGCCGCTGCTGCGGCGCTACGCGCTGGCGCGCCCGAACGCCCGATCCAGCCACAGCAGCCCGACCCCGCAGGGCGGCGGCGCGGCGGTGGTGGGCGTCGCGCTTGTCATGCTCGGCCTCGTCCTGGCGCTGGCGCCCGGCGTCCCCGCCGCCGAGCGGACCTCGCTGCTGGCCCTGATGGCCGCGGCGGCCGTGCTGGCCGTGCTGGGGGCCGTCGACGACGTGAAGCCGCTTCCGGCCGCGCCGCGCTTCCTCATCCAGGCGGTCGCGGTCGGCGCCGCGGTGTTCGCCGTCCCGGCCGAGACGAGGGTCTTTCCGGACCTGCTCCCGTATGGCGTCGAGCGCGCCTTGGTGGTCTTCGCCGGCCTCTGGTTCGTGAACCTGACCAATTTCATGGACGGGCTCGACTGGATCACGGCCGCCGAACTCACGCCCGTCAACGCCGCGCTGGCCTGGCTCGCCGTCCTGGGCGCCCTCCCGACGGCCGGCGGGGTGGTGGCGGCCTGCGTCGCCGGGGCCATGCTGGGCTTTGCGCCCTTCAACCGGCCGGTGGCGCGGCTGTTCCTGGGCGACGTCGGCAGCCTGCCCCTCGGCTTGCTCACCGGCTACGGGCTCTACCGGCTGGCCGGCGCCGGGCATGTGCTGCCGGCCCTCATCCTGCCGCTCTACTATCTGGCGGACGCCACCATCACGCTGCTGCGCCGCATGGCGAAGGGCGAGCGCTTCTGGGACGCGCATCGCAGCCACTATTACCAGCGGGCCACCGTCAACGGCCTCACCGTGTTGGGGGTGGTGACGCGGGTGTTCATCGTCAATCTCAGCCTCGCGGGCGTCGCCGTCATCGTGGCGGTCGCGTTCACGCCGGCGCGCGGCATGCTGGCCGCCGCGCTGGCGGCGCTGTGCGTGGCGGCGCTGCTGGCGGACTTCTCCCAGCGCAGGAGCAAGGCCTGAGATGCGGGTGCTGCTGACGGGCGCGTCGGGCTTCGTCGGGCGCCGCCTTGCGGCCGCGCTGCTCGCGCGCGGCCACGCCGTGCGGGCGCCGCTCCGCGATCCCGGCGCGGCGCTGCCCGAGGGCGTCGAGAGGCGGCCCATCGGCGACCTCGCCGGGCCGGTCGACTGGGCTCCGCTGCTGGCCGGCGTCGACGCGGTCGCGCACGCCGCTGGGCTTGCGCATGCCGGGCCAGGGCTGCCGGACGCGCTCTACGACGCCGTCAACCGGGACGCCACGCTGGCGCTGGCCCGCGCCGCGCGGGGCCGGGTCGGCCGCTTCGTGTTCCTGTCCTCCGTGCGGGCCCAGTCGGGGCCGACGGCGGCGCATCTCCTGACCGAGGCGGACGCGCCCGCGCCGACCGACGCCTATGGACGCTCCAAGCTGCAGGCCGAGGAGGGGCTGGCCGGGATCCCGGACCTGTCCTGGACCGCGCTGCGCCCCGTCGTGGTCTACGGGCCGGGGGTCGGCGGCAACCTGGCGACGCTGCTGCGGTTGGCGCGGCTTCCGGCGCCGCTGCCCTTCGGGTCCCTGACCGCGCCGCGGTCCTTCGCATCGGTGGAGAACGTCTCGGATGCGGTGGTCTTCGCGTTGGAGCGGCCCATGCGGGCGAACGGCCCGCTGATCGTCGCGGACCCGCAGCCGAGCTCCGTGGCCGAGTTCGTGGGCGCGATGCGCGCGGCGCTGGGCCGCGGGCCCGGGCTCGCATCCGTCCCGCCGGGCGCGATCGGGACGCTGCTGCGGCTCTTGGGCCGGTCAGACGCGTGGGAGCGCATCTCCGGGCCGATGGCGGCCTCGCCGCAGGCGCTCCTCACGGAGGGCTGGCGACCGCCGGTCGGGTCGACGCCGGAGGGAGTTCGGCGGTGGCTGGCGGCGGGATCACCGCCCGGGTGAAGTCCGGGACGGCGTCCGCCAGGATGCGCCTTGCGCCTTCGCGGTCATGGGCGTCGAGCGCGACCTTCAGGGCGGAGAGCCAGTCCAGCATCCTGCCGATGTCGGCGAAGAGCGGCTTGGCCGCCATCACGCCGGCCACGCCGGTGTCGACCGTGGGTTCGTCCTGGTCGAACAGGATCTCGTTCAGCCTCTCGCCCGCCCGCGCGCCCGTGACGGCGATCTCGATGTCGACGCCGGGCTCGAATCCGGCGAGGCGGATCATGCGCTCGGCCAGCGCCATGATCTTCACCGGCTGGCCCATCTTGAGCACATAGACGGACGGGGTCTCGCCCGTCGTGGCGCCGTCGGCCCGCATATCGAAATCGGCGTGGGACGCGGCGGTGAGCACCAGCTCGGCGGCCTCGCGGACGGTCATGAAATACCGCACCATGTCGGGATGGGTCACCGTGACCGGCCCGCCATGGGCGATCTGCGCCTTGAACTTCGGCACCACGGAGCCGTTCGAGCCCAGCACGTTGCCGAAGCGCACGGCGATGAGGCGCGTCCTGGCGGCCCCGTTCGCCTTGCCGTCGCCGGCGGAGCGGCCGGGCTCCCGGGCCAGCGCGTCGAGCGCCTGCGCGTACATCTCGGCGAAGCGCTTGGTCGCGCCCAGCATCGAGACGGGCTCGATGGCCTTGTCGGTGGAGATCATCACCGCGGCGCTGGCCCCGGAGGCGAGCGCGGCGTCCAGCACGTTCACGGAGCCGAACACGTTGGTCTTGATCGCCTCGTCCCAGTCCACCTCCAGATAGGGGACGTGCTTGAGGGCGGCCGCGTGAAAGACGAGATCCGGCCGGAAGTCTTGAAAGAGCCGTTCGATCCGCCCGCGGTCGCGGATGTCGGCGATGGCCCCGGTGACGCGCGTCACGCTGGACTGGAGCGCCAGCGCCTCGACGACGGCGTGGAGCGCCGGCTCGGAGTTCTCCACGATCATCAGCTCGGCCGCCCCGAACGCCGCCACCCTGAGCGACATCTCGCTGCCGATGGAGCCGCCGCCGCCGGTCACCAGCACGCGCCGGCCCTCGACGAGGCCCTTCAGGCGGGCGCGGTCGATCGCGATCGTGGGCCGCAGCAGGAGGTCGTCGATCTCCACCGGGGCGAGGCTGGCGCCCGATCCCAGGTTCTCGTCCAGGGTCTGGAAGCGCGTCAGCGGCACGCCGAGCCGCCGCGCGGCGGCGAACAGCTTCTCGGGCTCGGCGTCGGCCGCCAGCGCGCTCGGCGTGGCGATGAGGCGCTTCACCGCGACGCCGCGCTCGGCGAAGTCGCCGACGGTCTTCTCCAGATTGCGGAAATCCGCCCGGACCGAGATGCCCCTGATGCTCTGGCCGGCGTCGGAGGCGCGCGGCGACAGGACGCCGACGGCATGGATGCGCCGCAGCCCGCCGCTCTCCAGCGCCCGAAGGACGATCTCGACGTCGGCCGGGCGGCCCAGGACGAGCGCCGGCGTGGTGGCGAGCTTCTCCGCCTGGTCGCGCGAGCGCACGAAGCGCAGATAGCGGTAGGCGACCCGCGGCCCGCCCAGGAAGAAGATCTGCAGCACCCAGTAGAGCGCGATCGTGATCTTGCCGAAGAAGAAGCGGCCGTAGAAGTCGGGCGACACCAGCCCGTAGTCCAGCACCAGCAGCGACAGGCTCAGCACCGAGGCGGCCTTGACGATGCCCGACAGGTCCGGCAGCGACGCGAAACGCCAGCGCGACTGGTAGAGCCCGAAATACCAGTAGACGAGGCTGGCGTAGAGGGCGAAGGACGGCAGGATCACCGGCAGATAGGGCAGCCGCGCGGCCAGGAGGGGCCCTTCGAACCTCAGAATGAACACGGCCAGCAACGCCAGCACGGTCGCGGCGAAGTCGTGCGCGACGACCAGGGCCTTCTTGGCGTCGATGCGGCTGAACACGGACATGCGGGCGGTATCGGGCCGCCCGCCGACGCTGTCAACCGCGCCAGGGTCCCGGCCAGGGCGGGCGGGCCGTCAGCCCGGCCTCGGCCCCCAGGGGCCGGGCGCCTCCGCGGAGGGCGCGGCGAGCGCCGATCCGCCGGTCCGCGGCAGGAACCCGGACGCGCCGTCCGCCTCGGGACCGGCGAGGCCCGGCGGCGGGACATGCCCGCCCGCATAGCGCACGAGCGCCTCGATCCGCTCCTCGATGGGCGGGTGCGTGGCGAACAGGTCGGCGAAGCCGGAGCGGGGATTGTCGACGCACATCTCCATCAGCCCCGACGGAACGCCCTCGATCTCGCCCCGGCCGGAGATCTTCAGCAGCGCCGAGATCATGGCGTCGGGGTTCTTGGTCAGCTCGACCGAGCCCGCGTCGGCCAGGAATTCGCGCGAGCGGGACAGGCCGAAGCGGATCGCCTGCGACAGCAGCCACGCCACCCCGATCAGCGCGAGGCCGATCAGGATCGCCGCGAAGGCCCCGCCCGAGCCCTTCTCGCGCGAGTCGGAGCTCGACGACGATGAGGAGCTCGACCGCGGCGAGACAGGGCCGCCCCTGAAATTGGACAGGACGCGGAAGATCAGCTCGGCGAAGAACGACACGACCCCGGCGATCACCACTGCGATCACCATCATGCGCACGTCCTCGTTGCGGATATGCGTGAGCTCGTGGCCGAGCACGGCCTCCATCTCGGCGTCGGTGAGGGCGGCGCGCAGGGCCGTCGTCACCGTGATGGCGTATTGGCGCTCGTTCATCCCGGTCGCGTAGGCGTTCAGCGCCTCGCTCTCCAGGATCTCCAGCCGGGGGACCGCCATGCCGCGCGAGACGCAGAGCGTCTCGAGCAGATTGTAGAGCCGCGGCTCCTCGGCCCGGGTCACGCCGCGTGCCCCGCTCACGGCGTCGATCAGCCGCTGGTGGAACAGGTACGCCACCCACGTCCAGAGCGCCACGCCGGCCGTGACCCAGGGCGCGGCGGCCAGGAGGTCCCGCCCGGCCCGCCGGACGAGCTCGGCAAGGCCGGCGTCCGGGCCCATGGCCTCGCCCAGCAGCGCCGCCGCGAAGGTCAGCACATAGACGAGCGCCACGAGGCCGGCCAGCATGAAGGCCGAGCGGATCCGGTTCGCCCTGATATGCGTGTAGAGGCCGAAGACGGGGTTCATGAACGCCCCTTCGAGGCCGCGGCGGGCTCGTCGCGTCGCCGCGCGGTCAGAACTTCACGACCGGCGCCTGGTCCAGCGTCTTGCGGCTCTCTTCGCCGACGTCGAAGAACTCGCGCGGCGTAAAGCCCATGCCGGGGGCGAACAGCACCGCCGGGAACGCCTGGATCGAGGCGTTGTATTCGCTCACGGCGTTGTTGAAGAAGCGCCGCGCCGCCGCGAGCTTGTTCTCGATGTCCGAGAGATCGGCCTGGAGCTGCTGGAAATTGGCGCTGGCCTTGAGGTCGGGATAGGCCTCGCCGAGCGCGATCAGCCTGCCGAGGGCGCCGGAGAGCTGCTGCTCGGCGGCGGCCTGCTGGGCCGGGCCCTGCGCGCCCAGCGCGGCGTTGCGGGCCTGCACCACGGCTTCCAGCGTGCCGCTCTCATGCGCGGCGTAGCCCTTCACGGTCTCGACCAGGTTCGGGATCAGGTCATGGCGCTGCTTCAGCTGGACGTCGATGTCGGCGAAGGCCTGCGACACGCGCTGGCGCAGTCCGACCAGGCCGTTATAGACCGACACCGCCCACAGCAGCAGGGCGGCCACGACGCCCAGCACGATCCAACCGCCCATGTCGCTCTCCATCCATCCGGCGCGCCGCCTTCGGCGACGCTTGCGCCCCAGCCGCGAAGCCTCAGTCTATCCGCTTCGTGCGCTCCCGCACATGCCCGGTTCGATTGCCGCTGCGCGCGCCTTGCGATAAGCAGCGCCACGGGCAGGGAGCACGCTGAATGCGCCAAGGAATGAGGGTGACGGCCGCCGCTGCGGCGGGCCTGGCGGCCGCGGTCGTCGGGCCGACGGGCGCCTTCGCGGCGGACGGCCTGAACGGGGCCGCGCTGGGGCTCGGCTGGGCGCTCCCCTTCGTCGGCATGCTGCTGTCGATCGCGCTCTTCCCGCTTCTCGCCCCGCATCTGTGGGAGCATCACCAGGGCAAGATCACGGCGCTCTGGGCGGCGGTGGTCGCCCTCCCAATGGCGGCGCTCCTGGGCGGCGGAGCGACCGCGACCGCGCTCGTCCACACCGCGCTGCTCGACTACATCCCCTTCATCCTGTTGCTGCTGGCGCTGTTCACCACGGCCGGCGGCATCCTGATCGCCGGCAACATCCATGGCTCGCCGGCCATGAACACCGCGCTCCTGGCGATCGGGGCGCTGTTCGCCAGCCTGATCGGCACCACGGGCGCGTCCATGGTGATGATCCGCCCGGTGATCCGCGCCAATGACGACCGGCGCCACAACGTCCACGTCTTCGTCTTCTTCATCTTCCTGGTGTCGAACCTGGGCGGCGCGCTGACGCCGCTGGGCGACCCGCCGCTGTTCCTCGGCTTCCTGCGCGGCGTCGACTTCTTCTGGACGACGAAGCACCTCGCCGCCGAGACGCTGTTCGCGGGCGGCCTGGTGCTCGCCGTCTTCTTCGCGCTGGACAGCGTCATCTACCGCAAGGAGGACCCCCTCCCGGACCCGACGCCCGACCGGAAGGTGAGGGTGCGCGGCCTGGTCAACCTGGCGCTCATCGGCGTGATCGTCGCCGCCATCCTGCTCAGCGCGGCCTGGCGGCCGGGCGTCGCCTTCACGGTGCTGCACGTGCCCGTGGAGGGCCAGAACCTCGTGCGCGACCTCGCCATGGTGGCGGTCGCGATCGCGTCGCTGCGGCTCACCAAACCGGCCTGGCGCGAGGCCAACGGGTTCTCGTGGGGGCCGATCAAGGAGGTCGCGATCCTGTTCGCCGGCATCTTCGTCACCATGATCCCGGTGCTGGCCATGCTGCAGGCCGGCAAGTCCGGCGCCTTCGCGCCGCTGGTGGCCATGGTGACCAACCCGGACGGCAGCCCCAGCAACGCGGCCTATTTCTGGCTCACGGGCGCGCTCTCGTCCTTCCTCGACAACGCCCCGACCTACCTCGTGTTCTTCCAGCTCGCCGGCGGCGACGCCCAGGCGCTGATGGCCCAGGGGGCGGTGACGCTGGCGGCGATCTCGTGCGGCGCGGTGTTCATGGGCGCCAACAGCTATATTGGCAATGCGCCGAACTTCATGGTCTACGCCATCGCGCGCGGCGCGGGCGTGAAGATGCCGAGCTTCTTCGGCTACATGCTGTGGTCGGGCGCGGTGCTGATCCCGACCTTCCTGCTGGTGACGTGGGTGTTTTTCAGAGGGTGAGCGGTCAAACTTCTGGCGGCGGCGCGCGAAGCCGGGTTTCGACGATGCGCCGCCAGTCGCGGTCGCCCCGACAAATCATCAAGACGGTCACACGCTGGATGACGGTCCCCCTGGATGGCTTCCCGGTCTCGCTCGCTCTCCCCGGTCGTCAAACGCAAGAGGCCCCGGCGCGCTCACGCCGGGGCCTCTCTGGACGCGTTGCGGGAGGGCCTACTCGGCCGCCATCTGGTTGCTGGGCGCGGCCGCCTTCACGTCGGAGTCCACATGGGCTTCGAACTTCCGGAAATTGTCGGTGAACATGGTCACCAGCCGCTGCGCCATCTCGGCGAAGTCCGCCTTGTTGGCCCAGGTCTTCACCGGATAGAGGATGTGCGGCTCGACGCCGGGCACCGAGGTCGGCACCGAGAAGCCGAAATAGGGATCCGTGCGGAAGTCGGCCCGGTTGAGCGAGCCGTCGAGCGCGGCCGTCAGGAGGCGGCGGGTGACCCGGATCGGCATGCGCCGGCCGACGCCGTATTTGCCGCCGGTCCAGCCGGTGTTCACCAGCCAGCAGTCGACGCCATGTTTGCCGATGAGGTCGCGCAGCAGATTGCCGTAGACGGACGGGTGGCGCGGCATGAAGGGCGCGCCGAAGCAGGTGGAGAACGTCGCCTGCGGCTCCGTCACGCCCTTCTCGGTGCCGGCCACCTTGGCGGTGTAGCCCGACAGGAAGTGATACATGGCCTGCGCGGGCGTCAGCTTGGCGATCGGCGGCATCACCCCGAAGGCGTCGCAGGTCAGCATGATGATGTTCTTGGGCACGCCCGCCCGGCCCGTCAGGGAGGCGTTGGGGATGAAGTCCAGCGGGTAGGCGATGCGGGTGTTCTCGGTCCTCGATCCGTCGTCGAAGTCCGGCAGGCGGGTCTCCTCGTCGAGAACCACGTTCTCCATCACGGTGCCGAAGCGCTCCGTGGTGGCGTAGATCTCGGGCTCGGCCTCGCGCGAGAGCTTGATCGCCTTGGCGTAGCAGCCGCCCTCGAAGTTGAAGACGCCGCCGGGCGCCCAGCCATGCTCGTCGTCGCCCAAGAGCGTGCGGTTCGGGTCCGCCGACAGGGTGGTCTTGCCGGTGCCGGACAGGCCGAAGAACAGCGCGACGTCGTTCTTGGAGTCCTTGGCCGTGTTGGCCGAGCAGTGCATCGGCATGACGCCCTTCGGCGGCAGGACGAAGTTGAGGTAGGAGAAGACTGACTTCTTCATCTCGCCCGCATAGGACGAGTTGCCGATCAGCACGATCTTGCGGGTGAAGTCGCAGGCGATGATGGTCTCGCTGCGGCAGCCGTGCCGGGCCGGATCGGCCTTGAAGGACGGCAGGTCCACGATCGTCATGTCGGGGACGAAGCTGGCGAGGTCCTGCCACTCGGGACGGATCAGCAGCGTGCGGATGAACAGCGAGTGCCAGGCGTATTCGGTGAAGACCCGCGCCTTGACCCGAAACGACGGGTCGGCGCCGCCATAAAGGTCCTGCGCGAAGAGCTCCTTGCCGCGCGCATGCGCGATGAAGTCGCCGAGGATGACGTCGAACTGCTCGGGCGTGATCGCGCCGTTGTTGTCCCACCAGACGCTGCCCTCCGTGAGGGCGTCCTTGACGAGGAACTTGTCCTTGGGGGACCGACCGGTATGGGCGCCGGTCTCGGCGACGATCGGGCCGCCGGCGGCCAGCTTGGCCTCCCGACGGGCGATCGACTCCTCATAGAGGCTGGCCGTCTGGAGATTCCAATGGACCCTCTTCAGGTCCTTAAAGCCGAACGCCTCGGCGCCGTGCGCGCCGTTATAGGTCCCGACATTATCCACGATCGCTCACTCCACCCGTGCGCGGGCCGTTCGGCCCGATGATCGGAAGGACCGGCAGGGCCGGCCTCGGCCGCCGGCGGAGCGGCTCAGTCAGCGAGCGGCGTCCTGACGGCGACCTCGACCTCAACTTGCACGAGACGCCCGAGAGAACAAGTCGTTCCTTGGACTGAAAGCGTTTTGGCGCGCGCGCCAGGCGCCGCAACGCAGCATTCAAACGATTTAGATCTCATCTTCATCTTGAGCGCGGGCTTTTTGAGCGAGCCTTTGGAAAGCTTTTCTCAAGTCCGCAGGCGTCGACACACGTTCCATGAACGGAAGACGCGCCCGGCGATCTTCGGCCGCCAGGTCGCAGCCTTCCGGGTCGAGCCCCGTGATGGCCCAGGGGCCGGGCGGCAGGCCCAGGAGGCGGGTCGCGTAGAGCGCCGCGATCTCGGGATGATCGGCGTTGACGTGGGCGATCGCCTCCTCCTCGGCGGCGACCAGAGAGGCCGCGCCCGAGAGGTCGACCAGCAGGTCGGCCGGCGTGAGGTCGACGATCCGTCCGAAGCCGGCGACGAGGTGGCCGCCGCGCACGGCCAGACGGTAGAAGGCGAAGTCGGCGAAGTCCGCATAGAAGCCCGCGCCCGGGTTCTGCGCCAGGAAGCGGCGGCGGGCGGCGGGGTCCTGCGTCTTCTCGGCGGTCGCCGTGACGCTGACGCGAGGGTGGACCAGCGGGTCGCCCGCGCCCACGTCGGCGAGCAGCAGCGAGCAGGCGGGCTGCGCCTCGATGTTGCGGGTGTGGACGGCGAGACGCGAGATCAGCAGCAGCGGCGCACCGTCGACGTCCGCCGCGACGGACACGAGCGACGCGTAGGGCCCGCCGGTCGCCGGATCGAGGGTGGCCAGCGAACCGTAGCGCGACGTCCGCATCAGGCGGCGGGCTTCGGTCCGGGCGTCGAAGGATCTGGCCGGCTCGGCCGGCTCGGGCGAGGTGTCTGGCATCGGAGCCTCGTGGGGGCGGGCGCGCGAAAACGTGGCGGCGCTGCGCAAATAAGTCTACAATGATCAAGCGCATAGCCGTGAATCGGGGAACCCTCCGGCCGTGCGTCACATTTACGCCGCGCTTGGCCGCGAGCGTCCGCCGCCGCTCATCAAGCCAAGCAAGTCAAGCGCTTGCAAGCCGTCCTGCTCGTCTTGACGTCAGAAAGGCCCGGGAACAGTTCCACATGCCGACCATCGCCCTCGTCGACGACGACCGCAACATCCTCACCTCCGTCTCCATCGCGCTGGAGGCCGAAGGCTACAGGATCAACACCTATACGGACGGGGCGGCGGCCCTCGACGGGCTGAAGCAGAACCCGCCCGACCTCGCCATCTTCGACATCAAGATGCCCCGGATGGACGGCATGGAGCTTCTGCGGCGGTTGCGGCAGAAATCCGACATGCCGGTCATCTTCCTCACCTCCAAGGACGAGGAGATCGACGAGCTGTTCGGCCTGAAAATGGGCGCGGACGACTTCATCCGGAAGCCGTTCTCGCAGCGGCTGCTGGTCGAGCGCGTCAAGGCGGTGCTGCGCCGGGCAGGCTCGAAGGAGGCGGTGTCCCCCAAGGAGGGCGACGCCAAGGTGCTCGAGCGCGGGCTCTTGAAGATGGACCCCGAGCGGCACACCTGCACCTGGAAGGGCGAGCCCGTGACCCTGACGGTGACGGAGTTCCTCATCCTCCAGGCGCTGGCGATGCGCCCGGGCGTGGTGAAGAGCCGCAACGCCCTGATGGACGCGGCCTATGACGACCAAGTCTATGTGGACGACCGCACGATCGACAGCCACATCAAGCGCCTGCGCAAGAAGTTCAAGTCGGTCGACGACGACTTCGAGATGATCGAGACGCTGTACGGCGTCGGCTACCGTTTCAAGGAATCCTGAGCCCGCCGGCGCCGCCCGCCTCCGGGCCCGAGCCATGACCGTCCACACCGACCCACGCGTCGTCCCCGCCCCACCCCCGGCGAGCCGCCCGTCCCTGGGCGCCGCCATCGTGGCGAGGGCTCGCGCCCTCACGCGCCTGGCCGTCCAGCGCGGCTCGTCGAGCCTGGTCCGGCGCATCGTGGTGCTGAACCTCGCCGGGCTGGTGGCCCTGCTGCTGGGCTTCCTCTACCTCAACCAGTTCCGCGAAGGCCTGATCGATTCGCGGGTGCAGAGCCTCCTCACCCAGGGCGAGATCATCGCCGGCGCGGTGGCGGCCTCGGCGACGGCCGACAACGACTCCGTCACCATCGATCCCGACAAGCTGCTGCAGCTGCAGGCGGGCGAGAGCGTCGGGGTGGGCGACGACAGCGCCCTGGAGTTCTCCATCAACCCCGAGCGCGTCGCGCCGCTGCTGCGCCGGCTGGTGACGCCGACCCGCACCCGCGCGCGCATCTACGACCGCGACGGCTTCCTGATCCTGGATTCGCGCTCGCTCTATTCGCGCGGCGACATCATGCGGTTCGAGCTGCCGCCGCCCACCGCCGAGGAGCCGACGCTGGTCGAGCGCACCTGGAACCAGGTGAAGCGCACCTTCGGGCGCAGCAACCTCCCGCTCAGCGAGGAGATCAACGCCGCGAACGGGCGCAACCTGCCCGAGGTGTCGCGCTCGCTCACCGGCTCGCCGGCCAGCGTGGTGCGGGTCAACGCCAATGGCGAGACGATCGTCTCGGTGGCGGTGCCGATCCAGCGCTTCCGGGCGGTGCGCGGCGCGCTGCTGCTGTCCACCCAGGGCGGCGACATCGATGGCATCATCGCCGGCGAGCGCTTCGCCATCCTGCGGGTCTTCGGCGTGGCGGCCGGCGTCATGATCGTGCTGTCGGTGCTCTTCGCCGGCACCATCGCGGGACCGATCCGGCGGCTCTCGGCCGCCGCCGAGCGCGTCCGGCGCGGCGTCAAGGGACGCGAGGAGATCCCGGATTTCACCGACCGCTCGGACGAGATCGGCCACCTGTCCGGCTCGCTGCGCGACATGACCAAGGCGCTCTACAACCGCATCGACGCGATCGAGGCCTTCGCGGCGGATGTGGCGCACGAACTCAAGAACCCGCTCACGTCGCTGCGCAGCGCGGTCGAGACCCTGCCGCTGGCGCGCTCGGACGAGTCCCGCGGACGCCTCCTCGCCGTCATCCAGCACGACGTGCGCCGGCTCGATCGCCTGATCAGCGACATCTCGGACGCCTCGCGCCTCGACGCCGAGCTGGCGCGCTCCGAGGCGGAGCCCGTCGACATGGTGCGCCTGCTCCAGACCGTGATCTCGGTGGCCAACGGGGTCCGCCGGGACGACGGCGTCGCCATCACGCTGGACGTGGCGCCGGACCCGCGCGGGCGCGACGCCTTCATGGTGATGGGCCATGATTCGCGCCTGGGCCAGGTGGTCAGCAACCTGATCGAGAACGCCCGGTCCTTCTCGCCGCCGGGCGGGGTGGTGCGCGTCTCGGTGAGGCGGGCCGGCCCCAATGTGGAGATCGAGGTCGACGACGACGGCCCGGGCGTGCCCAGCCACGCTTTCGAGCGCATCTTCGAGCGGTTCTACACCGACCGGCCCGAGCAGGGCTTCGGCCAGAACTCCGGGCTCGGCCTGTCGATCTCGCGGCAGATCGTCGAAGCCCATCGCGGGCGCATCTGGGCCGAGAACCGCATCGCCCCGGCCGGCGAGGGCGAGGAGCCCCGCTGCCTGGGGGCGAGCTTCCACGTCCGGCTGCCGGTCGCTCAGCCGTGATGCGGCGGGCCGGGCCGCCGGGCGGGGACGCCCCCGACGTCGCCGCTCACGCCACCTGCGTGGTGGTGGGCGAGGCCGGCGTGCTGATCCGCGGCGCGTCCGGCGCGGGAAAGTCGACGCTCGCCCGCAAGCTCCTGGCGGGCGCGGCCCGCGCCGGGCTTTACGGGTCGCTGGTCGCGGACGACCGGGTGCGGCTGAGCGTCAGGGGCGGGCGCGTTCTCGCCAAGACGCCGGCTTCGATCGCCGGTAAGATGGAGATGCGTGGACAAGGGATCCTGACCGGGCCGCACGAAAGCGCGGCGGTGCTTCGTCTCGTCGTCGACTGTGGCGTCAAAGCACTGGACAGATTTCCGGAACGTGTTGATCTGCTGGCGGAAGTGGCGGGCGTATGCCTGCCGCGGATTGTCGCGGGGCCTGAGGACGCGGATCGCGTGTTGCTGGCTCTTGGATACGGCCAATATCTCTATGAGCCGGGGAACCCGAGCCCGGTTGATGCATTGTAGGGGGTTGCACTTCCTGCCGCATCGCACAAAATGAGGGCTTCGTGCGCTTCGAGCGCGCTGGAGAGCAGTTTTCATGATCGGTATGGTGCTCGTGACGCACGGGCGGCTGGCGATCGAGTTTCGCGCCGCCATGGAGCACGTCGTGGGCCCGCAGCAGCAGGTTGAGACGATCACCATAGGGCCGGACGACGATATGGATCAGCGCCGACGCGACATCGTGTCGGCTGTCGAAGCCGTCGACACCGGAGACGGCGTGGTGATCCTCACCGACATGTTCGGCGGCACCCCTTCCAACCTGGCGATCTCGGTCATGAACGGCGGCAAGACCGAAGTCGTGGCCGGCATCAACCTCCCGATGCTCATCAAGCTGGCGAGCGTCCGGGGCGAGTGCGACCTCGACAAGGCCGTCGTCCAGGCCCAGGAGGCCGGGCGCAAATACATCAACGTCGCCAGCCGGGTCCTCGCAGGCAAATGACCGGCATCGACGACCCCGACTGCGATTGTCCGCCCGCGCCGATACCCGAGGGCGCGCTCGTACGGGAGTTCTCGATCGTGAACCGCAAGGGCCTGCACGCCCGGGCGACGGCGAAATTCGTGCAATGCGCGGAGCGCTTCGAATCGGCGATCCAGGTCACGCGCTGCGGCGAGACGGTCGGCGGCACCTCGATCATGGGGATCCTGACGCTCGGCGCCGGCATCGGCACCACCATCACGGTGACGGCCGTCGGCCAGGACGCCGGGGATGCGCTGGACGCCCTGCAGCAGCTGGTCGCCGGGCGGTTCGGCGAGGACGAGTAGCGCTCGGCCCATGAAAAAGGCCGCCCGGCGGGACCGGACGGCCTTTCGTTTGTCCGACGGCTCCGGTCAGACCCGGTAGTGCCCGTTGCGCTTGACCAGCACGGTCGCGCCCACCGGGACGCGGTTGTAGAGGTCCACCACGTCCTCGTTCAGCATGCGCACGCAGCCGCTCGACACCTGCTCGCCGATGCTCCAGGGCTCGTTCGTGCCGTGGATGCGGAACAGGATGTCCCGGCCGCCCTGGTAGAGATAGAGCGCGCGCGCGCCGAGGGGGTTGTCGATGCCGCCCTCGCGGTGGCTCGGCAGGTTCGGGCGGATCCTGACCATGGTCTTGGTCGGGCTCCAGGCCGGCCAGACGCCCTTGCGCCCGACGCTGGCGACGCCGCGCCACGAGAAGCCCAGCTTGCCGACGCCCACGCCGTAGCGCAGGGCCGTTCCGCCCGGCTGGACCAGGTAGAGGAAGCGCTGGTCGATATCGACCACGATCGTGCCGGGCTTCTCGGGCCCGTTGTAGGACACGGTCTGCCGGTTGAACTCGGGCGCGATCTTGCTGCGGTCGACGAGCGGGATGTCATGCGGCTGGTCGGGCGCGTAGCCGATATACCAGGAGGCCAGCTCCGGATCGCTCATCAGGTCCGGGTTCCTGCCGGACTTCATCGCGACGGTGTTGCAGCCGGACACGGCTGCGCCCGCCAACAGGGCGAGAAGGGAACGGCGTGACATCATCGATCGGGAATCTTTCGGTTGTCGCGGGTTTAAACGGCCGCAAGGCGGGCCGATGCGTCGATCATCCGAGGACTAGCCAATGAGGCCGGGCCCGCCAACCCTGCCGGGCGAAAGAACCGACCCGCGGCGGGCCGCTGAGGGACCCGTGTGGCCGATGGGACACTCACGCGGCGATCGTGGGCCGTCGGTTGACGAGCCAGATCCCCAGGCAGACGAGCGCGATCGCGCCGGCGAAGCCCGGCCGCAGCGGGTCGCCCAGGAAGGCCCAGCCGGCGGCCACGCCCAGCAGCGGCGTCAGGAAGGTGAAGGCGGAGAGCTGCGCGGCCGGATAGGTGGCGATCATCCAGAACCAGCACAGATAGCTGACGAAGCCGACCACCACGGTCTGGTAGGCCAGCGCGGCCAGCACCGCCGGGGTGAGGCTGACCACGCCCGGCTCGCCGAGCAGCGGCGACAGCGGCGTCAGCGCCACGCCGGATACGAAGAGCTGGAAGAACAGCGTGCGGGTGGCGCTGATGGAGGCGAGCCGCGTGGTCTTGATCACCAGGGTGGTCGCGCCCCACAGCACGGCCGCCCCGAAGCACAGGGCGTCGCCCGCCAGCGCGCGCCAGTCCGGCGAGGCGAGCCCGTCCCCGAAGGCCAGGACCACCCCCGCGAAGGCGGCGAAGAGGCCGACGAGCTGCCAGCCGACCAACCGCTCCTTGGGGAACAGCCAGTGCGCGCCCGCCGCCACCGTGAACGGCGCCGTATAGAGAAAGACGATGCCGCGCGACGCGGTCGTCCAGGCGATGCCCTGGTAGAGCAGCAGGAACTCCAGCGCGAAGAGGGCGCCCACGACGAGGCCGGGCTTCCAGGCGCCGTCGTCGCCGATGATCCGGATCCCCCGGCTCCAGGCCCAGCCGCCGAGCAGGATGGCGGACCCGCAGGAGCGAAGGCCCGCCTGCATCACCGGGCTGACGCCCTCCAGGGCGATCTTGGCGGTGACCTGCTGGACGCCCCATAGGGCGCAGAGCGCCGTCAGCAGCGCCATGGCCTTCCGGTCGATGTGGTCGCGTCGCATGCGGGTTCCGTCTCGGCGCAGCGCGGGCCCGCGCTCCCGCACAGGGTTAGCGCAGACGCGGCCCCGACGTCATGATCAGGAAAGCGCGCCGGGCATGCGCGGCGCGCGCGCCGGCGGCGAGCGCTGGCGAAAAAAGAAAGGGCCGCACGAGGCGGCCCAAGTCCAGGGAGGAAGCGCCCGCGAACGGACGCGGCGAGTGAACGCCGATGCTCAGAATAAGGTTCAGGCCGGTGCGCAAACAATCGGTACAAACCGCATCCGGGTTTCGCCGTACCGCTTACGCCTGGACGCGCCAGGGCCTAAACACGTCGGGTCCCGTCCCGATCCGCACGGCCCTCGCATGTCCAACCGAACGCCCGCCACCGCCGCCCTCGACAGGCTCGGCGTGTCCTATGACCTTCACCGCTACGAGTACGACCCGGAGGCGCCGCAGATCGGCCTGCACGCGGCCGAAAGCCTCGGCGTGGAGCCCGGCTGCGTGCTCAAGACGCTGATGGCGCTGGTCGACATGAAGCCCGTCTGCGTGGTGGTTCCCTCCGACCGGGAGGTCAGCATGAAGCGGCTCGCGGCGGCGGCGGGCGGCAAGTCCGCCCAGATGATGAAGCCGGCGGACGCCGAGAGGTCGACCGGATACAAAGTCGGCGGCATCAGCCCGTTCGGGCAGAGGAAGACGGTGCGGACCTTCGTCGACGCCGGCGGGCTCGGCCACTCCCGCGTCTTCATCAATGGAGGACAGCGCGGCCTGCAGGTCCGTCTCGCCCCGGGCGACCTCGTGCGGGCGCTGGACGCCGCGGTCGAGCCGCTGTGCTGACGCGCACAGACGTATAAAGATTTCTTTATATCTTTATTGCCGCCTTGACGCGTCGCTGCTATAGAGCACGCCACAGTTTCATCGCCACCAACCGGGGCCGAGCCATGACTCACCACTTCAACGACTACCGCATCGCCGATATCGGCCTCGCCGACTGGGGCCGCAAGGAGATCGCGATCGCCGAGACCGAAATGCCCGGCCTGATGAAGACGCGCGCCGAATACGGGCCGTCGCAGCCGCTCAAGGGCGCCCGGATCGCCGGCTCGCTGCATATGACGATCCAGACCGCGGTGCTGATCGAGACCCTCCAGGCGCTCGGCGCCGACGTCCGCTGGGCGTCGTGCAACATCTACTCGACCCAGGACCACGCCGCCGCCGCCATCGCCGCCAAGGGCACGCCGGTCTTCGCCATCAAGGGCGAGAGCCTCGAGGACTACTGGGACTACACCCACAACATCTTCGACTGGTCGGACGGCGGCACGCCCAACATGATCCTGGACGACGGCGGCGACGCCACGCTGCTGATCCATCTCGGCATCCGCGCCGAGAACGGCGACACGGCCTTCCTGGACGGCGCGACCAACGAGGAGGAGGAAGTCCTCTTCGCGGCCATCAAGAAGCGCCTCAAGAGCCATCCGGGCTGGTACGCGCGCAACGGCCAGGCCATCAAGGGCGTGACCGAGGAGACCACCACGGGCGTGCATCGCCTCTACCAGATGCAGAAGGAGGGCAAGCTCCTCTTCCCGGCCATCAACGTCAATGACAGCGTCACCAAGTCCAAGTTCGACAATCTCTATGGCTGCCGCGAGTCGCTGGTCGACGGCATCCGCCGCGGCACCGACGTCATGATGGCCGGCAAGGTCGCGATGGTCGCGGGCTTCGGCGACGTCGGCAAGGGCTCGGCCGCCTCGCTGCGCAACGCCGGCTGCCGCGTGATGGTGTCGGAGGTCGACCCGATCTGCGCCCTGCAGGCCGCCATGGAGGGCTACGAGGTCGTCACCATGGAGGACGCCGCGCCGCGCGCCGACATCTTCGTGACCGCGACCGGCAATGTCGACGTGATCACGATCGACCACATGCGGGCCATGAAGGACCGCGCGATCGTGTGCAACATCGGCCACTTCGACAGCGAGATCCAGATCGGCGCGCTGCGCAACCAGAAGTGGCACAACGTCAAGCCGCAGGTCGACGAGGTCGAGTTCGCGGACGGCAAGCGCATCATCGTTCTGTCGGAAGGCCGCCTGGTGAACCTCGGCAACGCCACGGGCCACCCGTCCTTCGTGATGTCGGCGTCCTTCACCAACCAGACGCTCGCCCAGATCGAGCTCTGGACCAAGCAGGGCGAGTATGAGCGCAAGGTCTACACGCTGCCCAAGCACCTCGACGAGAAGGTCGCGGCGCTTCATCTGGACAAGATCGGCGTGCGGCTGACGAAGCTCTCCGACAAGCAGGCCAGCTATCTCGGCCTGCCCCAGCAGGGACCGTTCAAGCCGGACCATTATCGCTACTGAGGGGTTCTTCGGCCGCAGCGCTGAAGCTTTCCGCACCGAAACCGCGACCCGGCCGCAACACGGCCGGGTTGTTTCGTTTCGGGGCGCCGAAAGTGACCGTCAAGGCGACGTTAACCACTTCCGGGCGGAGTCGAGGCGAGTCTATTGTGAGCTTGATTCGGCGGACCGGACGAAGACGGACGCGTGGGCTGGGGGCGGCCCGAGCAATCGATCGACCAGGGCGCGAGCGGCGCGTGCCTGGGTGGGTGGGGCGGCTTTCGGGCCCGTCGATCCGGTGCGCAGCGCGCAGCGGCTCGTGGGCCTGTCGGCGCGAATGTCAGAGGATGGGCGAGGATGGCCGATGGACGGCAGGAGCACGGAATCCGTCGTGACCGCCGAAGATCGTCGCGCACGCTGCTCGTCCACATCCGCAGGCTGACGGCTTCGACCGCGCTCGCGGGCGGCACGCTGGCGCTCGCCGGCGGGGCGGCCCCGGCCGCGACGTTCCTGGACACGCTCCTGAACCTTCCCCAGCGGGTCGACCCGCATGGCGCCGTCGGCCTGGCGGTCTTCATGGGGCTGGTGGCCTTCGCCACCACGACGGCCCTGATCCATCTCACGCAATGGCGGCGCTGGCACGAGCGGGAGGCCGTCATCGCGGCCGAGAACGCCGAACTGCGCGCCCGCAACGACAGGGCCGACATCCTGCTGGCGGCCGAGCCGCAGCTCGTCATCGCCTGGGGCGGACATTCGGGCGAGCCGGTCATCGAGGGCGACCTCGCGGTGATCGGCGAGACCCTCGCGGCCCGCCGGGTTCTGGGTTTCGGCTCCTGGCTGCCCTCCGCCCAGGCGCAGGCGATCGAGGCGGCCGTGGACCGCCTCAAGAAGCGCGGCGAAGGCTTCCGCATGACGGTGCGCAGCACGGCCGGGCGCATCCTCGAGGCCGAGGGCAGGCCCGTGATGGGCCGCGCCGTCCTGCGCATCCGGGAGGTCTCGGGCGACAGGCTGGAGCTGCTGCATCTGCGCGAGCGGATCCAGCAGGCCACCGCCGACGTGCAGAGCTTCCAGGCCCTGCTCGACGCCCTGCCGCAGCCGCTGTGGCGGCGCGACGCGGAGGGCAGGCTCGCCTGGGTCAACCAGGCCTACGCCCGCGCCGTCGAGGCGCCCGACGCGGCGGAGGCCATCTCGGCCGGGGTCGAGCTCCTCGACAAGCAGGCGCGGGACGAGGCCCTCCGGGCGCGGATGCGCACGGGCCAGTTCGACGGCCAATGCGCGGCGGTGTCGGCCGGACAGCGCCGCATCTTCCAGGTGCTCGACGTCACCGCCGCCGACGGCTCCGTCGGCATGGCCACGGACGTGTCGGACCGCGAGGCGCTGCGGCTCGAACTGGCGCGCCTCAACGACAACCACGCGGTGACGCTCGACCAGCTGCCGACCGCCGTGGCCGTGTTCGACAACCTCAAGCGGCTGAAATTCTGCAACGCCGCCTATCGCGACCTGTGGCAGCTCGACGCCGCCTATCTGGACAGCCATCCCACCGACGGCGAGATCCTCGACCGCCTGCGCAACGAGCGGCGCCTGCCCGAGCAGGCCGACTACCGCGGCTGGAAGAAGGCCCTGCTGGAGGCCTACCGGGCCGTCGAGCCGCGCGAGACCTCCTGGTACCTGCCGGACGGGCGCACGCTGCGGGTGGTCACGAACCCCAATCCGGACGGCGGCGTCACCTATCTGTTCGACGACGTCACCGAGCGCTTCCAGCTCAAGACCCAGTTCAACGCCCTGCTGCGGGTGCAGGGCGAGACGCTCGACACCCTCAAGGAAGGCGTCGCCGTGTTCGGGACGGACGGGCGCCTCAAGCTCCACAATCCGGCTTTCGCCAGCCTGTGGCGGCTGTCCAACAGCCTGATCGCCGATCGCCCCCACATCGACGCCATCGTGGCGCAGGCGCGCGAGCAGCACCCGGACGACGACGCCTGGAACGCCATCCGGGGCGCGGTCGCCGGCCTCAGCGAGATGCGGCAGGGCTTCTCGATGCGCATGGAGCGCCGCGACGGGTCGGTGCTGGACTGCGCCGCCGCGCCGCTGCCGGACGGCGCCACGCTGATCACCTTCGTGGACGTCACCGCGACCGTGAACGTCGAGCGGGCCCTGACCGAGCGCAACGACGCCCTGGAGAAGGCCGGCCAGCTGCGCGAGAGCTTCGTCCACCACGTCTCCTACGAGCTGCGCTCGCCGCTCACCAACGTGATCGGGTTCACCCAGCTCCTCGCGGACGGGACGGTGGGGCCCCTCAACGAGCGCCAGAAGGAATATGCCGGGCACATCATGCGCTCGTCGGCGGCCCTGATGGCCATCATCGACGACATTCTCGATCTCGCCACGGTCGACACCGGCGAGATGGCGCTGACGCTCGGCCAGGTCGACATCCGCGAAACGATCGACGCGGCGGTCGCCGGCGTGCAGGACCGCATCGCCGAGCTGAAGCTGAACCTCGTGCTGGACGTGCCGAACTCGATCGGCGGCATGGTGGCGGACGGCAAGCGCGTCCGGCAGGTGCTGTTCAACCTGCTCTCGAACGCGGTCGGCTTCTCACGCGAGGGCCAGACCGTGACCTTGACGGCCGAGCGCCGGGAGGCCGAGATCGTGTTCCGCGTGCGCGACGAGGGACGCGGCATCCCGCCCGAACTGCTCGACCGGGTTTTCGACCGATTCGAGAGTCATTCAGGCGGATCGCGCCATCGCGGCGTGGGCCTGGGCCTGTCGATCGTGCGCTCCTTCGTGGAGCTGCATGGCGGCAAGGTCAGCATCGCATCGAAGACGGACCGGGGGACGGTCGTGACCTGCGTGTTCCCCCTGAATGGTGTTCCCGCGCGCGCCGCGGCGGAGTGAGGAGGCCGCGTCATGGTCGACGACCCTGGACGCTCGTCGTTGCCCGAGGCGCGATGGATCATCGACCTGCCGGACGAGGCCGCCACGGCGCGGCTCGCGCGGGAGCTTGCGCCCATCATGCAGTCGGGCGACCTGGTCACCCTGTCGGGCGACCTCGGCGCGGGCAAGACGACCTTTGCGCGCGCCCTGATCCGCGAGCTGACCGGCGATCCCAGCCTGGAGGCGCCGAGCCCGACCTTCACGCTGATGCAGAGCTATGCGGGGCCACGCTTCGCCATCGTGCACGCCGACCTCTATCGCATCGGCGGCGCGGACGAGCTGGCCGAGCTCGGCTGGGAGGAAGCCGCCGAGGATTCGCTGGTGCTGGTGGAATGGCCCGAGCGGGCCGGCTTCCTGCTGACGACCGAGCGGCTCGACGTCGCCCTCAGCCTCGACGCCTCGGCGGGCGACGCGCGGCGCCGCGCCGTGCTGACCGGGCTCGGCGCCTGGGCCGCCCGGATCGAGCGGGCGCACGCCACCCATGACCTTCTGGCGCAGGCCGGCTGGGCCAGCGCCCGTCGCGAGCACCTGCAGGGCGACGCCTCGACCCGCGCCTATGAGCGGCTCACCTTGGGCGACCAGCGGGCCATCCTGATGATCTCGCCGCGCCGGCCGGACGGCCCGCCGGTGCGCATGGGCAAGCCCTACAGCGCCATCGCCCGCCTGGCCGAGAGCGTGCACCCCTTCGTCGCCATGGCGGACGGGCTTCGCCACGAAGGCCTGAGCGCGCCGGCGATCCTGGCCGCGAATCTCGACGTCGGACTGCTGCTGATCGAGGACTTCGGCGACGAGCCTGTCGTCGACCGCAACGGCCCCATCCCGGAGCGCTACGCCGAAGCCGCGGCGGTGCTGGCGACCCTGCATGGCCGCGAACTGCCGACGACGCTGCCCATCCTCGACGACGCGCGCTACGCCATTCCGCCCTTCGACGTCGACGCCTATCTGATCGAGGCCGAGCTGGTGCTCGACTGGTATGTGCCGCACGTGCTGGGCAGCGAGGTCTCGGGCTCCGTGCGCAGCCATTTCGTCCGCCTGTGGCGCGAGGCGCTCGAACCCATCGTGGCCTCGCCCGCGACCTGGACGCTGCGCGACTATCACTCTCCCAACCTGATCTGGCTGCCGCGCCGCGAGGGCGTGCAGCGCGTCGGGCTGCTGGACTTCCAGGACGCCCTCCTGGGGCATCCGGCCTATGACTGCGTCTCGCTCATGCAGGATGCGCGGGTGGACGTGCCGGAGGAGCTCGAGCTGAAGCTCGTCAGCCACTACGCCCGGCTGCGCCGGTCGGCGGACCCGGCCTTCGACATGGGGGACTTCGCCCGCGCCTACGCGGTGCTGGGCGCGCAGCGGGCGACCAAGATCCTCGGCATCTTCGCCCGCCTCGACCGGCGCGACGGCAAGCCCCAGTATCTGCGGCACCTGCCGCGGATCGAGCGCTATATCCGGCGCGATCTCTCCCACCCGGTATTGTCGGACCTGAAGGTCTGGTATGAGACGAATCTGCCGTCGCTCTTCGCGGCGCACGGGCAGGAGGCGTCGGCCTGAGCCGCCCTCCGCTCCCCCAGACCGGAACCCCTCGGCTCATGCCCTCCGCTTCGCATCCGTCCCGTCCTGACCACGCCATGGTGCTCGCCGCGGGGCTCGGCACCCGCATGCGGCCGATCACCGACAGCATCCCCAAGCCCCTGGTGCGGGTGGCCGGCAAGACGCTGATCGACCACATCCTCGATCCCCTGGCCGAGGCCGGGGTGACGACCGCCGTCGTCAACGTGCATTACCGGGCCGACCAGATGGAGGAGCACCTCAGCGGCCGCAGCGCGCCCAGGATCGTGATCTCCGACGAGCGGGCCGAGCTCTTGGATTCCGGCGGCGGCGTGAAGAAGGCGTTGCCGCATCTCGGCCGGCGGCCCTTTTACGTGCTCAACGCCGATTCGTTCTGGATCGACGGCCCGCGCCCCAATCTCGCCCGGCTCGGCGAAGCCTTCGACCCCGCCAGCATGGACATCCTGATGCTGGTCGCCGCCACCGCGACCTCGACGGGCTATGACGGCGTCGGCGACTTCGCGATGACGCCCGAGGGACGCCTGGTCCGCCGGGCCGAGCGGCAGGTCGCGCCCTTCGTGTATGCGGGCGTGCTGGCGCTCTCGCCCGCGCTGTTCGAGGGGACGCCGGACGGGCCCTTCTCGCTCAACCGCCTCTTCGACCGCGCCGCCGAGCGCGAGCGCCTCTACGGCCTGCGCCTCGACGGCCTGTGGCTGCATGTCGGGACCCCGGAGGCGATCGCGCTGGCCGAGGAACAGATCCTGGAAAGCGCCCGCTGAATGCACGGGGCCGCCGCCCGCCTGTTCACGATCTCGCCGGGGTCGCCCTTCCTGGCGACGCTCGCGGACGCGCTGCTGGGCGGGCGGATCATCCCCGGCTGGCCCGATCTCTCCGACCCGCTGCAACTCTCGCAGGCGACGCTGTTCCTGCCCACCCGCCGCGCAGCGCGGGCGCTCGCGACCCTGCTGGCGCAGCGCATGGAGGCGGGCGCGGTCCTGCTGCCCCGGATCGTGCCGCTCGGCGACGTGGACGACGCCGAGGAGGCCAGCCTGTTCGAGGCGATCGGCGGCGCGGGCGCGGACGCGCTCTTAGCCCAGGACGCGCTGGCGGCCCATGACGCGGCGGCGCTGCCGCCCGAGGCTCTCGACGCGCAGCGGCGGCTCGAACTCGCCAACCTGATCCTCGCCTGGGCGCGCGGGGTGGGCGCCGCCATGATGAAGCTCGGCGATTCCGAGCCGCTGCTCGTGCCCTCGTCCCCGGCCGACGCGCTCGGGCTGGCGGGCGACCTCGGCGCCCTCATCGACACCCTCGCGATCCACGGCAAGTCCGTCGACGACATCCACAGGCTGGTGCCGGACCGGTTCGACCCCTACTGGAAGATCACCCGCGACTTCCTGGCCATCGCGGCGGAGTTCTGGCCCCGGCGCGCCGCCGAACTGGGCGTCATGGACGCCTCCCTCCGCCGCCACACGATCCTGACCGGCGAGGCCGCGCGGCTGCTGCGCGAGCGGCCGGACGCGCCCATGATCGTGGCCGGCTCCACGGGCTCCATGCCGGCGACGGCGGCGCTCATCGGCGCGGTGGCGCGGCTGCCGCGCGGAGCCGTGGTGCTGCCCGGGCTCGACAAGCGCCTGGACGAGGCCTCGTGGAAGACCATCCCGGAGCGCCACGACCTGTTCGGGACGGGCCATCCCGGCCACCCGCAGGCCCTGCTGTGCCGCTTGCTGGCGGATCTCGGCGTCGGCCGGGACGAGGTGGAGGAGCTGGGCCGCCCCGCGCCGGCGCTGGAGGCGCGCGAGCGCCTGCTCTCCGAGGCGCTGCGTCCGGCCGAGACCACGGACCTGTGGGCGCGCAAGACGGGCCGCCTCTCCGAGACCGTCGTCAGGTCCGCCCTGGCCGACCTGAGGGTGATCGAGGCGGCCGACGACCGCGAGGAGGCGCAGGCCATCGCGGTGGCCCTGCGCGAGGCGCTGGAGGACCCGGACGCGACCGCGGCCCTGATCACGCCCGACCGCACCCTGGCCGAGCGCGTCTGCGCCGAGCTGAAGCGCTGGTCCATCGTCCTCGACGATTCGGCCGGCATGCCGCTGGGCCGCACCGGCCCGGGCGGGCTGGCGCGGCTGGCGGCCGAGGCCGCGGCGGAGGGCTTTGCGGCCGTCAACCTGCTGGCGCTCCTCGACCACCCCTTGTGCCGCCTCGGCCTCGCCCGCGCCACCGTGCTGCGCGGACGCGCCGCGCTGGAGATCGGCGTGCTGCGCGCGCCCGCGCTGCGGCCCGGCCTCTCCGAACTGGCCGCCGCCATCGACGCCGCCGAGGCGGCGACCCGCGATCCCGACCAGCGGCACGCCTGGCCGCGCAAGCGCCTGCGCGACGCCGACTGGGCGGCGGCGCGGGAGGTGGTCGCGGCGCTCGTCGCCGCCTTCGGCCCCTTCGCCGGGCCGCATCCGGGCCGCCTTGACCTCGTCGCGCTCGCGGCCGACCACGCGGCGGCCGTCGCCGCCATAGCGACGGCCGGGCCGGAGGAGGACGCCGACGCCTTCGAGGGGCCGGCGGGCGAGGAGCTCGCCGCGGTGTTCGACGAGGCCACGCTCGCCCTGACCAGCGGCGTCGAGGGCCGCATGGCGGACTACCCGGCCTTCTTCTCCGGCCTGATGGCGGGGCGCGTGGCCCGCCGTCCCGACGGCGGCCACCCGAGGCTGAAGATCTGGGGCCTGCTCGAAGCGCGCCTGCTCTCCGCCGACCTCGTGGTGCTGGGCGGTCTCGACGAGAAGACCTGGCCCCCCGAGGTCCGCACCGACGCCTTCCTCAACCGGCCGATGCGTCGCGACCTCGGCCTGCCCTCGCCCGAGCGCCGGGTGGGCCAGACGACGCACGACTTCGTCCAGGCGCTCGGCGCCCGCAAGGTCGTGGTCACGCGCGCCCTGAAGCGCGGCGGCGACCCGACGGTGCGCTCGCGCTTCCTCCAGCGCATGCAGGCCGTGGCCGGCCAGGACGCCTGGCGCCGCTGCGAGGAGGGCGGCCGGCGCCTGCTCGCCCTGGCCCGCTCGCTCGACCACCCCGTTGCGGTGTCGCCGGCGCGGCGGCCCAAGCCCATCCCGCCCGCGGACAGGACCCCGGCCCGGCTCAGCGTCACCGAGATCGAGACGCTGGTGCGCGATCCCTACGCCATCTACGCCAAGCATGTCCTGCGCCTCGAGCCGCTGGAGGAGATCGCCGGCGAGCCCTCCGCGGCCATCAAGGGCGTGCTGGTCCACGACGTCGTGGGACGCTTCGGCAAGGCCCATCCGACGGCGTTGCCGGCCGACCCGGCGGCCGAGCTCGTGGCTCTCGGCCGCGAGGCCTTCCAGAAGAGCCCCGAGCTGCGCGACCGGCCGGACGTCGTGGCCTTCTGGTGGCCGCGTTTCGTCCGCATGGCGGCCTATGTGGCCGAGTGGGAGAAGCAGCGCCGCCTGCCCGGCATGACGGTGCTGGCCGAGATCGGCGCGAAGCTGACCATCCCGATGCCGGACGGAGCGGATTTCGTGCTGACCTGCCGGGCCGACCGGATCGAGCTGCTTCCCGACGGCGGGTTCGCCGTGGTGGATTTCAAGACCGGCGCGACCCCCGGCGTCAAGGAAGTGCGGGTCGGCTTCAGCCCGCAGCTCACGCTGGAGGCCGCCATGGCGAAGCTGGGCGCCTTCGAGGGCGCGCCGGCGGGGCTGAGCGCCCGGGAGCTGACCTATGTGAAGCTGTCCGGGGCGGCGGAGCCCGGCTTCGAGCGGCGCATTCCCGACGCCCGCAACCCGATCGACGTCGACGAGCTGGCGCTCGACCACCTGGCGCGGCTCACGCAGGCCATCGCCGAGCACCGCGCCGGGGAGCGTGCCTATGTCTCGCGGCCCTATCCCAAATTCGCCAAGTCCTACGCGCCCTATGACCATCTGGCCCGGGTGAAGGAATGGTCGCTGGCGGGCGACGACGGCGACGAGGGCGGCGCATGAGCCAGGGCCTCGTCATCCCCGAGCTCACCCGGCTGTCGCAGCTGGAGGCGTCCGACCCGAAGGTCTCGGCGTGGGTGTCCGCCAATGCGGGGGCGGGCAAGACCTATGTGCTGTCGCAGCGGATCATCCGCCTCCTGCTGGAGGACATCGATCCCGGCCGGATCCTGGCCCTGACCTTCACCAAGGCGGCGGCCGCCAACATGGCCAACCGCGTCTTCGAGATCCTGGCCTCCTGGGTGACGCTGGACGACGCCGAGCTGTCCAGCGCCATCGAGACGCTGGACGGCCAGCGGCCGGATGCGGCGCGGCTGTCGCGCGCGCGCCGGCTGTTCGCCCGGGCGGTGGAGACGCCGGGCGGGCTGAAGATCCAGACCATCCACGCCTTCTGCGAGCGCGTGCTGCACCTCTTCCCGTTCGAGGCCAATGTGGCGGCCCGGTTCGAGGTGCTGGACGACGCCACCGCCGCCGAGATGATGGCCGCCGCCCGCATGCATGTGCTGACGCACGCGGTCCGGGATGGCGACCCCGACCTGGCGCAGGCTCTCGCGCTGGTCAACGAAGTCGCGGGCGAAGACGGCTTCGTCAAGCTGATGGATCATGCCCTGAAGCTCGGCCCGGTGCTGGAGCGGTTCGGGCGGGGGCGCGATGGCCTCGCGGCGCTGGCCGGCCGGCTGGCCGAGGCGCTGGGCCTGGCGCCGGGCGAGACGGTCTCCGACGTCGAGCGCCTCATCGTCGAGGGCGGCTTCGCGCCGGCCGAGTGGCCGGGCGTCATCGCGACGCTGGAGACCTTCGGGACGACAGAGCAGAAGAGGGCCGACGCGCTGCGGCGGGCCTGCGATGCGAGCGGCGCCGAGCGGGTCGAGGCCTATCTGGCGGCGTTCCTGAAGAAGACCGACCAGGAGCCGTTCGCGGACTCCACGTTCCTGACCAGGGGCTTCTGCGCCGCCCATTCGGCTCTGGCGGAGCGGCTCCGGGCGGAGCGCGACCGGGTTCACGCGCTGCTCGACCGAAGGCGTGCGGCCGAAGCCGTCGCGCGCACGCACGCCTTGCTGGTGCTCGCGGACGGCGTGCTGGCCCACTACGCGGCGCAGAAGAGCCAGCGCGGCGCGCTGGACTTCGACGACCTGATCGCCCGCACGCTGGCGCTGTTCCAGCGCAGCGAGGCGGCCTGGGTGCTCTACAAGCTCGACCAGGGGATCGACCACATCCTGGTCGACGAGGCGCAGGACACCAGCGACCCGCAGTGGCGGATCCTGACCCAGCTCACCGAGGACTTCTTCTCCGGCGCCGGCCAGACCGACCGGATCCGCACCATGTTCGCGGTGGGCGATCCCAAGCAGTCGATCTTCTCCTTCCAGGGGGCGTCGCCGGAGGCCTTCGACCGCGCCCGCAAGCATTTCGCCGACCATATCCGCGCCCTCGAGGCCGAGGCGCCGGCGCGCTGGACGTGGCGGGAGCGCCCGCTCACGCTGTCCTTCCGGTCGACCCCCGACGTGCTGCGGGCGGTGGACGACGTGTTCTCCATCGAGCCGCATTTCGCCGGCCTGAACCGGGGCGACGCGGTCAGGACCGTGCACGAGAGCGCCCGGCCGCAGGCGCCCGGGCTGCTGGAGATCTGGGATCCCGAGACGCCAACCGTCACCGTCGAGCCGGACGCCTGGGCGAAGCCGCTGGACGAGCCCGACGCGGGGTCGCCCAGCGTGCGCCTGGCGCGGCGGATCGCCCGCCTCGTCCGGCGCTGGTCGACCGTCGGCGACGAGGCGGGGCGGCTGATCTCGCCGGGCGACGTCCTGATCCTGGTGCGCAGCCGCAACGCCTTCTTCGAAGCCGTGATCCGCGCCCTGAAGGACGCCGGCGTGCCTGTGGCGGGCGCCGACAGGCTGGCCCTCACCAGTCATATCGCCGTCATGGACCTCGTGGCGCTGGGCCGGGCCTGCCTGCTGCCGGGCGACGACCTGACGCTCGCGACGGCGCTGAAATCGCCTCTGTTCGGCCTCGACGAGGACGCCCTCTACGACCTCGCGGCGGACCGCCCGGGGAGCCTGTCCGCCGCGCTGGACCGGGCGGTCGATCCGCGCTTTGCGCCGGCGCGCGAGCGGCTGGACCGCTGGCGCAGGCTGGCGGCCTCGACGGGCCCGTTCGGGTTCTACGCCGCCGTGCTGGGGCCGGACGGCGGGCGCCGGGCCATGCTGTCCCGGCTCGGTCCCGAGGCCGGCGACGCCGTGGACGAGTTCCTCCGGCTGGCGCTGGACCACGAGCATCGCGAGACGCCTTCGCTCGGGCTCTTCCTCAGCGTGATGTCGGCCGCCGACCTGACGGTGAAGCGCGACATGGAGGCCGGCCGCGGCGAGGTCCGCGTCATGACGGTGCACGGCGCCAAGGGCCTGGAGGCCCCGATCGTGTTCATGGCCGACACCTGCTCGGCCCCGAACGGCCATCACGACCATCCCATCCTCGCCTTGTCCTACCGGGACGGCGCGAAGGAGCTGGACCTGCCGGTCTGGTCGCCCAGCCAGAAATGCGATTCGCGCGTGATCCGCGCCAGCCGCCAGCGCGCCCGCGACGCCGCCCGCGACGAGTATCACCGGCTCCTCTACGTGGCGATGACGCGCGCCCGCGACCGTCTCTATGTCTGCGGCTTCGAGGGGGCCAACGGCCGCGGCGACCGCTGCTGGTACGACATGATCCGCGCCACGCTGGAGCCCCTGATGGAGGCCCGCCCGGCCGAGGGCGAGCCGGGCCAGGTGTTGCGGCGCCAGTCGCGGCCGTTTCCGCGGGAGGAGGCGTCCGCCGGCCTCGCGCGCGCGGCCGAGCCGCCCCCGCCCGCATGGCTGGCCGCGCCCGCTCCGGCCGAGACGGCGGCCCGGCCGCCGCTGCGCCCGTCGAGCGCCGTCGAGGCGGCCGACGCCTCGCCGGCCAGGGCCGGCGCCGGCGCGCGGGGCCGCGACGCGCGCGTCGCCGGGCGGGTCGTCCACACGCTGCTGGAGACCCTGCCGGGCGTCCCTGCGCCCCTGCGCCGCCTTGCGGCCGAGCGGCTCGTGGCGGCGCGCGCCGGGTCGATGGAGGCCGAGCGCCGCGACGCGCTGGTGCGCGACGTGCTGGCGGTGCTCGACCGTCCCGAGCTCGCCGCCCTGTTCGGCCCCCTCAGCAGGGCCGAGGCGCCCATCGCCGGATCCCTCCAGCTGAGGCCGGGCGAGCCCGCGACCAGCGTCTCCGGACAGATCGACCGCCTGGCGGTCACGCCCGAGGCCGTCATGGTGGCGGATTTCAAGACCGGCGCGCCGCCCGAGACGCCGCCCGAGACCTATGTGGCGCAGCTCGCCGTGTACCGGGCGCTCCTGGCGCGGCTCTATCCCGACCGGCCGGTCCGCTGCCTGCTGATCTGGACGGCGGGGCCGAGAGTGGACGAGATCGCGCCCGGCGCGCTGGACGCCGCGCTGGCGCGGATCAAAGCTGCGTGACGCGTCCCTTGACGCTGGGGGTCTCGCTCCATAGCTTCCCCCACAACCGGGCCGGACTCCTCCGCGCCCACGATCATCCTGCGAGGCTTCATGACCGAGAAAGTCACCGATAGCAGCTTCGGAGCCGACGTGCTCCAGGCATCCCAGCCGGTCGTCGTCGACTTCTGGGCCGAGTGGTGCGGTCCCTGCCGCATGATCGCCCCGGCGCTCGAGGAGATCGCCAAGGAGATGGACGGCAAGGTCAAGATCGTGAAGCTGAACGTGGACGAGAACCCGAACGTCGCCGGCCAGTTCGGCATCCGGTCGATCCCCACCTTGCTTCTGTTCAAGGACGGCAAGATCGCGTCCCAGAAGGTCGGCGCCGACTCCAAGGGCGGCCTGACCAAGTGGATCCAGTCGGCCATCTGACCGGCTGATCCGAGACGAGCGTCAAAGCCCCGGCCTCGCGGTCCGGGGCTTTTTGCGTCCGGGCGTGGATCACCCGGCGGCCGGGCGGCCCCGGAGGAGCTTGCTGACCGCCTGGTTCAGGCCTTCAAGCTGGAAGGGCTTGTGGATCATGGCGAAGTCCACCTGGGCTCCGGACAGGTCCGCATAGCCGGTGACCAGCAGCACCGGGATCCTGGGGTAGTCGGACCGCATCTGGTTGGCGAGCTCGATGCCGTTCATCTCCGGCATGGCGACGTCCGCGATGACCAGGCCCGGCGGCTCGGCCTGCGCGAGGATCCGCAGCGCCTCGGCGGCCGACACCGCCTCCCGCACCTCGAAGCCGAGCTCCTGCAGGAACTGCGCCGTCACCGAGCGCACCTCCCGGTCGTCGTCGACGATGAGGATCCGGACGCCGCCCCGCGCCTGGGCCGGACCGTCCTCCACGGCGAGGTCGGGCAGCGGCTCCTCCGTGCTGCGCGGGAGGTAGAGGTTCATCACCGTCCCGGCGCCCGGGGCGGTCTCGACGTCCACCAGCCCGCCCGATTGCTGCACCAGGCCATACACCATCGAGAGGCCGAGGCCGGTGCCCTTGCCGACCTCCTTGGTGGTGAAGAACGGCTCGAAGATGCGGGCGAGCACCTCGGGCGGAATGCCCGAGCCGGTGTCGCGCACGCTCAAGAGCACGTATTCGCCGGGCGTGAGCGACAGCTCGTCGCCTTCGACCGCCACCACGTTGCGGGTGGAGAGCGTCAGCAGGCCGCCCTCCGGCATGGCGTCGCGGGCGTTGATGCACAGGTTGAGCACAGCCAGTTCGAGCTGCGCGGGATCGATCATCACCGACCACAGGTCGGGTGCGCAGTCCTTCTCGATCTGCACCATGCCGCCCAGCGTGCGCGACAGCAGGTCGCTCATCTCGGCCAGAACGACGTTGGGATTGACGACGCGGGGCTCCAGCTCACGCTGGCGGCTGAAGCTGAGAAGTCGATGCGTCAGGCTGGCGCCCCGCCGCGCCGCGTAGGCGGCGTTGGCCAGCAGGCGCGAGACCCGGGGATTGTCCTCGATCCGGCGCGCCGCCAGGTCGATGCTCCCCAGCACGGCGGTGAGCAGGTTGTTGAAGTCGTGCGCGACGCCGCCGGCCAGCGTCCCCAGCGCCTGCATCTTCTCCGCCTGGCGCAGGCGCGCGTCGAGCCTGCGCTGCTCGGTGACGTCGCGCTCGATGGCGGCGATGAAGTCGACCGAGCCGGTCGGGCCGATGATGGGCGTGCGGGTCACCACGCGCCAGCGCGGGCCCCCCTCGGCGGCCACTTCCTCGGTGACCTCGGCGGAGACGGCCGTGGCGGCCACCTCGCGTTCAGCCGCCGCGACGGCGGCGGCGCGATCGGCGTCGACGAAGTCGTCCTCCCGCCGGCCGATGCAGTCGGTCGGGCTGGCCCCCAGCATCGCGGCCTTGCGGTCGTTCAGGCGCACGAAGCGGCCCTCCGCGTCCTTGAAGGCGATCGCGTCCGGGATGTTGTCGAGGAGCCCGCGCAGCAGCGCCCGCTCGGTCTGCAGCTCCAGCTTCAGGCGCCGACGCTCCACCGCGCCCGCCACCATGCTGCGCAGCGCGTTCGGGTCCCAGGGCTTCGGCGCATAGCCGCTGATGCCGCCCTCGTTCACCGCGCCGACAACCGCCGGGAGATCGGCGTAGCCCGTGAGCAGGATGGCCTCGGCCTGGCTGACCGAACGGGCCTGGCGCAGGAAGACGTGCCCCATCATGCCGGGCATGCGTTCGTCCGAAACGATGACGAGCACGTCCGGCCGGGCCCTCAGGAGCTCGAGCGCATCGGCCGGGGAGGAGCTGGACAGGACCTCGTAGTCGCCCCCCAGCAGGTCGTCGAGGGCGACGAGGATGTCCGGTTCGTCGTCCACCACCAGGATGGTCCCGCGCCCGGCCGCGATGGCTTCGTGCATGCTCATGACCGGTTCCGCCTGGGTATCGTGATGGTGAAGAGCGCGCCCCCGTCCGGCCCCGAGCCGACCGTGAGGGAGCCCTGGTGCGCCTGGACGACGCTGAACGAGATCGCCAGTCCGAGGCCGGTGCCCGCGCCGACCGGCTTGGTCGTGAAGAACGGCTCGAAGATGCGCTCGCGCAGCTCCTCGGGCACGCCCGGCCCGCTGTCGAGGATCTCGATCGTGTAGGTCTCGGCGTCGCTGGCGGTGCGGATCTGGATGGTCCCGCGGCCGCCCATCGCGTCCGCGGCGTTGCCGACGATGTTCATGACGACCTGATTGAGCAGGGCCGAGGAGCAGTAGAGCTCCCGGTCGCCCTCATAGCGGCGGATCACCTCGACGCCGCCCGCGAGCTTGTGGGCCAGGAGGGCCAGCACCGTCTCGATCGAGGCCGGCACGTCCACGGTCTGGAACTCGCCTTCGTCCAGGCGCGAGAATTTGCGGAGGTTGGCCACGATGTCCTCGATGCGCTTCAGGCCGACCCGCATGGAGGTGACGCGCTGCTTGGCCTTTTCGATGGCCGGCGCGGCGCGAAGCTCCGGCCCGAGCTCCTCCGAAGCCTGCCCGAGCAGCCGCTCTACGGTCGACTGGTGCGCCAGGATGAAGGCGAGCGGGTTGTTGATCTCATGCGCGATGCCGGCCACGAGCTCGCCCAGCGACGCCATCTTGGCGGCCTGGACCAGCTTGGCCTGCGCGTCCTTGAGCTGGGCGTTGGCGGCTTCGAGCTCGGCGTTGGCGTTCGACAGCGCCTCCGCCATCGAGGCGCGCGCCTCAGCGGCCAGGGTCTCGGCCCGGGCCCGCTGCAGGTCGAGCTGCTGCTCGCGCCACTCGCGCTCGATGCGGCGGTTCTCGTCGCGCACGAGCTTGCGGCGCACGAGGGCGCGGATGCGAACCACCAGCACGTCGGCGTCCACGTCGACGGCCACCACGTCGTCGGCGCCGCTGGCGAAGATGTCGGCGAGGCCCTCCCGGCGGGGGTCGGTCGCACGCTGCACGGCGAAGATCGGGAAACTCGGACCGTCCGCGGCGCCGTCCAGGCCGGTGCGGACGGCGTCCACCGCCTTGCAGAGCGCGATGTCGGCCGCCGCGCCCTGGAACAGGCCAAGGATGACGCCGTCCAGCGGGACGCTTCGCCCGGCGAGGTCGCGCGCGCCCTCGGCGCCGGCCGCCATCTCCACCGTGTAGCCTTCCGACGTGAGGAGGTCGCGCAGGAAGGCGAGCTCGCGCCCGCTCGGGTCGATGACCAGCAGCGTGGGACGGCGATACGCGCCATGGTCGCGCGACGCCCCGGCGGGGCCGGGCTCGGCCGCGGCGGGCGGCGCTTCCGACCGGCGCAGCAGCGCCTTGATGCGCAGCGCCATGATGTCGTCGGCGACGGATTTCGGAACATAGGCGTCGGCGCCGCTCTCCAGGCCCTTTCGCTCGATGCCGTGCTCGCGCGCCTCCGTGAGCATCATCACCGGGATCGTCCGGGTGCGGACGTTCAGGCGGATCTGGCGCGCCAGCCCGTCGCCGTTCATGCCCGGCAGGTGGTAGTCGGCGATGACGAGGTCCGGCAGCGGGCCGTTGAGGCGGTCGAGCGCCTCCTCGGCGGTCGCCACCCAGTCGACCGCATAGCCATGCGCCTCCAGGCTGTGGCCGAATTTGAGGGCCTGCGTCCTGGAGTCCTCGACCAGCAGGATGGTGGGGCGCGCCGGCTCGGCCATTACGCGTCCCTCCCGACCAGCCGCAGCAGCCGCGGCGCGATCAGGTCCAGCGGCAGGCTGGCCCGTGAGCCGCCGAGCCGCATGGCGACCCCCGGCATGCCGTAGACGACGGCGGTGCTCTCATCTTCGGTGATCGTGTAGGCCCCGGCCTTGCGCATCTCCACCAGGCCGCGCGCGCCGTCCTCGCCCATGCCGGTCAGCAGCACGCCGATGGCCCGGGGACCCACCGCGGCGAGCGACTGAAACAGGGTGTTCGCCGACGGGCGCTGCCCGCCGACGGGCGGCTCGGCGCCGATGCGCAGGGCGCCGTCGCCGCCCAGCGCGAGATGGCGGTCGCCCGGGGCGACATGGACGCAGCCCGGCGCGGGCGTCTCGCCCGGCCGCGCCACCGCCACCGAGAGCGGCGTGAGGCCGTCGAGCCAGGACGCGAAGCCGGCCATGAAGGGCGCGCCCATGTGCTGGACCAGCAGGATGGGGACCGGGAAGGACGCCGGCAGGGCGCCGAGGATCCGGGCCAGCGCCGGCGGACCGCCGGTCGACGCCGCGATCGCCATGATGGACGGGCGCTCCCGCGCCGGCTCCTCGCCGGCGGCGGCCGGGCGGGCGGGAGCGGCGCCGGCCGACAGGCGGCGGCGGATCACCGGCACCTGGCTCATGATGTAGAGCTGCGTGCAGATGTTCTCGGCCGCCGCCTCATAGCCGGCGTTGGAGATTCCCACGGGCTTCTCGACCACCGACAGCGCGCCCGCCCGCAGCGCGTTCATCGAGATCTTGAGGGCGGCGTCCTCCACGCTGGCCGCGATGACGACGATCGGGGTCGGCGTCTCGCTCATGATGCGGCGCGTCGCCTCGATCCCGTCCATGCCGGGCAGGCGGATGTCCATCGAGATGACGTCCGGGCGGACCCGGTGGATCTCGCGCAGCGCGTCCTCGGCGGTCTCGACGACGGCGGCGAGCTCGAGACGCGGGTCCCGCGCGATGATGTGGGCCAGGAGCCGGCTCACCACCGGCGAATCCTCGACGATCATCACCCGGACGGGGAGCTTCGCCGCGCCGATCACAACAGCTGTCCTATGGTGGCGAGCAGCTCGCGCTGATCGAAATTCTGCTTGGTGATGTAGGCGCGCGCGCCCAGCTCCAATCCCTTGCGGACGTCCTCCTGGCTGGCCCGCGACGTCATCAGGATCACCGGGATGTCGGCCAGGCCCGGGTCGTTGCGGATCGCCTGCAGCAGGCCGAAGCCGTCCATGCGCGGCATCTCGACGTCCGCGACGACGAGGTCGACCAGCGCCTCGCCCGAGCGCAGCCGGGACAGCGCGTCGAGGCCGTCGACGCTGAGCAGGACGCGGTAGCCCTGGGCCTCCAGGATGCTCTTCTCCAGCGTGCGGGTGGTGATCGAGTCGTCCACCACCAGGATCGTGGCCGGGGCGCGCTCGGCGGGCGCGTGCAGGTCCGCCAGGCCGAAGCGCCCGCCCGAGACGGAGGCCTGGTCGCGCAGCCACTGGTCGACGATGGCTTCAGGGTCGAGCGCCAGCGCCGGCCGGTCGCCGTCCAGCAGCACCGCGCCGGACACGAACGAGGCGTCGCGTCCCCGCATGGGGGCTGCGCCCACCACCACCGTCTGCACGTCAAGGAACATGTCCACCGCCACCGCGCACCGTCTGTCGCCCCGCCGCAGCAGGATCGCCTTGATGTGGCCGGCCTCGACCGGCAGCGGGGTCTCGGCGGCGTCGATCAGGGCGGAGAGGGCGACCACCGGCACGGTAATGTCCTGACCCCCCGTCCGGATCCGGGCGGCCGGCCGGCCTTCGACGCTCTGGAGGGAGGCGACGGGCAGGCGCAGCAGCGTCTCGACCGCATGCGTGGGCAGGCCGACGTCGCGCGCTCCGACGCGCGCCAGCAGCAGAGTCTGGCGCGTGGCCAGCAGCGGCGCCGAGATCGTGACCTCCGCGCCCCGCGGCCGGCCGGGCCGCAGCATCACGTGGCCGTGCAGGCGCCGCGCCGCCTCGGCCACGACCGAGAGCCCCATGCCCCGGCCCGCCATGCGGTCGACCTGCGGCGCGGTGGAGAATTGCGGCTCGAAGACGAGCGACAGGAGATGGTCGGCGGGCGGCGCGGGCTGGTCCGCGGCGCGGCGCGGCAGCAGGCCGCGCTCGATCGCCACCTCCTCGATGCGTCGCAGGTCCGGCCCGCGGCCGTCGTCCCGGACCGCGACGATCAGCCGCCCGGCCTGGGATCGGAACGCCAGCGTCACCGAGAGATGCGCCGGCCGGCCCGCGGCGAGGCGGTCCTGCGCGGCTTCGGCCCCGTGGCTCAGGGCGTTGCGCAGCACGTGCATAACCGGATCCTTGAGCGCCTGCAGCACGCGCCGGTCCGCCTGCAGGTCGAGGCCCGAGACCTGAACCTCCACGTCCCGGCCCTCGCTCCGGGCGAGGTCGCGCAGGATGCGTCCGAAGCCGCCGAAGATCGTGTCCACCGTCACCAGCGACAGCTGGTCGATGCGGTCCCGCACGCGGCGGGCCTGCTGGTCCACCGCCACGGCGGCGTTCCTGTGCAGCGTCCTGACGCCGAGGACCGACCGCGACAGCGCCTCCACGCGCCGCCCGGCTTCGCCCGCGCCCGACGGCCCGCGGCCGCTCGCGCCCCGGTCCGCCGCCAGGTCCCGGCGCAAGCCGGCGATCTCGGCCTCGATGCGCGGCAGGGCCTCGAGCGCCCTGTCGCCGGCCCGGATCCGGTCCGAGAGCCGGTGCATGGCGTCCGACAGCTCGTCGATCTGGACGGCGCTGACGCGCAGATATTCGACATTGCCGGGCTCCGGGCCCTCCGGCCCGAGCGGCTGCGGCGAGGCGTCCGCCGGTTCCGGTTCGTCCGCGGCCGGCGAGCCGGCGGAAGCCGCCAGGGATGCGGCGCGCCCGGCCAGCAGGTCCTCCAGCGCCGCGAGCGCCGCGTCCGGGTAGCGCGGCGAGCCGCCTGCGGCGACGTCCGACGCATAGGCCTCCACCGCATCGAGGCCGAGCTCGATCACCGAGACGCCGGCGCGGTCGAGCGCCAATTCGCTATCGAGCGCGCGGCTGAAGGCGGTCTCCAGCCGGTGCGCGAGCTCCTCGATGGCCGGCAGGTCGACGGCCCGGGCCGCGCCCTTGAGGCTGTGGGCGCGCCTGAACGCGTCGCGGATGTCGCCGCCCTGCCCGTGCTCCGACCGGGCGAGCTCACGCCGGATCGCCGCGAGGTGGTCGCGGTATTCGGCGTCGAAGGCCGCCAGGAGCTGGGCGTGGAGGTCTGACACTGCGGCTGCGTCTCAGAACCGGTAGCGCTCGGCCAGTCCGAGCAGCTGCTGGGACAGGCTGCTGAGATTGGCCGCGGCGGAATCGAGCTGGCGCGTCCCGGCCGCGGTCTGCTGGCTGGCCTGCCGGATGTTCTGCAGGGCGCCCATCACCTGCTCGATGCCGAGCTGCTGCTGGTTGGTGGATGCGACGATCTGCTGGAAGGTCTGGACGCTCTCCTGGACCCGCGCCGTGATCTCCTCGATGGTGCGTTGCGTCGTGTCCGTCCGCTCCTTGCCGGCGGCGACGCGCTTCACCGCCTCCTCGGTGAGCATGACGGACGAATTGATGCCGCGCTGGATGTCGCCCAGGATGGAGCGCACCTGGGCGGTCGCCTCCTTGGCCTGGTCGGCCAGCATCTTCATCTCGGCCGCCACGACGGCGAAGCGCTGCCCGCTCTCGCCCGCGCCCGCCGCCTCGATGGCGGCGTTGAGCGCCAGCAGATGCGAGCGCTCGGAGATGTCGTTCACCGTCGAGGTGATCTCCTCGATGGCCTGCGTCTTCTCGCTGAGCGCCACGATGTTCTCGGCCACGGCCTCCGCCTGGTCGCGGATGGAGTCCATCGCCCGGGCGGTCTCGTCGACGGCGCTGAGGCCGGCGTTGCTGGTCACCGCGGTGGCCTGCGCGGAGGCGATCACCTCCTGGGCGCGCTTGCCGATCTGCGCGCCCGCATGGGTGATCTCGTCCACGGTCGCGGCGGTCTCCTGCACGGCGGCGAGCTGCTCCTCGACGCTGGCGGCCTGTTCCTGCGTGGACGCCCGGATCTCGGCGGCGGCGGCGTTGAGGTTCTCGGTCGCGTCCCGGCTCTGGCGCGAGAGCTGGCGCAGCCCTTCGACCATCCCGTTCAGGGTGGTCCCCAGCCGGGCGATCTCGTGCGGCCCGGTCGTGGCGGTCCGGCCGCTGAGGTCGCCCTCGCCGACGCGCTCTACGAAGGCCATGAAGGCGTGCAGCGGCTGGGTGATCGATCGGCGGATCGCGAAGGCGATCAGCAGCCCGAGCGCCGCCGCGATGGCGAGCGCCGCCATGATGGAGACGCGGCTCTCCTCATAGACGCCGGCCACGCGCCGCTGCCCGGCCCCGATGGCGGCGTTCATGACGTCCTCGGCGGATCCCATCAGCCGGCCGAAATTGACCCGGCTGGTGGCGATCGCCTGGTCGGCCCCGGCGATCGCCGCCACGTCGTTGGCCTGGGCGGCGGCGATCTGCCTTTCGCTGGCCGCCTGGAGCTGGCGATACTCCGCGCCGGCGTCGGCGAGGACGAGCGCGATGCGCCGCCAAGCGTCGGCCCGCTCGGGATTGAGCGCCTGGTCCCGCCAGGTCTCGGCCGAGGAGGCGGCCTGGGCCAGCGTGGATTCGGTGGCCGTCGTCTCGCGGCGCCAGGCCTGCAGCGCGTCATCGCCGGCGGCGTCGCGCCCCAGCGCACGCAGCAGCGAGCGGGTCACGATCGCCTCGCGGGCGTCCTGCGCCCTGTTGTGGCCGTCGCGGATGGACGAGAGCTGCCGCAGCATCGTGATATTGCGGCTCACGATCGTCTCGTTGGCGTCCTTCACCTCGGAGATCTGGCCCAGCGAGTAGAGGGCGAGGGCCAGCATGAGGCCGAGCACGGCCAAGAACCCGAGCAGGATGCGGTTTGCGATCGAGACCGACACGTTTTCAAACTCCGGGATGCGAGGACGACTGGGACAGCGTGCGCAGCAGCTTGTCGACGTCCAGCAGGGCGACGACCGTCGGGACGGCGGAGGAGGGCAGGTCCGCATAGGCGGTGACGTAGCCGGCCCCGGCCTCCCGGCCGAGGGCTTCGGGCCGCTGCGCCGGGGCGAGGCGCAGGACGGCGTCGGCGGCGTCGACGCGCAGCGCCGTGCGGGGCTCCTCCTGGCGGGTCAGCACGAAGCAGCCCGCGGCCGAGGTCCCGGGCCGCGGGTCCGAGACGCCGAGCGCCACGCCGAGATCCACCGCCGCCACGGTGCGGCCTTCGTGGGCGAAGAGGCCCAGCAGCTCCGGCGAGGCGCGCGGGGCCGGCGTGCAGGCCTGCGCCGGCAGGGCCCTCGCGACGCAGGCCAGCGGCAGGCCGAAGACGTTCCGGCCCACCGTGCAGACGAGATAAAGCGCGCCTTCCGGGGCAGCCTTGCGGACGCGGCGGCGGAGCGCGAGCTCGCGCGTGCGCTCGTCCAGAATGCGCTCGCGGCGCTCTTGGCCGAGCCCGTCCGGGGCGGGGGCCTGGATCCGGCTCGGGCTCATGCGACGGGGCTCATGGTCAGCCGCGCCAGGGTGCGCAGGGCGCCGGCCGTCATGCCGTCGCCTTCCGGCAGTTCGGCGTCGGCCGGCAGGGCGGCCGCCAGGGCCGCGGCGTTGCGCAGCGCGCGGCGGCCTCCGCCAAGATCGCCGCGGCCGGTCAGCAGCAGGCCCAGCTGGTAATGCGCCATTACGAAGGACCGGTCGAGATAGATGGCGCGCCGGAAGGCCGCCTCGGCCTCGGCGGCCTGGTCCTGCGCCCGGCCGATCAGGCCGCGATAGTAGAAGAGCGCCGGGTTGGCGGGCTCCGCCGCGAGCGCCCGGGCGGCGAGCGCCAGTCCGCCCTCCAGGTCTCCCCGGTCCGCCGTCTCGCGCAGGCGGGCCAGCGCCTCCGCGCCGCTTGCGGACGCCGCCGGGGCCGGATCCAGGGACTGCGGCAGGGGCGCGGGCCGAAGCGGCGGCTGCGCCGACCGCCTCGCCCGCTCCGCCGCGGAGCCGGCCCGCGACGGGCCGGGGCGGATGCGCCGGTCGGGCGCGACGACGGGGGCGGGGGCCGTCGGGACGTCGGCCGGAGCGGCGCTGTCCGGCCGGAGCGCCCCCTTGGGCCGGAACGCCATCGTTCCGGGCAACTCCACCGCGTCCAGCGCGCCGACGAAGGCCGGACTGGACTCGGCGTGCCCCACCAGGAGCCAGCCTTCCGGCGCGAGGCAGTCGGCCAGCCCCGTCACGATGCGGGCGACGGCGTCGGCGTGGAAATAGATCAGCACGTTCCGGCACAGGATCAGGTCGAAGCCGGTGAACTGCAGCGGCGATGCGCCCTCCGCCAGGCTGACGAGGTTGTGCCGCTCGAAATGCGCCAGGCCCCGGAAGGCGGGCTTCAGCGTCCAGGGCCCGTCGGGGCCGGGCGCGGTGAACCAGCGCGCGCGGTCCTCCGCCGGCATGGAGCGCAGCGTCCATTTCCCGTAGGTGGCCTGCCGCGCCGCCGCCAGCACGTCGTCGTTGATGTCCGTCCCGACCACGCCGACGCTCCACTCGGGGATGGCGTCGCCCAGCAACTCGCGCAGGACGATCGCGACCGAATAGGCCTCCGCGCCCGTCGAGCATCCGGCGCTCCAGATGCGGATCCGCCGCGTCTCGCGGTTGCGCTCGATGATGGCGGGCAGGATGTTGCGCCGCAGCGCCTCGAACTGCTCGGCGAAGCGGAAGAAGAACGTCTCCCCGATCGTGATCTCGGCTTCGAGCGCGTTCCATTCCGCCTCGCCCGCCACCGGCGAGCCGAGCCGGGCGAGGTAATCCTGCACGGTCCGGACGCCCGCCGCGCGCAGGCGCTTGGCGAGCTTCTCCCAGAGGAGGTCGTCCTTGTCGTCATAGTAATGGTGGCCGGTGCGGGCCACGACCGCGTCCTTCAGGATGCGGAAGGCGGCCTCGTCGCGCAGCAGTCCGTCGCCGGGCTTTCGGGTCGTCATCATGGGGCCGGCGACCACTGGGCGGCCCGCTCGGCCGCGCGGCGGGACCACTGCGCCAGGGCGGCTCGCTCATGCTCCAGCAGCAGCCGATCCGCGGCGAGCAGCGAGGTGAGGGCGCCGTCGTCGCTGATCTCGGCCTCCACCAGGCCGTTCAGGCTCTGGTCGTCCCGCACAGGAAGGAGATCGTCGGGGCTGACGCTCCGCATGGCCGTGACTCGGTCGACCAGCATTCCGACGCGACCGCCGGCCGCGTCCTGCCGCAGGCGCACCACATGCCCGTAGAAGAGGTCCGCGTCGTCCTCGCCGGAAAGGCCGAGCAGGACGTCGAGCCGCACGACGGGAATGACCGCGCCGCCCACATCCATGAAGCCCGCCAGCGCCGCCGGCGCCTCCGGCGGCCTGTGCAGGCGCGGCAGCGGCAGCACCTCGCGCACGGCGGAGGCCCGGAGCGCGCATGCGCGCCCTCGCACGTCCAGAGACAGGATTGGCAGCCGATTGGGAATGGGGAGCCCCGCTTGAGCGCCCGAGCCCGCGTCAGATGGCGGGCCTCGGGCATCGAGCTCCAACGCTCAAGCTTGGCTTTGGTTCCGCGTCGGATCGCGGCGCGGCAGGCGTCCCCGCGCGGCGCGCTCAGACGTCCAGGTTGGCGACGGACAGCGCGTTCGACTGGATGAAGTCGCGGCGCGGCTCGACCACGTCGCCCATCAGCTTGGTGAAGATGTCGTCGGCGTCGGCGACCTCCTTCACCCGCACCTGCAGCAGCGAGCGGATCGAGCGGTCCAGCGTGGTCTCCCACAGCTGCTCCGGATTCATCTCGCCGAGGCCCTTGTAGCGTTGCAGGGTCAGGCCCTTGCGGCCGACCGCCGTCATGGCGTCGAACAGCCCGACCGCGGCCGCGACCTGCGTCTCGTCGCCCTTGCGGCTGAGCAGGGCGGGCGCGGCGAACACCTCGCGCAGCGGCGCGGCGTGCTCGTCCAGCTTGCGGGCGTCGGCCGAGGCCAGCAGATGGGCGTCGAGGACGGCCGAGTGCCTGACGCCCCGGATGGTGCGCTCGAACACGTAGCCGCCACTCTCGACCCGGCCGGTCCAGCCGCGCTCGATGTCGTCGGCGATCAGGTCGAGGCGGCGCGCCACCTCGACCGCGTTCGCCTCGGCGGCGGGCTCGTCCGTGACGGCGTGCAGCGCCCCGGCCAGCGCCGCCTGCTCGACGACCGAGCGGTCGTAGCGGGAATGCAGCCCGTTCAGCAGGTTGCGGACGATGCGGGCCTCCTCGACCAGCGCCTTGAGGTCGCGGCCGGTGCGCTCCTCGCCGCTGGACGTCCGCAGCAGCGCGCCGTCGACGCCCTGCTCGATGAGGTAGTCCTCCAGGGCGCGCTCGTCCTTCAGGTATTGCTGGGACTTGCCGCGCGTCACCTTGTAGAGCGGCGGCTGGGCGATGAAGATGTGGCCGCGCTCGATCAGCTCCGGCATCTGCCGGAAGAAGAACGTCAGCAGCAGGGTGCGGATGTGGCTTCCGTCCACGTCCGCGTCCGTCATGATGATGATCTTGTGATAGCGCAGCTTGTCGGCGTTGAACTCTTCCTTGCCGATGCCGGTGCCCAGCGCGGTGATCAGCGTTCCGATCTCCTGGCTGGACAGCATCTTGTCGAACCGGGCGCGCTCCACATTGAGGATCTTGCCGCGCAGCGGCAGCACGGCCTGGTATTCGCGGTTGCGGCCCTGCTTGGCGGAGCCGCCGGCCGAGTCGCCCTCGACGATGAAGAGCTCGGCCTTGGACGGATCGCGCTCCTGGCAGTCGGCGAGCTTGCCGGGCAGGGACGCGATGTCGAGCGCGCCCTTGCGGCGGGTGAGTTCGCGCGCCTTGCGGGCGGCTTCGCGGGCCGCGGCGGCCTCCACGACCTTGCTGACGATGGCCTTGGCGTCGGCGGGATGCTCCTCGAACCAGGTCGCAAGCGCCTCGTTCAGGCAGTTCTCGACGACGGGGCGCACCTCGGACGAAACCAGCTTGTCCTTGGTCTGCGACGAGAATTTCGGGTCGGGCACCTTCACCGAGAGGACGGCGGTCAGGCCCTCGCGGCAGTCGTCGCCGGTGAGGCCGACCTTCTCCTTCTTGGTGATTCCGGAGCTCTCGCCATAGCCGGTCACCTGGCGGGTGAGCGCGCCGCGGAAGCCGGCCAGGTGGGTGCCGCCGTCGCGCTGCGGGATGTTGTTGGTGAAGCAGAGCACGTTCTCGTGGTAGCTGTCGTTCCACCACAGCGCGGCCTCGACCGTGATGCCGTCGCGCTCGGCGCGCACCATCAGGGGCGACGAGATGATCGGCGACTTGGCCCGGTCGAGATAGCGCACGAAGGCTTCGAGGCCGCCTTCGTAGAGCATCTCCTCGCGCACCACCTCTGAGTGGCGGGCGTCGGTGAGCACGATCCGCACGCCCGAATTCAGGAAGGCGAGTTCGCGCAGCCGGTGCTCCAGGGTGGCGTAGTCGAACTCCACCATCGTGAAGGTCTGCTCGGACGGCAGGAAGGTGACCTCCGTGCCGCGCTTGCCGTCGGAGGGGCCGAGCACGCGCAGGGGCGAATCCGCCACGCCATGCGTGAACGACATCTCGTGCTCGAAGCCGTTGCGCCAGATGCGCAGCTTCAGCATCTGCGACAGCGCGTTCACGACGGAGACGCCGACGCCGTGCAGGCCGCCCGAAACCTTGTAGGAGTTCTGGTCGAACTTTCCGCCCGCATGCAGCTGGGTCATGATGACCTCGGCCGCCGAGACGCCTTCCTCGTGCATGTCGACCGGGATGCCGCGGCCATTGTCGGTGACCGTCACGGACCCGTCCGGGTTCAGCGTCACCGTGACCAGGTCGGCATGGCCCCCGAGCGCCTCGTCGATGGCGTTGTCCACGACCTCGTAGACCATGTGATGCAGGCCCGAGCCGTCGTCGGTGTCGCCGATATACATGCCGGGGCGCTTGCGGACGGCGTCGAGGCCCTTGAGGACCTTGATCGAGTCCGCGCCATAAACGTTTTCCGGCTCTTCGCGGCGGGCTGCTTCTGCCATGGGGGTGGATGTCCTCGAACGCTCTGATTCGGCTGTCGGATCATAGTCTGGAGCGGCCGCCTCCGCACGCTCCGGCCGGGCTTCGGCCCGCCGCGGCGGGCCCGGGGGCCCGTCACGGCGCAGCATCGCCGAAACCCAGCAAATCTCTTATCCCATATGGGGCTTCGTGGGGGCGATTTCATGGCCGCCCGGACCAGGTTGGCAGGCGCGCCCGTTCACGACGCGGCCGTCATGGGCCGGACCGCCCCCGGCGTCACCTCGAAGGTCTCGCCGCCGCTCGGCAGCCCGGCGAAGGCGGAGGCGTCCGCGCCCGTCATCCAGACCTGCGAGCCCAGCCCGGCCAGGGTCTCGTAGAGGGCCACACGGCGGCGCGGGTCGAGATGGGCGGCGATCTCGTCGAGCAGCACCAGCGGGGCGAGCCCCGTCATGGCGGCGACCAGCCGCGCATGCGCGATCACCAGCCCGATCAGCAAGGCCTTCTGCTCGCCGGTGGACGCGCTGGCGGCGGCGACGTCCTTGGGGCCATGCCGGACCACGAGGTCCGCCGCCTGGGGGCCGACCAGGGTGCGGCCTGCGGCGCGGTCCCGCAGGCGGGACTCGCGCAGCAGGTCGCGATAGGCGTCCTCCACGTCCAGCGCGGGGCGGCGGGCGAGATCGGCCTCGAGCGGACCTTCCAGCGCGATCGCCGCCCAGGGGAACGGGGAGGCGTCGTCGCGCGTCGCCGCGATCAGGGCGGCGAGGCGCTCCACGGTCTCGCGCCGCGCCGCCGACACCGCGACGGCGGTCTCCGCCGCCTCGCGTTCGACGGCGTCGAGCCAGGCGTGGTCGAGCCGGTCCTCGGCCAGCAGGCGGTTGCGCGACCGCAACGCCCGGTCCAGCGCGTTGACGCGGCCGCCATGCTCGCTGTCCACCGCCAGCACGAGCCGGTCGAGGAAGCGGCGGCGGTCGCCGGCGGCCCCCGCGAAGAGGCCGTCGAAGGCGGGCGTCAGCCACACCACCCGCAGATGCTCGGAGAAGGCGGCGGGCGAACCTGCCGGCGCGCGGTCGATGCGGCAGCGCCGCGAGAGGGAGCCGTCCGGCTCGGACCGCTCCACACCCGTGCCCATCTGCACGTCCCCCTGGGGCGTCGCGAGTTCGATCGAGACCGCGAAGCCGGCGGACGCGCCGGAGCGAACCATGTCGGACAGCTCCGCGCGCCGCAGCCCCCGACCGGGGGTGAACAGCGACAGCGCCTCCAGGATGTTCGTCTTGCCGGCGCCGTTCTCGCCCGTCAGCGCCACCAGGCCGCCCGCGACCGGCAGGTCCAGCGTCCGATAGCTGCGGAAGTCGGACAGCAGCAGGCGCGCCACATGGGCGCCGGCCGGCGCAGGCGCGCCGGGAGCGGCGATGTCGGGAACGGGGTGAAGCGGCGCGCTCATGGTCCATCACATGCGCCGCCGCCGACCGGGCCGCAACCCTGGCGCGACGCCGCGTCGTGCGACACGGGGCTGCGCGGCGCTCGGCGCGCAGCCGCCTGGCCGGGAGAAGGGGCGGGACTCAGACCCGCATCGGCATCAGGACGTAGAGCGCCGCCGCGCCCTCCCGGTCCTGCACCAGCGTGGGCGAGCCCGGGTCGGCGAGCTTGAACAGCGCGGTGTCGCCTTCCAGCTGCGCCGTGATGTCGAGCAGGTAGCGGGCGTTGAAGCCGATGTCGAGCGGGGCCGCGTCGTAGTCGACCTCGATCTCTTCGGTCGCCGAGCCGGAGTCCGGATTGGTGACCGACAGCGTCAGCCGGCGATCCCCGATGGCGAGCTTCACGGCCCGGCCGCGCTCCGACGAGATGGTCGACACGCGGTCCACCGCCGCGGCGAACTCCGCCTTGTCGACCACGAGGTCCTTGTCGTTGCCGGACGGGATGACGCGCTGGTAGTCCGGGAAGGTGCCGTCGATCAGCTTGGAGGTCAGCACGACCGGCCCCATGGTGAGGCGGATCTTGGTCGGCGAGAGCTCGACCTCGACGGCCTCCCCGGCTTCGTCTACGAGCTTGATGATCTCCGACACCGCTTTGCGGGGCACGATGACGCCCGGCATCCCGGCCGAGCCCTCCGGCGCCGCGGTCTCGACGCGGGCGAGGCGGTGGCCGTCGGTGGCCACGGCGCGCAGTACCGGCTTGCCGCCGGACTCCAGCGTGTGGAGATAGATGCCGTTGAGGTAGTAACGGGTCTCCTCGGTGGAGATCGCGAACTGGGTCTTCTCGATCAGCCGCCGCAGCTCTCCGGCGACCACCTTGAAGCGGAAGCCCATCTCGCCCGCCGCCAGGTCCGGGAAATCGGTCTCCGGCAGCGCCTGCAGGGTGAACCGCGAGCGGCCCGACTTGATGGTGACCTGGCCGGTGTCGCCGGTGGTCTCGAGGGAGACCTGCGCGCCGTCCGGCAGCTTGCGCACGATGTCGTAGAGCACATAGGCCGGCACCGTGATCGCGCCGGGCTGGCTGACGTCGGCGCCCAGGCGCTCCGTCACCTCCAGGTCGAGGTCCGTGGCCCGCAGGCTGAGCTCGCCCGCTTCCGCGCGGATCAGGACGTTGGACAGGATCGGGATCGTGGTCCGACGCTCCACCACCCGGTGGACATGCCCGAGGGACCTGAAAAGGGCGGCCCGTTCGACTGTGACCTTCATGGTCCAACCTGCGCTTGCTCGTGTATCGGCGGCCGGGTCAGCCCGTCCGTGGGCCGAGCACCATGCCGCGACGATCAGCCGACCGCAAGCCCGGGGGCGGCTTGCCGGCCGCGCTTATCCCCGGTCGATTCGGGCCGTGCGGCGCGGCGGCGCCCCGATCACTCCTGCAGCATGCGCTTGAGGAGTTCGACGTCGTCGCGCAGGCCCGGATCCGCCTGCACCGCGCCCTCGATCTTGCGCACGGCGTGCAGCACGGTCGTGTGGTCGCGGCCTCCGAACCGCCGCCCGATCTCCGGCAGCGACCGCAGCGTGAGCTGCTTGGAGAGATACATCGCGATCTGCCGCGGCTTCACCACGCCGGCGGACCGGCGCGAGGACAGGATGTCGGCGCGGCTGACATTGTAGTGGGTGGCGACGAGCTTCTGGATGTCCTCGATGCGCACCTTCTTGGGCTCGCGGGACCGCACCAGATCGCGGATCGCCAGTTCGGTCGACTCCACGGTCGGAAGCTGGCCGGACAACGTGGTGTGGGCGAGGAGGCGGTTCACCGCCCCGTCGAGATCGCGCCCGTTGGTGGTGATCATGCGGGCCACATAGCCCACCACCGCCGGGCTGACCTCGAAGCCCGGATGGTGGACGCGGGCGGCCGCGATGCGGGTGTCGAGGATCTTCACCCTGAGCTGCTCGTCGAGGGAGCTCATCTCGACCACGAGGCCGCCGGCGAGGCGCGAGCGCACGCGCTCGTCCAGGCTCTCCAGCTCGGCCGGCGGGCGGTCGGCCGCGATGACCACCTGCCGCCCGGCGTCGATGAGCGCGTTGATGGTGTGGCAGAACTCCTGCTGGATCGACTTGCCCTGCAGGAACTGCACGTCGTCGATGACCAGGAGGTCGATGCCGCGCAGACGCTCCTTGAACGCGATGGCGGTCTGGGCCTTCAGGGCCGCGACGAAGCCGTACATGAAGCGGTCCGCCGTCAGGTAGATGACGCGCTTGCCGGACCCGATCACCTCATGGGCGACGGCCTGCAGCAGATGCGTCTTGCCCAGGCCGACGGCGGCGTGGACGTAGAGCGGGTTGTAGAGCGGCGCCGCTCCGGCCTCGATCCGCGCCACCCGCTCGCCGGCGGCGTGCGCCAGGGCGTTGGAGCGGCCGACCAGGAAGCTGGAGAAGGTCAGGCGCTTGTCGAGCGGCGATCCCTGCAGGCCGTCCGCATCGGCGACGGCGAGCTGCAGGCGCTCGGCCTGGGACGACGCCGAGGCGGGAGCGGCGGCGAGGCGGGCCGGAGCGGGAGACGACTTGGCGGCCGGCGCGTTGTCCTGCTGCTGCGGCGCGGCCACGCGGAGCGGCGGGCGCTGCGCGCCGCGGACGAAGAGGTTGATCTGCGCCACCCCGGCGCATTCGGTGGTGACCAGCGTCCGGACCCGGTCGAGATAGTGGGCCTGGATCCAGCTCTTCAGGAACCGGGTGGGCACCGAGAGCTGCGCCACGCCTTCGACGATCTCGACCAGATCGAGTCGCCCGAACCAGCTGGAGAAGACGTCGTCGCCCAGCTCCGCCCGAAGCCGCCGACGAACCCGATCCCAGGCCTCTTCCCGCTCCACCTGGGGGTTTTCTACGCCCGGCGTCGTTTCGAAATTCGCATCGCGCTCGAATGCTTGAAACATCGTGATCTCGCGTGTGGCCATGCGCCGGCCCGTCGAACGGGCAGCGTCCCTGGCGAATGCAGTCTGAAACCGAAGGAAGGGCTCCGACGAGCCGGTCGGCGCCTAGCGCCGGAAGGGGCCGATGGGCCGGCCCAGGTTCGGCGGATCGCCGCCGCAGGATCCAAGCGCCGTCAAGCAGCGCCGAAGAGAATGATTGCCGCTAGCCATGATCGCCCCCTCGCCCAGCAAAAACAGCCAAGCCTTTGATAGTCGCCGCATGTCCAGAGATCCCTTTCCTCTTTAGTGATGGAAAGTGTCCCGTTGTCTTCTTGGTTCCGACATCCCTGTTTACGTGACCTGATCAACAAAACAGCTTCGAGCCCAGACAAAAAAATGCCACAGCCCAGCTACGGGCTCGCGTCTCTCCGCCAACTCTTGGAAAGCCGGGAGCTCGTCCCGGCGTGAAGTGACCTTACACAGGCCCCCCCGGGGCTGCAACTCAGGGAGCTTGCGGATAGGGCCAAGTTCGCGCCCGCCGGCGCGGCCGCCTGCTGGCCCGCCCCAGGCGTCGCATCACCAAATTGTTGACTCAGTTCACGATTCCTTAAGCCGGTTGCTTCGCGGGCTGAGCGCACTTCGGTCCTCAGATTTTTTTCGACCGTCATGACGCTGATGCGACAACGATCCGGATTCATGCCCGCGCAGACCCTTTGGCGACTAAGATGCTGAAACGACTGCCGCTTTTCTGCGCGATGAAGGCCTTGAGAGGAGCTTGACCGACGCTGTCCGGCGGACTCGCTTGTCAAGTTAAAAGACCCGTCTGGGAGACCCGTCTCGGCGCCTTCAGGTCCGGTGCGGCGGATGTGCAACGTTCGACCGGACAGGCCTCAAAACGCAAAAAACCCGGCCAGAGGCCGGGTTTGTTTGCCGTCCGGAGTATTGGGTCAGGCGCCGAGGGCCTTGATCGCCTGCGACAGGCGCGAAACCTTCCGGGAAGCAGTATTCCGGTGCACGATGCCTTTCTGGGCGGCGCGGACCAGGACCGGCTCGGCGGCCTTGAAGGCCTCGGCGGCGGCCGACTTGTCGCCGGCGCGGATCGCCTCTTCGACCTTCTTGACGAAGGTGCGCATGCGCGAGCGGCGGCTGCGGTTCACGGCGGTGCGGCGCTCGATCTTGCGGGCGGCCTTCTTGGCAGAAGGTGTATTGGCCATCAGTTCGTCCTCATTGCGCGCCGACCGATCGTGTGCCGGGTCGCAAGCCGCGCTGTGTTCCGTGTGAAAAGTGATGGGCCAGCGCGGACAGACGACCGGCTGCTCATGGTGGTGGGCTTCTACACGCTGCCTCGCCCAGCGTCAACGGCCTGCAGCGACGCGAAAGCCGGGCTTCGGCTCAGAAGCCGAGCGCCGCCCGGCGCAGCGGATTGGCCGGGTCCGCCAGCAGTCGCACCGCCACCGCCACGCAGACCAGGATGAGGAGGGGCCGGATGAGCTTCGCCCCCATGCGGATCGCCAGCCGCGAGCCGAGCTGCGCGCCCGTGAAGGACCCGGCCGCCATCACGAGGCCGACGGGCCAGACCACCAGCCCCGACAGGATGAACAGCAGCAGGGAGGCCGCGTTGCTGGACACGTTCAGGAGCTTGGTCGCGCCGGTGGCGCGCACGATCCCGGCGCCCAGGAGCGTCACCATGCCCATCATATAGAAGGAGCCGGCCCCCGGCCCGAAGAACCCGTCATAGAAGCCGACGATCGGCGCGACCGTGAGGCCGTAGGCCAGGGGCGAGATCCTGCGCTCGGCGTCCTCGTCGCGGATCTTCGGCGCAAGCCCGAAATAGGCTGCGATAGCGATCATCAGGATCGGGATGACGCCCGCGAGCACGTCGCCCGGGAGGACGCGCACGGCGAGGGCGCCGCCCATGGAGCCCAGCGCCGCCATGGCGGCCATCGGAGCCGTCTCGGCCCAGGCGATCTTCCCCGCCCGGGCGAAGGACAGCGTCGCCGACGCCGTGCCGAAGACGCCCTGGAGCTTGTTGGTGGCGACCGCGCTCACCGGGTCGAGCCCGGCCAGCAGCAGCGCCGGCACGGTCATCAGGCCGCCGCCGCCCGCGATCGCGTCGAAGAACCCGGCCACCAGCCCCACGATCCCCAGCAGGACCAGGGTGACGAGATCGATCTCCATCGGTCGGCGGCCCTCTCCCGGGCGGGGGCTCGCTCAGCGGTGGCCGAACTTCGCCTTCCGCTTGTCGACGAAGGCCGACATGCCTTCCTTCTGGTCCTGGGTGGCGAACATGGCGTGGAACACGCGCCGCTCGAAGCGGATGCCCTCGGCGAGCGTCGTCTCGTAGGACCGGTTCACGCTCTCCTTCGTCATCATGACGATGGGCATCGACAGCTCGGCGATCTGCGCCGCCACCCTGAGCGCCTCGTCGACGAGGTCCGCGGCGGGCACGATGCGCGACACGAGGCCCGCGCGCTCGGCCTCGGCGGCGTCCATCATGCGCCCGGTCAGGCACATCTCCATGGCCTTGGACTTGCCGACCAGCCGGGTCAGGCGCTGGGTGCCGCCCGCGCCCGGCATGACGCCCAGCTTGATCTCCGGCTGGCCGAACTTCGCCGTGTCGGCCGCAAGGATGAAGTCGCACATCATGGCGAGCTCGCAGCCTCCGCCCAGCGCGAAGCCCGCCACGGCGGCGATGATCGGCTTGCGCCGCTGGGCGACCCGGTCCCAGGCGGTGATGAAGTCCTCCAGATAGGTCTCCGGGTAGGACTTCGCCTGCATCTCCTTGATGTCCGCGCCGGCTGCGAAGGCCTTCTCGGAGCCGGTGATCACGACGGCGCCGATCCCGGGGTCCCGGTCGAAGCCGTCGAGAGCCTCGTTGAGTTCGCCGATCAGCGCGCCATTGAGCGCGTTGAGCGCCTGCGGACGGTTGAGGCGCACCAGGCCCACCCGGCCCAGCGTCTCGACGATGATGGTGTCATGGCTCATGGGCTCTTCTCCGGGCTCCTTGGCGCACAGGATACAAGGGCTATCCGAGCCGGCCCGGGAGGGCAATCGCTCACCTCTGGCAGACGGCGCAGAAGAAGGTCGAGCGCCCCGACTGGACGATGCGCCGCACGACGCCCCGGCAGCGCGGCGTCGGGCAGGGCTCGCCCTCGCGGTCATAGACGCGGAACCGATGCTGGAAATAGCCGAGCGAGCCGTCCGTGTGGGCGTAGTCGCGCAGCGACGATCCGCCCGCCGCCACCGCCTCCTCCAGCGTCTCGCGGATGACGCGGGCCAGCCGCTCGGACCTGGCCGTCGGGCCGCCGTCGCGGCGCGCGATCGTTCCGGCCTCGCGCCGGGGCGAGAGACGCGCCCGGTTCAGCGCCTCGCAGACATAGATGTTGCCGAGCCCGGACACGAGCCGCTGGTCCAGCAGCGCCGCCTTGAGGGGCGCGCTCTTGCCGGCGAACAGCGCCGCCAGGGAGGCGCCGTCGAGGGCGTTGCCGAGCGGCTCGATCCCCATGCCGCGAAACAGCGGGTGCTCGTGCAGCGCCGCCCTGGCGACCAGGGTCATGAAGCCGAACCGCCGGGCGTCATTATAAGTGACGGTCGCCCCGTTGGAGAGGCGGAACACCACATGGTCGTGCGGCAGCGCCGCTCCGGCCTCGTGGTGGAACTCGCCCGGCTGCGCCACGGACCCGTCCGGCGCCGCCACCGTGAAGCGCCCCGTCATGCCCAGATGCATCACGAGCACGTCGCCGTCGTCCAGGTCGGCCAGCAGGTATTTCGCGCGCCGCCCCAGGGCCTCGATCCTGCGTCCGGCCAGGCGCTCGGCGAAGCGCTCCGGAAACGGGAAGCGCAGGTCCGGCCGGCGCTGCTCCACGCTGAGGATCCGCGCGCCCACCATGGCGGGCTCGAGGCCCCGGCGGACGGTCTCGACTTCGGGAAGCTCGGGCATTTCGACCTGCGCGTGATGAACCTACGCCACATAGCGTCCCGCACGCCCGCGCGCTATGGTCCGCGCCGCAAACAGGAATTCGATCATGCAAGCGGGCAGGACCAGCAGGGGCGACGAGGCGGCCGAGACGCATTTCGGCTATGCGACCGTGCCCCTCGGCGAGAAGCAGTCGAGGGTGGACGAGGTCTTCCACAAGGTCGCCGGCCGCTACGACCTGATGAACGACCTGATGTCGGCCGGCCTGCACCGGGCCTGGAAGGAGGCGCTGGTCTCCACCCTGCGTCCGCCCTCGCTCCGGCCCTGGCGGCATCTCGACGTGGCGGGCGGCACCGGCGACATCGCCTTCCGGGTGCTGGAGGCCGCCGGCCCGCAGGCGCACGTGACCGTGCTGGACATCAACCCCGACATGCTGGCCGTGGGCGAGGCGCGCGCTCCGGCGCGGTTCGCCGGGCGGCTCGACTTCGTCGAGGGCAACGCCGAGAGCCTTCCCTACCCGGCCGGGTCCTTCGACGCCTACACGATCGCCTTCGGCATCCGCAACGTGCCGCGCATCGACCTGGCGCTGTCGGAGGCCTACCGGACGCTCCGGCGGGGCGGCCGCTTCCTGTGCCTGGAGTTCTCGCATGTGGACGTGCCCATCCTGGACGCCGTCTACGACGCCTATTCGTTCACGGCCGTCCCGGCGCTCGGCAAGGCCGTGACGGGCGACGGCGAGCCCTACCGGTATTTGGTGGAATCGATCCGCAAGTTCCCGCGCCCGGCCGCGTTCTCGGCCATGATCCGCGAGGCCGGCTTCGGCCGGGTGACGGACCGCCCGATGAGCGGCGGCATCGTGCGCCTGCACTCGGCATGGAAGCTGTGAGCCGCGCGTGCTGACCTCCATCGTCCACCTGATCAGGCTGGCGCGCGTCGGCTTCGTGCTGGCGCGCGAAGGCGCCTTCGCGCTCGTCGATCCCGCCGAGCTGCCCCCCGCCGCCAAGCCGGCCCTGTGGGCTGCGCGCCTCATCGAACGCCCCGGCGCCGGAGACGGCGCGGAACGGCTGGCCGCGGCCCTGACGCGGCTGGGTCCGTCCTATGTGAAGTTCGGGCAGTTCCTGGCCACGAGGCCCGACGTCGTCGGCGTCCGCGTGGCGCGCGACCTCGAGGCTCTGCAGGACCGGATGCCCGCCTTCGGCCGCGCCGAGGCCGCCAAGGTGATCGAGGCCTCGATCGGCCAGCCTTTGTCCTCCGTCTTCGCCGACTTCGGCGAGCCGGTCGCCGCGGCGTCCATCGCGCAGGTGCACCGCGCGACGGTCCGCACCGCGGCGGGTGACCGCGAGGTCGCCGTCAAGGTGCTGCGCCCCGGCGTGCGCATCCGCTTCCGCAAGGACCTGCGCGCCATGGCCTTCGCGGCCCGCATGATCGAGCGCATGCTGCCCGAGACGCAGCGCCTCAAGCCGATCGCCATCGTGGAGACGCTGGCGCGCTCCGTCGCGATGGAGATGGATCTGCGGCTGGAGGCGGCGGCGCTGTCCGAGATGGCGGAGAACACGCGCGACGACTCCGACTTCCGCGTGCCCGCGCCCGACTGGGAGCGCACCTCCCGCGACGTGCTCACCATGGAGTGGATCGACGGGCTGCCGCTGAACGCGCTCGCCGCGATCGAAGACGCCGGCTACGACCGCGTCGCCCTCGGGCGCAGCGTCATCCAGTCCTTCCTCCGGCACGCGCTGCGCGACGGCTTCTTCCATGCCGACATGCATCCCGGAAACCTGTTCGTGGACAGGCGGGGCCAGCTCTGCGCGGTGGATTTCGGGATCATGGGCCGGCTCGGGCCGAAGGAGCGGCGCTTCCTGGCCGAAATCCTGCTCGGCTTCATCACCCGCAACTATCGGCGCGTGGCCGAAGTCCATTTCGAGGCCGGCTACGTGCCGGGCCACCATTCGGTCGATGACTTCGCCCAGGCGATCAGGGCCATCGGCGAGCCCATCCACGACCGCACCGCCGACCAGATCTCGATGGCCAAGCTGCTGACGCTGCTCTTCGAGATCACCGGGATCTTCGACATGACCACCCGCACCGAGCTGGTGATGCTGCAGAAGACGATGGTGGTGGTGGAAGGCGTGGCGCGAAACCTCGACCCGCGCCTGGACATGTGGCGGACGTCCGAGCCGGTCGTCCGGGAATGGATCGAGCGCAATCTCGGGCCGCTGGGCCGCATGGAGGAGGCCGGGCGCGGGGCGATGTCCTACGCCAGCCTGTTCGGCCATCTGCCGACCCTGGTGAACCGGGCTGAGCGCCTCGTGCTGGACCTGGAGGACGCGACGCGCCGCGGCTTCCGCCTGGCGCCGGAGAGCCTGGAAGGCATCGGCCGGGCCGAGGCCGACCGCAACCGCTGGTCGACGGTGGCGCTCTGGATCATCGCGATCTGCGTGTTCGCGGCGACGATGCGCATGCTGTCATGGTAGAGAAGCGCTGATCCCGGAGCCCCTCATGACGCTCAGCGGCAAACGCATCCTCATCATCGTCGGCGGCGGCATCGCGGCCTACAGGGCCCTCGAGCTGATCCGCGTCCTGCGCAAGCGCGGCGCGTCGGTGCGCTGCATCCTGACCAAGGCCGCCCAGGAATTCGTGACGCCGCTGTCGGCGGCGAGCCTGTCGGGCGACAAGGCCTATACGGACCTGTTCTCCCTCACCGACGAGGCCGAGATGGGCCATATCGAGCTGTCGCGCGACGCCGACCTCCTGGTGGTCGCGCCGGCGACGGCCGACCTGATGGCCAAGATGGCGCACGGCTTCGCCTCCGACCTCGCCTCGACGGCGCTGCTGGCGACCGACAAGGCGGTGCTGATCGCGCCCGCCATGAATGTCCGCATGTGGGAGCATCCCGCCACGAAGCGCAATCTGGCGATCCTGCGGGAGGACGGCGTCTCGGTGGTGGGCCCCGACGAGGGCGAGATGGCCTGCGGGGAGTTCGGCTTCGGCCGCATGGCGCAGCCCGACGCGATCGCGGACGCGGCCGCCGCCCTGCTGGAGGGAGCCGCCTCCTCCCAGCCCAAGCCCCTCGCCGGGCGCCGCGCGCTCGTGACCTCCGGCCCGACGCACGAGCCCATCGACCCGGTCCGCTACATCGCCAACCGGTCGTCCGGCAAGCAGGGCCACGCCATCGCGCGCGCCCTGGCCGAACTCGGCGCCGAGGTGACGCTGGTCTCCGGCCCGGTGGCGCTGGCCGATCCGCCCGGCGTCGCCGTGGTGAAGGTCGAGACCGCGGCCGAGATGCTGGCCGCCGTCGAGGCCCGGATGCCGGTCGACGCCGCCGTGTTCTGCGCCGCCGTGGCGGACTGGCGGGTGGCGCGGGCCGGAGACGAGAAGCTGAAGAAGACGCCCGGCGGGCCGCCCAGCCTGGGGCTGGTGGAGAACCCCGACATCCTGGCCACGATCGCCAAGCGGACATCGGGCCGGCCGGTGCTGGTCGTCGGCTTTGCGGCGGAGACCGAGAAGGTGATCGATCACGCCAAGGCCAAGCTGGCCCGCAAGGGCTGCGACTGGATCGTCGCCAACGACGTCAGCACGCCTGCGGGAGGGACGGGCGTGATGGGCGGCGACCGCAACACGGTCTCCATCATCACCCGGGAGGGCGTCGAGACCTGGCCCACCCTGGACAAGACGGCGGTCGCCGAGCGCCTGGCGCAGCGCATCGCCGAGCAACTGAAGGACCGGGGATGGGTGTAGGAACGGACGCCGCAAGCCTGCGCGTCGGCGTCGAACGGCTGCCGCACGCCGTGGGCCTGCCGCTGCCCCGCTACGAGACGGAGCACAGCGCCGGGCTGGATTTGCTCGCCGCCATCGGCGAAAATGAAAAAATCACGTTGGAAAGCGGGAAATGGGTTCTTGTCCCGACGGGCCTGAAGCTCCACCTCCCTGATGGGCATGAAGGGCAGGTCCGACCCCGGTCGGGGCTGGCCCTGAAGCACGGCGTGACGGTGCTGAACGCGCCGGGCACCATCGACGCGGACTATCGCGGCGAGGTGGGCGTCATCCTGGTGAATCACGGCCCTGCGCCGTTCGTGATCGCCCGGGGCATGCGCGTCGCCCAGCTGGTCGTCGCCGCGGTGACGCGGGTGCGGCTGGCGGAGGAGGGCGCGCTCGACGAGACCGGGCGCGGCCAGGGCGGATTCGGATCGACGGGTGTCTGACGCTCGTCCCGAGGGAGGAGCTGACGGATGATCCTGTTGTCGAGACGAAGCCTGTTGGCCATCGCGGCCGTGGTGGACATCGCGCTGCATGCGCGGCCCTCTCCGGTCGCGGCCAAGATGCTGGCCGTTCGGCACAATCTTCCGCCGCGCCATCTCGAGACCATGTTGCAGGCGCTCGTCAGGGCGGGGATCCTGAAGGGGGTGCGCGGCCCCCGCGGCGGCTACGAGATCGCCCGCGAGCGCCGCCGCATCACGGCGGGCGACATCGTCCGGGCCGCGATGGCCTCCACGGGCGAGGACTCCATGCCGCCCGCGCCGGAGTCGCGCCTGGTCGACGAGGTGATCGGCCCGACGGTGCAGCGCGCCGGCGAGGCGTTCCTCAAGGAGCTGGACGCCGTCACGGTCGACGACCTGTGCCGGCGCGCCGACGGGCTCTTCAAGGACACGCCCGCGACCGCCGATTTCACGATCTAGGATTGGAATTAGAGTTCATTCTCGACGCAGCGTGTGGATAAGTCTAATCCTGTGACTACAGGTTCGATGGAGAGCGATGATGGCCAATCCAGCAGCACTGCATGTCTCGCAGCAGGGGTCCGAGGCCGCTCCCGGCCGCGGCCGGATCTATGACTCGATCACCGACACGATCGGCAACACGCCCCTCGTCCGCCTGCAGCGGCTGGCGCGCGAAAAGGGCGTCGGCGCCAATCTCCTGGCCAAGCTGGAGTTCTTCAACCCGATATCGAGCGTGAAGGACCGCATCGGCGTCAGCATGATCGACGCCCTGGAGGCGTCCGGCGCGATCCAGCCCGGTTCGACCCTGATCGAACCCACCTCGGGCAACACCGGCATCGCCCTGGCCTTCACGGCCGCGGCCCGGGGCTACAAGCTCATTCTGGTCATGCCGGAATCCATGTCGGTGGAGCGGCGCAAGATGCTGGCCCTCCTGGGCGCGCAGCTGGAGCTGACGCCGGCGCCGCTCGGCATGAAGGGCGCGATCGCCCGGGCCGAGGAGCTGAAGGCGGCCACGCCTGGCGCGGTCATCCCCCAGCAATTCGCCAACCCGGCCAATCCCGAGATCCACCGCCGGACGACCGCGGAGGAGATCTGGAACGACACCCATGGCGAGGTGGACTACTTCGTCTCGGGCGTCGGCACGGGCGGCACCATCACGGGCGTCGGCCAGGTGCTGAAGCCGCGCCGGCCCACCCTCAAGGTGGTGGCGGTGGAGCCTGAGGACTCGCCGGTCCTGTCCGGCGGGCAGCCGGGTCCGCACAAGATCCAGGGCATCGGCGCCGGTTTCGTGCCGCAGGTGCTGGACCGCTCGATCATCGACGAGGTGATCACGGTCGGCAACCAGACCTCCTTCGACACCGCGCGGCATCTCGCCCGCCTCGAAGGGATCCCGGTCGGCATCTCGTCCGGCGCGGCCGTGGCGGCGGCGCTCGAGATCGCGGCCCGGCCGGAGGCGAAGGGCAAGAACATCGTCATCATCATCCCGTCCTTCGCGGAACGGTATCTGTCGACGGCGCTGTTCGAGGGTCTCTGAGCCCGGGACCGAGGGGACGGGCGGCGCGACGCCGCCCGCGCCCGATCAGAGCATCGCGGGCAGGACGCGGTCCGGCGGGCGGTGCCCGTCCATGAAGGTCTTGATGTTGACGATGACCTTCTCGCCCATGTCGACGCGGCCCTCGATCGTGGCCGAGCCCATATGGGGCAGCACCACGACGCGGTGCTGACGCGCCAGCTTGAGGGTCCTGGGCGAGATCGCGGGTTCGTGCTCGAACACGTCCAGGCCCGCGCCGGCGATCTCGCCAGCCTCGAGCATCCGGGTGAGGGCGTTCTCGTCGATGATCTCGCCGCGCGCCGTATTGACCACGATGGCGTCGCGCTTCAGCAGCTTCAGCCGGCGCGCCGACAGGAGGTGATAGGTGGCGGGGGTGTGCGGGCAGTTGACCGACACCACGTCCATGCGGGCCAGCATCTGGTCCAGCGAATCCCAGTAGGTCGCCTCCAGGGCTTCCTCGATCGCGGCGGCCACGCGCCGACGGTTGTGATAGTGCACCTGCAGGCCGAACGCCTTGGCGCGCCGCGCCAGCGCCTGGCCGATGCGGCCCATCCCGACGATGCCGAGGCGCTTGCCGGTGATGCGGTGGCCCAGCATCCAGGTCGGCGACCAGCCGTTCCAGGTCTCGTCGGGGATGACGCGGGCGCCCTCCGCGATGCGGCGCGCGACGGCCAGGATCAGCGCCATGGTCATGTCCGCCGTGTCCTCGGTGAGGACGCCCGGCGTGTTGGTGACCGTGATGCCGCGCGACAGGGCCGTCTGGACGTCAATATTGTCGACGCCGTTGCCGAAATTGGCGATCAGCCGCAGGTTTTCTCCTGCCTGCGCGAGCAGGGACGCGTCGATCTTGTCGGTGACGGTCGGAACCAGGACGTCCGCGGTCCTGACCGCCTCGACCAGCTCGGCCGCCGACATGGGCGCGTCCGTGACGTTGAGCCTGGCGTCGAACAGCTCACGCATCCGGGTCTCGACCACGTCGGGCAGCTTCCGGGTCACGACGACGAGCGGCTTCTTCTTGGTCATTGTCGGCGGTCCCCCACCCCGCGGTTCGGCCCGAAGCGCGGGCGCATTCACCAAGCGTTAACGATGCGCGGGGGACAACGGGAGGGTCCCCGCGCGCCGCACAGGCCAAGTCTTGTCCAGGCGAGTCCTGTCTAGCGAGGCGACGGGGGAAACACAACGCCCGGTCCACCGGGACAAAAGATCTAGAACCCGCGGTCCGTCTCCATGCGCCCGATGCCCCCCTTTCTCGCCCGCACCCTGGCCGTCGCCGCCGCCCTCTTCTGCGCCTGGGGTCCGTCGCCGATCCTGGCCGCGGACGGCACCAGCGCCGGAACCGCGTCCGGCCTCCCGGTGCCGCGATTCGTCAGCCTGAAGTCGGACCGGGTGAACCTGCGCGAGGGCCCGTCCAAGGACCACCGCACGAGCTGGGTGTTCCAGCGCGCCGGGCTGCCCGTCGAGATCACGGCCGAGTTCGAGACCTGGAGGCGCATCCGCGACTCCGACGGGGCGGAGGGATGGGTGCTGCACAGCCTGCTGTCGGGCCGGCGCACCGGCCTGGTCGCGCCCTGGTGGAAGCAGGGGCCGCTGGCGCTCTACAACCGGGCCAACCTGAAGGGCGACGTCGTCGCGCAGCTCCAGCCCGGCGTGCTCGGTACGCTGAAGACCTGCGACGGCCAGTGGTGCCGGGTCATCGGGCCGGGATTCGACGGCTGGATGCCGCAAAACAAGCTGTGGGGCGTCTATCCGAACGAGAAGGTGGAGTAGCCGCCGCGGCGATCCGGCCGCGGGCTCAGCCCTTCTTGCGCAGCCGCACGATCACGTCGACGCGGGCGATCTCCATGCCGGGCGGCGGCTCCGGCAGGGACGCGACCTCCACCTCGTGCCCCTCGATGTCGTGCAGCGTGTTCTCGCCCTCGACGAAGAAGTGGTGGTGGTTGCTGACATTGGTGTCGAAATAGGTCTTGGCTCCGTCCACCGCGACCTCGCGCAGCAGCCCCGCCTGGGTGAACTGATGCAGCGTGTTGTAGATGGTGGCCAGCGACACCGGCACGCGCGCCTTCGCGGCCTCCTCGAACAGCACCTCGGCGGTGACGTGCCTGTCGCCGCGGGCGAAGAGCAGCCAGCCCAGCCCCACGCGCTGGCGCGTCGGGCGCAGGCCCGCCTGCCTCAGCTTGCCGCGCAGGTCGTGGAAGGGGCAGCCGCTCTGGTTCGACCACCCGCCCGCCTGAGCCGCGGGCGCGCCCGCCCTGGCGCCGGCGGAGCCGAGCGCAGGGATGCCCTGGCGACGAGCGGAATGGCTGAAATCCGTCATGAGGTGCGCGCGAACCGTGATCGTGAAGGTCCTGCATATCATAAGAACGGCGGACCGTCGCCGCAACCCGGGGAAAATGCGGGGACGCCGCCCGGGGCGCTTCGACCTCTTGCGGCTTTCGATGCGCGATCCGCTGTGCTACCAACTTCCGCGAAATCGGGCGTGTCCGGCAGGACCACGCCTCATCTTCCATGACGGGAACGGAGCCCCTCGGGGACATGCAGCAGCGGTCGACCTACGAATACGAGGATCTTCTCGCCTGCGGACGCGGCGAGATGTTCGGGCCCGGCAACGCCCAGCTTCCTCTTCCGCCGATGCTCATGTTCGATCGGATCGCCGAGATCAGCGAAACCGGCGGACCGAACGGAAAAGGCCTGATCCGCGCCGAGCTGGAGGTTCGCCCCGATCTCTGGTTCTTCCAGTGCCACTTCAAGGACGATCCCGTGATGCCGGGCTGCCTCGGCCTCGACGCGCTGTGGCAGCTCACCGGCTTTTTTCTCGGATGGCTGGGCGCGGAAGGCCGCGGCCGCGCGTTGGGGGTCGGCGAGGTGAAGTTCTCCGACCAGGTCCTACCGAGCGTCAAGAAGGTCGTCTACGGCGTCGACCTGAAGCGGGTGTTCCGCTCGAAGCTCGTGCTGGGCGTCGCCGACGGCTGGCTGGAGGCCGACGGCCGCCGCATCTATGAAGCCAAGGATCTGCGGGTCGGGCTGTTCAAGACCGCCGGAGCCTGAGGCGCCCTGGATACCGCCCCGTTCATCCTCGTTTGAATCTTCGCCCGGGGCTCGACGAGCTCACCGGGCGCCATGGGAAGGAGCCGACACCATGAAGCGCGTCGTCGTGACCGGCATGGGCATCGTCTCATCGATCGGAAACACCACCCAGGAGGTCCTCGCATCGCTGCGCGAGGCCAAGTCCGGCGTCGTCCGGGCCGACAAATATGCCGAACTCGGCTTCCGCTGCCAGGTCCACGGCGCGCCGACGCTGGACCCGTCCGAGCTGGTCGACCGCCGCGCCATGCGCTTCCACGCCACCGGGACGGCCTGGAACCACGTCGCGATGGACCAGGCGATCCGCGACTCGGGCCTCGAGGAGAGCGACGTCTCCAACGAGCGCACCGGCATTATCATGGGCTCCGGCGGCCCGTCCGCCCGCACCATCGTGGAGGCGGCCGACATCGCCCGCGACAAGGGCCCGAAGCGGATCGGCCCCTTCGCGGTGCCCAAGGCGATGTCGTCGACGGCCTCCGCCACGCTCGCCACCTGGTTCAAGCTGAAGGGCGTCAACTATTCGATCTCGTCGGCCTGCGCGACGTCGAACCACTGCATCGGCAACGCCTATGAGATGATCCAGTACGGCAAGCAGGACGTCATGTTCGCCGGCGGCTGCGAGGAGCTCGACTGGACGCTCTCGGTGCTGTTCGACGCCATGGGGGCGATGTCGACCAAGTACAACGACCGCCCGGCGGTCGCATCCCGCGCCTATGACAAGAACCGCGACGGCTTCGTCATCGCGGGCGGCGCGGGCGTGCTGGTGCTGGAGGAGCTGGAGCACGCCAAGGCGCGCGGCGCGCGCATCTACGCCGAGATCGTCGGCTACGGCGCCACCTCGGACGGCTACGACATGGTCGCCCCGTCGGGCGAGGGCGCGATCCGCTGCATGCGCCAGGCGCTGGCCGGCGTGAAGGGCCCGATCGACTACATCAACCCGCACGCGACCTCCACGCCCGTCGGCGACCAGAAGGAGATCGAGGCCATCCGGCAGGTCTTCGGCTCGGGCGAGAAGTGCCCGCCGATCTCCGCCACCAAGTCGCTCACCGGCCACTCGCTGGGCGCTACCGGCGTGCAGGAGGCGATCTACTCGCTCCTGATGATGAACAACGGCTTCATCTGCGAGAGCGCCAACATCGAGGAGCTCGATCCCGAATTCGCGGACATGAACATCGTCCGCAAGCGGATCGACAACGCCAAGCTCGGCACGGTCCTGTCCAACTCCTTCGGTTTCGGCGGCACCAACGCCACCATCGTGATGAAGCATCCGGACGCCTGAGGCGCCCTTCCCCGAACCAGGAGAACGGCATGTCCTCGTTCATGTCCGGCAAGCGCGGCCTCATCATGGGCGTCGCCAACGACCACTCGATCGCGTGGGGCATCGCCAAAAGGCTCGCCGAGCACGGCGCGGAACTGGCCTTCACCTATCAGGGCGAGGCGCTGCGCAAGCGGGTCGCCCCGCTGGCCGAGAGCCTGAACCCGGACAAGAGCCGCGGCCCGGCCCTGGTGCTGCCCTGCGACGTGGAGGACATCGCCTCGGTGGACGCCGCCTTCGCGGCCCTGAAGGACGCCTGGGGCGCCATCGACTTCGTGGTCCACGCCATCGGCTTCTCCGACAAGAACGAGCTCAAGGGCCGCTACGCCGACACCTCGCGCGAGAACTTCTCGCGCACCATGGTGATCTCCTGCTTCTCCTTCACGGAGATCGCCAAGCGGGCGGCGGCCCTGATGCCGAACGGAGGCTCGCTCGTCACGCTGACCTATGGGGGCTCCACCCGGGTCATGCCGAACTACAACGTCATGGGCGTCGCCAAGGCGGCGCTCGAGGCCAGCGTCCGCTATCTGGCGAGCGATTTCGGGCCGCAGGGCGTCCGGGTCAACGCGCTCTCGCCCGGGCCGGTGCGGACGCTCGCCGGGGCCGGCATCACCGACGCGCGGCTGATGTTCAACTACCAGAAGCGCCACGCCCCGCTCCGGCGGACGGTGTCGATCGAGGAGATCGGCGGATCGGCGCTCTATCTCCTGTCCGACCTCTCGGCGGGCGTCACCGGCGAAATCCACTATGTGGACTCCGGCTACAACATCATCTCCATGCCGGCGCCCGACGCCCTGAAGACGGTGGACGCCGCCGAGACGGCCGCCGAAGCGCAGGCCGCCGGCCAAGCGGCCGAGTAGCCGGCGCCGCCCCATGACCTGTGCGCGGCGGAGCCCTGCCCGCCGGGCCCTCGCCTTCGCGGCGCTGCGCGCTAGACTCCCGACCAGCCCGCATCACCCGAGCCCCCGACCGTCATGAACAAGCCGACGAACCCGAGCGACCTTTCCCTGATGAAATTCGGCATCGGCCAGCCCGTGCCGCGCAACGAGGATCCGGTCCTGGTGCGCGGCGAAGGCCGCTACACCGACGACGTCAACATGCCGGGCCAGCTCTACGCGGCCTTCGTGCGCAGTCCCTACGCGCATGGCGTGATCAACGGGATCGACCTCTCCGCCGCCCTGGACATGCCGGGCGTGGTCGCCGGCTACACCGGCGCAGACCTGGTGGCGGCCGGCTACGACACGCTGAAATGCATCATGCCGCAGAAGCAGCGGGACGGCTCGGCCATGGTGACGCCGGCCCGGCCCTCCCTGGCGGTCGACAAGGTGCGCTTCGTCGGCGACCCGGTGGCCTTCGTGGTCGCCGAGACCGCCGAACAGGCGCGGGACGCGGCCGAAGCCGTCGCGCTCGACATCGACGTGCTGCCCGCGGTCGTGACGCCCGAGGAGGCCGACAAGCCCGGCGCGCCGACGCTCTACGACGAGGCGCCCGGAAACTGCGCCCTCGATTACCATTTCGGCGACGCCGAGAAGGTAACGGCCGCCTTCGCGTCCGCCGCCCACGTGACGACGCTCGACATCGCCAACAACCGCGTGGTGGTGAACCCCATCGAGCCCCGCGCCGCCGTGGCGCAGTTCGACGAGGGGCGCTTCGTCCTTCACGTTCCGACCCAGGGCGTGTTCGGCTTTCGCAACAACCTCGCCAATGTGCTGAAGGTGGACCCCAAGCAGGTCCGCATCGTCACCGGCAATGTCGGCGGCTCCTTCGGCATGAAGGCGTCGGTGTTTCCCGAATATGTGAGCCTGCTGCACGCCGCGCGCCTGCTCGGGAAGCCGGTGAAGTGGACCGACCAGCGCTCCGAGAGCTTCGTCTCGGACCACCACGGGCGTGACCAGAACGTCCACGCCGAACTGGCGCTGGACGAGAAGGGCAAGTTCCTCGCCGTGCGCATCAGCGGCCACAGCAACATGGGCGCCTACCTGTCGCCGGTGGGGCCGCTAATGTCGACGCTGAACATCCACAAGAACGGGATCGGGACCTACACGACGCCGCTGTTCCAGGTGGACACGCGCTGCATGTTCACCAACACGGTTCCGATCAGCGCCTATCGCGGCGCGGGGCGGCCCGAGGGCAACTATTTCATGGAGCGGCTGATCGACCAGGCCGCCCGGGAGATGGGGATCGACCCGATCAGCCTGCGCAAGCGCAACCAGATCAAGCCGTCCCAGCTGCCCTACAAGACCCCGGTCGACACGGTCTACGACTCGGGCGACTTCAGCGCCCTGCTGGACCGCGCCATCGAGGCCGCCGACTGGAAGGGCTTCCCGCAGCGCAAGCGCGAGAGCCGCAAGAGGGGCCTGCTGCGCGGGCGCGGCATCGGCTGCTACCTGGAGGTGACGGCGCCTCCCATGAACGAGATGGGCGGGATCCATTTCGAGGCAGATGGCTCCGTCACGATCGTGACCGGAACGCTGGACTACGGCCAGGGGCACTGGACCCCCTTCGCCCAGGTGCTGACCGACAAGCTCGGCGTGCCCTTCGACAAGATCAGGCTGGTGCAGGGCGATAGCGACAGGCTGATCGCCGGCGGCGGCACCGGCGGATCGAAGTCCATCATGGCGTCCGGCGCTGCGATCGCCGAAGCCGGCGACAAGGTCATCGAGAAGGGCCGCCTGATCGCGTCCTACGCGCTGGAGGCGGGGGTCGAGGACATCGAGTTCGCCGACGGCCGCTTCGCCATCGCGGGCACCGACCGCGGGGTCGGGATCATGGAGCTGGCCGCCAAGTTGCGGGACGGGAGCCTTTCTCTGCCGCCCGACGTCCCGGCGACGCTCGACGTCGACCACGTGCACAGGCTGTCGCCGTCGGCCTATCCGAACGGCTGCCACATCGCCGAGGTCGAGATCGACCCCGACACCGGCGTCACGAAGGTCGTGCGCTACAGCATGGTCAACGACTTCGGCACGGTGGTGAACCCGCTGCTGGTCGAGGGCCAGCTCCATGGCGGCGTCATGCAGGGCATCGGCCAGGCGCTGATGGAGTTCACCGAATATGACGCCGAGGGCCAGCTCGTGACCGGGTCCTTCATGGACTACGCCATGCCGCGGGCCGACGACATGCCGGAGTTCTCCTTCGAAAGCCGGCCCACGCTGGCCAAGACCAACCCGCTCGGCGCCAAGGGCTGCGGGGAGGCGGGCTGCGCCGGCGCGCTCCCGTCGGTGATGAACGCCATCGCGGACGCGCTCGCGGAGGTCGGCGTGCCGCACATGAACATGCCGGCCACGCCCAAGCGGGTGTGGGAGGCGATCCAGCAGGCCCGGGCGGCGTCGGCCGCCTGAGCGCTGCAACGGCCGTCAGAGCGCGAAGCCGGCCAGCCTCTCCGGAAGGCCGGCGATCGCGTCCCGGTCCGCGTTGGCGAAGGCGACGCGCAGGTGCCCATCCTGGCCGGCGCCGAAATAGCCGCCCGGCAGCGCCAGCACGCCGCGTTCGCTGGCGAGCTTGCGAGCCACGACCGGGGCCGGCGCGTCCCGGAACGGATGCGCCACATAGGCGAAATAGGCCCCAATCGAGTCGATGCGCCATTCGGGCGCCTGCGCGAAGGCGGCGCGGAAGGCCGCCGCCCGCGCGCCGATCTCGCGTCGGTTCTGCTCGCGCCAGTCGCCCAGCGCCCCGATCGCCCAGGTGAGCGCCATCTGGCCGGCGCGGGCGGGGCAGATCTGCACGCAATCCAGCACCTTGCCGATCTGGGCGATCACGTCCTCGCCCGCCGTCACGGCGCCCAGCCGGTGGCCGGGGATGCAGTAGGACTTGGAGAAGCTGTAGAGGCCGATCACCGTGTCGCCCCAGCCGGCTTCGCCGAAGAGGCCGTGCGGCCGCCCGCCGGCGTCCAGGAAGTCGCGATAGGTCTCGTCGACGACGAGCCAGATCCCCTTGCGCCGGCACAGCTCCGCGAAGCGCGCCAGCGTCTCGGGCGGATAGACCGCCCCGGTCGGATTGTTGGGGGTGATCAGCACGATCGCCTTCACCCGCTCGTCCATCAGGCTCTCGGCGAGATCCGGGTCAGGGATGAACCCGTTCTCCGCCGCGCAGGGCAGGGGACGCGCCTCCACGCCCAGCATGCGGCAGGTCATCTCGTGGTTGAAGTACCAGGGCGAGGGAAGCAGGACCGCGTCGCCGGCCCGGGCGAGCGCCATCAGGGCGATGACGAAGGCCTGGTTGCAGCCCGCCGTGATGGCGGTCTCGGCCGGCCGGATGGTCGCGCCATAGACCGAGGACGCATGCGCCGCATAGGCCTCGCGCAGGTCCGCGTCGCCGAAAATGGAGCCGTAGCCCGCCGCCGCGACCCGGCCGGCGGCCTCCGACAGCCGCGCCAGCATCTGCGGATGGGGCGGATAGCCCGGCACCGCCTGCGACAGGTCGATCAGCGGTCCGCGTCCGCCCGCATAGGCCCGGGCCCAGCCCTGGGCCTCGGGGATCGGCGGAGTGGCGGTGTCGACCAGATTCGGATTCAGGGCAGCCATTCGTCATCGTCCTCGCCGCGGCCTTGCGCGCGCGCCGCCATTCCTACAGGCTTCGCCCCCCGGGTCCAGCCTGCGGGACGCCGTGTGAGGACTGCATCGTGGATGACGAGAAGCTGAAGGCGCTGCGTGACAGGTTCGGCGCCGCGAGGGGATCGGAGATCTTCGATCCCGAATTCGCCAAGGTGGCGGCCAGCCAGTTCCAGGGCGACAAGCGCAAATGGCCCTTCGCCGACCCGGCGACCTTCATGGGCGCGCCCTTTCGCCCGGACGCCGCCGAGCAGAACTTCGCCGACCTCGACGTCGCCGTCGTGGGCGTGCCGATGGATCTGGGCGTCACCAACCGGGCCGGCGCCCGCTTGGGCCCGCGCGCGGTGCGGTCGATCGAGCGGATCGGGCCGTTCGAGCACGTCCTGCGCCGCACGCCCTTGTCGACGATGCGGGTCGCGGACGTGGGCGACGTGCCCTTCCGCAGCCGCTACAGCCTGGAAAGCTGCCACGAGGACATCGAGGCCTATTACACCCGCATCGTCGACGCCGGCGTGATCCCGCTCTCGGTGGGCGGCGACCACTCCATCAGCATGTCGATCCTGAAGGCGGTCGGGCGCAAGCGCCCGGTCGGCATGGTGCATATCGACGCCCATGCGGACACGTCCGGCCCCTATGAGGGCTCCAAGTTCCACCATGGCGGGCCGTTCCGGCAGGCGGTTCTGGACGGGGTGCTGGATCCCGATCGGGTCATCCAGATCGGCATCCGCGGCGGGGCGGAATATCTGTGGGAGTTCTCCACCGCGTCGGGGATGACCATGATCCACGCCGAGGAGTTCGCCGCCATGGGCGCGGAGGCCGCCATCGCCCGCGCCCGCGAGGTGGTGGGCGACGGCCCGACCTACGTGTCCTTCGACGTCGACAGCCTCGACCCCGCTTTCGCGCCCGGCACCGGCACGCCCGAGGTCGGCGGCCTCACCCCGCGCGAGGCCCTCCAGGTCCTGCGCGGCCTCAAGGGCTTGGACATCGTCGGCGGCGACGTCGTCGAGGTCGCGCCGCAATATGACGCGACCAGCAACACCGCCCATGCGGGCGCGCAGGTGCTGTTCACGATCCTGTCGCTCATCGACATCGCCCATGAGGCGCGCTCCCGGACGGAGCGCGGCGTCTGGGTTTGAGCCATGCGGCCTTGAGCGCTGCAGCCATGCAATTCCCGGGACTTCCCGGAGCGCGCCGGCGACCTATTCTTTCGCCCTTCCCCCGTCCTTGAACCGGGTTTCCCAAGCATGTCCCTGCTCTTTTCCCCCTTGCGCCTCGGCTCGGTCGAAACGCCGAACCGCATCGTCGTCGCGCCGATGTGCCAGTACACCGCCGACGACGGATCGGCGACCGACTGGCACATCCAGCACTGGATGAACCTCGCGATGTCCGGCGCGGGCCTCGTCACCATCGAGGCGACCGCCGTCGAGCGGCACGGCCGCATCAGCCACGGCGATCTCGGCCTCTACTCCGACGCCAACGAGCGCGCCATGGGGCGGGCCCTGGCGGCGGCGCGGGCCGTGGCCCTGCCCGGGACGAAGTTCAGCATCCAGATCGCCCATGCGGGCCGCAAGGCCTCCGTCCAGCGCCCGTGGGAAGGCGGCGGGCCGTTGAAGCCCGACCAGGACCCCTGGCAGACCGTGGGGCCGTCCGCGATCCCGTTCGCCGAGGGCTGGCACGTGCCGAAGGCCGCAGACGCCCATGACCTCGACCGCATCGAGGCGGGCTTCGTCCAGGCCGCCCGGCGGGCGGTGCGGCTCGGCTTCGACGCCATCGAACTGCACGGGGCCCATGGCTACCTGCTGCACGAGTTCCAGTCGCCGATCTCCAACACCCGGACGGATGAGTGGGGCGGCTCGCCCGAGAAGCGCCGCGCCTTCATCCACCGCATCGCCCGCGCCGTGAAGGCCGCCATCCCGGACACGGTCGCGCTCGGCGCCCGCATCACCGGCTCCGACTGGACCGACGGCGGGCTCACGATCGACGACGCAGTGGCGCTGGCGTCCGAGATGAAGGACGAAGGCCTCGTCTTCGCCTGCGTGTCGTCGGGCGGCAACGTCTCGACCGCGCGGATTCCGGTCGGGCCCGGCTATCAGGTCCATTTCGCCGAGGAGGTCCGGCGGCGGACCGGGATCGTGACCCGCGCGGTGGGCATGATCGCGGCCCCGCAGCAGGCCGAGGACATTCTCCAGAGCGGCGCGGCGGATCAGGTCGCGCTCGCCCGCGCCTTCCTGGACAATCCTCGCTGGGGCTGGCACGCGGCCGACGCGCTCGGATTCGACCTTCCCCGGCCGCCGCAATACGCCAGGGCGGCCACCAAGGTGTGGCCGGGCGCGCAGCTCGCCCGTCCGAGCTGAATTTCGACGCTCTTCTCGCGCAGTTTGGTCCTCTCCTCTCCCGAGGAGGGGACTTTTCATTTGTAATCCCGCTTTCCGCGGCGTCACCCCCTAGCCAACGCTTCGTTTTGTCGCTTCACTGTCGTCTGCAACCAATAAGCGTCTCCGGCGTCAGCCCAAGGAGAACGTCATGGGAGGAGACGGTCGGCCGGCGATCGAAGTCGAGCGCCTGACCGCGGGATATGGGTCGACGAAGATCCTTCATGGGGTCGACCTGACGGCTGCGCCCGGCGAGTTCATCGCCATCCTGGGCTCGTCCGGCTGTGGCAAGACCACCCTGCTGCGCACCATCGCGGGCTTCCAGAAGGCCTTCTCGGGATCGATCCGTCTGTTCGGCAAGGACGTGGCGGGGCTGCCGCCCGAGAAGCGCGGCGTCGCCATGGTGTTCCAGTCCTACGCGCTGTGGCCGCACATGACGGTGCTGGGCAACATGGGCTACGGACTGCGCCTGCGCGGGGTCGAGCGGGGCGAGATCCGCCGCCGCGTGGGCGACCTCCTCGCCATGCTGAACCTCTCCGGACTGGAGGACCGCAAGGTCACCGACCTTTCGGGCGGACAGCGCCAGCGCGTGGCGCTGGGCCGGGCGCTGGCGATCGAGCCGGCCCTGCTGCTGCTCGACGAGCCGCTCTCCAACCTGGACGCCAAGGTGCGCCTGCAGCTGCGCTACGAGATCAAGGCGCTACAGAACCGCCTCGGCTTCGCGGCGATCCATGTCACCCACGACCGCGAGGAGGCCATGACGATGGCGGACCGCGTCGTCATCATGGACCAGGGCCGCATCGCCCAGATGGGCACGCCGGAGGAGGTGTATGACCGCCCGGCCTCGCCCTTCGTGGCGACGTTCCTGGGGGCCGAGAACCGGATCGAGTTCGACGTGCTGCCCCAGACGGGCGGCGGCGTGGGGCTGCAGGCGGTCGGAATGGCCCGCCCCGCGCCGTGGTCGGGCGAGCACGGCGCCGCCCCGGCGGCCGGCGCCGTCACGGCGTTCTTCCGCGAGGAGGCCGCGAGCCTGACGGCCGCGGACGCGACCCCCGGCCAGGACTGCCCGGCGGCCGCCATCGTGCTCCCGGGCGTGGTGGCGACGCGCGCCTATCCGGGCGGCCACTACCGCTACGGCGTGGACGCCGGCGGGCGTCACCTGAGCGTCAAGGACGCCGGATACCACGAACTCGGCGCGCCCGTGGGCGTCTGCCTTCCGCTCTCCCGACTTCACATTTTCCCGGCGGCCACGCCGTAGCCCGGGCATCCCAGGAGGACACACGATGCGCTACGCCCTGATCCCAGCCCTGTCGGCCTTCGCCGTCTCGGCCGCGCTGGCCGCGCCAGCGTCCGCGCAGACCCTGAACGTGGCCAGCGCGGGCGACCAGAACATGGTCGACTACATCAAGGACTATCTGGGGCCGAAATTCGAGAAGTCCCACCCGGGCGTGAAGGTCGTGGCGGTCGGCACCGGCCCGGGCGATAGCGGATCGCAGAAGATCTTCGAGAAGCTCAGCGCCCAGAAGGCCGCCAACGCGCCGGCCTGGGACTTCGACGTGGTGGTGATCCACCAGAAGATGGCCGGCGACATGGCCAAGGACGCCCTGCTGATGAAGTACCGGGGCGACATCAAGACCGGCTCGCTGGTCACCCGCGACACGGCCGAGAACTCGCTCGGAGCGGACGTCTCCGGCTACGTCATGCCGATGTTCCACTCGCAGACCGCGATCGCCTACAACGCCGACATGGTCAAGGACGTGCCGAACAGCTACCCGGAGCTGGCCGCCTGGGCCAAGCAGCATCCCAAGCAGTTCGGCTACAACGGCATCAAGGGCGGCATGTCCGGCGTCGCTTTCGTGGCCGGCTGGGTCTACGCCTTCGGGCAGGACAGCGAGAAGCTGATGAAGGGCCCCTACGACGCCGCCGCCAAGACCGGATGGGACAAGGCGCTCGCCGATCTGAAGGACTTCAACAAGAATGTCGTGATCACGCCCGGCAACGCCGGCACGCTGGACATGCTCAACCGCGGCGAGATCGCCATGGGCCCTGTCTGGGTCGACATGTTCTACACCTGGCAGAACGACGGCAAGCTGCCGCCGAACATGAAGCTGAAGCTCGTCGCCCCCGGCATGCCCGGCCAGCCAATGTACTACGCCGTGCCCGCCAAGGCGGCGCAGGCGAAGCTCGCCGAGGAGTTCATCGCGCTGGCGACCAGCCCGGAGGTGCAGGCCGAAGGCATCGTGAAGAAGTTCAACTGGTATCCGGGCATCGACGCGCAGCATCTCGAGGGCAAGCTCGACAAGGCGGACTGGCAGAAGCTCTTCACCGACATCACGCCGGCCGACCTCGCCAGCAAGGGCAAGCCCTTCCCGATCGCGCCCTATTTCAACGACATCCTCGAAAGCTACGAGAAGAAGGTCGCGAACTGAGCCATCGGCTGGCTTCGCCCGTCATGGCGAAAAGCGCGGCGACGACATGGGCGCTCCCCTTCTCCCCCCGGGAGGAGGGGTCGGCGATGCCGGCGGGCGAGGGTCCGGCGCCGGCCCGGTCGGCGGCGCCGTCGAGCCCCTTCCGACCCCCTTCAGCCCCTCATCCGGCCCTTCGGGCCGCCTTCTCCCGGGAGGAGAAGGGACGCGCGCTGCGAGCCTCATGACCGAATCCCGCCTTCTCGCCCTCGGGCTCGTGGCGCCGGCGCTCGCGCTGGTCGCGGCGCTGTTCCTGTATCCGCTCGGCTATTCGCTGGTCGCGGCCTTCAGCCAGAACGGCCAGCCGAGCCTCGCCCACTTCGCCAAGGCGTTCGACCTCTACTCGGTCGACATCCTGTTCACGGTGTTCATCGTGCTCCTGTCGGGCGCGCTCACCGCGCTGGCCGCGATCGCGATCGCGGGCGTTCTGACCCTGGGCGAGACGCCCTGGGTGGTGTCGATCCTGCGGGCTCTCTACCGCTGGCCGCTGTTCATCCCCTTCATCGTGGCGGGCCAGTGCATGCGCACCTTCCTGGCCAAGAACGGGCTGATGAACAACACGCTGGTCGAGCTCGGCTTGCTCGACGCGACGCAGACCGCGAGCCTGCTCGACTGGCGCGGCATCGTCATCACCTTCGTGTGGAAGCAGGCGCCCTTCGTCACGCTGCTGCTCGCCGGCGCGATGGCGTCCCTCGACCGGGCCACGATCGAGGCCGGCCGCAACCTCGGCGCGTCGCGCCTGCGGGTGCTCTTCGAAATCATCCTGCCCCAGGTGCTCCCCACCCTGATGGTGGCCCTGGTGCTCTCCTTCGTCACCACCATGTCGGTCCTTTCCGTGCCGATGATGGTGTCTGGCTCCCAGCCCACCATGGTGACGGTCGACATGGCCTTCAGGATCAACGCCTACGGTGACTACCCGGTGGCGAACGCGCTGGGGGTGATCTCCTACGCCATCACCGGGCTGGCGGCCTGGTTCTACCTGCGGCGCTCGGTGCGCAAGGATGCGCCCGCATGACGGCCCAGGACCTGAGAGGCCTTCGCGAGCCGGCGCTTCCGGGCCACGCCCCGACAGCCGGCCTGGCGCGCCTGCGCGCCCCGGCCGGGGCCCTGCTGAAGGCCGCCGCGCTGGCCGTCTTCGCGTTCTGGCTCGCGGGCCCGCTCGTGAACCTGGCGCTGTGGTCCGTGGCGGAGCGCTGGTACACGCCCTTCAAGCTGCCCGTCACCTATGGGACGCGCTACTGGGAGGTGGTGTTCCGCCCCACCGGCGACGCCATGGCGTCGCTGGGGACCAGCGTCAGCATCGCGCTGGCCGTGGTGGTGGTCGCGCTGGCGATCTCCGTGCCGGCCGGCTATGCGCTGGCGCGGCTGCGGCTGCCGTTCCGCACCGCGATCATGATCGCCTTCCTGCTGCCGCAGGCCTTCCCCTCGGTGGCGATCTACATCAACGTCGCCCGGATCTTCTACTCGATCGGCCTCGCCGGCACGGTGACGGGCGTCGTCCTCGTCCACGCCGCGCACGCCCTCGTCTACTCCGTCTGGATCGCCTCGGCGGCCTTCGCGGCCGTGGACCGCGACCTGGAGCTGGCGGCGCGCAACATGGGCGCCGGGCCGATGCGCAGCTTCCTCACCGTGACGCTGCCCCTGGCCGCGCCCGGCATCATCGCCAGCGCCATCTTCGTCTTCCTGGAATCGCTGGACGAGTTCACCGGCACCTTCTTCGTCGGCGTCCCGCAGGTCACCACGCTTCCGCTGCTGCTCTACAACGCCAGCATGGGCGGCAACTACCAGATCGCCTCCATCACGGCGCTGATCCTGCTCGTCCCCTCCGTGCTGTTCATGCTGGTCATCGAACGCTTCCTCAAGGCGGACGTGCTGAGCAAGGTCGGCCAATAGGCCGATCACGACGCGCTCACCGGGATGTGTCGCCGCGCTGCTCGACAAGCGTGAACGCTGCACGCATGCTCCGCCGACACGCGTGGAACCACAGTCCTGATGCCGGCATCCCTGATGGTCAGAACCAGCCGCCTCGTGAGCGGCCTCGTGCTGATGCTGTTCGTGACGGGGCACCTGATCAATCTGGCGCTCGGCCTCGTCTCCATCAACGCCATGGAGGCCGGGCGAGCCTGGCTCGCCGCCCCGTGGCAGACCGGGCTGGGCGAGCTGCTGCTGGCGGCGGCGGGGATCGTGCATCTCGCCACGAGCCTCGCCTCGATCGCAGCGCGGCGCAGCGCCGCTTTCCGGCGGACCGACTGGGTGCAGGTGACGCTGGGCCTGGCGGTCGTCCCGCTCCTGGCCGGGCACGTCGTCGTGGCCCGCGTCAGCTGGTCCGTGATCCCGAATCTGGAGATCAGCTACCCGGTGATGCTGGCCGGCTTCTGGGTGCTGACCCCCGTCAACGCCTTCCAGCAGCTCTTTGTCGTGCTGGTCGTCTGGGTCCACGCCGCCATCGGCCTGCACATGTGGCTGGCGGCCCGTTCGGGGAGCCGCGCGGACCGGCTCGTCACCCCGCTCCTCTTCGGACTGCCCATCGCGGCGCTGCTCGGCTTCGCGCAGGCCGGCAAGGAGATCCTCGCCCGCATGGCGCAGGACGGCCCTTTTCGGACCGGCGTCGAGCAGGCCTGGAGCATGCTGAACGCCAACTTCCCCATGCTCATGGGCGTGAACGCCGCAATCCAGCGCGTCTACATGGTCCTCGCCTTGGGCGCGCTCGCCACGATGCTGGCCCGCATCCTGCGGGCCCGCGGCTCGACCGTGCGGGTGGACTATGACGACGACCTGATCGGCGTGGGCCGCGCCGGACTCTCCATCCTGGAGATCAGCCGCCTGAGCGACGTCCCGCATGCGAGCCTGTGCTCCGGGCGCGGACGGTGCGGGACCTGCAGGGTCCAGGTGATCGCCGGGGCGGAGAATCTCAGCCCCGCGGACGCCATCGAGGCGCGCGTGCTGCAGGGCGCGGGACCGGACGTCCGGCTCGCCTGCCGGGCGAGGCTCATGGCCGGGGAGGCCGCCGTGACGCGCCTCGTCCGGCCGGACGCCGACGTGGCCGTCCCGCACAGGCCGGCGCATCCGCCGCTGGCGGAGGTCTCGGCATGAGGCGCGCCGGATCGCCTGCGGTTCTGGCGGCCTCGGCGGGCCTGATCGCGCCCGCATGGGCCGGGGCGGGCCCGTCCACCGCCATGATGGATCGCGGCCTGCTCGCCATCCTGTTCCCGCTGCTCGAAACCGCCCAGGGCCGCCTCGCCGAGAGCGTCCGCCATGCGGCGCTGGCGCGAGACGACGCGCGCCGACTCGCGGCCGAGTGGAGCGCCGCGCTGCAGACCGGCGACGGCGTTCGCTCCTTCACCTTCGGGCTGGTGATCTTCATCATCGCGGGCGGGCTGGAGTGGATGTATTGGACCTACGCAGTCCCGGCCCTGCGCGACGCCGAGGCGTCCGCGCCCGGCCCGCGCGCCGCCGCCCTAAAGCTGGCGCTGCGCACCGCCGCGCTCAGGCTGGCGGGCGCGATCATCTTCGGGCTCGCGCTGCTGGCCGCCTCCGCGGCTTTCGCGTGGCCCCCGGGCGTGCAGGACGCGGTCGTCACCATGGCGGTGATGGTCACCGCCGTCCGGGTGGTCAGGGCCGTGGCGTTCGGCGTCCTCCAGCCCGGCGCGCCGCGCCTGAGGCTCGTCAGCATGGGCTCGCGCCGGGCCAGGCGGGCGACGCTGGCCGTCACGATCATCGCAGCGCTGTTGTCGGCCGCGCTCTTCGCGCCTGACCTCCTGGTCGAACTGTCGGACGCCGTGCACCTGGCGGCGTCGATCCAGATCGCCGGCGTGGTCCTGGCCTCCGCGCTGGTCTATGCGGCCGCCCGCGCTTCCGAAAAGCGTCGGCCCGCTCCGCCGCCCGGCAGCGCGCGGCGTCGGCTCCACGCCGTCCCGCGCACCTTCTGGGCGGTCCTCTGGCTCGGTCTTTTCGGCCTGCTCTGGGCCGGCAACGCCCAGGCGCCCGCGGCCACGCTCCTGATCCTGACCCTCACGGCGGCGGCCGAAGCCGTCGCGCGCCGCTGCGTGCTGTTCGTCTTCGACGCGCTCGACGCCGGGACCTCGTCCGATCCGGACGAGGCGCCGCCGTCCCGATCGCCAGTGCTGCGCGACCTGACGCTGCGCTTCGCCCGCTTCGTCATCGCGGTCGCCGGACTGGGCGCCTGCGCCTGGGTGTGGGGCGCGCCCTTGTTCTCCATGGACGCGGCCACCGGCGTCGGCGGGGTCTGGGCCTCCCGCATCCTGGGCGCGCTGGCCCTGGCGCTGCTGGCCGACATGGCGTGGGCTGCGACCTGCGGGGCGATCGACAGCAAGCTCGACCGCATCGCGGCGGTCTCGCGCGACCCCGAGGCGGGCTCCCAGGCGCGCCTCGTGACGCTGCTGCCGCTCTTGCGCAAGGCGACGGGCGTCGCCATCGCGGCGCTGCTGGTCCTGTCGGCGCTCTCCGTGTTCGGGATCGAGATCACGCCCCTGCTGGCCGGCGCCGGGGTGGTGGGCATCGCGGTGGGCTTCGGGGCCCAGACCCTCGTGCGCGACATCCTCTCCGGCGTGTTCTATCTCGTGGAGGACGTCTTCCGCATCGGCGACTACATCGAGGGCGGCGGGTCGGCGAAGGGCACGGTGGAGCGGATCACGCTGCGCACCGTGGCGCTGCGCCACCAGAACGGGCCGCTGCACTTCGTTCCCTACGGGGTGCTCGGCTCGGTCAAGAACAACTCGCGCGACTGGGTGATCGACAAGTTCGAGATTCCGCTGCCGATCGACGTCGACAGCGAATTCGTGCGCAAGATGGTCAAGAAGATCGGCCAGGCGATGCTGGAGGAGCCCGAGTTCGCCGGCGTGATCGTGGAGCCCCTCAAGGCGAAGCTCTACCGCATCCAGCCCGGCGTGAAGATCTTCCGCTGCAAGGTGCAGACCCCTCCGGGGCGCCAGTTCGAGGTGCGCTCGGAGGCCTACCGCCGCATCGAATCGGCCCTGCGGGAGGCCGGCGTCCGTTTCGCCGACGCCGGCCCCGTGCTGGTGCAGGCTCAGGCGGCCCCGGCGGCCCCCGCGCGGGCCGTGCAGGACGCTTAGCGCGTCACAGAGGCACGACGTCGACCTCCACCGACAGCCGGTGGCCCTGCGCCGACATCACCACGCCCGAGACCGGCGCCACGTCCGCATAGTCGCGGCCCACGGCGAGCACCACATGGTCCTCTCCGGCCAGCACGGCGTTGGTCGGATCGAAGCCGAGCCAGCCGACGCCGGACCCGCACCAGACGGAGGCCCAGGCGTGGGTGGCGTCCGCCCCCACCAGCCTCTCTGCGCCGGGGGGAGGGATGGTGCGCAGATAGCCGCTGACATAGAGCGCCGGCAGGCCAAGCCCGCGCAGGGCGGCGATCATCAGATGGGCGAAGTCCTGGCACACGCCCCGGCGGGCCACGAGCACCTCGGCGACCGGCGTGGACACCTCGGTGGCCTTCGGGTCGTAGGCGAAGTCCTCGTAGATCCGCTCCATCAAGGCGCGGACCGCCTCGACGACGGGGCGGCCCCGCGGGAACGACGTCTCCCCGTAGGCGGTGACCTCGGCCGACACCGGGGCGAAGCGGGACGGGAAGAGCGCGTGCACCGGCGAGTCCGGCCCGAGGTCGGGGTGCTCCGCCGCTGCCTCGCGAACCTGTTCCCAGGGCTCCGACATCATCGGCGCGAGGGCGGTCGGCGGGTCGACCTCGATGCGCGACACCGCCCGCACGGTGAGCTCGTCATGCGGGTCGGCGAAGGCGACGTTGGTGCTCCAATTGCCGAAGAAGTCGCGGTGCCGGTCCATCTCGACCGGCTTCGGAACGATGTGCAGCGCGTGCGACAGCACCCGCTGGCCGGGGCGGTCGGCCGGTTCGATGTTCAGCTGGCACCGGGCGAAGGAGACCCGCGACTCGTATTCGTAGGTCGTCGTGTGGGTGACTTCGTAGATCACGCCCCCTCCTCCTCGGGATCGAGCGGGCTTTGCGAGAAGAAACGGCTGGAGATCTCGGTCGAGAGCTCCATGAGGCGGTTCTCGATCGCCAGCACGTCGTCCATCTGGAGGTCGTCGACGTCGATGACGCGCAGCGAGGTCGCGATCTGGAGCACGATCTTCTGCGGCAGGTCCAGCGCCGCATGGGTGGGCAGATTGCTCAGCGCCGCCAGATGATCCTGGATGCGCGCCACCTGGAACGCGACCGCGCGCGGATTGCCGTCGTCCAGGGCCACGAGATCGACCACCGGGAGCCGCAGGGCGCCCATGAGGTAGCGGGCCCGATAGGTGATCTGGCTGTCGGTGATCTCAAGCAGCGCGTCCAGGCAGGGCGCGGTGGCGCTCGCATCGGCCAGGCGGCGGACGCAGCGCCCGGTCAGCACGCCGCGCTCGATGCGCCGGCCGATCTCCAGGAAGCGCCAGCCCGAGAGGCGGTTCATGTTCTCCTGAACGAGGCCCGAAAACGCCGCCATGATCCGCAGCGACTGGTCGCAGAGGTCCAGCGCCTCCGCCTGGCTGACGGCCTCGCCGCCATGCGCGAACAGGGAGGCGAGGTCGGCGAGGGCCCGCACCGCGTCGGTCGAGAGGCGGTCGCGGATCACCGAGGCCGTCCGCCGCGCCTCGCCCAGCAGGCTCAGCGCCGATCCGGACCGCGCCTTGCTGCGCAGCGCGGCGTCGACAGCCAGCGGAGCGGCGCCTTTCTGGTGCGCGGGGAGGGGTCGCATCGCCCCCCAGGCGACCAGCAGCTCGGTCAGCCTCGTCACCGCCTCGCGGGCCGGGCCGGAGCTCTCCGTGCTCTCCACCAGCAGCCCCGCGAGGCAGCGCACCACGCGCACCGTCGCTTCGGCCCGCTCCAGATAGCGCCCCAGCCAGAACAGGTTCTCGGCGGCGCGGCTCGGCAGATAGCCGATCACGCGCTTGATGGCGACGCGGTCGGGGCTGGGCAGGAGCGTGACCTGCTCGACCGGCTCCTCCGACGTGATCCAGACGTCCGCCGATCGGTCGCCGAGCTGCATCGACAGGGCGCGGGCGTCCTGCGTCTCGGAGACGCGACAGAACCCGCCGGGCATCACCTCCCACCCGTTCGCGGTGGACACCACATAGGCGCGCAGCGTGAAGGGGCGCGGCTCCAGCCTGCCGCCGCGCCAGACCGGCATGGTGGAGAGGCGAACCACCTCCTGCCCCACCACGTCGAAGCCGCGGCGCTCCAGGATCGATTCCAACCTCGCCCGGTCCTCCCGGCCGAGGTCGGCGCCCGGCACGGGCTCGGCCCCGAACGGCCAGTCCGCGACCCTGGCGTAGGCCGGCGCGATGGCGAGCGCCTCGAGATGGCTCCGCACATGCTCGCGCTCGGCCCGCTGGCCGCACCACCAGGTCGCCACGTTCGGCAGGCTGAGATCGCGCCCAAGGATCGTGCGGGCCAGCGACGGCAGGAAGCCCAGCAGCGCCCGGGTCTCCAGCACGCCTGCGCCCAGCGGGTTGGCGAGCACGACCTTGCCGGCGCGCACGGCCTCGACGAGGCCTGGAAGGCCGATCCGCGAGGAGCCGGCGAGCTCGATCGGGTCGGCGAACTCCGCGTCCAGGCGCCGCACCAGCACGTCGACGCGCTTCAGGCCCGCGATGGTGCGCACGAAGACGGAGCCGTCCTGGACGGTGAGGTCGCCCCCCTCCACCAGCAGGAAGCCCAGATAGCGCGACAGATAGGCGTGCTCGAAATAGGTCTCGTTCAGCGCGCCGGGCGTCAGCAGGCAGATGCGGGACGCCTCGCGTCCGGCCTGCTCGGCCAGCGCGCCGCGCCAGGTCTGGAAGAACGGCGCCAGCCGGCGGACATTCATGGAGCCGTAGAGGTCCGGCGCGGCGCGCGACAGCGCGATCCGGTTCTCCAGCGCGTAGCCCATGCCGGAGGGCGCCTGGGCGCGGTCGCCCAGCACCCACCAGCGACCGTCCGGCCCGCGGCCGAGATCGGCGGCGTAGACCTGCAGGCGCCGCCGGCCGCGGGTCGGCAAGCCCACCAGCGGGCGCAGGAAATCGGGGCTTCCGGCCACCAGCGCGGCCGGCAGGGCGCCGTCGGCCGCGAGCCGGCCGGGTCCGTAGACGTCGTCCAGCACCGCGTCGAGGAGCTCCGCCCGCTCCACCAGCCCGGCCGCGATCTGCGACCATTCGGCGTCCGGGATGACGAGCGGCACATGGCTGAGCGGCCAGGAGCGCTCGCGGCTCTCGCCCGCGTCATAGACGCGGTAATAGACGCCGGAGTCCCGCTGGTGGCGGTCCGCCAGCGCGAAGGCCCGGTCCACTTCGGCCGGATCCCCCGACAGCCCCTCCACCACCGGCGCCCAATGCGGCCGGAGCCGGCCGGCCTCGTCCACGAACTCGTCGCGGATGCCCGGCAGCGGCTTGTAGCCGCCCACCAGGGCCGAGGCCCTGGCGCGGTCGTCCTCGCCGGCCGATCCGGTCGCCTGGATCATCAGGCCCATCCCGGCGGGCGGCGAAGGTCGAGCGTCATCGGAAACTCCGTCGACGGCTCGGCCCGCGGCGGGACGACCGGGCCCGGCGTATGGCCGAACGGCTCGAACCGCGCGAGGCGGCGCGCCTCCGCCTCATAGGCGTTGACCGGGAAGGTGTCGTAGCTGCGGCCGCCCGGATGGGCGACGTGGTAGACGCAGCCGCCCAGCGAGCGGCCGTTCCAGGCGTCGATGAGGTCGAAGGTGAGCGGCGCATGGACCGGGATGGTCGGATGCATGCCGGAGGCCGGCTTCCAGGCTTTGAACCGGACGCCCGCGACCGCCTCGCCGGGCGTTCCGGTGCTGGTCATCGGCACGCGGCGGCCGTTGCACGACACGACGTGGCGGGCCGGGTTCATGCCCTCCACCTTCACCTGCAGGCGTTCGACCGACGAGTCGACGAAGCGCACGGTCCCGCCGATCGCGCCGGTTTCGCCCATGACGTGCCAGGGCTCCAGCGCTTGGCGGATCTCCATGTCGACGCCGCCGGCCTCGATGCGCCCGCAGAACGGGAAGCGGAACTCGCGCTGCGCCTCGAACCAGACCGGGTCGATGTCGTAGCCCGCCCGCCGGAGATCGGCCACGACCTCCAGGAAATCTCCCCAGAGCACGTGCGGCAGCATGAACCGGTCATGCAGGCCCGTGCCCCAGCGGGTGAGGTCGCCGCGCTGCGGCTCGCGCCAGAACCAGGCCACGAGCGCCCGCAGCAGCAGCTGCTGCGCGAGGCTCATGCGGGCGTCGGGCGGCATCTCGAAGGAGCGGAACTCCACCAGTCCGAGCCGGCCCGTGGGGCCGTCCGGAGAGAACAGCTTGTCGATGCAGATCTCGGAGCGGTGCGTGTTGCCGGTGACGTCGACCAGGAGGTTGCGGAATAGGCGGTCGACGAGCCAGGGCGGCGTCGGCGGTCCGCCCGGCTCCGAGACCATCCGCATCGCGATCTCGAGTTCGTAGAGCGAATCGTGGCGCGCCTCGTCGACGCGCGGCGCCTGGCTGGTCGGGCCGATGAACAGGCCGGAAAACAGGTAGGACAGCGCCGGGTGGCGCTGCCAGTACAGGACGAGGCTCTTGAGCAGGTCCGGCCGACGCAGGAACGGGCTGTCATGCGGCGTCGCGCCGCCGATCACCACATGGTTGCCGCCGCCGGTGCCTGCGTGGCGGCCGTCGATCATGAACTTGTCGGTTCCCAGCCGGGCGAGCCGGCCCTCCTCGTAGACGCCCTGGGTGATGTCGACCGCCTCGCGCCAGCTGGCGGCGGGCTGCACGTTCACCTCGATGACGCCGGGGTCGGGAGTGACCTTCAGCACATTGATGCGGGGGTCCTGGGGCGGCGCATAGCCCTCGATGCGGACCTGCAGGCCGGTCGCCCGGGCCGTGTCCTCCACGGCGGCGATCAGTTCGAGATAGTCCTCCAGCCGCTCGACGGGCGGCATGAACACATACGGGATGCCGTCGCGCACCTCGAAGGCGACGGCGGTCCTGACCGCGCCCTCGACGGCGACCTGCTCGACGACCTCCTGGGTCGCCGCGCCCTCGGCGGTCGGAGCGTGGATCCGCGGCTGCACATGCGCGGCGATGACGTCCGCCGGCGGCAGCGGCGGCCGGTCCTCGCCCGGGTCGGCCGGCACCACATAGGGGTAGGACGCCTTGGGGATGTGCGGCAGCCCGCCGAGCGGAAGCCGGAACCCCACCGGCGAGTCGCCCGGCACCAGCAGCAGCTTGCCGCGGCGCAGCCTCCAGCGTTCCGTCTTCCAGCGTCGGTCGGCCGACTGGGCGTTCCAGGCCTGGATGGGCAGGGCCCAGCCGGTGGCGCGGCCCAGGCCGTGCTCGAAGACGCGCGCGATCCGGGCCCGCGCCTCGGGGTCGTCGAGCTTGGAGTCGAGCGGGTCGACGTTGCCGGGGAGTTCGGCCTCCTTCAGGATCCAGTGCGCCGGGTCCTCATAGGCCGGCACGGCGAATTCGGCGCCGACTCCCAGCCGGTCCGCCACGCCCCGCGCGAGGCGCTCGGCGTCCTCGGCCACGAGGGGTTTCTCCGGCGTCTCCAGCGCCAGCAGCGACGGGTCGCGCCAGACCGGCTCGCCGTCCTTGCGCCAGTAGAGCGCGAAGGTCCAGCGCGGCAGCGATTCTCCGGGATACCACTTGCCCTGCCCGTGATGCAGGAAGCCGCCCGGGGCGAAGCGCTCGCGCAGCCGGCGCACCAGCGCATCGGCCTTTTGGCGCTTGGTGGGCCCGACGGCGGCGGTGTTCCACTCGTCGGCCTCGTAGTCGTCCACGGAGACGAAGGTCGGCTCGCCGCCCATCGTGAGGCGCACGTCCTGCGCGGCGAGGTCGCGGTCGACCTGCTCGCCCACGGCGTCGAGCGCCTTCCAGGCCTCGTCCGAGAAGGGCAGGGTGACGCGCGGCGCCTCCTCGACGCGGGTCACCTCCATGGCGAAGTCGAAGGTGACCTCGGCGAAGCCGACCATGCCGCTGATCGGCGCGGCCGAGCGGTAATGCGGGGTCGCCGCCAGGGGCAGATGGCCCTCGCCGCAGAACAGCCCCGAGGTCGGGTCGAGCCCGATCCAGCCCGCGCCGGGGATGTAGACCTCTGCCCAGGCGTGAAGGTCGGTGAAGTCGTGGTCGGTGCCGGCCGGCCCGTCCAGGGCCTTCAGGTCATGCTTGAGCTGGATGAGGTATCCCGACACGAACCGCGCCGCGAGGCCGAGACGCCGCAGCACCTGGACGAGCAGCCAGCTCGTGTCGCGGCACGAGCCGGAGCGCAGCGTCAGCGTCTCGTCCGGCGTGTGGACGCCGGGCTCCATGCGGATCAGATACTGGATCTCCTGCTGGAGGCGCTGGTTCAGCCCCACCAGGAAGTCGACGATCGCGGTCGGCTGGCGCGGCACGGCGGCCACATAGGCGTCGAGCGCGGGGCCGCCCTCCTCGCTCTCCAGATAGGGCTTCAGCTCATGCGCGAGCTCGGCCGGATAGGCGAACGGGAAGGTCTGCGCGAAGTCCTCGACGAAAAAGTCGAACGGGTTGACCACGGCGAGCTCGGCCACGAGGTCGACCTCGATCTTCAGCTCGCGCGCCGGCTCCGGGAAGACGAACCGGGCCAGCCAGTTGCCGTGCGGATCCTGCTGCCAGTTGACGAAGTGGTTGGCCGGCGAAACCTTGAGGGAATAGCTCTTCACGGGGGTGCGGCAATGCGGGGCCGGGCGCAGGCGGATCACCTGCGGGCCGATCGCCACGTCCCGATCATAGACGTAGTGCGTGACGTGATGGAGCGCGGCGACGATGGACACGAGGCTCTTCCCGGTTCGCGACGGTGGAGAGCCGCCGTCGCGGCTCACGTTAGTCTCAAGGGGACCTGAGGCAAGGGCCGTGCCGTCGTGGAGGGCTGTCGTGCACAACGGATGGGCGCCGCTCCGGCCGGCCGCCGGGCCGCGCGCGCCGAAACCGTCTTCCGTCCGCCGCGTTTGCGCCAGAAGCTGAGCGCCCGCGCGCCGCCCGCCAGGAGGATGACATGGCCGAGACCCGCATCGAAACCGACAGCTTCGGCCCCATCGAGGTTCCCGCCGCCCATTATTGGGGCGCGCAGACGCAGCGCTCCCGGCAGAATTTCGACATCGGCGTCGAGAAGATGCCGCCGCCCCTGATCGACGCGCTCGTGTTGGTCAAGAAGGCCGCGGCGCTGGTCAATCGCGATCTCGGCGAAGTCGAGCCGAGGATCGCGGACGCCATCGCGGCCGCTGCCGACGAGGCCCTGGCCGGGCGCATGGAGGGAGAGTTTCCGCTGGCGGTCTGGCAGACCGGCTCGGGCACGCAGACCAACATGAACGTCAACGAGGTCCTGGCCGGGCGCGCCAACGAGGCGCTCGCCGGAACGCGCGGCGGCAAGACGCCCGTCCATCCCAACGACCACGTCAATCGGGGGCAGTCCTCCAACGACACCTTCCCGACCGCCATGCATGTCGCGGCGGCGCGCGAGATCCACGGCCGGCTCCTCCCCGCGCTGGAACGGCTGCAGGCGTCGCTCGACGCCAAGACCCTGGAGTTCGCCTCGATCGTCAAGATCGGCCGCACCCACACCCAGGACGCGACGCCGCTGACCCTCGGGCAGGAGTTTTCCGGCTACGCCGCGCAGGTCCGGCTCGGCCGCGAGCGCATCGAGCGGGCCCTGCCCGATCTCTATCCGCTGGCCCAGGGCGGCACCGCGGTGGGGACGGGGCTGAACGCCCATCCGCAATTCGCCGAGGCCATCGCGGCGAAGATCGCGGAGCTGACCGGCCTGCCCTTCACCAGCGCGCCGAACAAGTTCGAGGCGCTCGCCAGCAATGATGCGCTGGTCTACGTGCATGGCGCGCTGAACGCGCTGGCGGCGGGGCTGTTCAAGGTCGCCAACGACATCCGCTTCCTGGGGTCCGGCCCGCGCTCGGGCCTCGGGGAGCTGATCCTGCCGGAGAACGAGCCCGGCTCCTCGATCATGCCCGGCAAGGTCAACCCGACCCAGTGCGAGGCGATGACGATGGTGTGCGCCCGCGTGTTCGGCAACCAGACCACCGTCACGGTGGCGGGCAGCCAGGGGCATTTCGAACTCAACGTCTATAAGCCGGTGATCATCGACGCCGTGCTGCAATCCGTGCGGCTGCTGGCCGACGCCTGTGACAGCTTCCGCCAGCATTGCGTGGACGGCGTCGCGGCTGACACCGCCCGCATCGACGACCTGATGCGCCGCTCCCTGATGCTGGTGACGGCCCTGGCGCCGAAGATCGGCTACGACGCCGCCGCCAAGGTGGCCAAGACGGCGCACCAGAACGGAACCACCCTCCGCGAGGAGGCGCTCCGGCTGGGGCTCGTGGACGAACGCGAATTCGACGAACTCGTCCGGCCCGAAACCATGGTGGGCCGCTCCTGACGCGGCGCGCGAGGAGCCGCCCTGCGCCGGGCGGCCTTGCCGCGCCGCCCCGTGCGGCTTAGAGGCTGGGGCGCGCAAGACGAAGAGCGGCCCGGAGAGCTCCATGTTCGGCATTCACGCCAAGGGCGTTTACCCCATCGCCCCGACCCCCTTCACGGACGCGGGCGAGATCGACCTCGCGTCGACCGACCGCATGGTGGACTGGTACCGGGAGATCGGGGCCACCGGGATGACGATCCTGGGCATCATGGGCGAGGCGCCCAAGCTCGACCAGGCCGAGGCGCTGGCCTTCGCGACCCGGTGCATCCGGCGGGCCCAGGGCCTTCCGGTGCTGGTCGGCGTCTCCGCCCCCGGCTTCGCCGCCATGCGGTCGCTGGCGCGCGCCGTCATGGACGCGGGCGCCGGGGGCGTCATGATCGCGCCGCCTCCCTCCCTGCGCACGGACGACCAGATCGTCGGCTACTACGCGCAGGCCGTCGAGGCGATCGGGACGGACATCCCGTTCTGCATCCAGGACTATCCGCTCACCCTGACGGTGGTGATGACGCCGAAGGTCATCCAGCGGATCATCATGGACAACCCGTCCTGCGTGATGCTGAAGCACGAGGACTGGCCCGGCCTGGAGAAGATCTCCACCCTGCGCCGGTTCGAGCAGGAGGGGACGCTGCGGCGGGTCTCCATCCTCACCGGCAATGGCGGCCTGTTCCTCGACTTCGAAATGGAGCGCGGCGTCGACGGCGCGATGACCGGCTACGCCTTCCCGGAGATGCTGGTCGACGTGGTCCGCCTCTCGGCGGCGGGCGAGCGCGACGCGGCGCACGACATGTTCGACGCGCATCTGCCGCTGGTGCGCTACGAGCAGCAGCCGGGCATCGGCCTCGCGGTCCGCAAATACGTCCTGAAGCGCCGCGGCGTGCTGGCCTCCGACGCGCAGCGCAAGCCGGGCGCCGGGATCAGCGCCACCGCCAAGGGCGAAATCGAATACCTGCTGTCGCGGGTCGCCCGGCGCGATCCACGCGCCGGCAAGCTGTCTTGAGCGCGCCCGCCCGATGAGCGACGTCGACGCCATCGTGGTCGGAGCCGGCGTGGTCGGCCTCGCGGTCGCGCGGGAGCTGGCGCTGTCCGGCCGCTCGGTGATCGTGCTGGAGCAGGCCGAGGGCGTCGGGACCGAGACGTCCTCGCGCAACAGCGAGGTGATCCACGCCGGGCTGTACTACCCGACCGGCAGCCTGAAGGCCCGCTTCTGCGTCGAGGGCAAGGCGCTGCTCTACGCCTTCTGCGAGAGCCACCACGTTCCGCACCGGCGCTGCGGCAAGCTGGTCGTCGCCACCGACGAGGTGGAGCTCGCCGCCGTCGACGCCATCCGGCGCAAGGGCGAGGCGAATGGCTGCGACGACCTGACGATGATCACGGCCGGGGCGGCGCTCGCCATGGAGCCCGCGCTGTCCTGCGTCGGGGCGCTCTGGTCGCCCTCCACGGGCATCATCGACAGCCACGCCTATATGCTGGCCCTGCAGGGCGACGCCGAGGAGGCGGGCGCCGCCTTCGCGTTCCACACGCCGTTCCTGCGCGCGGACGCCACCGGCAACGCCATCGTGGTCGAGACCGGCGGGGCCGAGCCGATGCGGATCACGACGGGAGCGCTGGTCAATTGCGGCGGCCTGCACGCGTCCAGCGTGGCCGGAGCGATCGAAGGGCTTCGGCCGGACCAGGTTCCCGAGACCCTCTACGCCAAGGGCAACTATTTCGTGCTGATCGGGCGCGCGCCCTTCAGCCGGCTCATCTATCCGGCGCCGCACACGCACGGGCTCGGCGTCCATCTCACCATCGATCTCGGCGGGCAGGCGCGGTTCGGGCCCGACGTCGAATGGATCGACGAGATCTCCTACGAGGTCGACCCCGCCCGGGGAGAAGGGTTCGACGCCGCCATCCGGAAATACTGGCCCGGCCTGCCGGAGAACGCGCTGGCGCCGGGCTATTCGGGCATCCGGCCCAAGATCGCCGGCCCGCACGATCCCGCGCCGGATTTCCGCATCGACGGACCCGGCGAGCACGGGGTTCCCGGGCTGGTCAACCTGTACGGGATCGAAAGCCCCGGCCTGACCGCTTCGCTGGCGCTCGCCGCCGAGGTCGTCCGCAGGCTGGCCTGAGCGGGCTATTCCAGCCGCACCATGACGCTGTCGGTGGCTCCCGCCGCGTCCATGACGGAGACGCGGGCGAACCCCGCGCCGTCCGGTTTCCAGGCGCCCTGCCGTCGGCTGTCGGGCTCCCCGACGGGCCGGCCGTTCACCAGCCAGATCAGCGGCGGCGTGCCGCCCATCGCCTTGAGGGTGAGGCTCGCGTCGGCCGCCGCGCCCGCCGCGAGGCCGAGATCGACGCGCGCGCCATCCGGCGGGAAGGCGATCTTGAGCGGCGCGCCCTGGGCGGCGAGGAGCGGCCGAGAGGCCTCCCGGCGCAACCGGCGCAGGGGCGGCGGCAGGCCCAGATTCGTCGTGATCAGGGCGTCGCGCGGGGCCGGGATGGATTCGGGTTCGCCGCCCAGCCGCGAAAAGGCGTCGAACAGGATCGGCGCCGCGACCTGCCGGCCGATGAGGCCGGGCACCGCTGCGCCGTCGGGACGGCCCACCCACACCCCGATGGTGACGCGGCGGTCGAACCCGACCGCCCAGGCGTCGCGGTAGCCATAGGAGGTGCCCGTCTTGAAGGCGAGCCGCCCGGCGGGGGCGTTGGCCGGGGGCGGCGCCCCGCGCAGCACGTCGTACACGTACCAGGACGAGACCGGCTCGGCGATGCGGCCCCCCGGGTCCGAGGCCGGCGCCCGGTCCGCGTTCCACGCGAGCGGGGGCGCCTGCCCGCCTCGCGCCAGCCCGACATAGAGGCGCACCAGGTCGGTGAGCCTGACGCCGAGTCCGCCGAGGCCCACGGCGAGGCCCGGCGCCGCTTCCTTGGGCACGACCAGGTCCGCCCCGGCCCCGCGCAGGCGCGCCAGGAAACGGGCCGGCCCGACATCGGACAGGAGCTCCACGGCCGGGACGTTGAGGGACAGCTGCAACGCCCGGCGGGCCGTCACCGAGCCCTGGTAGGAGAGGTCGAAATTCTCGGGCGCATAGAGCCCGAAGCGCGACGGCCGGTCGTCCAGGATGGTCTCCGGGTGGGCGAGGCCGGCCTCGAAGGCCATCGCGTAGATGAAGGGCTTGAGGGCCGAGCCCGGCGACCGCACGGCGTTGGCCATGTCGATCGCCCCCGCCCGCTCGGCGGAGCCGTAGTCGGCGGCTCCCACATGGGCCCGGACCTCGCCGGTGGCGTTGTCGACCGCCAGGATCGCCACCGACAGGCGCGGACCGAGCGCCTCGGCGCGCTCCCTGGCGAGGCTCTCCAGAGCCGCCTGCGCCCGGGCGTCGAGGGTGAGGCGATGGATGCTCTTGGCCGGATCCAGCCGCACGGCCGCTTCCGCGGCGTGGGCGGCCAGCAGCGGAACGGCTCGGCGGCCCGTGGGGGACGGCTCCTGGCGGGCCAGGGCGGCTTCCGCCCGTCCCAGCGCCCCATGCGCCACGGCGCGGTCCAGGACGCGGTCGCGCGCCGCCCGGGCGGCCTCGGGCGAGCGGTCCGGCCGCCGCGTTTCGGGCGACTGCGGCAGCGCGACGAGCAGCGCCGCCTCCGCGGTGGTGAGCCGCTTCGGCTCCTTGCCGAAATAGCCGAGCGAGGCGGCCCGCAAGCCCTCCAGATTGCCCCCGTAGGGGGCGAGCGAAAGGTAGAGGTCGAGGATCTGGTCCTTGCTGAAGCGGGCCTCGAGCTGCACGGCCCGCACCGCCTGCCGCAGCTTGGCCGCAAGCGTCCGCTCCTCCCGCGGCTCCAGCAGGCGCGCCACCTGCATGGTCAGCGTGGAGCCGCCCGACACCACGCGGCCGCGCCGGACCGCCTGCCACGCCGCCCTCGCGAAGGCGCGCCCGTCGAGGCCGCCATGGCTGCGGTAGCGCCGGTCCTCGTAGGCGGTCAGGAGCGTGATGAAGCGGGGATCGACCTCCGCCACCCGGGTCGGCAGGCGCCAGCGGCCGTCCGGGGTCGTGAAGGCGCGCAAAAGCCGCCCGTCCCGGTCCGTCACGGTGACGGAGCCATCCCCGACATGGGACAGGTCCAGCGGCCCGAGGCGGTCCACATAGGCCCAGAGCGCCAGCGCGGCGAGACCCGCCGCCGCGAGCGCCGCCAGCCCGCCCCGGACGAGGAGCCGCCCCGGCCTCGTCCGGCCTCTCCTCACGGCCGCGTCGGGCGCGCTCACACGCGGCTCCTCACCGGGCCGCCGTCACCTCGAGGGAGCCATGGGCCGTCCGGCCGAAACGATCCGGGCGGTACATGTCCTCGACGGTGGCGGGCGGATGCACGAAGCGCCCGGGCGAGACGGCCCGTGCCATATAGGCGAGGCTGAACACCGCGAGCTGGTCCGGCGACCGGTCGATCGCCGCCGCGAAGCGGTCGTCCCTGTATTCGGAGGCTGCGGGCTCGACGTCCCGCTTCAGCCAGGAGAGGCCCTGCAGGGCGTCGCCGTCGACGAGCTTCGGATTGTCGATCTCCAGGCCGGCCGGCAGCATGTCGACCAGCAGGAGGCGGGCGTATTTCGCCTCCGGCTCGGTCACCTTCAGCACCACCACCAGCCTGTCGTTCTGCCGCAGCGTGGCGGGCTCCACCTTGGTCCCGTCGAGCTTGTAGTAGCTGCGCTCCACCGTGTAGCCCTGGCTGGCGGCCGGCTCCGGCGTGGAGGGCGCGCCCGACAGCGTGATCACGGCCTGGGACGGAACCTGCCCCGCATTGGCCACCGTCACGGGACGCCCCTCGAGCGCCTCGCCTTTCCAATTGCGGAACAGGGCGCCCGGGCGCGGCGCGCCGTCCACGGTCAGGCGCAGCGTTTCGGCGTCCTTGGCGAGGCCCTCGGCCGCCAGCACCATCCAGGCGTTCTCCTGCGTGCTCGTATGGGTCGTGGCGCTGCGCGCCTCGTCCACCACCGCGCTCGCGCGCTGCAGCAGGTCGCGCCCCTGGCTCGCCTCGGCGGCGAGGGCCAGGATCCCGGCCCCGTCGCGCAGCCGCGTGCCGTAGTCCGGCCGCGACAGCCGGTCGTCCCTGAGGCCCCGGATGGCGTCGACGGCCGACGTGAAGGCCGACTGGGCGCGTCCCCGGTCGCCGAGCAGCGCCAGCGCGGCCGCCACCTGGGCGCGCGCCAGCGGCGACCCGAAGGCGTTGAGCTTCGTGTCGGCGAGGTAGCGAAGATCGCCCATCACAGGCCGGCCGTTGCGGGCCAGCACATAGATCGCATAGGCGAGCTCCTGGCCCTTGCCCTGCTCCACCTCGGAGGCGTTGGCGACCGTGTTGCGCAGCCGGTCCAGCGCGATGTCGAGGGCTTTCTGGGGCACCGCGAATCCGCGCTCGCGCGCCCGGGTGAGGAAGTCCGTCACATAGGCGTCGAGCCAGGCGTCCTCGGATCCGCCGACCGACCACAGGCCGAACGCCCCGTTGGCGTCCTGGCGGGACAGCACGCGGTCGATGGCGTCGCGGATGCGGTCGTCGGTCCTGTCGTCGAGGGCCAGGGCCTCGGCCCGGGCGAGCTTGTTGACATAGAGCAGCGGCATCGCCCGGCTGACGACCTGCTCGGAGCAGCCATAGGGATAGCGGTCGAGGGCCTGCAGCAGCGCCGGGACGTCGATCGCCCCCGCCGGCGAGACCGCCAGCGAGACCGACGCCGTGCCGGGCACGAAGTCGGCCACGAGGTCGTTCGACACCGTGAGGCTCGTTCCGGGGGGCAGCGGCCGGACGATGCGCCTGTAGACCGCGCCGGCGCCGGGCTGAACCCGGATGGCGAAGCTCTGCGTGGCGTCGAGCCCCGGCCCGGTGAGCCGCAGGTCGACGCCCGCCGGGCCGACGCCCGTGGCCGTGACCGGGATCACGACGCTGGTCCGGCCATTCGCCTCCAGCTTGACCACGGAGCGCGTCGCCGCCGCCGGGATCGCCAGCGGACCTCGGATGTCGAGGTCGATCGTGTAGTCTCCGGCCGGCCCTTCCACATTGTCGATTTGCATGAAGAAGCGCGACTGGTCGCCGAGATTGAGGAAGCGCGGCAGCGTGCCCGCGACCACCACGGGATCGCGCACGATCACGTCGGCGGTGGCGCTCCCGACCCGCCCCTTGGCCCAGGCCGCCGCCATCACCCGGACGGACCCGTTGAACCCCGGGATGTCGAAGGACACCTTCGCCTCGCCGTCCGGCCCGACCCTGACCACGCCCGAGTAGCGCGACACCGGCTCCTGGGTGGGCGGGCTGGCGTCGCCCGACAGGGCCGCGCTGTCGCCGCCCGACCGGATGGCGCCCCGGACGCCCTGCATCCCGTCGATCAGGAACCCGTAGAGGTCCCGGATCTCGGTCCCCATCTGGCGCTGGCCGAAGAAGAAGTCGAACGGCCGCGGCGCCTCGTAGCGCGTCAGGTTGAGGATGCCGACGTCGACGGCCGCGACCGTCACATAGGCCTCCTCCCCGGCCGACAGCCCTGCCAGCCTGATCGGCAGCTCCAGCTTCTGGCGGGGCCGCATCTTCTCGGGCGCGCCGAGCGACACCCCGATGCTGCGCGCGTCCCGGTCCACGGCGAACCAGGCCACCCCCAGAGCGCGCCCGGGCAGGCGCTTGGCCGCGACGTCCAGCGGCCGGTGCGCGAGGGCCACCACATAGGCCCCGGCGCCCCAGTCCGCCTTCACGGGGACGTCCACGGCGTTCTCGCCGGCCTTCACGTCGACCACGGTCAGCTCGCGCACGCTGTCGCTGACGACCGCCACCGTGGCCTTGCCGGCGAAGCGCGGCGCCAGCTTGAGCCGCATGGTCTCGCCCGCCCGGTAGGCCGGCTTGTCCAGCGAGACCTCCAGCATGTCGGGCGTGTCCGCGGTGGCGTCCCCCGACCACCCGACCGTGAAGGTCACGCTGGTGTCGCCGCCTTCGCCCCCGCCGCGCAGGTCGAGCCGGTAGCTGCCCCACTGCACCGGGATGCTGAGCCGCGCCGGCTGGTCGGCCGCCACGTCGATGGCTCCGTCCGCGATGCGGCGGGCGGACTTGACCGCCTCGTAGTTCCAGCGGCCCTCCTGGTTGAACCACTGGTAGCGGCGCTCGACCTTCTGCAGGGTCCATTGCAGGCCCTTGCGGGCCAGCCTCTGGCCGTCCGGGCCGGCCATGACGACGTCGAAGGTCGCCGCCGCGCCCTCGGCGAGGTCGCCGAACAGCTTCTTGACGGCCGGGACCGGCCCCTTCGGGCGGATCGGCAGCGTGACGGACCGCTCCACCGCGCGTCCGCCCGTCTCGCCGACCCGCAGGGTGATCCGCGCCTGCACGGGCCGCGGCGCGGCGACGTCGGGAAGCGCCACCGTCACGGCGGCGCGCCCCCGCGCGTCGGTGACGGCCTTGTCCTCGATCTCGCCCGAGACGTTCTCGAAGGGTTCGTCCTGCAGGCCCACCACATAACCGTCGAGGCCCGGCAGCGCCGGCCCTTCCAGCGGCTGGATGCTGTATTCGCCGGTGACGTCCAGCTCGGCTCCGGGCGCGCCGTAGAGATAGCGGGCCGCCACGTCGATCTGCGCCGGCTCGCCCGAGCGCAGGCTGGGCTGGCGCGGCTTCAGGTCGAGCTCGATCCGCTCGGGGACGTAGTCCTCCACCAGGAAGGAGACCTCGCCCAGCGCCGGCGCCTTGGGGTCCGCAAAGGCCTGGACCCGCCAGGATCCCCGCGCCGCGCCCGGGAGCAGGGGCAGCGAGAAGGCTCGCCCGCCCAGCCCCTGGTCCTCGACCACGGCGCGCTTGTACTCGACGCCGTCCGGCCGCTTGGCCACCAGCGTGAGCGGCAGCCCCGGCATGGCGACGCCCTTCAGGTCGCGCAGCAGGGCGGTGACGTTGACGGTCTCGCCCGAGCGGTAGACGCCGCGCTCGGTGTACAGCATCGCGTCGAGCGCCCTGGGGGCGACGCGGCCCTTCACGCCGCGGTCGGTGAGGTCGAAGGCCGCCTGGCCGAGATCCAGGAACCCGTAGTCGCCCTTGGAGTCGGTGGCGACCACCAGGCTCGGCGCCAGGCCGCCCTGGCCGCGCGCGAGGCCAGGGTCGAAGGCGACATGGCCGAATGCGTCGGTGGGCCGGGTCGCCAGGATCTCGTTGTTGCGCGCCACCAGGCGCAGCTCCACCCCGCCGAGCGGTTCGGCGCTGGCCAGCGAACGCACCAGCACGTGCACCCCGTCCTCGCCCGAGAAGGCGGTCAGGCCGAGGTCCGACACCACGAACCACTGCGTGGCGCGCAGCGCGTAGTCGTCCTGGTCGTTGGAGTCCGATCGCTCCCCTGCGGGCCTGGCCGTCATCACATAGACGCCGGGCTCGAGCTTGCCGACCGCCTCCGCGACCGGGAAGGCCGTGACCACGTCGCGGTTCAGCTCCATGGCGGTGTCGAGCGTGCCGCTCCAGATCTTGACGCCCTCCTCGTCGGCGATCTGTTTGGCCCGCGTCCCGCCGATCTGCGACAGAAAGTCCTCGGAGCGGACGGTCGGCAGCAGGCTGCGGTCTCCGATGCGGGAGATCGCGACCGCCACCTTGGACGTGTTCACCGAGACGACCGGCACGCCTTCCTGTCCGACGCGCGGCAGGACGTAGTTCTTGCCGGTGAAGCGCACCTGCGGCGACCGGTCCCGCACATAGATCTCGTAGTCGGCCGACTTCAGCAGCGTCTCCTCCACCGAGGAGGGCAGGCCCTGGCGCAGCACGACGGCGTAGCGCTCGCCATGCTTCAGCCCGTCGACGCAAAGCTGCCGGCCGTCCGCCGTCACGGCCGCGTTGGCGCTGCCCGACACCGCCACGAAGGGCGTGAAGTCGACCTTCCCGCGCGCCAGCGCTTCGGAGAACTGGAAGCAGACGCGCGGCGCCGACGAGTCGCTGTCCACCTTGTAGTCCAGGATCCGGAAGCCGTATTTCTCGCGCATGGCTTCATAGACGGGCCGGACCTTCGCGTTGTCGGCGATCTGCAGGCTGGTCCGGTAGGCGTCGAGCGCGGAACGCCAGCTCTCGCGCGCGCCATAGGCTTCGCCCAGCGCCGCGAGGGCCGCGGCTTCGTCGGGCCGCGCGGCGGCGCGCTGATAGGCCATGTAGGCCGACGCGGTCGCCCGCTCGGTCAGGCGCCACCTTTCGCTGGCGTCCTTCGGGTCGGTCGCGAGCGTCGCCCGGGCGTAGGCCAGCCACGACGCCGCGTCCCGCGGATCGAGCGCCAGCGCCTGCGTGAGCAATCCGAGCGCGCGGCGGGCGTCGCCCCGGCCCAGCAGGGTTGCGGCCTCGCGCCGGAGCTGGTCCGGTTGCTTGCCTTGCGCGGCGGCGGCGCCGTCCTTGCGGATCTGCTCCTCGAGCCGGACCGCTTCGCTGGCCAGGTCATCCCGGATGAAGCTCTTGGCGCTCTGGGCCCAGGCCGCCCCAACGGTCGAGAGCGCCAGGGAGAAGGCCAGCACACGGGCCAGGTGAAGCATGACGACGCGCATGGGCTCTCTCCGGACGGTGGCGCTACAGCCTAGCATCTCGCCACGCGTGCGTAATATGTGGAACAACATACAATCACGAATTGTAGCGGCGGGAGCCGCCGCGCCGGAGCCTCGTCGCATGCCGCATCGTCCCCGCTTTTTCGCCGGTCCCGCGGCGGTCCTGGCTCTGGCCGCGGTTCTCGCGCCCTGGACGCCGGCGCCGGCCCAGACCCCGCCGGCGGCGCCAGCGCCGTCCGCCAGGCCGGATCCAGCCTACGAGGCCGCGAAGGCCGCCTTCGACCCGCTCCCCGAGGCGGATCGCAAGGCCATTCAGGAGGCCCTGATCTGGACGGGCGATTTCTCCGGCGCGGGCGCGGGAGGGTTCGGGCCGATGACCTACCGGGCCATCGTCGCGTTCCAGAAGCGCCAGAAGGCCGCGCCGGACGGCGTCCTGCAGGCCCGGGACCGGGCCGAATTGCTGGCCGCCGCGGACAGGGCGCGGCAAGCGGCGCGCTTCGTCCGGCTCGTCGACCCCCGCAGCGGGGTCCGCATCGGCGTGCCGCAGCGCTGGCTCGAGAGGTCGCAACCGGTCCAGGGCGGAACGCGCTATCTCTCGGCCGACGGCGCGATGCTGCTGGAGACCTTCAGCCTGCCCGGCGGCGAGGCGGATCTCCCCGCCCTCTATGATCGCTACAAGGCGGACGGGCCTGGGCGCAGGACGACCTACAAGGCGCTGCGGCCGGACTGGTTCGTCACCGCGGCGGATCTCGACGGCCGCAAGACCTACACAAGGGTGTCCAGCGGGTCCGGGGGGCTGCGCGGCTTCACCTTCACCTACCCGGTCGCGGGCGGCCCCGAATTCGACCGCCTCGTCATCGCCGTGGCCAACAGCTTCGAGCCCTTCCCCGCGGCCCCCGCCAGGCCGCTCGCCCCGGCGACGGCCGGCGTTCCGTCCCAGCCCGCCTCGCCGCAGGCTGCGGCGCCCGCGGGTCCGCTGGCCGTCGCCGCGCCTGCGCTGGCCGGATCCGCCGTGGCGGTGGGAACTGGCCGCCTCGTCACCGCGGCGCGCCTGGAGGGCTGCCAGGCGCTGAGCGTCGCCCGCAAGCCCGCCCGCGTCGTCAAGGAGGACAAGGCCGCCGGCCTCGCGCTGCTCGAGGTTCCGGGATTGCGGCCCGCCTCTGCGGCGCTCGCGGCCGCGCCGCCGGAGGACGCCGCCTCGCTGGTCGCCCTCGGCTATTCGGGCTCGCCCGACCCGCAGCTCTTCGTCATGCCGGCGCAGGCGCGGGTGGTCGACGCCTCCACGCTCAGAGTGTTCGCTGGGCTGCAAAAGGGCGCCGGGGGAAGCCCCGCGTTCGACCGCCAGGGCAAGGTGGTCGGCCTCGTGGCCGGAAGCGCGCCCGAGCCGCGCCTCGTCGCCGGCGTGGCGCCCCAGACGAGCTGGCCGATGGTGAGCGCCGCCGCTGTGGCGCGCTTCCTGGGCGAGGCGATTCCCGCCGCGCCCACGGGGGCGGCGGAGCCGCTCACGGCCGGGCGGATCGCCGCCTTCGCCAAGGCGTCGGTGCTGCCGGTCGAGTGCCAGAAGGCGCCGTGAGCCCGCTCAGCCGGTGAACACGACCGTCTTGCGGCCGTTGAGGATCACGCGGTCGTCGAGGTGGTCGGCCAGCGCCCGCGCCAGCACGCGGCGCTCGATGTCCCGGCCCTTGCGGACCAGGTCCTCCGGCGTGTCGCGATGGGTGATGCGCTCCACGTCCTGCTCGATGATCGGACCCTCGTCGAGGTCCGACGTGACGTAATGGGCCGTCGCGCCGATCAGCTTCACGCCGCGCTCATGCGCCTGGTGATAGGGCTTCGCGCCCTTGAAGCCCGGCAGGAACGAGTGGTGGATGTTGATGCAGCGGCCCGTCAGCTTGGCGGCCAGCCCGTCCGACAGGACCTGCATGTAGCGCGCGAGCACGACGACCTCGGTCCCGGTGCTCTTCACCAGCTCCCAGAGCTGCGCCTCCTGCTCCATCTTGGTCTGCCGCGTGACGGGCAGGCAGTGGAACGGGGCGTCGCCGAAATCGAGGCGCCCATAGGTCTCGCGCGGATGGTTGGACACGATCGCGGCGATGTCCATGTTCAACTCGCCATTGCGCCAGCGGTAGAGCAGGTCGACGAGGCAATGGTCGAACTTGGAGACGAGCAGCATGACCTTGCGGGGCTCATTGCGCGCCCGGACCGTCCAGTCCATCCCGAAGCGCTCGCCTACCGGCTGGAACGCGGCCCGCAGCTCCGCCGCCTGGGGCCGGGCCGAGACGGCGTTGAACACGACCCGCATGAAGAAGCGGCCGGTCTCGACGTCGTCGAATTGCTGCGCGTCCAGGATGTTGCAGCCCGCCTCGAACAGCAGCGTCGAGACGGCGGCCACGATGCCGGGCCGGTTGGGGCACGAGAGCTTCAGCACGAAGGCGTCGGGCGCCTCGGCGGCTGCGGGGACGGGGGACTCGGAGGTCATGGCGTTCAGGGTTCCGGCCGCGTGGTCGGGCACGACCTACCGCGAGGCGCGCCATCCTGCAACGCAACATAACGGCCGCGGCGGCCCGGACTGGCCCCAAACGGACGAAAGCCTTGCTTCAGCCGACCAGCAGCGCCGCCCCGGCTGCGGCGACCCCGAGGCCGATGGCGCGGCCCGCGAGGGGCGCCGTCCGGACCATCAACGCCGCGAGGCCGATCCCCGCCGCGTGCAGCAGGGCCGTGGAGACGATGAAGCCTAAACCGAAGGCAAGTCCTGCCGCATCCGTAGGCGTTTCGGCGCCATGCGCCTGGCCGTGAGCCACCGCCAGGGCCGCGCAGAGCGCAGCGCCGACCGCGACCGGCGCCCGGACGCCCCAGGCGACCGCGACGCCCAGCACCGCGACCGAGAGGGCGACGCCCGCCTCCGTCCAGGGCGGCGCATGGCCTGACGCGGACGCCGCCGCCGCGAGCGCCATGGCGCCCAGGAAGGACAGCGGCCAGGCCCAGCGCGCGGCGCCGCCGACGAGGCCGGCCCAGACGCCCACCGCCGCCATGGCGAGGAGATGGTCCAGCCCCGAGACGGGGTGCCACAATCCCGCCGCCAGCCCGTGGACATGCGGCTGCGCGCCGGTATGCGCCAGCGCCGGCGAGACGAGGGCCAGGACGAGGAGGGGGGCGAGACGGATCGGCGACATCAGGTTCTCCAGGCAGGGCTGCGGGCGCATTCGTTTCTGGGCGGGATGCAAGCGGTGGGCCGGAGCTAGGCTTTCAGCCCGCCGGCGGTCTCGATGAATTCGGCGACGACGTCCACGCCCTCGCCCGAACGGACATTGGTGAAGGCATAGGGGCGATCCCGGCGCATCAGCTTGGAATCCCGGTCCATGACGGCGAGGTCCGCGCCCACGAAGGGAGCGAGGTCGATCTTGTTGATGACCAGCAGGTCCGAGCGCGTGATGCCGGGGCCGCCCTTGCGGGGGATCTTCTCGCCGCCCGACACGTCGATGACGTAGACGGTGATGTCGGCGAGCTCGGGCGAGAAGGTCGCGGCGAGGTTGTCGCCGCCCGACTCGATGAGGATCAGGTCCAGATTCGGAAAGCGCCGGCGCATCTGTTCGATGGCGGCGAGGTTCAGCGAGCAGTCCTCCCGGATCGCGGTGTGCGGACATCCTCCCGTCTCGACCCCCATGATGCGCTCCTCCGGGAGCGCTCCCGCCACGATCAGGAGGCGGGCGTCCTCCTTGGTGTAGATGTCGTTGGTGATGGCGCAGAGATCGTAGACGTCGCGAAAGCGCTTGCAGAGCGCCTCCATGAGCGCCGTCTTGCCCGATCCGACCGGCCCGCCGATGCCGACGCGCAGGGGGCCATGGGAGGTGGGTGTCATCTGCATCTCCGGACGCGTGGGGCCGGGCCGGGACCCGGCGGTTGTGAGGCGCGGCCATCCACGTCCCGTGCCAAGCCGAGCCGGGCGGGCCGGGCTCAGGAGCGGAACAGCCGCGAATACTGGGTCTCGTGCCGCAGGGACGCGATGTCCGACCGGTACGCCGCACCGCCGACGTCGTCCAGGCTGGACGCCGCCGCGAAGGCGGCCGCCGCGCGCACATGCGGCAGCATGGCGGCGATGATCTTCTGGCCGTCCGTCTGCCCGATCGGGCCGAGGCGCACGACGGCGGACACGACGTTGCCCACGAAGGCCAGCAGGGCGGCCTCGAGCACGGCGCCCAGCGGAGCGCCATGGCCCGCAGCCGCCACCCCGAGGGCGACCGGATAGGCCACGTCGTCGTTCCACGCCGCGGCGAAGCTGTCGACGGCCGCGCAGGGCCAGGCGGACCGGACGGCGATCATGAAGGCGTTGCCCTGCGCGGCCGCCTCCAGGCGCCGCTCCCGGGAGGGCTGCAGGGCGAGGGCGAGCTCCGCGACGGCGCCCAGCGCCCCCATGTCGCCGGCGGACGCGGCCCGATGGGCGGCCGCCAGCAGGACGGCGTCGTTTCGGCCCGATCCGGCGTCGAGGAGATCGGCGATCCAGGCCTGCGCGCTCGCGGCGTCCGAAACCTGCCCGGTCTCCACGGCCCATTCGAGGCCGTGCGAATAGGCGAAGGCGCCGACCGGAAAGGCCGGCGACAGCCAGACCAGCAGCGGCAGCAGGCCGGACTCAGCCACGCGGGGGCTTGCGGGCCGGGCCGCCGTCATGCGCATGGCGGTGAGAGTGGTCGTGCGCGTGGTCGTGCGCGTGGTCATGGCCGCACCCGCATCCCGGCCCATGGTCGTGCGCATGGGCGTGAGCCGACGCGGACGCGTGGCTCTCGGCGTGCGCATGGGCGTGGGCCGCCGCGCCGTGGTCGTGGCCATGCCCCTCATGCTCGTGGTGGTCATGCGCGTGCGAGCCGTGCGCATGCGCGTGCGCCGCGGCGGCCGCCTCGTAGGCGCCCCGCTCGGGCTGGAACGGCCGCTCCACCGCGGTCGCCTCGGCGCCGAGGCCGCGCACCATCTCGACCAGCACGTGGTCGTCCTCGATCCAGAGGGCGTCTTCGCCGATCTCGGCGGGGGTGTGCCGGTTGCCGATATGCCAGGCGATGCGCATCAGGCGCTTCGGGGTGGCGGCGCGGATCTCGATGAGGCGCTGGGCGGCCGCCTGGACGCGGACGAGGCTCCCGTCCTCCAGCCGCAGCGCGTCGCCGTCGTTCAGCACGGTGGCCTTGTCGAGGTCGAGCAGGAAAGCGAGGCCCTTCTCGCCCGTCAGGGCGACGCGGCGCCGATGCCGGCCCTCGTGGTCCAGCGTCACCGCATCGACGACGCGGTCGGCCTTCACGGCGGGCTTGCGGACGACGGCGGTGGCGCGAAGCATGGATCCAACTCCGATGGCGACTGTCGTGGTCCTAGCACGCGCGGCGCGCTTAGGCATCCGCCCGATGGCGCCGGATGATGAGGCCGATCACCGCCAGCGCGACCGCCGCCAGCGCGGCGAGCACGCCGGCCATCAGGATCCCGGCGCTGACGCCGAAGCGCTCCGTCACGATCGAGAACACCAGCGGGGCGACCGCGAAGGAGAAGTTCTGCACCGGCGCGATCTTGCCCAGATAGGACCCGTAGATCGCCGATCCGAACACCCAGAGCGGCAGCGCCACGCGCGTGACGCCGAGCAGGCCGGAGCCGACGCTGTAGATCAGGATGAAGGCCGTCGCGCCCGCCGCCGAGCCCTTCGTGGCTCCGATGAGCGCGAAGGAGAGGGTCATCACCACCGCGGCGAACACCGCCGAGCCGATCGGGGAGACCCGCCGGCCGAGCATGAATTCGACCAGCCGCGCCAAGACCTGCAGGGCCCCCATGGCGGAGCCCAGCGTGAGGGCGAGGCTGGGCGACATGCCGACGTCGCGCAACAGCTCCACGATGTGCAGGGACAGGCCCCAGGACACGAAGCCCGAGCACGCGAAGGCCGCCATCATGGCGAGTACGACGGGCCGGAACCCGCTGGGCTTCACCACCGGCGGGGCGGCGGTCCCGGATCCTGCGCCGCCCCCCATCGCCCTGCGGCGCGGCAGGACCCAGCCATGCAGCGGCGCGCAGACCAGCACATTGACGGCGGCGTAGAGGACGCACATCCAGCGCCAGCCCATCAGCGCCTCCAGCCAGACCGTGATGGGCCACGCGATCGAGGACGCGAGGCCGGTGATCAGCATGAGGACGATCATGCTCTGGCGGGCGTTGTGGCCGGCGAGCTGCGCGATGGCCGTGAAGGACGGCAGGGTGAGGGCCAGCGTCGTCGAGAATCCGAGCGCCAGCCAGACGAGGGCGTAGCTCACCGGGCCGGCGACGAGCGCCAGGAGCCCGATCGACACGCCGGTCAGCAGCGAGCCCAGGGTCAGGAACGGCGCCGCGCCATGCCGGTCGAGCAGACGGCCGAGCGCCGGCGAGATCAGGCCGGAGACCACCAGCATGATGGTCACGCCGCCGAAGATGAATTCGGGCGAGACCCCGATGTCGGTCGCCATCGTCCGGCTGATCACGCCGGGCAGATAGAAGGTCGATCCCCAGCCGATGACCTGCGTGACCGCCAGCACGGCGGTCGCGCGTCGAATCTCCTGAGCCATCCCGTCCCCGACGCGGGCGGCCTTCGCGGCGCCGCCCCAGCGTCCCAGGCTTATGCGGGCGGGAGCGAGCCGGCTAGCACGGATGCGGCAACGCAGGGCGGCGATGCGCGCCGGTCAAGGCTCGCCGGCGGCCCGGGAGGCTCAGAACAGGAAGTAGCGCTGAGCCATCGGGAGCTCCGTGGCGGGCTCGCAGACCAGCAGCTCGCCGTCCGCCGTCACAGCATAGGTCTCGGGGTCGACCTGGATGTCGGGCGTGGCGTCGTTGTGGATCATGGACGCCTTGGAGATGCCGCCGCGCACGTTCTCGACCGGCACGAACTCCTTGGCGACGCCGAGCTTCTCGCGCAGGCCGTCCTGCATGGCGGCCTGGGAGACGAACACCACCGAGGAGGCCGTCAGCGCCTTGCCGAAGGCCCCGAACATCGGCCGGTAGTGCACCGGCTGCGGCGTCGGGATGGAGGCGTTCGGGTCGCCCATCGGGGCGGCCGCGATGGAGCCGCCCTTGATCACGACATCGGGCTTCACGCCGAAGAACGCCGGCGACCACAGCACGAGGTCGGCCAGCTTGCCGACCTCGACCGAGCCGATGTGCTTGGAGACGCCATGCGCGATGGCGGGGTTGATGGTGTATTTGGCGATGTAGCGCTTGGCCCGGAAGTTGTCATTGCCCGAGCCGTCGCCCTTCAGCGAGCCGCGCTGCTTCTTCATCTTGTCGGCGGTCTGCCAGGTGCGGGTGACGACTTCGCCGAGCCGGCCCATAGCCTGGCTGTCGGACGACATCATCGAGAGCGCGCCGAGGTCGTGCAGGATGTCCTCGGCCGCGATGGTCTCGCGCCGGATGCGGCTTTCCGCGAAGGCGAGGTCCTCGGGGATCGACGAGTCGAGGTGGTGGCACACCATCAGCATGTCGAGATGCTCGTCGAGCGTGTTCACCGTGAAGGGCCGCGTCGGATTGGTGGAGGAGGGGAGCACGTTCTTCAGCCCCGCCACCTTGATGATGTCCGGCGCATGCCCGCCGCCCGCGCCTTCGGTGTGGAATGCGTGAATCGTGCGGCCCTTGAAGGCCGCCACCGTGTCCTCGACGAAGCCCGACTCGTTCAGCGTGTCGGTGTGGATCATCACCTGCACGTCGTGGTCGTCCGCCACGTTGAGGCAGTTGTCGATGGCGGCGGGCGTGGTGCCCCAGTCCTCGTGCAGCTTCAGCGCGCAGGCGCCGGCCTTGACCATCTCGACCAGCCCCTCGGGCCGGGACGCGTTGCCCTTTCCGGAGATGCCGAGATTGACCGGGAACGCGTCGAAGCTCTGGATCATGCGGGCGATGTGCCACGGCCCCGGCGTGCAGGTGGTGGCGTTCGTGCCCGCCGACGGCCCCGTGCCGCCGCCCAGCATGGTGGTGACGCCCGACATCAGCGCGTGCTCGATCTGCTGCGGGCAGATGAAGTGGATGTGGCTGTCGAAGCCGCCGGCCGTGAGGATCTTGCCCTCGCCGGCGATGATGTCGGTCCCCGGCCCGATCACGATGGTGACGCCCGGCTGGATGTCCGGGTTGCCGGCCTTGCCGATGCCGGCGATGCGGCCCTCCTTGAGGCCGACGTCGGCCTTCACGATCCCCCAGTGATCCAGGATCAGCGCGTTGGTGATGACCGTGTCCACCGCCCCGGCCGCGTTGGTGATCTGCGACTGGCCCATGCCGTCGCGGATGACCTTGCCGCCGCCGAACTTCACCTCCTCGCCATAGACGGTGAAGTCCTTCTCGACCTCGATCACCAGCGACGTGTCGGCGAGCCGCACCTTGTCGCCCGTGGTGGGCCCGAACATGTCCGCATAGGCGGCGCGGGAGAGTTTGGTGGCCATGTCGTCTCTCCCGTTCAGAGCTTGCCCATCACGTCCTGGCGGAACCCGTAGACCTCGCGGGCGCCCGCCAGCGCCACCAGCCGGACCTCGCGGGTCTGGCCGGGCTCGAAGCGCACGGCCGTCCCGGCCGGGATGTCGAGCCGCATGCCGCGGGCGCGGGCCCGGTCGAAGGAGAGGGCCGGGTTCGTCTCGAAGAAGTGGTAGTGGCTGCCCACCTGGATGGGCCGGTCGCCCGTGTTGGCCACGGCCAGCGCCACCGTCTTGCGGCCCTCGTTCATGATCACGTCGCCGTCGAGCGTCGTGACCTCGCCGGGGATGTTGGCGCCCGATGCGCCGCGGATGGGGTTGTGCACGGTGACGAGCTTGGTGCCGTCCGGGAAGGTGGCCTCCACCTGCACGTCGTGGATCATCTCGGCGATGCCGTCCATCACCTGGTCGGCCGTGATGACGTGGGCGCCGGCCTCCATGAGGTCGGCGACGGAGCGGCCGTCGCGGGCGCCTTCCACCACGAAGTCGGTGATCAGCGCGATGGCTTCAGGGTGGTTCAGCTTCACGCCGCGCTCGAGGCGCCGGCGGGCGACGTTGGCCGCCATGGCGATCAGCAGCTTGTCCTTCTCGCGCGGGGAGAGGTTCATCGGACGATCTCGCTCAGCATTGCCAGACCCGCGGCAGCGGGCCGGATCGGAATCCGGACAGGAAGGCGGCCATGTCGGCCCGCAGCACGGCCGGCGACTCGGCCGCGAAACGCAGGCACAGCATGCCGTTCCAGGCGCTCGCGCCGCAATCGGACTTTGCGCCCTCCAGCGCCGCGCGGGCCTCTTCGATGCGGCTTTCCGCGTCAGGCGCGAGGTGCAGCACGGTTGCAACCGCCCGCGCGCCGCCGCCCAGCGCCGGCCGGGCGAGCATGTGCGCCAGAGAGCCGTCCAGCCGCACCGCTTCGGCGAAGACGAGGCGCCCGCCGCGCCGGATCTCCCAGCGGTCTTCGAAGAGCCCCTCGCCGAGCGTCTCGCCCGAGGCGACGCGGCCGAACACCACGGTCTCGGCCAGCGTAAGGCTGGCGTCCGCCGCCATGGCGACCTTCAGCCGGCGGCGCAGGCGCGAGCCCGAAAACAGGATGGACTCCTGCGGCAGCCAGGACAGGCGCGCGCCCTCGGCCAGATCGATCGCGACCGCGATCTCGGCCGCGGCGCCGTCCGACCGATAGACCTTCTCGGCCGACTGGGTGGTCAGCACCGCCTCCGCGCCGGTGTCCAGCGCAAGGGAGACGTCCAGGCGGTCGCCGCCCGTCATGCCGCCGCCGGTGTTGATCAGCACGGCTTCGCAGGCCGCCGCCTTGGGGAATTTGAGCCGATAGCCGCCCGCCTCGCGCAGCGCCATGGCCCGCGTGCCGCGCCCGGTCGGGGCGAACCGCGCCGTGATGACGCCGGAGGCCCGGACGTAGGCTGGAAGGGCGGCGACGGGAGCGCCGATATCGGGATGGGGGTCGCGCAGCATCAGGCGCCGCGCTCCGCCGCGATCATCCCTTCCCTGCAGGGGAGGGTGGACGGCGCGAAGCGCCGGACGGGTGGGGCCTTCGGCAGGCGAAACGCTGCGACGTCGAAGCCGGCGCATCCCTGCGGCCGCCGCCCCACCCACCGCCTGCGGCGGTCCCCCCTCCCCTCGAGGGGAGGGACGGCGCACCGCCATTGCGGCTGGGATGACGCAGGCGCCAGCCAAGCAGCGTCGTTCATGGCGTCCGCCTCACACCGAGAGATGGCGGCGCACATCGGTCTCGACCATGTCGGCGCGGGCGCCGGCGAGCACGATCTGGCCGCGGTCCATCACCGCGAACGTGTCGCAGAGGTCGCGCGCCCATTCGAAATACTGCTCGACGAGGAGGATCGCCATGTCGCCTTTCTGGCGAAGATAGTCGATGGCCCGGCCGATGTCCTTGATGATGGAGGGCTGGATGCCCTCGGTCGGCTCGTCCAGCACCAGCAGCGCCGGCCGGGTCACCAGCGCGCGGCCGATGGCGAGCTGCTGCTGCTGGCCGCCCGAGAGGTCTCCGCCCCGGCGGTTGAGCATGTCCTTCAGCACCGGGAAGAGATCGAAGATCTCGTCCGGGACGAAGCGCTGGGCGCGCGGCAGCGGGGCGAAACCGGTCTCCAGGTTCTCCTTCACGCTGAGCAGCGGGAAGATCTCGCGCCCCTGCGGCACATAGGCGATGCCGCGCCGCGCCCGGTCATAGGGGGCGAGGCCGGCGAGGTCGGCCCCGTTCCAGGCGATGCGCCCGCGCTTGATGGGCTGCACGCCCGTGATGGCCCGCAGCAGGGACGACTTGCCGACCCCGTTGCGGCCCAGCACGGCCGTGACCTGCCCGGGCTGCGCCTCCAGGGAGACGCCGCGCAGGGCCTGAGCCGCGCCGTAATAGAGGTCGATCGCCTCGATGGAGAGCATGTCAGCGTCCCAGATACACTTCGACCACGCGGTCGTTCGTCGACACCGCGTCGATGGCCCCTTCGGCCAGCACGGATCCCTCGTGCAGGCACGTCACCTTGCAGCCCAGCGCCCGCACGAAGGCCATGTCGTGCTCGACGACCACCACGGCGTGGTCGCGGGCGATGGTGGCCAGCAATTCGGCGGTCTGCTCTGTCTCGTGGTCGGTCATGCCGGCGACGGGTTCGTCCACCAGCAGCAGCTTGGGGTCTTGCGCCAGCAGCATGCCGATCTCCAGCCACTGCTTCTGGCCGTGCGACAGGTCCGCCGCGAGGCGGTGGCGGTGATCCTTGAGGCCGATCGTCTCCAGCACCTGGTCGCGCTCTCCGGCGGTGACGCGGTTGCGCCAGCCGAACAGCGACGAGGCGGCCGTGCGCGGGCCCTTCATGGCCAGCAGGATGTTGTCGTCGACCGTGTGGCTCTCGAACACGGTGGGCTTCTGGAATTTCCGCCCGATCCCCAACTCCGCGATGGTGGCCTCGTCCAGGGTCGTGAGGTCGACCTTGCCGTCGAACAGCACGTCGCCGGAATCCGGACGCGTCTTGCCGGTGATGCAGTCCATCATGGTGGTCTTGCCGGCCCCGTTGGGGCCGATGATGGCGCGCATCTCGCCATGGGCGATCACCATGGAGAGGTTGTTCAGCGCTCGGAAGCCGTCGAACGAGACGCTGACGCCGTCCAGATACAGGATGGACTGGGTGAGTTCGGGGTTGGTGACGGACGACATGGGATCACTCCGCCCCGGCCGGCTGCGGGCCGGGATCGACGCCTTGCTCTGAGGCCAGCGCCTTGGTCGAGCGCGCCTCCGCGCGGCCCTTGCTCCAGGACGTCATCGTGCCGACGATGCCCTTGGGCAGGAACAGGGTGACGACGACGAAGAGCGCGCCGAGGCCAAAGAGCCAGATTTCCGGAAAGGCGCCGGTCAGCCAGGTCTTGGCCCAGTTCACCAGCACGGCGCCCAGCGCCGCGCCGACCAGCGTGCCGCGCCCGCCGACCGCCACCCAGATCACGGCCTCGATGGAGTTGGCGGCCGCGAACTCGGACGGGTTGATGATGCCGACCTGCGGCACGTACAGCGCGCCGGCGACGCCCGCCATGCAGGCCGACACCGTGAAGGCGAGCAGCTTGTAGCGCTCCACCCGGTAGCCCATGAAGCGGGCGCGGCTCTCCGCGTCGCGGATCGCGATCAGCACCTTGCCGTAGGCGGACGTGACGAGCGCGCGCGACACCAGGTAGCCCAACGCCAGAGCCGCGACGGAGACGACGAACAGCCCCACGCGGGTGCTCTGCGCCTGGATGTTGAAGCCCAGGATGTCCTTGAAGTCGGTCAGGCCGTTATTGCCGCCAAATCCCATGTCGTTGCGGAAGAAGGCCAGCAGCAGCGCATAGGTCATCGCCTGCGTGATGATCGACAGGTAGACGCCCGTGACGCGCGAGCGGAAGGCGAACCAGCCGAACACGAAGGCCAGCAGGCCGGGGACCACCAGCACCATCAGCATGGCGTAGGGAAAGTGCTGAAAGCCGTACCAGGTGACCGGAAGCTCCTTCATGTTCAGGAAGACCATGAAGTCCGGCAGGATCGGGTTGGCGTAGACGCCGCGGGTCCCGATCTGGCGCATCAGATACATGCCCATCGCGTAGCCGCCGAGGGCGAAGAAGGCCCCGTGGCCCAGCGAGAGGATGCCGCAATAGCCCCACACCAGGTCGAGCGCGACGGCCATCAGGGCGTAGCAGAGGTATTTCCCGAGCAGCGACACCGCATAGGTCGGCACATGGAAGGCGGAGCTGGCCGGCACGGCGAGATTCAGCGCCGGCACCAGGATCGCGGCGGCCGCCAGGACCAGCAGGAAGACGCGGCCGCGCACGTCCAGGTCGGTGAGGAGCTTGGAGGCGATCATGCTTCGACGGCCCGACCCTTGAGCGCGAACAGGCCGCGCGGACGCTTCTGGATGAACAGGATGATGAAGATCAGCAGCAGGATCTTGCCCAGCACCGCGCCCGCGAAGGGCTCCAGGAACTTGTTGGCGATCCCCAGCGTCATGGCCGCCACCAGCGTGCCCCACAGATTTCCGACGCCGCCGAACACCACCACCATGAAGCTGTCGACGATGTAGCTCTGGCCGAGATTGGGCGAGACGTTGTCGATCTGCGAGAGCGCCACCCCGGCGACGCCGGCGATGCCGGAGCCGAGCGCAAAGGTGAGCGAGTCGACCCAGGGAGTGCGGATGCCCATGCAGGACGCCATGCGGCGGTTCTGCGTCACCGCGCGCATCTTCAGCCCAAAGGACGTGGCCTTGAGGACGAAGAGCAGGGCGGCGAAGACGGCGAGGCCGAACACCACGATCCAGAGCCGGCCATAGGTGATGGTCAGCCCATGGAAGTCGAACGCGCCCGACATGAAGCCCGGCGCGCCGACCTCGCGGTTGTTGGCGCCGAAGATGGACCGGACCGTCTGCTGCAGGATGAGGCTCACCCCCCAGGTGGCCAGCAGAGTCTCCAGCGGGCGGCCATAGAGGAAGCGGATGATCCCGCGCTCGATGACGATGCCGACCGCGCCCGACACCAGGAAGGCGAGGGGCAGCGCGATCGCCAGCGACCAGTCGAACAGGCCGGGGAACTTGGTGCGCAGCGCCTCCTGCACCACGAAGGTGGTGTAGGCGCCCAGCATCACCATCTCGCCATGGGCCATGTTGATGATGCCCATCACGCCGAACGTGATGGCGAGGCCGATCGCGGCGAGCAGCAGCACCGAGCCGAGCGAGAGGCCGTACCAGACGTTCTGGACCGAAGAGAGCAGCGCGATCCGCCGCTCGATCGTGGCGGCCGCGGTCTCGGCCGCCACCTTGACGATCGGCGTGCCGTTGGCGCGAAGCGCGGCCAGGAGGGACACCGTGTCCTGGTCCCCGCGTTCGGCCATGACGTCGATGGCGGCGACCTTGTCGGCGTCGCTGGAGTCCGCCTTGGACAGGATCGCGGCGGCCCTGGCCTGTCCTAGCGCGCGCTTCACGCGGGGGTCGGCCTCCTTGGCGAGCGCCGCGTCGAGCGCCGGCAGCGCGGCGGCGTCGCGGGACTTGAACACCGCCTCGGCGGCGGAGAGGCGCTTGGCGGGGTCGGGGTTGAGCAGCGTCAGCGATCCCAGCGCCGCCTCGATGGCGCGCCTGACGCGGTTGTTGACCCGCACGGTCTTGAGCCCGGAGGGCGGGGAGGCGGGGGCGGCGCCGGTCCTGGCGTCGATATAGGCGCCGTTCGCCGTCTTGATGAAGACGGCCTTGTCGGCGGGCGAATAGGCGAGGGCGCCGTCGGTGAGCGCCTGCAGGGCGGCGGCGGCCTTGTCGTCGCCGGTGCCGGCCAAGTCCGCGACGGCGGCTTCGATCTCGGCGAAATTCTCGGTGGCGATGCGCGCGAAGGCGGAGTCGAGGTCGGCCGCGCGCGTCGGGAGCGGCGCAAGCGTGGCCAGGGCCAGCCCGAGCAGGGCGAGGATAAGACGCGCGAACCGCATCGGGTGGACCTTGGTGACGGGGGTGGGGAGCGGGAACCGCGGGCCGTCAGGTCCGCGGTCCGGGAGGCGTCGTCATCCCCGACGCGCCGCAGGGCGGCCGGGGATGACGGAGCGGGGGAGGATCAGTTGGTGGTCTTGCCGCCGCACTTGCCGGTCTTCACGTTGAAGTTTCCGCAAGACATCGGGGCGCGCCAGTCGGAGATCAGGTCCTTGGAGCCTTCGAGGTAGTCCGACCACTCGTCGCCGACCACCTGGGCGGTCTGCTGCACGATGGAGAACTGGCCGTCGGCCTTGATCTCGCCGATCAGGACCGGCTTGGTGATGTGGTGGTTCGGCATCATGGCCGAGTAGCCGCCCGAGAGGTTCGGAACGGTGACGCCGACCAGCGCGTCGATGACGGCCGCGGTGTCGGTGGTGCCGGCCTTCTCGACGGCCTTGACCCACATGTTGAAGCCGATGACGTGAGCCTCCATCGGGTCGTTGGTCACGCGCTTCGGGTTCTTGGTGTAGGCCTTCCACTGCTCGATGAAGGTCTTGTTGACCGGCACGTCGACGGACTGGAAGTAGTTCCAGGCGGCGAGATGGCCGACAAGCGGCTTGGTGTCGATGCCGGCGAGCTCTTCCTCGCCCACCGAGAAGGCCACGACCGGGATGTCGGTCGCCTTCACGCCCTGGTTGCCGAGCTCCTTGTAGAAGGGAACGTTGGCGTCGCCGTTGATGGTGGAGACGACGGCGGTCTTCTTGCCGGCGGAGCCGAACTTCTTGATATCGGCGACGATGGTCTGCCAGTCGGAGTGACCGAAGGGCGTGTAGTTGATCATGATGTCCTCGGCCTTGACGCCCTTGGACTTCAGGTAGGCCTCGAGGATCTTGTTGGTCGTGCGCGGGTAGACGTAGTCGGTGCCGGCCAGCACCCAGCGCTGGACCTTCTCGTTCTCGGCCAGGTAGTCGACGGCCGGGATCGCCTGCTGGTTCGGGGCGGCGCCGGTGTAGAAGATGTTCTTGGAGGACTCTTCACCCTCGTACTGCACCGGGTAGAACAGGATGCCGTTGTTCTCCTCGAACACCGGCAGCACGGACTTGCGAGACACCGAGGTCCAGCAGCCGAACGTCGCGGCGACCTTGTCCTTGAGCAGCAGCTCCTTGGCCTTCTCGGCGAAGAGCGGCCAGTTGGAGGCCGGGTCGACCACGACGGCCTCGAGCTTCTTGCCGAGGAGGCCGCCCTTCTTGTTCTGCTCGTCGATGAGCATGAGCATGACGTCTTTCAGCGTGGTCTCGCTGATCGCCATGGTGCCGGAAAGCGAATGCAGGATTCCGACCTTGATGGTCTGCGCCTGGGCCGCCATCGAGGCGAGCGAGACGCTCGCGGCGACGGCCGCGGCGGTGACGAAAGACTTGATACGAAGCGACATGGGTTCGAGCCCCCCTCTCATGCGGTTCAGTGACCGGTGAACAAGGTTCGCAAGCGGCGTGCCAGCTCGACGCGGCGCTGCGCGCCCGCGCGGCTGAGGCCGAATAAGCTGAAACGAATCAGGAAATTGGGGCCGACCGCCCCGCTCCGCGGCCGCCGGGCGGCCTCGCGGAGGGCAGGACGTCGGCGGCGCGCCTCGGCGGACCGAGGCCGCGAACCCGCAAAGATCAATCCGGAGCGAAAGGATTAGGCAGGTTGTGCTGCCTTCATTTTAGGCAGAGGGCGCGAATCCGCGCGCGCCCGTCCAGCGGCGCGGCCCGGCATGGGCGAGCTTGGTGTTGGCGAGCGTACGGTCGGCGTGCAGCATCCTGTGCGACAGCAGCCGCCCGGCGAGCCGCGCGCGCTGCGCCGCATGGGCGGGATCGTTCGCCAGGTTCGAAAACTCGCCCGGATCCTCGGCGAGGTTGAACAGCAGCGGCGGCAGCGCCGTGAAGTGCACGTATTTCCAGTCCTCCTCCCGGATGACGTCCAGGGTGCACTGGTCCGGCGTGAGCCCGAGCTTCTCCTCCAGCCCGCCGCCGCCCAGCGTGCGGAAGTCGAACTCCCAAAACGCGTAGTCGCGCCAGGCGGGACTCTCGCCGCTCAGCCATGGCGCGAGGGAGAGCCCGTTCATCTCGGGCGGGATCTCCTGGCCGAGCCAGTCGAGGATCGTGGGCGCGAGGTCGACGGATTCGGTGAAGGCGTCCACCACGCGGCCTTTCACGCCGTCCGGCATGCCGGGGGCGCGCACGATCAGGGGCACGTGGTTGGAGGCGTCGTGGAAGCCGCCCTTGCCCCAGCACCAGTGGTCGCCCAGCAACTCGCCATGGTCCGAGGTGAAGACCACGAGCGTTTCGTCCCACTCGCCCGTCTCCTTCAGGTGGGCGACGAGCCGCCCCAGATGCGCGTCGATCTCGGCGATGAGTCCGAGATAGACGGCGCGGATGTCCTGGATCTCGTCGGGCGCGGCGGTCTGGGCGTTGACCTGCGTCTTCAGGTAGTCGGCGGTGTCCTGCTCGTGCAGCCAGGCGTCCAGGAACGGGTGGACGGCGCGCTCCTGCGCCAGCGTCTCCCGGCGCAGGGGCGGCGGGGCCACGGCCTCCGCCGGCACGAGCCGGTTGTAGGGCTCGGGCGCGATGAAGGGCGGGTGCGGCCGATACCAGACGAAGTGGACGAACCAGTCCTCCTTGCGGCGCAGGCGCCACCAGTCCAGCAGGCGGTCGGTGAGCCAGGCCGTATCGGAATCGTCGGCCCTGTAGAGCGCCGGCCCCCGCGAAAAGCGCTTCATCTCCCGGGTGGAGCCGGGATGATGGTAGATGTTGCGCAGGCGCTTGGGGATCTCGTATCCGCGCTTGGCCAGGTCCGTGAGCCAGGGCTCGAGGCTGGCCTCGTTCAGGGCTGCTTCGAGGCGCAGGCCGGGCAGCACGCCCTCGAAGCTGCGGGCGCGCGGGTCGCCCGGCGCGGTGGTCCTGGGGTCGATGGACGAATCCGTGTAGCCGAACAGCACCGGATCGTACCCGGTCTTGCGGGCTTCCTGGAACAGGTTGGTGAAGCGCGCGTCCAGCGGCGTGGCGTTGCGCACCGAGCGGTGCACGAAGGGATAGAGGCCGGTGAGGAGCGTCGCCCGCGCCGGTCCGCAGGGCGCGGCGCAGGTGTAGTGGCGGCGGAACGTCACGCCCTCGGCGGCGAGCGCCTTCAGGTTGGGCGCAATGTCGAGATCGCCCGCCAGCGCCAGCGCGTCGGCGCGCTGCTGGTCGGTGGTGATGAACAGCACCTTGCGGCGCGGCGCCTCTCCGGCGGCAGGAGTGGGTTCCGGCATGGAGCGCTCGCCTCCCGGTCAGGCGGACTTGGCCCCGGCTCCGCGCCGCCAGCCGTTGAACCAGCCCAGGCCCTCGACGGTGCCGGCCCGCGGCCGGTACTCGCAGCCGACGAAGCCCGCATAGGCCAGCCGGTCCAGCTCCGCGAACAGGAACGGATAGGCCAGCTCCTCGCCGTCCGGCTCGTTCCGGCTGGGCACGCTGGCCACCTGGACATGCGCCACGATCGGCAGCATGGCGCGCAGCGCCATGGTCACGTCCCCATGCAGGATCTGCCGGTGGTACATGTCGAACTGAAGCTTCAGGTTCGCATGTCCGGACTGCGTCACGATCTTCGCCGCGCGGTCGAAGTCGTTCATGAAATAGCCCGGCATGTCGCGCCCGTTGATGGGCTCGAGCAGCACGTCGGCGCCGAGCGGGCCCATGGTCTCGCAGGCCAGGTCGAGGCCCGCTTTGAACGACGCCTGCGCGGCGGGATCGGCCGGGTCCGCCATGCCGCTCATCAGATGGACGCGCCGCACGCCGGTCGCCTCCACATAGGCGGCGGCGCGGTCGAGGCCCTCGCGGAACTCGGCTTCGCGGCCCGGCAACGCCGCGATGCCCCGCTCGCCCTTCGCCCAGTCGCCCGGCCACAGGTTGAACAGCGCCTGGGTCAGGCCGTTCTCGCGCAGGCGCTGCTCGATCGCCTCCGGCGGGTGCTCGTAGGGAAACAGGAACTCGACCGCCGCGAAGCCGGCGTCCGCCGCCGCGGCGAACCGGTCGAGGAACTCCCATTCGGTGAACATCATCGAGAGATTGGCGGCGAAACGCGGCATGGCTGGTCCCCTCGAAACAGGCGCTCCCGGCTTGCCCGCCCCGCGCGAGGGCGCGTCGCCGGCGTCTGGCCGTTCCGGCGAGCGAAGCGCGCCGCGCCCGGGCTGTCCAGCCCTCATCGCGCAGTCCTGCGCCGCGCCCCGCGCCGCCGGCGCGCGGCTTGACGCGCCGCAATGCGCCTGCCTCGGGGCTGGGGGAGGCTGCGCGCGCGCCCGGCGGGCCCGCTCCGACTTGTGGCGGGCTCGCCTACACCCCTTATAAGGGCTTGCGGGGCGGGCGTTTCGCCCCGCGGCTTGTCTGGTGCCCTCATGTCCCATGCGCTTCCCATCGACATCGCCATCGACGGGATGACCTGCGCGTCCTGCGTGGCCCGGGTCGAGAAGGCGCTCTCGAGCGTCCCCGGCGTCGTCAAGGCCGAGGTCAACCTGGCCACCCGGATGGCGCGCATCGAGGCGGACGCCGCCGCGCGGGCGACGCTGCCGAACCAACTCGTCGCCGCCGTCGAGGACGCCGGCTACGAGGCGGCCGCGATCGAGAACGAGCGCGGCGCCGAAGAGGCGCGCCAGCGCTCGCTGCAGCGCGCCGAGGCGGCGCGGCGGCGCGCCCTTCTCGCCTTGGCGCTCTGTGCGCCCTTCCTGGTCGGGATGGCGCTGGAATTCGCCGGATGGGGCGCGCCGATCCCGCCCTGGCTTCAGGCCGTGCTGGCGGGCGTCGTCGTGTTCGGGCTGGGCGGCCGGTTCTACGCGTCCGCCTGGAAATCCATCCGCGCCGGCTCGGCCACCATGGACCTCCTGGTCGCCCTCGGGGTGACGGCGGCCTATGGGCTCAGCCTGTATCTGTGGAGCGCCTTCGTCCGGAGCGCCGCGGCCGGGCATGGCGCCGCCCACGCCGGCATGGCGCCGCATCTCTACTTCGAGAGCGCCGCCGTGGTGGTGGCCTTCGTGCTGCTCGGCAAGTGGCTGGAGGAGCGCGCCACCACCGAGACCGCGTCCGCCATCCGCGCCCTGGCGCAGCTGAGGCCCGCCACGGCCCGCGTCCTGGAAGGGGGCGAGGAGGTCGAGAAGCCGATCGTCCTCGTGAAGGTCGGCGACGCCGTCGCGGTCCGGGCCGGGGAGCGCATCCCGGTGGACGGGCGCGTTCGCGACGGCTCCGCCGGCGTCGACGAATCCATGGTGACGGGCGAGAGCCTGCCCGTGACGCGCTCGCCGGGCGATCCGGTGATCGGCGGCTCCGTCAACCTCGACGGACGCCTGGTGGTCGAGACGACGGCCGTCGGCGCCGAGACCACGCTCGCCAAGGTCATCCGGCTGGTGGAGACCGCCCAGGCCTCCAAGGCTCCGGTGCAGCGCCTCGTCGACCAGATCAGCGCCGTGTTCGTTCCCGTGGTGATCGTCCTCGCCGCGATCACGCTGCTGGGCTGGGCGCTCGCGACCGGCGACTGGGAGCGGGCGCTCGTCAGCGCCGTCTCGGTGCTGGTCATCGCCTGCCCGTGCGCGCTGGGCCTCGCCACCCCCACGGCCATCCTGGCCGGAACGGGCGTGGCGGCGAAGCACGGGATCCTGGTGCGTGACGCGGCGTCGCTGGAGCGGGCCGCCCAGACATCGGTGGTCATGTTCGACAAGACGGGCACGCTGACCGCGGGCGCCCCGACCATCACGGCCGTCCTTTCCGCCGGGACCCTGAGCGAGGACGAGGTCGTCCGGCTGGCGGCGGCGCTCGAGGCCGGCAGCGACCATCCGCTCGCGGCGGCGATCCGCGCCATGGCGCTTGGCCGCGGCGGCGCGCCGGGGCCGGCGGCCGCGTCCTTCAAGGTTCTGGTCGGCGGCGTCGAGGGCGAGGTCGAGGGCCGCCGTCTGGTCTTCGGCAACCGCGCCTGCATGGAGCAGAACGGCGTCGACGTCTCCGCCCTGCGGGAACGAGCCGAGGCGCTGGGCCGCGACGGCCAGGGCGTGTCCTGGCTCGCCGACGGCGAGGCCCGGCGCGCGCTGGGGGCGATCGCCTTCGCGGACGAGCCGAAGCCCACCTCGCGCGAGGCGATCGAGACCCTGGCCGCCGCCGGCCTCAAGACCGTGATGATCACCGGCGACGGCCGCGGCGCGGCCGAGCGCATCGCCCGGTTGCTGGGGGTGAACGACGTCGTCGCCGAGGTCCGGCCGGACGGCAAGGCGGCGGCGGTGTCCGAGTTCCGCGGCGCGGGCCGCATCGTCGCCATGGTGGGCGACGGCGTGAACGACGCGCCGGCCCTGGCGGCCGCCGACGTCGGGATCGCCATGGGCGGCGGGGCCGACGTGGCCGTCGAGGCGGCCGGGATCACGCTGATGCGCGGCGATCCGCGGCTGGTCTGGGCTGCGATCGACCTGTCGCGCCGCACGGTGCGGACCATTCGCCGCGGCCTGTTCTGGGCTTTCGCCTACAATGTGGTCGGCATCCCGCTGGCGGCTTTCGGCGTGCTGTCGCCCGTCTTCGCCGGCGCGGCCATGGCGCTCTCCAGCGTCAGCGTGGTGCTCAACGCCCTGATGCTCCGACGCTGGTCGCCCGGGCTTCGCTGAGGCCGGCCGTTCCGCGCCGTTGCCGCGCGGCGACGTTTCTGCTTAGCCTCGGGGATGACCAGCACCGTCCCGTCCATTCGCCTCGCGCCCGCCAGCTTCGGCGCGGTCGCGATGCAGCGCCTCGAGGAGCTCCGCGCCTTCACGGATGTCCCGGGGCAGATCCACCGGCTCTACCTCTCGCCGTCGCACCGGGCGGCGGCCGACGCCGTCGCCGCCATGATGCGCCAGGCGGGGTGCGACTCGGTCGGGATCGACGCGCTCGGGACCGTGACGGGCCGCTACGAGGGCGACCGGCCCGGCCTGCCGGCTCTCCTGATCGGCTCGCATATCGACACCGTGAAGGACGCCGGAGCCTATGACGGGACGTTCGGCGTCATCGCCGCCATCGCGGTGATCGAGGAGCTCAGCCGCGCGGGCGAGCGGTTGCCTTTCGCAGTCGAGGCGCTGGCCTTCGGCGACGAGGAGAATGTCCGCTTCCCCAGCAACCTGTCCTCGTCCCGCGCGCTGGCCGGCCGCTTCGATGTCGCCACCCTGGACGGCGAAGACGAAAACGGCGTCAGCCTCCGGCGGGCGCTTGTCGACTTCGGCGGCGATCCTGGCGGGATCGCCGGCCTGGCGCGCGCGCCCGACAGCGTGCTCGCCTATGTCGAGCTGCACATCGAGCAGGGGCCCGTTCTGGAAGCCCGCGACCTGCCGGTCGGCGTCGTCACCGCCATCAACGGCGCGAGCCGCCGCAGGCTGACGGTGGCGGGCGAGGCCGGTCACGCCGGCACGGTCCCGATGGCGCTGCGGCGCGACGCCCTGGCGGCGGCGGCCGAGATGGCGGTCGCCGTCGAGCGGCTCGGCGCGGCCCAGGCCGACACGGTGGCGACGGTGGGGCGCTTCGCCGTGGAGCCCGGGGCCGTCAACGTCATTCCCGGCCGTGTCCTGTTCACGCTCGACGCCCGCAGCCCGGACGACGGCGTCAGGACGCGGCTCGTGGCGGCGATCGAGCAGGAGTGCCGGGCCATCGCGGCGCGCCGCCGGGTCGAGCTCACGGTCGAGCCGTTCTACGACGCGCCCGCATCCCCATGCGATCCGGAGATCCGGGCGGGCCTCGCGGCCGCGGTCCGGGGACGGCAGATCCCGCTGCTGGAGCTGCCCTCCGGGGCCGGCCATGACGCGATGGCGATGGCGGAGCTCTGCCCCACCGGCATGCTGTTCGTCCGCTGCAAGGGCGGGATCAGCCACAATCCCGCGGAGTCCATGACGCAGGCCGACGCCGAGGCGGCGATCGCGGTGCTGGTGGACTTCGTGCGGGGCTTCCGGCTTAAGCCGTAGCGGCGGTGCGGCCCCGGCCCGGCCCGGAGGCTTCCCGGCCGGAACTTCCCCGTGTCCGGGGCATTGACAGGGCTCTTCCCCAACAGGCTGTCCACAGCCCCATGATTCCTGCACGTCAGGAGAGGAGGATCCCCATGGCTTATGAAGATCGTTTCCGTGACCCGGACCGCAAGCGCTGGACCGAGGACCGCTACGGCTCGGACCGCAACCGCATGTCAGGCTCAGGATCGCCCTTCGGCGGCGGATCGGGCGGCGCGGACCGCGACCGCAACCAGCGCTACGGCCAGGGAGGCCGCAACCAGACCTGGGAGCGCGCCGGCGACTGGGGCCGCGACGAGACCGGACGTGGCGACGACTGGGGCGGCTCGCGCGGCGCCGACCGCGAGCGGGACCGCGGCTGGCATGGCGGCTCGCGCAACGAAGGTCCCGTCGCGCCCGAATACGGGCCGACCCGCGGCGCCTCGTCCTATTCGGCCGGCGGCGAGGACCGGTACGGCTTCGGCGGCGGATATGGCCGCTCCGGCTATGGCGATCGTGACCGCGGCTACCGCGGCGGCGGCTATGGCGGACGCGAGCAAGGCTCCGACTGGGGCTCGTCGTCCTGGGAGTCGTCCTCGGGCGGCCGCGGCTATGAAGGCCGGTCGGACCGGTACTCCGACCGCGATCGCAACGAGCGCGGCTTCTTCGACAGGGCCAGCGACGAGGTCGCATCCTGGTTCGGCGATGACGAGGCCGAGCGCCGGCGTCGCCAGGACGCGGCGCAGGAGCAGAGCCACCACCGCGGCCGCGGCCCGCGCGGCTACAGCCGGTCCGACGACCGCATCCGCGAGGACGTCAACGACCGCCTGACCGACGATCCCCACATCGACGCCAGCGACATCGAGGTCGTGGTCCAGAACGGCGAGGTGACCCTCAGCGGCAACGTCAACGAGCGCTTCGCCAAGCGCCACGCCGAGGACATCGCCGAGAGCGTCTCGGGCGTCACCCACGTGCAGAACAACATCCGGGTGAAGCGCCAGGAGTCCGGGCAGCATGCCGGCGGCTCGGGCTATGGCTCGAACCCGTCCGACAACGCCAGCATCTACAGCGCGAACGCCGGAAGCGGCGGCTCCATGACCTCCGGCTCGGCCGCGACGGGCGGCTCGGCCTCCGCCACCGGCACGGGCGCGGACGCGACCGGGGCGAGTTCGACCGGGTCCAGCGGCGCGAACCTGGCGAGCGGCGGATCGAGCCGCAAGACCGGCCGCACCGCCTGACCGGGCGTCGATTCCCACCCGACTTCGAAGGGCCCCCGTCGACCGCGGGGGCCTTTTTTGCGTGGGTCGGAGCGGGCGACGCGATGCTAGACTGAACCGAACAGGGAGGCCCGAATGACCGACCAGGCCAGCAACCGTCAGATCACGCTCGCCGCGCGCCCCGAAGGCGAGCCGAAGCCCTCGGACTTCGCGCTCAGGACGGGGCCGGTTCCGACCCCCGGCCCGGGCGAGGCGCTGCTCCGCACCATTTATCTCTCGCTCGACCCCTACATGCGCGGGCGCATGAGCGCCGGAAAAAGCTACGCCAAGCCGGTCGAGATCGGCGAGGTGATGGGCGCCGGCGGCGTCTGCGAGGTGGTCGCCTCCGACGACCCCGGCCTGCCGGTCGGGTCCTGCGTGCTGGCCTATCCGGGCTGGCAGGACTATTCGGTCGCGAAGGCCTCCACGCTGCGCAAGCTCGATCCCGGCCGCGCGCCGCCCAGCACGGCGTTGGGCGTGCTCGGAATGCCGGGGATGACGGCCTATACGGGCCTCCTCACGATAGGCCAGCCCAAGGAGGGCGAGACCGTCGTGGTCGCCGCCGCGACCGGCCCGGTCGGCTCGGCGGTGGGCCAAATCGCGCGCCTGAAGGGCTGCAGGGCGGTGGGCGTCGCGGGCGGGCCGGACAAGGTCCGCGCGCTGACGGAGGAGTTCGGATTCGACGCCGCCGTCGACCACCGCGCTCCCGACTTCAAGGACCGGCTCGCGGCCGCCTGCCCGTCGGGGATCGACATCTATTTCGAGAATGTCGGCGGCGAGGTCTGGAACGCGGTGTTCCCGCTGCTGAACGATTTCGCCCGCATCCCGGTCTGCGGGCTGGTGGCGAACTACAACGACACGCAGGTCCCTCCTGGCCCGGACCGACTTCCGGGGCTGATGCGGGCGATCCTGACCAAGCGCCTGACGTTGCGCGGCTTCATCGTCAGCGACTTCGCCGACCAGGCGCGCGACTTCCACCGCGACATGTCGGCCTGGGTCGCAGACGGCCGCGTGCGCTATCGCGAGGACGTCGTCGACGGACTGGAGAACGCGCCCGAGGCGTTCATGGGCCTGCTCAAGGGGCGCAACTTCGGCAAGCTGGTCGTCAAGCTCTCCGAGCCGCCCTGGAGCGCATAGTCAGGCTCCGTGACCCAAGAGGGGGCGGTTCTGCTTGGGCCGGATGGGTCGATGTTTTAGCACTTGTTAATGCTCGTCCTGTCTACTCAGCGTATTCGTGCGATTGAATATGCGGAGGAAACATGACCCCTACTTGCAAGACGCTCGCGACGGCCGCCCTGGGCGTCGCTTTCCTGACGGGCGCCGCCTCGGCTGGCGAATGGGCGACCAAGGACGAGGCTCAGGCGATGGTCGTCAAGGCCGTCGCCTTCGTGAAGTCGCAGGGCCCGGCCAAGGCCTATGACGCCTTCACCAAGAAGAACCCGGACTTCGTCGATCGCGACCTCTACGTGGTCGTCTATGGCATGGACGGCAAAGTCCTGGCGCATGGCGCCAATGAGAAGCTCGTCGGCAAGGACCTGCTGGACGCGCAGGACGTCGACGGAAAGTACTACGTCAAGGAACGTGTCGACTGGGCCAAGTCGAAGGGCAAGTTCTGGCAGGAATACAAATTCGTGAATCCTGTCACGAAGAAGATCGAGCCCAAGCAGATGTATTGCGAGAAGTTGGACGAGACCGCCGTGTGCGGGGGCGTCTACAAGCTCTGACATCGCCCGCCCGGACGCCGAACGGCCCTTCCGGGCCGTCCGGCGTATTGGCGCTTCTTCTCACGCCCAAGACTGGACACTGCCATGACGCTGCGGTTCGAAGACCTGAAGCTGCGCTGGAAAGTGCTGACCGCACCATTGTGCCTCGTCGCGGTGCTGCTGGCGGTCGGCGCCTTCGCGCTCTGGTCGCTGCAGTCGAACCGCCTGTCGTTCCAATCGCTCACGAGCGGGCCCATCGCCGAGGTCGACGCGGCCGGGGAGCTCGACACGGCGCTCTGGGCCGCCCACGCCAAGCTCTATAGGCTGACGGCGACGGCCGCGAACGAGAGCGACGCCGCCAAGATCAAGGCCATCGGCGGCGCCCTGCAGGGCGAAGTGGCCGCCATCGCCGGGCGGCTGACCGCGCTGCGGGCCGAATTCGCAGACGTGCCGGCCCAGGCCGACGCGCTCGTCAAGCTGGAGGCCGGCGTCAAGACCTACGCCAAGCAGGCGCTGAGCGTCATCGACATGGCCGACAGCGACGCCGGCTCCTCGCTGATGTTCATGATGAACGCCGATCGCACCTTCCAGGGGGTCTCGGCCATCACGAGCGCCCTGGCGGCGGACGCGCGCAGCCGGCAGGCGAGCCGCATGGCCGACCTCAGCGGAGACGTCGATCGCGAGATCCTGCTGCTGGTCGTCGTCCTGGTCGGCGGCGCGCTGGCCGGCCTGCTGGCGACCACCCTGATCGGCGCGGCCGTCGCCCGTCCGGTGCTGGCCATGTCGACGGCGCTCCAGGACCTCGCGGCGGGGCGCGCCGCGACGCTGGGCTTTTCGCATCGCGGCGACGAGATCGGCTCGATGGCGCGGTCCTACGACGTGCTGGCCAAGACGCTCGCCGAACGGGCGCTCCTGGAGAGCGGCAAGGCCGAATCCGACCGCCAGACGCAGGAGCGCGCCCGCGCGATGGCCGAGGTCGTGCGCGAAGTCGCGGACGTGGTCGACGCCGCCGTCGCGGGCGACTTCTCGGCCCGGGCCGTGGCGGCACACGCGGATCCCGACATCCGCAAGCTCGTGGACGGCATCAACGCCATCAACGAAGTGGTCGACCAGGCCACCACTGAACTCGGCTCGGCGCTGGCGGCTCTCGCCCATGGCGACCTCACCCGGACCGTCAGCACCAGCTTCCAGGGGCGCTTCGGCGAACTCGCCAGCGCGCTGAACGACACCGTCGAGCGCCTGTCGGACACCGTCGAGACGATCCAGACCACCTCGATCGACGTCGCCAGCGCGGCGCGCCAGATCAATTCGGGAGCCGACGACCTGTCGCGCCGCACCGAGGAGCAGGCCTCCTCGCTGGAGCAGACGGCAGCCACCACCGAGGAGCTCGCCGCCTCGGTGAAGTCCTCCGCCCAGGCGTCCGCCCAGGCCGTCCGCCTCTCCCAGGACGCCGCCAAGGTCGCCGCGGACGGCGGAGAGATCGTCACCCGCGCGGTCGACGCCATGGCGCGCATCGAGCAGGCGAGCCGGCGCATCTCCGACATCACCACCGTGATCGACGACATCGCGTTCCAGACCAATCTCCTGGCCCTCAACGCGGCCGTCGAGGCCGCCCGCGCTGGCGAGGCCGGAAAGGGCTTCGCCGTGGTGGCCAGCGAGGTTCGCACCCTGGCGCAGCGCTCCAGCGACGCCGCCAAGGACATCACCGGCCTGATCAACTCGTCCGACGCCGAAGTGGCCGAGGGCGTCAAGCTGGTGCGGTCCGCGGGCGACGCGCTCGGCCGCATCGTGGAGGCGTCCCAGCGGGTCGCCTCGACCGTGGACGAGATCTCGTCCGCGGCGGGCGAACAGGCCAACGGCATCGACGAGATGAGCCAGGCGGTCGCCCACATGGACGACATGACGCAGCAAAACGCCGCGCTGGCCGAGGAGAGCGCCGCCTCCGCGGCCTCGCTCTCCGACCAGATCCACCGGCTGAACGAACTGGTCGCCGCGTTCAGGACCCGCAACAGCGCCGCCCAGGCGCGGTCCGCCGAGCCGCGGCCCCAGAGGCAGGCCGCTCCTCGCGCCGAGGCTCCGCGCCGCGACGAGCCTGCGGCGACCGAGCCGGCCCGGTTGAGGAAACTGGCGCAGGACGCGTTCTCGCGCATCTCGCGCGCCAAGAAGGACGCCGCCCCCACCGCCGTCACCGCTGCGCCCGCCCGCATCGAGCGGACCCGGGCCGAACAGGCGAGACCCGCGCCCGCCCGCGCGGCCCGCGCCCAGGCGGGTCGGAGCGTGGAGCCGGCCGCCGGGTCCGGTTGGGACGAGTTCTGACCCCGCCTCGGCGCCGTCTCTCCCGGGCGCCGACGCATGCATCTCCATCCCTGAAGGCCCGCGCTGGCGCGGCTGCCGACGGGCCGCTCGCGCCCATCACGCTTTCGTGCGTGGGCGACGGGAGCCTGAGAGCGTTACCGTGGCCGTGCAATCGCCGCGCGTAGCCCTCGCCGGGCTGCGCGGCTCACGAGTGGCTCAGCCACCGGGTCAACAGGGAGGAGGTCGGAATGACGGCATGGAGAGTGATCGCGGCGGCGTCGCTGGCCGTAGTGGCGGCCCCGTTCGGCGCGGAGGCGCAGAACGCGGCCTCGATGAGCTTCTTCGTCACCAGCGTCGGCATCGGCAAGGGCGGCGACCTGGGCGGACTGGCCGGCGCGGACCAGCATTGTCAGACCCTCGCCGCGGCGGCCGGCGCCGGCTCGAAGACCTGGCGCGCCTATCTCAGCACCCAGGGCGCGGGCGCCGTGAACGCCCGCGACCGCATCGGCGCGGGTCCCTGGGTCAACGCCAAGGGGCAGGTGATCGCCAAGTCCGTGGATGATCTCCACAGCGCCGCCAACGGCGTGACCAAGCAGACGGCGCTGACCGAGAAGGGCGCGGTCGTGAACGGCCGCGGCGACCAGCCCAACACGCACGACATCCTCACCGGCTCGACGCCGGAGGGACGCGCCTTCACGGGCGACGCCGACATGACCTGCAAGAACTGGACGAGCGGCGCCGCAGGCTCGGCCATGCTGGGGCATGCGGACCGCACCGGGCTCGACGAGAGCGCCGCGGCGAAGTCCTGGAACTCGTCCCATCCGTCGCGCGGGCCGGGAGGCGGCTGCACCCAGGACGACCTGAAGAGCACTGGCGGCGCGGGCCTGATGTACTGCTTCGCGACCAACTGAATCGCTCCGGGCGTGCGCTCCTGCGCCGGAGCGCACGCTCGTCAAGCCGAGGAGACGCCAACGGGTGCGTTTTTCCACAGATGGTGCTAGCGTCCCGCGGTCCAGCGTTCCCGAGGGGAGGACATGCGCATCTGGTTGTTGGTCCGGATCACGGCCGTCGGCGTCTTGATGGTGGCCGCCCTCGCGCTGTTTCGGCTTCAGCAGGGCGGTTCGGGGTTCACCGGAGCGGCGGCTCTCTTCGGGACGAACCGCGACTCGGTCTCCGCCGCGACCGGGACCGTGGTCCGCGCCCCGACCTCCGACAAGCTCGCGCCCGCCGCGCCCCCTCCCGGGCCCGTGATCCGCGTCACCACCGTCCCGGTCGGCCCGTCGCCCCTGGTGAGCCCCGCGCCTCAAGCGGCCTCGCCGGCCGCTCCCGCCAAGCCGGCGGACGCAGCCCGCCCGCAGCCGCAAGCTCCCGCTCCCGCCGCCGTGTCGGCCGCGGATTTCGCCGCGTCCTTGCCGCCGAAGTTTTCTGCGCCGCTGCCCGCCCCGGGCGCCGACTCCGCCTCGACCCAGCCTGCGCCGGCGCGGGCCGCCCGCGCCCCGGCTCAGGACCAGGGGGAGGCCGCCGCGCCGTCCCCGTCGGCCGACGCTGCCAAGGCTGAGGCTCGCAAGGCGGGCGACAAGGTCGCCAGCGTGGCTCCGGCCCGCACCAGGCCTGCGTTCCTCTCCGGCGGAGCCGGGCAGGCGGGCTGCACGCGCTACAAGAGCTACGACCCCGCCACCCAGACCTACCGCTCCTATGACGGGGTCACGCGCGAGTGCAAGCCTCGCCGCTGACCGTCGCGCGTGAGCGGGTCGCGACTATCCGCGCGCGGCGCGCCGGCCCGCGAAGGCGTTGGCGGCGAGGTCGCGCAGCCGGGCCGGCTCCGACGAACCGGCCTGCGGCCGGCCGGGCGCGGACGCGCTCTGGCCCGTGCGGAACGTCGCCGCGACGTCGTTCAGCCTTTCGATCTGGCCCGTGAGCGAGGCCGCGGAGGCCGCGCTCTGCTCGGCCAGGGCGGCGTTCTGCTGGGTCATCTCGTCCATATGGGCGACCGCCTGGCTCATCTCGTCGATGCCGTTGGCCTGCTCGGCGGCGGCGCTGGAGATCTCGTCGACCGTGCTGGCCACCTTGCGCGACGCGCTCACGATCCTGTCGAGGGACTCGCCCGCCGAACGCACGAGCCGCACCCCCTGCGCCACCTCCGTGGTGGACGAGGTGATGAGGCCCGTGATGTCCTTGGCGGCCTCGCTGGAGCGCTGGGCCAGGGTCCGCACTTCGGACGCCACCACGGCGAAGCCCTTGCCGGCCTCTCCGGCCCGCGCCGCCTCCACGGCCGCGTTGAGCGCCAGGAGATTGGTCTGGAAAGCGATCTCGTCGATCACCGAGGTGATGTCCGAGATCTTCTGCGAGGCCTGTTCGATGCGGGCCATCGCGTCGATGGCCTGGCTGACGATCTGGCCGCCGCCTTCCGCGACCCTCATGGCGTCCTCGGCGGTCTCGAGCGCGTGGCGGGACGCCTGCGCCGAGGCCTTCACGGAGGCTGCGAGCTCCTCCGTGGTGGCGGCCGTCTGCTCCAGCGACGACGCCTGCTCCTCGGTCCGCCGGGAAAGATCGTCGGCCCCGGACTGGATCTCCCGGGAGGCGCTTGCGACGTCGACCGCGGTGGTCTGGATCGTGGCGACGGTCTCCGACAGCGTCCCGATGGTCTCGTTGATGGCGTTCTTCAGGTCCGCGAAGCGGCCCTTGTAGGCGGTCGCGACCGTCTGGGTCAGGTCGCCCTTCGCCACGCGCCCGAGCGCCTCGGCGAATTCCGTGGTGGCGCGGTGCACGACCGCGTTGATTTCGTTGATGCCGCCGACCAGCTTGCGCATCTGGTCGTCCGTGCTCTCGATCTCCAGCCTGGCGCTGAAATCGCCGGCCGCGGCCGCGGCCACGACCTCGCCCACGTCATGCACCACGGCCATCATGGATTCGGCTCTCGCCGCGCGCTCGGCCTCGGCGCGGCGCTCCTGCGCCTCCAGCGCCCTCATCTGCTCCGCATTGGCCCTGAACACCTCCAGGGTCCGGGCCATGGTTCCGATCTCGTCCTGCCGCTCGACATGCGGGATCGCGACCGACACGTCGCCCCGGGCGAGGACCTCCATCGCCGCCGTCGCGTCCTGAAGCGGCCGCGTGACGCTGCGCGACGTCAACCGCAGCGCGCCGAAGAAGCTGGCGCACAGAACGACCAGCAGCGCCGCCGGAAGGGTCGTTTCGGCGAGGCTGACCACGCGCCGCGCCTCCGCCGAGAACGCCTCGCCCAGCCTTTCGTTGTCGGCCGAGTAGCTGACCAGCAGGTCGTTGAGGGCCTGCCGGTTCTTGCGGTTCAGGTCGTTGTTGCCCTGCGCGTCGGCGGCGGCGATCGAGACCTCGCGGGCGAGCCGGATCGTCTCCGTGCGAAAGCCGATGAACTCGGCCACGGCCGCCTGAAGCCTGGCGAAGCGCTCACGGTCTTCGGGGCCGACCTTGGTCCCGAGCTCGGCCGCCATCCGGCCGAGCGACCGCAGGCGCTCCTCGTTGGGCTTGGCGAATTTCTCGACTTCGTCGCGGCTCTTGGCGAGATAGATGCCGCGGGAGTCCATGACGACGGCCGTCACGGCGGAGTTGATCCGCTCGGTCGCCAAAGACAGATCCGCCTGGCGCCCGCTTCTCTCCTGCACCGTGGCCACATGCCACAAGGTCCACAAAGACGTGCCGCCGACGATCACGGCGCCGGCCGAAGCCACCATAAGCATTGCGACAATTCTGGCCTTGATTGTTCTCATGTCGACCCTCGTTCACCAAGGCACTGTCCAATCAAAACGTAAATACTTTGAGACCTCTTGGTAGTTATTCAGTTCTGCAGGCGGTGTGTTGCTTGTCCAGATGCTTTGCGCGCGAGCCGGGCTGAAGGCGTGAGCCGCGAATGGGGCCCAAGCTCCGGCCATCTGTAAAAAAGGCGGGCTCGGCCCGTCGCCCTCCCATGCAGGCTGGACGCCCGCGACGCCGTGGATCCCCCTCGCCTTGCGACGCGTCCCACAATCGGCTAGACAATCCCGGCCGGCTTCGCCGCAGGCACCCGTAGCTCAGCTGGATAGAGCGTTGCCCTCCGAAGGCTTCGTCACCAGTGCACGGCAGCCATTGAAAAACGCCGCGCTAGCCTACGATCCCGCTTCAAAAATCATAAGAATGAGCATGGGCGGCACTGCCGGGCCACGTTGGAGCTCAGGTCGAGCTGAACTGAGCTAGCCAGCGCCCCGTTGCATAAGGGTTCACTCATGGAACCGCCCACGCCAGCAACTGGTGACCATCCTGCGCAGGCTGAGCCAGTTACCGTGCGTGAACAGGCCGCCGCAGGCTCGCGCGAGGCCTGCTTGGCACGATCCAGGGAAGCGGGTGGGAGCCGCGGAAGGCGAGTTGCCGGGGTCAGGGCAGTGAGCCCTCACTGAAGCCGGTCTTTCCTAATCAGCTTAGCTGCCCTTGTGTAGCCACCGTCGCCGCCGTCGATGAAGTGAACGTGTTGGCTGTCGCCGGCCGAGGTCACAAAACACGTCATCAGGGCCGTGGGTGAAACATGAACGCCGTATTGTAGATTCCCGCCCGCCGCGATCAGTGCCAGTTCGGCGCGAATGGCTGCCTCCGCTGCGCCATCGCAGTCGATAACAAGACTCAGTTGCCGGTCGAATTTACAGAAGTCCGTGTTGCTGGCGATCTCAGCTAGGTAGCGCTGCCTCTCGAAGCCCCTCACACGCCAACTCGTTCGCAGAACAACATAGGCCGCAAGCGCGCGCATGAATAAGCGCGCTGCCGCTACACTGGCCGGTGCTCGGCCATGCGTGGCACGAGCTTCGATCCAAACCCCGGAAGCTGGCCAGCGGGGTCTGAGATTGGCCGGCTTGGCCGGCAGGGGGCTGCTTGCGCCAGCCAGGCGCTGAACGGCTGAGTAGGCGAGCGATAAGTCCGCTCCTTTGAGGATCAAGGTGAGCATGCGCCCGTTAAGCGCCTTGAGCTCCTGCCACTGGCAGCTCAGTCCGGTGAGATCAGGTGAGGCTCCATCATCAATTGATTCTGGAATGACCGAGACAGCCTTGAGCGGGGAAGGCCCTCTCTCTTTCAGCGAGGCTTCGAGAGCCGCGACGCCGCCGCCCAGAAACACACCGAAAGAGTTGCCAGGTGTTGGCTCATACCGGCCCACGAGAACGTCCGCGCCCGAGGCACGAAGCTCGGAAACCTGAGCTAAACCGACGCGTAGGTTCAGCTTAAATTCATCTCGCGCGAGCCTGCGCAAGCGCGCCAATGCTAGGCGGGTTTGGTGCGCGTAGCTCGGCGGGACCATCACGGCGCAGCCGTCGCCGGCGAACAGCACCGGGATCTCGCAGTCGATACAGATATTCCGCAACGCCGCGATCGCGGCGGCGGCGATGTAGTTCACCGTCCGATGGTTCCCTTGCGCAATTGCCGCCGTTGAACCCTGTATGTCGGTGATGGCAAGGAACCAGGCGTCCGGAGCGGGCCGGTGAAGACTTGCATCAAACGTCTCGGCAGTGGAACTGAGGCGCGGCAGGCGGGCGAAGAATTCGTTTTGATCCTGTTCCTCAGAGCCATCCGGCATCACTTCCCCTCAATTTGCCGAGATGCGGCGCCACCGATTTGTTTAGCACTCTGCATGAGCGAGTGCTAAGGTCGAGTTTGGCGCGGACCAGTGCCTCAATCCAGATCTAGGAGGCCCTCATGAAATTCCGTCCCCTGCACGACCGTGTCGCTGTCCGACGCATCGAAGCAGACGAGAAAACCAAAGGCGGAATCATCATCCCTGAGACCGTCAAGGAGAAGCCCCAGGAGGGCGAGATCGTTGCTGCCGGTCCCGGCGCCCGCGATGAAGCCGGCAGGCTCGTCGCCTTGGAGGTCAAGGCTGGCGACCGCGTCCTATTCGGCAAGTGGTCAGGCACCGAGGTCAAGATCGATGGAAAAGACATCTTGATCATGAAGGAATCCGACATCATGGGCGTGATCGCCTAAACGGCTTTTGGATCCCCAGTTTCAATTAGATTAGGACCACAACATCATGGCCGCCAAAGACGTTCGTTTTTCCTCCGACGCCCGCGAGAAGATGCTGCGCGGCGTGGACATCCTCGCCAACGCCGTCAAGGTGACGCTCGGTCCCAAGGGCCGCAACGTCGTCATCGAGAAGTCCTATGGGGCGCCGCGCATCACCAAGGACGGCGTCACCGTCGCCAAGGAGATCGAGCTCGAGGACAAGTTCGAGAACATGGGCGCTCAGATGGTGCGCGAAGTGGCCTCGAAGGCGAGCGACGTGGCGGGCGACGGCACCACGACCGCCACGGTTCTCGCCCAGGCCATCGTGAAGGAAGGCGCCAAGGCCGTCGCGGCCGGCATGAACCCGATGGACCTCAAGCGCGGCGTCGATCTCGCCACGACGGCGGCCCTCGAGGACATCAAGAACCGCGCCCGCAAGGTCGCCTCCTCGGCCGAAATCGCCCAGGTCGGCACCATCTCGGCCAACGGCGACACCGCCATCGGCGAGATGATCGCCCAGGCCATGCAGAAGGTCGGCAACGAGGGCGTCATTACGGTCGAGGAGGCCAAGACGGCCGAGACCGAGCTCGACGTCGTCGAGGGCATGCAGTTCGACCGCGGCTACCTCTCCCCGTATTTCATCACGAACGCGGAGAAGATGGTCGCCGAGCTCGAGGACCCCTACATCCTGATCCACGAGAAGAAGCTGTCCTCGCTCCAGGCGATGCTGCCGATCCTCGAGGCCGTGGTTCAGACCGGCAAGCCGCTCCTGATCATCGCCGAGGACATCGAGGGCGAGGCTCTCGCCACCCTCGTGGTCAACAAGCTGCGCGGCGGCCTCAAGGTCGCGGCCGTCAAGGCTCCGGGCTTCGGCGATCGCCGCAAGGCCATGCTGGAGGACATCTCGATCCTCACCGCCGGCCAGATGATCGCCGAGGACCTCGGCATCAAGCTGGAGTCCGTCACCCTCAACATGCTGGGTCGCGCCAAGCGGGTCCGCATCGAGAAGGAGAACACCACGATCGTCGACGGCGCCGGCGAGCGCTCCGACATCGAGGCGCGCGTCAACCAGATCAAGGCGCAGATCGAGGAGACCACCTCGGACTACGACCGTGAGAAGCTCCAGGAGCGTCTGGCCAAGCTCGCGGGCGGCGTCGCGGTCATCCGCGTCGGCGGCGCGACCGAGGTCGAGGTCAAGGAGAAGAAGGACCGCGTGGACGACGCGCTCAACGCCACCCGCGCTGCGGTGGAAGAGGGCATCGTTCCCGGCGGCGGCACCGCGCTGCTGCGCGCCAAGGGCGCCGTCTCCAAGCTGAAGTCCGACAACGCGGACGTCCAGGCCGGCATCAACATCGTCATGAAGGCCCTCGAGGCTCCCCTGCGCCAGATCGTCGAGAACGCTGGTGTCGAGGGCTCCATCGTGGTCGGCAAGATCGGTGAGAACCCGTCCGAGACCTTCGGCTTCAACGCTCAGACCGAGAAGTATGTGGACATGCTCGAGGCCGGCATCGTCGATCCGGCCAAGGTCGTCCGCACGGCTCTGCAGAACGCCGCGTCGGTGGCGGGCCTTCTGGTCACCACAGAAGCGATGGTGGCTGAACGGCCGAGCAAGGACTCCGGTAGCCCGATGCCCGGTGGCGGAGGTATGGGCGGCATGGGTGGAATGGGTTTCTAGAGGCATACTCAAAGGAGGGAAGCTCTTAAGCTTCCCTCTATCCCCCCTCCGGGGCCGGACAAGTAGTGGGGCACTTAGGAGATCTGATCCGAAACGCTCGATCAAAGGCAGGAAGGCGGCCAAACGTGTTTACGTTAACCCGGTTTGGAAGGCGCGTTGCACTACCTTCCACTGTTCAAATCCTGCATGACATGCGCCTGCGGATGAAGGCAGATCTCGTCAGTGCATCTTTGCCGACTCTCCAGGACCCACCCGACGCTGGCCCGACCACAGGTGTTCGGAAAGGCCTAGGCCCGGTCACTCAGCATGAGCATTCGCTGCGCAGCTGATTTGCCCGTGGTTTGGATAAAGTCTCACATCTCGGCTTGATCATTGATCACGCCATCGGCGTGAATTCGGTGCGGCGGGCGGGGGAAGCTATGACGAACGCCGGGCGGCCATTGATTGCGGAAAACGAGAGTCAGTCGCTCGTTGGGGCGGCTTCTGCCACCTTCATCGCAGTAGTTATTGTCGCGAGCCTGTTTCTTGGTCGCGACCTGTTCGTGCCTTTGTCGCTCGCGCTCCTTTTGAGCTTCGTCCTGGCGCCATTGGTCCGCCACCTTCAAAGATTCGGCTCGCCGCGCGGACTTGCCGTCCTGCTAGTTGTGACCATAGCTTTCGCGGCACTCTTTGTAGTTGGCACCCTGATGGGACGCCAGCTAACACAGCTGGCGGCAGAACTGCCGAGCTACGAGTCGACTATCCGATCGAAGGTGAAATCTCTAAGGGGTGCCTCAGCAGGAGACGGCACTCTCGAGCGCGCAGCTGACATGTTGCAGAGCCTTGGAAAGGAACTCGAAAGGCCCGCCGTTGGTGCTGCGCCCGCCACAGCGGCCGCCGACGCGGCGGGGAAGCCCATTCAGGTCGTAGTCAGCACGCCGTCGCCGGGGCCCCTGGAGAGCCTATCAAGCCTGATCTCCCCCTTGCTCCATCCGCTCGCCACGACCGGGTTGATCGTGGTTTTCGTGATATTCATTCTGGTCCAGCGCGAGGACCTAAGAAACAAGCTCATCAAGCTCGGTGGATCTCATGATATCCAGCGAACGACTGCAGCCTTGGATGACGCGGCAATTCGGCTCAGCAAACTCTTCTTGGCTCAGTTGGGGATCAATAGCGCGTTTGGAATCATTATTGGCTTGGGACTATGGGCAATCGGCGTGCCTAGCTACGCCCTGTGGGGCATTCTAGCTGCGACTTTGCGCTTCGTTCCTTATATCGGAGCAGTCATCTCAGCGGCGTTTCCGTTAGCTCTTGCAGCCGCGGTTGACCCAGGTTGGACCATGCTGATCCTGACGGGCCTACTGTTTTTAGTGGTGGAGCCCATCGTAGGGCACGGAGTGGAGCCCGTGCTCCTAGGCCAAAGCACCGGCCTTTCACCAGTCGCGGTGGTGCTCGCAGCCGCATTCTGGACCCTGCTTTGGGGGCCAATTGGGCTGGTATTAGCAACGCCTCTCACAGTCTGCCTTGTGGTGCTCGGACGGCACATCGAGCGGCTGTCGCTGATCGATGTCCTCCTCGGAGACCGTCCGGCACTAGAGCCCTGGGAGATGCTGTATCAGCGGCTGCTAGCCGCCGATACGTCAGAGGCCGTAGAGCAGGCAGAAGAATTCCTCAAGGAACGCAGTTATGCCGACTACTACGATGGCATCGTGCTGAAAGCATTAGGTCTAGCGCAAGCCGACCTCTCAGTTGGGTCGCTTACCCCGAAGCGCGCCGAAGTAGTGCGATCTGCGACCCTCGATCTCGTTAGTGATCTGCAGACGGATGTTGAGTTCCTCGGAGAGCCCTCTGTGGAGACCGTAGCGGCTCTCGAAGTGACTGCCAGCCAATCGCATGTTGACGATATTCCGATGCTGTCCAGAGAGAATCTCACTGGGCGTTGGGCCTCGATCTGCCCTGTGTTGTGCGTGGCGGCGAAGACTGCGGTGGATGAAGCAGGTTCCATTGTTCTCGCTGACCTGCTGACCAAGCACGGGCTTGTTGCGCAGTCGGCCGGTATGGATGCGCTTACAACATCCAACATTCCCCAACTCGACCTAAGTAAAACTGCGATGGTGTGTTTAGTAAGCGTTGGCGCTCAACATGAGGCACGTCTTCGGAATCTGGTGAAACGGCTCCGCCGAAAGCAGCACGGTCTCACAATTTTTCTTGCCGTTCTGGGTGAAGAGCCGCAAATCGCGACCGCTCTGCAACTAGCATCCAAAGCGGATCTATCAGCTGCTGATTTCCGGAAGTCTTGCGCAGGCTGCGTAGTTCTCGCGCAGCTCACCACAAGCAATTCGGCGGAGCCAGCCCTTAGTCTCGAAACTGTGGGTTAGTTTGACCGGCTCTGATGTCTTTTACGTCCTGACTGAAAGCCGACAATAGCCACCCCCCGTCAGGTCGTCGCGTCGTGCTCCTCTGCTCGGCTGACAAGCAGATCACGCCTCTCACTTTGACGCCGTGTTGACGTTCGACCAGATTCACATGCCTTCCGCGTCAACGGCAGGCATGTCGTTCTTACTTCGGATCGAAGATGCCCAACGATCGGCCGCATTCTCGCGCCTCAGCGGGTGATCCGCCCGTAGCTAAGCTGGCCAAATCTCTCGCCGCGCGTGATAAAACTGTCGCCAGGGACCTTGCCGGTGGCTTTCAGGTAATCACGCTGCTGGCTGCCTATGCCGACCGGGTAAGGCCCGATAAGGACCGCATACCAGCCGTTCGTGTATTGGAAAACGACGGTGTTCTTGAACGTGGGCTCATACGCTTGCGCGAGAACGAGGGCCTCGGACAACGTCGGGCGGCTGTAGATCTGAATCCACTCGCCGTAGCTCGTCCAAGTTCGCGGCGCGGAAGCCTGTGGGGCAGGGCTGGCGGGAGGTGATGGCGACCCCATGACCTGCGGCTTAGTGGCGTTGTCGTCGATCTCCCATTTCTTGACCTCAATCCCGACCTTCTGGGCCGCATCGAAGCCTAGCCATTCGATGCTGTCGGGCGAGGCCGCCGTTACGAACACGATAGTCGATTGCGAATAGCCAAGCTGGCTCAAATAGGCCCCGACCAGCGCATTGCCGATCCCAGTGGGCGTCTTCTCGCCATTCTGCTCGGTGTAGGCCGCATGAAAGCCGATTCGAGACCGCCCGCTGGCAAGCTTTGAGCCGCCACCCAGCCACGCTAGGGCACAAGCCGACGCGCACGTGCTTCCGGGTGGAACATAGGTAACGAATCCCTTGAGGCGGATCGCCTTGCCAATCTCCAGCGCGGCATTAAGATTACCCCCGCTGCTATTGAAGGCGATTATGCCCTCTTTCACGCCCAGCGCCGAATCAACGAACTTTAGGTCGTCCCCGTAGGCGATGTCGCCGGAAACAGTGATGAGGGCTCGGCCTTCGGACAGCTTCAGGCTCTTGATGTCGGCCGATAGGGCGGGCGCGGCAAGAGCAGTCTGAAAGCACAAGACGTGAAGCATTGAACGCATGATGAAACTCCCCCGGCAGACAGACTTATCGCTGACGCACCGGTGCGTTCACAAGTGGTTGGGAGATCGCACAGCTATTCATCGTTAACAGATCTGCCGCCGGAGGACTTGCACAGAATTGAGGATACAGCTCACCCAGAAAGCGGTCCTTAAACAGCTCCAGTGTCATTATTAGGCCCATTCGGATCCAGAATTGCCGAAGCGTTAAACCAGGGTGAGGTATGGAATACGGGCGGAACGAGATGAAATATGCGCTTCCATTTGCGGACGCCTTAGTTGCCGATACCGAATTCCGAGAGTGGGTCCTCAGCCGCACCTCGTTCGCCTCAAATGCCAAAGGGGCCAAAATTCTAGATCAGGAGATGAAAGCCGCTCGCGGGAGGGCTCGCTACTGGTGGAGGTCTCACTACACAGAGAAGTGCCGCTGCGAAGGGTGTAGCGGGCAGGAGACAGACCTTCTCGCGGTCTTTGAGTCGGAAGATGGGTCGAAGTTTGCGCTTCATTTCTAGGTCAAAAATCCCGCAGATCAATTCAAGGCCGGTGGCCAATAGGCGAAGAACTATCGGGCCCGGGCATCATGTTGGTTGAATCCAGACCGAAAGCCGAAAGCTGTCATCCCGCATCAGGCGGCCGCAGTCGTGCTCCTCTGCTCGGCTGAGAAGCAAGCCGAATTCGCGCAGCACGTGTCTCAATTCGACGCCGTGCTGACGTTTGAAGAGATCCGCGCCGCGTTTCCGCACGCAACGGCTCAAATTTCGTCTGCTGACCGATGATACCAACCGGTCGCTCGGCCGCTCAATGGAGCGCTGCCGACCGTAGGCAACGATTTTACTCGAGCCGTTCGTTGGCCGGCATGGAGCGGTGCCCTCGAAGCTGAGCCACTCCTCGCGTTTGGTCCGACTTTCACATCTCCCATATGTGACCGTCGGCAGCTTGCGGTGCCTACGACGGGCTATATGCATTCAGACTCCGCTGATGATGCCAAACGGACCGGTTCTTGTGATCTAGGAAAGACGCGGGCCCTGGACAGAGTCTCTTCCGTGGGCTGCTCGACATCATACTAGCCGAAGTTTGTAGCCTCCGGGTCGGAACCGCGCCGTTCGCTTTTTGTGGGAAAAGCCGGGCTCTTTGCGCTGGACGAGTTCGAAGCTCCATTCCAATCTGAGGAACCCAAGCTGGTAAGCTCGATGACCGCAGACCTGAGGCAACGATTTTCGGCCATCATGGCGGCTGATGTAGCAGGCTACAGCGCGCTCATGTCTCAGGACGAGGCCGCAACCGCTCATGCGCTCCGGTCCCATCAAGCTGCCATAATCCCTGTTGTGTCTGCTCACGGGGGCAATGTCGTTGATACCGCCGGCGATGGCCTCCTTGCCGAATTTGGAAGTGTATTAGCATGCGTCGACGCAGCTGCCGCGATTCAAGAGCTGATGGCCACGCGGAACGCACAGGAGGAGCCAGCACGGCGCATGCAATTCCGCATCGGGTTGAATCAGGGCGATGTGCTCTCAGACGGCGAGCGGTTGTTTGGTGATGGCATAAACGTTGCCGCTCGGATTCAGGCCATAGCACCAGCCGGTAGAGTGGCCCTCTCTGAGAAGGTTTACAACGAGGTCCGCGACCGTTGTCGCTACAAATTTACCACTTTCGGCGAGCATAAGCTCAAAAATATCCCTCGCCCAGTGACAGTATACGTTCTTGGGGCACCACCAGCGGCTATACGAACCCCAGCCGCTTCCGCCACCTCCAATAAGCCTTCGATTGCGATTCTTCCATTTACAACCTTGGTGACCGATCCCGATCAGAATTTCCTAGCGGATGGTATTGTCGAGGATCTCAGCACCTCACTGAGTCGAATGAGATGGCTCTTTGTGACCGCGAGGAGCTCCAGCCAAGGTCTCAAGGCGCAGATGCGAGACGTTCGGGAGGTCGGGCGTATCTTAGGAGTTCGCTACGTCCTTGACGGAAGCGTTCGCCAGAGTGGAAAACGCTGCCGGGTCACTTCGCAGCTCGTGGATGCAGAGACAGGCCAGCACATTTGGGCCGAGAAGTTCGACCGCTTGCTTACCGACATCTTCGAGTTACAGGACGAACTCGTCGAGCAGGTGTCGGCTGCCATTGAGCCTCGGATCTACGCTGAGGAAGTCCAACGGGCAAAAATGAAACCGCCGGGGAATCTGGATTCGTGGGGAGCAGTCGTGCGGGCGCTCTCACTGGTCTTCAAGCATAGTCGTTTGGCAAATGCGGAAGCTCAGCGTCTCGCTCGTGAGGCGATTGCACTGGATCCGTCTTACGCTAGGGCCCATGCGGTCCTCGCATGGGCACTGCTTTGGCAAGGGCACTGTTACTGGGCTGAGGACGTGCAGCGAACCTACCACGAGGCCGTGCAGACTGCGGAGCACTCAATCGCGTTGGACCCCTCGGAGCCATGGGGCCGCGTCAGCCTAAGCCATATTCTGAGTGCGCGTGGAGACCACAACCGGGCGATTTCGGAGAGCGAGAATGCCTTGGCGCTTCAGCCCAGCTTTGCGCTCGCTCACACAATCTACGGCTGGGCTCTCCTGCGTGCCGGAAGGTTTGAGGCAGCCGTGGAAGAGACCGGGAAGGCGCTCAGGCTCAGCCCCCTTGATGACTTCTCTGGCCTCTACTCCGCAGTTCACGGCCTCTCATTATTGGCCGCAAGCCGATTTGACGAAGCCCTCCCATGGATAAGAAGAGGAGTGTCTTCAATGCCTGAGTTTATTGGGAACTGGCGGCTGCTTGCAAGCTGCTGCGGCCACCTTGGCTTACTAGGCGAGGCAGCTGATGCACTTGCGCACGCTGAAGCGCTCAAGCCGGGCATCACTCTGTCAATGACGCGGGAGCATCTCATTAAGTTCGCACACCGCGACACTTTCCTGGCCGGCTTAGCAAAAGCTGGCGTTCCTGAATAGCCATGCTGTTTGCGCATTGCATTTTGGTCGCGGTCCCGTTGAGGGCGCTTAGCAGGTGCCCAGCTTACGCTTCAGCATCAGGGGCCAAGGGGCCACGCTTATGGAATCGGTCGATGCGGATCTCGCGGTCGGTAAATAAGGGCATGGGTTCGGAGACGGGCATCTGTGATCAGATCAGCCTCCCAACATTCCAAATTGTGGCGCACTAGCGCCCGGGGCGGCATGAGTGGGCAACGCCAGCGCGCGGGCCCGCCTGCTAACAACAATGAGGGCGGCAGGAGAGACAAGCTCAACGTCGTCAACCGAAGGTGAATTCCGGCCGGCCTCGCACTCCTACAGTTACGGACAGGAGACCGCCGGCCAGGGGCTCCCGACCGAGAACCTCATGAGTGATCATTTTCGTCGCCGTTGTAACGATGAGCCTGTCCAGGTCCGGGCCGCCGAAGCAAACGCAAGTTGGATTGGTAACCGGAAGCTCAATTGTCCGGTCAACGCGGCCATCGGGGGCGTAGCGGACAACCCGCCCACCCGCAAACACGGCGTTCCAGAGGTAGCCTTCGGCATCGACGCAGGAGCCGTCAGGGCGGCCCTTTCCGCCGGTGTAGTCGGCGAACATTCGTCGATCACTAAGTTCGCCATCGGCGTCGATATCGAAGGCCCAGATCACGAAACGCCTCGTATCGGCGAAATAAAGCACGCGGCCGTCAGGCGATGTGGTGATCGAGTTCGCCACCTGGATACCGTCGAACATGGGCGTGGACCGGCCGGAAGGCTCGATGCGGTAAAGCGTCCCGAGAGGCTCGACGAAACGCTCGTCCATTGTCCCGATCCAAAGCCGGCCCGTGGGATCACACCGGCCATCATTCAGTCGCGTGCCTCGGCCCTCAGCCTCCACTTCAATGAAGCGCTCGAGTGCCCCGCTCTCTCGGTCCATGAACCAGAGGCTGTTGTCGAGAGCGACCAAGAGCCGCCCGTCTTTGGCGAAGGCCAGGCCGCCCGCCCATGTGGCCTGAAGAGGGAAGACGCGATGTCTCTTGGTCGCCCACTCCAGAGCCTGGACACGCGGCCTCTCGATATCAAGCCACCAGATTGTCTGCGTCTGGTCGCACCACAGAGGTGTCTCCCCCAGCTGGTCGCGGACTTGGATCAGGCACTCAATTTCGGCCATGGCGTGCGCGCTTCTCCCCTGGACCGTTAGTGCAACTTGGGCAGTGTCTCGGTGATCTTCATCTTGCCGTCGACGACCTCGCCCAGGAGGCTCTCGAAGTCGACATCGCCATTTTGATCCCAAGTGCACTCAACCAGGATCCCAGGCTCGTCCTTGGGTGAGATCGTCATGCCGTGCAAGGCTTGGGCGAAGGCCATTCCGTCAACGCGGCCGATCTTCTCAGTCACGGCTTTGACCGTATAGGCGGCCATATAAGCGGCGAGCGCATTGTGGTCCGGGACGGACCCGAAGCGTGTGACGAAGCGCTTCCTAAAATCCGCCACCGTTTGGAACGGCGCGTCGGCCGAGAGGCTAATATGCCCCTTGATGCCGTTCGCGGCCGGGCCGGCGAGTTCAATCACGGTTTGATTGAGCAGCGTCGTTTCACCGATGAGGGGTTTGTCCAGGTTCTGGCGGCGCGCCTCGCGGAGGAATTTGGCGCTCTCCTCCGTGTTCAGATAGACGAGCACGGCGTCAGGGCTGGCGTCCTTCACCTTTAGCACGTCGACAGCGAAGTCCACCTGACCGTTCTCGATCGAGGTCTCGGCAGCCAGTTTGATCCCGCGCTGCTTCATCTCGGCTGCGAAGGCGTCACGTCCCTGCTTCCCGTAATCGTTGTTGACCCAGACCATCGCCACCGACTTAGCCTTGACGACGTTCTGCAGGTAAGCCGAAACTTTCACTAGGCCGTCGACCTGATTCAAATTCGTGCGAAACAGAAATTTGTTGCCCATCTTCGTGAGCTCGGCAGCCTGCGCGCCGACAATTTGAGGGACTTCGGCCTGTTGCGCCAAACCCATGTTGACCTTCACCGAGCCGGAATAGATGGGTCCAAGGATCACATAGGGCTCAGCGTCTAGCGCCTTCTGCACCTGCGCGCGGGAAACGCCCGGGTTGGTCTGGGTGTCGTAGTTCGTCAGCTCCAGGGAGCGTCCCAACACTCCGCCCTTCGCATTGATTTCGTCAAACGCCATTGTGACGGCGTTTTTCCAGTTGTTGCCATTGCTCGCGCCGACACCAGAGAGCTCGACTACGTTCGCGATACGGATGGGCTCCGCCCCCAAAGCCGCCGTCGAAATTAGTCCGAGGATGATGGCTCCGAGGATCTTCATGTCAGCTTCCTTCGACCCTTTTTGACGGTGCAGCCGGGCGTCGCCGGGGCCAGTCAGACTAGCCTTGGCGGATGGCAGATCACAAGGCGGTAGCGAGATGGCGGTCAGCTTTGGTCGTAAACGTCAGGCCGTGAGGTCGTGAACGAGGTGAGCCGGCCCAGACGTGAGGTCGCTCACACTCCTACGATCGGATCGCGGAGCTTAGCCGCTACAAACTTTTATCGGCAGACGCGCCGCGCTTCATCCCTTGGGCGGCTGAGCCGCCGTCGCGAGCCGCAGCGTGACTGGATCCTCCGGGGACCCGAAATCGACGGTGAGCCGCCCGCGGCGACGCCCGAAGAGCGGCGCCGCCTCGACAAGGCCTCCACGATTCTGGTCCACGACTATTCAGTGAACCTGCTCATTCGGATGCCGTGCGCTTTGCGCTCTTTCTTCGTCAGTTCGAGATTAGCAAACGGAAGCTCATCCAAGTTGCGCGGTTTGCGTCGGTTTACAAAAAAGTCCAGAATCGCTTGCTCGATCTGGGCGGAGCATTTCGTGGGAGCCCAAAATAAGTGGAGGGGAATTTCCTTTAGCGCGTGTAACCAATGCCCGCCTCTGTGCGGCGATGTGCGACCGAGCTGGTGAGCGAAGAGTTGACCTACCCGTTCGCTAAGGGCCTGCCGCTCTGCCTTCCCGACGTAGAGGATCGAGTGGTCCTTTCTCCAGTATGTAGACAGTCGTTGGTCGAGGTTGAGATAAGTTGCGCTGCAGCCGTCCACGGTCAGCCTGCCTGAGGCCTGGTCTAGCCATCCTTGGACAGCCTCATGGTCGAGCCCAGGCCACCGTATGCCCGAGGGTTCGCCTGGGTCGGAAATCGTTGACACCACATAGATGCCTGGCTCTGCAGGGAGTTGCTTCGAAGAAGATCTCCATCGCAGTGGACCTCTAGGAAAGAGGTCAACTCGTCTGAAAATCTCTCCCACGCTTGCAGAAGCTATAGAATTGCTGCTCATTCCCGATCGATCCATCCGCATGGCCCGCGACGAATCATGGCCGCGGCTCCGAGATGTTCGATCAAATTCCAGCTTCAGGCTATCGCGTCGCGCCAAGCTGCGAGACGTGCGTGGAGCTAAAGTTCAGGTATCGATTTGATGGGATTGCATCGATTGTAAGACGGCTCGCAACAGGTATACTCACTTTCGATGGAGCGGCGAAGCGAACGTCAGGCGCCGCTTACCGGAGGGGCGGATTGGGGGCCGCAAGCTAACGAATGATCGCGGATTCCTCCTACGCTCGACCCGTTTGTCGGACTAGCTTTCCTTCAACCCGGCCGCGCGAAGAGCCTCGACAATGCGCTCGACTTGCTGATTGAAGGTCATGTTATTACTCACCGCGAATCTTCTGAATTTATTGATCGAATAGTCCGGTGATAGTGCCAGAAGGTGAGCAAGAGACGAACGCGCTTCGTCGAGCCTGCCCAGCCGATACATCGCTGCCGTTAGTAGCGCGTATGTGTTTTGGTAATCGGGATCCGCTTGTATCGATCGATAAAGCGCTCTAACTGCAGCTTCATTATCGCCGCTGTAGGCGTATGCAGATCCGAGAACAAAAAGCCAAATCGATCTATTTGGATCAAACGGGCTCAGCCTCAACGCCTTTTCAATATATTCAGGGACTTTGTCCGCCTGTCCCATTCGCATTATGGCCTGCCCCAATTGCACATAGGCTGGTGCAAAGCTGGGGTCCAATCTGAATGACGCTTCCAACTCCAACGCCGAGCGGTCCGGCAGGCCTCTCGCGCGGTATACAAGCGCCTTCACGTAGTGAGCCCAGGCGTTATCGGGTTCAATTCCGAGTGCTTTGGAAATTAAAGCGTCCGCCAGCTCAGTTTCGTTGTCAGGATCTTTGCTCCAGACGTTCACGACGTTCCTAATATGGCAAAGTGCCAATCCGACGAGAGCTTTCGGCAGATCGGGATCTGCCGCTACAGCTTGCTTGAAATTTTCCATCGCGGCGTCATTATTGGCCTTGTTTGTCGCCTTGTTTGCAATGCTCCAGCCCTTTAGAGCTAAATCGAAAGCTCCTGGAGGCGAGCCTTGGTTGAAAGATCGATTGGTAGTTGCTGCATTGGTTAGGACGATGTTCAGGCTCCTGGCAAGCCGGGCCACAAACTCGCCCTGGAGCTCGTTCAGGCGCGTTAATGCGCCTTCGAAACGATCGGCCCAAACGTGGCCTCCGTCTTCGGCAGAGACGAGCTGAGCATTCACTATAACGCTCGCTCCGGTTCTGCGGACGCTTCCTTCCAATATGAAACGAACGCCTAGATCGCGCCCGATTTGCTTGGCGTCAACGGTCCGGCCTTTGTAAACAAACGCGGTGTTACGAGCCACAACAAAGTTATCTTTGATTCTAGCGAGATCGGTCGTGAGATCTTCGGTGAGGGCGTCTGCAAAAAAATCCTGATCAGGATCATTGCTCAACGTTTTAAACGGTAGAACAACCATAGATAGTGCCGGAGCAATTGGTGCTGTGGCCTGGAGTCCGGCGGCTGTGTGTTTAGGATTCGGTATGAACGCTGATGCGAGATAGGCCCCCAGCGTCAAAATGGCAAGAAGACCGGCCATGAGTGCAATCATCAGCGGGGATTTTTTGGGGCGAGGTAAGAGTTTCCTCTGTAGTCTGCCGTTATAATCGATTGATTGGATGGTTGAAGCGGATAGAACGAAGATGTCCATCGGACGTGATATATTTTTCAAAATCTGGCTGCTGCGAGACTCGAAATTCCAAGGAAGTTTATCCCGGACTTGCTCGTAGACGGCATGCGATATGCAGATGCCGCCCGGTTCGGAAAGCGCCTCTAGCCGCGCTGCCACATTGACTCCATCTCCGTAGAGATCTCCATCCACGTCCGCTATTACATCCCCGAGGTTGATCCCGATCCGGAGTTGCAGGATGCGGTCTTGTGGCAGACCAACCTGTTTCGACTCAATGCCCTTCTGAATTGCGACGGCACACAACACAGCCCTTACTGGGCTTGCGAACTCAACGAGTAGTCCATCACCTGTGGACTTCACTATCCGGCCGCATAACGCAGCCACCGCTGGCTCCAAGAGCTCTCTTCGAAGTGCTCTTAATCGACCCACTGTGCCAGCTTCATCGAGGGTCGTGAGCCGACTATAACCTACTACGTCCGTTATCAAGATGGCAGCAAGCCGGCGGTCCAGAGCATCTTCCATGCCTGGCGCAAGCCCAGGCTTTCCGAATTTGAGGTGGGGTTCAGGTTCTGCAGGCGAGCCTTGACCGGGGACCATAGGGCTTGCCCACAAGTCGACACCACGTGACGTAACCGAGCGGATGTTACGACACATCGGCAAAGCAGGATAGTGAGTGTGCGATACTCGTTCGGCGATCGAGAGTGTCGAGCGATAGCCGCCTCACCGGCTAGCTTTCAGAAGTTGGGAAATCATTCATGCTGCTGAGCTCCGGCGCAACTGACACGAGCGGCGTGGTGCAAACATGTCCCTAACTCGATGCTAACCAGGGTTGCCTTAGCAGGGCAACGCTGTTGATAGCCGCCTCGGGGTTTGAGCCCTTGATGCGGAACGGTTTGTGCCCGCCAAACCAGCGAGCGTTCTGCCCAGCGGCACGGATGCGGCACAGTGCCTTCGAGCCTTCGTCGATCAACCCGGGATCCTCCTTGGCGGGCCACTGCCGGCGTCCTTTACTCAGTTCAGAGAAACAGGGTATGCGCGCAATGGCGACAATACGTAAGCTCAGGGCGCGTTGGCAGGCGCAGGTGCGTCGCAAAGGGATGGCCCCTCGGGCCAAGAGCTTCGATCAGAAGGTCGATGCTGAGAGATGGGCTCGAACGCTCGAGGCTGAGCTGGACCGTTGCGGAGCGATGCCGGACACCCGCATCTCTGAGGCGATGACCATGGCCCAGTTGCTGTGCCGCTACCGCGACGAGATCTCACCTCTGAAGCGCAGCGCGGGCACGGAGGTCGCACGCATCAACGCGATGCTGCGTCGCCCAATTGTGCATCGCACGCTGGCGCTTCTGTCGAGCGCAGACGTTGCCACCTATCGCGATGAGCGCCTGAAGTCTGTCGCTCCCGCCACCGTCATTCGTGAGCTCAACACGCTCTCGCACGCCATCGACACAGCCACTCGCGAGTGGAACGTCTACCTCGCTCGCAATCCCTGCAAGATGGTCAGACGCCCTACTCCGCCTCGAGGTCGCACACGACGGCTAAGGCTCGGTGAAGAGCAGCAACTGCTTACGGCGATTAGTGAGGGCCGCAACGCTTGGCTCAGGCCCCTGATGATGTTGGCGATCGAGACCGCGATGCGACGAGGAGAGTTGCTGGCCCTCACTTGGGAGCATGTCGACTGGGATCTCAGCGTCGCGCACGTTCCGAACACGAAGAACGGTGAACCCCGAGACGTCCCGTTGTCGTCTCGCGCCATCGATGTCTTACACTCCCTCTATGGAGCTCGTAGGGACTCGTCAGATGTTCGCGTGCTCCAGACCACCGAAAGCGCCGTCTGCCAAGCCTGGGGCCACCTGCGGGTCAGGGCCGGCATTCCAGACCTTCGCTTTCATGACTTGCGCCATGAGGGCGTTTCGCGCCTGTTCGAGCGGGGCTTGAACGTGATGGAGGTAGCTGCAATTTCAGGACACAAGGAAATCAAGATGCTTCAGAGATACACCCACCTTCGCGCCGCAGACCTCGTTGCCCGCCTGGGGTGAACGCCGCGAAGTCCTAGGAAAACAGGAGGCAGCCAACCCGGGTGGATCCAGTAAGCCAAGTCCATGGTTTCCAAGCCTTGGCAGTCGTGCTGTGTATTGGTCGACGATAGTTCATCAAAAAGGATTCGATATGTTCCGCGTTAGTCGCCGGGCCACAGCTCTGATTGTGGGCAGCCTTGTCTCTGCCTGCGTTCCCCAGGAAAACAGCTTTCCAATCACCGGCCAACTCTCGACGGGCTCTGCTGCTGCCGGTCAGGGCGTATCTCGCGCAGATGGGCGCGGCACTTTCTGGGTGCAGGCGCCGGGGGAGTTTCGGTGCGAGGGCACCTATAACTCACTCGATCCAAACCCAAGCTTTGTCATTCCGGTGAGCTGCTCAAATGGTAGACGAGGCGAGGCCGTCATAGCGATGCAGCAAGACCGCCTGTCAGGCACGGCGATTCTGGCCCTGAACGGGGGCGTGCGTGGCCAGTTTGTTTTCGGCAACCTGCGCTACGAGCAGGCTTTCGGATCGGGAGGGCGCGCCCGCACAGGCTCCTCGTCTTAGGTCGCAATGTCTGCTCAGCCTAATGCCCCCTGTTGACAAGCTACTTACAATGTAAACAGCAGAGCTGTGCAGCGACTGCTGCGAATTAGTCGCGCTGTTGACAAACTGTTGACAAGACGTTTACGCGAAAAATATTTCGCAATTCTGTCAACAGCGCTTGGCTGTCTGCGTGATCAATCGAGAGGCCTGCTGTGAACCTCAGCCAAGGCCGGCTAATAGCGCGGCAGAATCGGCGCTGAGCAGAATGCGACCGCGGCGCCGTAAAGCCCCGCCTAAGGTCGGGATCCTCGGGCTTTGAATGGGTTAGTGTTCCAAGCCGGCTCGCTTACAAAAAAACTGTTTTGCCGACTGCGTCCGAGCCTCTGAGCGCTACAAATAGGGGCAGCCCCGGCGGCTCGATGAGCGCCTAGACGATGCCGAGGAGGAGAGCTTCCCGGCAAGCGACCCGATCGCTGTGCACGTGACGCGCTAGCGGCGAGTCAGAGCAGCTCACTGGCTGGCTCGGACGGTTCGAGCGCGTTCGGGACCGACTTTCAGCCTTTGCCCGCCAGTGGCCTTCCCGGTAGCCCCTGGGCGGGCGTTTGAAGTGCCCGCAGCTACCTGGCCTATGCAGACCAGTCGTTGAGTTCTCACGAGCGACGCGATTCTTAGCGGAATGGCGGAAAGTTTCATGCAGGGTTCTTGTGAGAGTGAGTCCGGCATCTTACATACCTGCTGCAACACGTCGGCGGATCTGGAGTTGGGGCTTGAACCTCGGCCCTGGTCTGAAATCCGGATCTGGTTTTTGTCCGCAGCCCAATACGAGAGGGCCAGCGATGAGGGTGTTTCCGGCGCCCGCCAGGAAAGTCGATGTGTGCGCACCCCGTATTAACTCACGGACGCCTCACATCGGCGGGAGCCTTCCGGTTTAGCCGGAGAAAGCTGCCCGGTGGAGACCGGGCACAAGATCGAGGGCCATGCGTCGCCGCATCCCTCGACCTGCTCGATCGTCGTCACGGTGTGCGATCGGCAGGGCTGCACCTTCGGGTGCTAACCGCGCTAGGGGCTTGCCCCGGAGGTTCGGGAATGATCGTCAGGTAAATGGAGCGCCACCTGGCTGGACGGCAACGTTCTGATTCCTCCCCAGATCCCGTTTACGGTGATTCATCTCTCCTTCTCGGGCCAGTGCACCATCTTTTGGTGCTGCTGGTCCAAGGGGGGAGAAAGTCCCATTCCGGTGGGAATTAGGAAGAGAGTTCAGCGATCTCGCTTCGCTCGATTACTTCACCACGAGAAGCGGAACGCGTCGGAGATAACAGCAAACCAAGTCCGCAGCGAAGTCCTAGGCGAAAAAGCTCGCAGCGAAGCGACTACAGTCGTCCATCGCGCTCAGCCCGCACCATCCACGCACGACTCATCAGCGGCTCCTTTTGTCAGCGTTAGCCTAGCTGAGCCGGATAGCGCCGGCCACTGCGCCCACAGAGGCGCACAGCCCAGAATGTATGCGCACGGGCGCGCTCATCCCGCTAAATGTGCCTGCACCTCACCCGATCATTATGAGCCCGCCAGGGAGCGCGCCTTTGTTCTTGTTGAGCGTGCGCAAGGCCTGTGGACGGCCGATGTAGAGCGACCTGCGGTGTCCATCAGGCCACTTTTCAGGCGCGACGCAGCGGCTTGCCAGCCGGCCCTGCTAACTGTGGCCCGCGGTCGACACAACGCTCCGGAGATCGTCCACGCTCATCAGCGCCTTCCGACGGTGAAGCATGCGATGGCAGTTCGCGCAAACAAGCGCGAGGTCGTCCAGACGCGTCTTTGTGCTGGGTGACAACGAGGCGACGGGAATTCGATGATGAACCTCAATAAAGCCCTGACCTAAATCTCCATATCGTCCCTCGAAGTCGAAACTGCACGCTTCGCATGTCAGACGGCCATTCCTGCTGAGCACTTGCTCGCGCTTGCGCTGAACCAACTTGCGACTGCGCTCGCGGGAGAGATGCAAGCGCAATATAAGCCCGCCTTCTTCGGCCTCAGCATCGTCGTCATGCGACAGGAGGTCGACTGCGTCGTCTGCAATCGCAGATCGAATTGCCTTCGCCGCCTGCGCGAGTGCGATCGAATCGCCTGCAAACTCTGCCCAGACTGCTCCCTCTAACTTGTTCCCTCGAGGAAGCCCTGACTTACCGACGTCGGCGAACAAGGGATCGAACCGTCGGAAGTTCATCATCTTCATGTAGACGCCGTTTGCATTGCGATAGGTAGCGCTTCGGTCGATCCCTCGGCGCTCGCCAAGCCGGTTCAGCAGCGCCGACAACGCGATTACGCTTTTGCTGGTCTTGCTAGGCGGTGATGCTGGATTGCTCATATAGAGCTCCAGTGCGAGGACGTGCTCGTCCCACGTCCAATCGACTCGCTCCGCTATTCGCATAACCTGAAAATGTAGATCCGTTAGCTTCTTGACAGCATCATTGATCCCGCCAAACAGCTCGTCGTGCCTCAATGGCTGGCTGTTGCCAGGCAGGTATTTATACGCGACAGCGACGATCGCCTTCGAGTCATACTCCTTTCCGTCGACCACCAGGATGTAGTCCTTTGCCGTCGCGAAGCCATATCGCCGAAGAAAGGTGTCTCGTCCTAGCTGGTCGCACTCCTCAATGGCGCAATGAACGGCGGCTGCCGTGAGGGTTAATCGAGCCATGCTTCGCATTTCCTCTGTTTGTTGCCTCTGGTCTTGTGGCTGCAACTGTCGTGTAAATAATTTTAATTCGCTGAAGGAGACCAGCCAATCGAGAAGTGAGCTTTCAAGTTTGATGAACAGCTCCACACTTTCTTAGCACCGCTACACCACGTTAGGAGTTGTGGGCCGATTTTCGCGGATCTATTCGTAGCCGAGGAGCGTGCACCACATCGACGATCCGGTGCCAAGGCCGAGTCAAAGGCTTATACAGAGGCGGGCGCTTGCCTGAGCTCGGCATTCCACTCGTTCCATGGTGAGCAGTGTCCAACGTCACCCAATTCCCTCACCGGCGCCGCAAGCGCCCGGTTATTTGCCTAATTATAGCGGCTTGCGTGATTGGGGTTGCCGTGTGGAGCGTCAGCACATCACGGAATCTCAGTTCGATCTCCTATTTAGGGTGGCCTAGCAGCTCCAAGGCTCCGCCTTTGGCAGCGGGAGGCGTGAAGCTCGACGGTATGAGCATAGTTCGCAGGTTTTCAGTTTGCGGCCCGGCGCGACGAGTGAATTGCGTCGTTGACGGAGACACGATCTGGATAGACAGCATCAAAATTCGGACAGCTGATTACGATGCGCCGGAGGTTGGCACCCCGAAATGTAGCTCGGAAGCTGAGCTGGCAAAGCGCGCCACCGCGCGGCTTATCGAGTGGGTGAATGCTGGCCCGTTCATACTGCGGACAACCGGCGACAGAGATTCAGATCGCTTTGGTCGAAAGCTACGGGTTCTTGAGCGGGGCGGTCGTTCCGTCGGGGAGACCCTACTGGCTGAAGGCCTCGCTCACAGGTGGGATGGCCGGAAGCATAGCTGGTGCAGTGGGCGGTGACGCGATCAGCTCGAGATCACTCCGACTTAGGTGGTCCACCCAGCAAATCGGCGGGAGCTGCCCGCGAAGCGATCGCCTCAATCTGTGGCTTGGGAAGCCGACCACCGTTCGCCAGCGCTGCGGTGGCGACCGCTTCGACCAATCTCCAAACCTTGCTATCGTCCATCTTGGCCGTTACGTGGCTCAAGGCTGAGGTGAGAACGAGCGCGCGTTCGGCCGGGGCGCTCGCGCTGCCGTGAACTATAGCAGGGGATGTTCAGAGGGCTTGCAGCGCAACATTGTGATCGCTCACCTGGCGCGAGAGCGCCTCTCCGATCTCCATGCCTGTGATCTTCGCGTCACTGGCCGCTCCGGCGCAGATAACCATGAAATTGCGAATCAAGTCCCATTGCTGCGTCTCTAGGGGAAGCTGGTCGTCATCGTCGATCAATAGCACACCGGCGTGCCCAAACGCATCATTGGCCGATGAAGGTGCGTTAAGGTCTATCCCATGCTCAGCCAAGCCAGCACCAACGAGAACGGCAATTACCGCATGCGCAGCCTCATGGTGGGCAACTTTCCCAGCGTGACCCATATTGGCGGATTACGATCTTTAATGTGCAGGGTGCTACCTCGGGCGCGTCAACGGCGAAATTACACTCCGTGTTAAATCAGCACCAAGACCACGTCTACAGCGAAGCCCTAGGAAAGATAGCTCCTGCGCAAGGAAGTGGCTCCACTCTGGGCCAATCCCGGGCGTCTGTCCTTGGGGCTATGTGAATATTTCTTCAACTTTCTCCCATGTAAGTGGCGGTTTCGGCGTTTTGACCTGAACTGAAGCTGACAAATCCTCCACAGGTGCCGACGCAGGTCACACTGGAAAGCCGGCTCAGAAATCTAGCCTTGGGTTGGCCGCGGGGCATTAGCGCCCTTTTCAAAGACGTTTTGCAATACAATGGCACACTCCGCGTCGCTCAGGAGTGCCCGCGTCCGCCTAACAAATTGCCCTTGGGGCCGCGCGCAGCTTAGCGCGAGCTGTAATTGGCTTCCTGGCGGCAGATGAAAGAGAAGCGGGCATTGTTGATCGAACCAGATCCTAAAAAAGGCCAGTCTGCTCAACGGTATAACGCCTTGCTGCACAGTGCCGGCAGCAGTCTCGGCGCGCTAAGCTTGATGCCCCTGCCGCTGCGACCAGGCCGCATAGGATAATAGGCTCATCTGATAGGCCTCGGGCGACAAACTGACCCCGGCGTCATTCTCGAATGCCGCCGCGTAGGCGGCGACACGAGGGTCGTCGGGGCTCTCGAAAAATACAGCGTAGATGCCGGGGTTGCCTTCCAGCCAGCCACGCGGCGCTGCTGGCTCATAGCTCATCCCATGCGCATCGAACCAGGCGCGATGATCCTCCATGGCCTTTGCCGAGCGCACCCGCAAAAAAAACATGTCGCGCTGCTCTCGCCGCATGATGTCGTCAATCGTGGCGATTAGTGCTGGCACTCGATCCCTTTTTCGCATCCGACCGGGGCCCATGAAGTAACACCGAGGGCCAAGGCACTCAACAAGGGTTCGCTCAGAAGGGCGTCAGTTTTTGTCGCCTCGGTCTTATAGCTTCTGCAACGCTTGCGCTGGCATGAGAGGGGCAGCACGGCACGGGCGCGAGTGCCAAAGGCAGAGCGATGGACTTAATTTTCGGGTTGGCCTGTGACGGGCGCGTCTATCCAGATTTCCCCGGAGATGGCGCGGGCGCCTTTGATGCGGCCGTGGTCGGGCCGGCCGGCCTGCTCGACATTCTCGAGCTCGCGCTCGGCCTCACGGCCCCACAGGTGTCGCAAGCGGCGCGCACCGCGGCCTATGCGGCACGGCTGCGTTCCGCGTCGGCTGACCTGCCACCCCCCTTCTTTGCTCGATCCTTTGCCGCCGACCCTTGGGCTACGGCGCGGCTGCTTCTCGCATGGCGTGACGAATTGATTGCGGGCGGATGGGATCGTCAGCCGATCGGTTCGCCCCGCCTGGACCAGCTCGCTCGGCTGGAAGACCGCAGCGCCGATATGCCGCTGGGGGAAGCAGAACGTTTGTGGGCCGTGAGCGAAGCCCTTGCCTGCCGCCCGAACATCCCGATCCGCTCGATCTCCGTTGTCGAACCGCGGGACTTTCTGACTCCGGTGTGGCGCGCTGTCATCGACGCCATCGCTGCCTGCGGCGCTTCCCTCACCTTCGCCGCAACAACGCCTGAGGCCCCTGATGGCGATCTCGCCCACGCGCAAAAGTTTTTGGCGGGCGGGGAGCTAAGGCCCTTAGCAGGCGACGGCTCGGTCGCCATCGTAGGAGGCGACACGGCGATCATGTGCGCCGAAGCCGTTGCTGAATGGCTCGCCGCAGGGGACGAGGCCTCGTTGAACGGCACCGTCGTTCTTTGCCGCGATGGCGACACGGCCCTATTGGACCACGCTTTCGAGGCGCGTGGCCTGCCCAGGCTCGGCATATCAACCCGCTCCCCCTTTCGCGGGGCGCTGCAGGTTCTACAATTAGCCTTCGCCACCGCATGGCAGCCATTTGATGCGAGCAGCCTGCTTGATCTGATGATGTTGCCGAAGCCGCCAGTCTCGCGCAAGGCAGCGCGCCGATTGGCTAGGGCCTTGGCGAAAGAACCCGGGATCGGCGGCCCCGAATGGGCCAAGGCTTGGGCGAAGGTCGAAGCGGATCTCGCGACCCGGTTCGCTAATGCTGCAAACCCAACCCAAGAGACCGACCGTCGTCTGAGCCAGCTGAAGGCATGGACGCGCGTCGGCCTCTATGACCGAGCCCAAGGCATTCCGGCCCCGGAGGCGCGATCCATAGCTCTGCGCGTGGCCGAATGGGCCGTCGCTGCCGATGGCGGGCGCCCAGACGCCCTGTTGTTGGCCGTGGCCGGCGCCGCTCGCAGCCTGGTGGCGGCCATCGACGGGCTGGGCCAAGAGCGGCTGCCGGCGCTGTTGCTCGAACGCATGATCGAGCTCGTTTTGGCTGATGGGGCCAGTCACCCTGACCGAGTCGCCACGGCCGGCGGCCTGCGCGGCGTGCGCTCACCGGGCGCGATCTGGGGCCCCGCCCAGCGGGTGATCTGGTGGGGGTTCGGCGGACCCGGCGAACGGCCGCCTGTGTCGCCCTGGAGCCAAGCTGAATTGACCATGCTTGCCCAGCGGGGCTGCCATCTCGAAAGCGCTGAGGCCGCAGCTGCCCGCATCGGCTTCGACTATGCCCGGCCTGTTCACATGGCGCGCGCGCAGATCGTCTTTGTTCGGCCGGCCACAATGGGTTCAGCGGCGTCCACCAGCCACCCGCTGGCGCATCAACTTGCGCCACTCCTGAGCCCTGCCGCATCTAAGATAGCCTGTCAGGCCGAAACTCTTCTCAGCGCGCCAAGCGCGACGATCGCGCATCGTCTGATCGCCCGTCGCACCCTCCCGCTGATCGCGTGCCCACAGCCGCAACGGCATTGGACTTTGCCGGTGAGCGTCGCCGAACGGCTGTCCGGCCGCACGGAGAGCGCATCCAGTTTCGAGCGCCTGATGGGCTGTCAGCTACGATGGGTGATGCATGACGTGCTGCGCCTTTCGCCCGGCCGGATCGCTGAGATGCCACGCATCGATCAGCTGATCGGCACGCTCGCGCATGACGTCGCGCGGCGCGTCTTTCGGCCAGGGCCCATCGCCGATGACGATTGGCTCAAACCGGGGATCACTTCGGCGTTTGAAGCAGCCGTTCAAGCGATCGGCACGCCGCTGCTGCTGCCTGAGCATGCTGGCGAACTTGCCTTGGCGCGCCACCTTGTGCCCAGCGCCCTGCTTGATGTCGCGCGCATGCTGCGCCGCGATGGCATGGAAGTGGAGGAGACTGAAGCTGACCGGACCCTCGCTCTGGGGGACGGCGACGCTGTGCAGGGGCGCATGGATCTGCTTGTGCGCGATAGCGCGGGGCGACTCGGCGTCATAGACTTTAAATGGACGACGAGCCGCAAATCTCGGTCAGTCGAAGTGGCGGAGGGCCGCGCCATTCAGCTGGCGACCTACGCTGCGCTCGCGGGGCCCGGCGCCGCTACGGCCGCGTATTATTTGTTGCGCCAGCGGCGCTTGATTGGTCCGCCAGACGGCTTCTTTGCTGAGGCGGATTCCGCCACCGACCGCGGTCTCAAGCAGACCTGGTTGGATCTGCTGACGAGCTGGCGGGCATGGTCTGGTCTTGCGGGGCAAGGAACGGGGTTGGCCACCGGCTTGCACGAGACCGCCGAAGGCTATCCAGCTTCTCTCCCCTTCGCGCCGACCCCGAACCCGTGTCGCTATTGTGAATTCACGACGCTCTGCCGCGTCCCGCAGGAGGTTCGGTGATGGTTGACGCTGCCCGCATCACCACAGTGGTCGCTTCAGCCGGGACTGGTAAGACGACACGGCTTGTGAGCGACATTGCCGCCGCCGTCATCGATCACGCGCCCGAGTCCGTTTTGGCCACGACATTCACCGTCAAGGCGGCGGCCGAACTGATCGAACGCGCGCGCGCCACGCTGTTCGAGGCCGGCCGCGCCGCAGAGGCGGCGCGCCTGCTGGGCGCGCGCTGCGGGACGGTGAATTCTGTCTGCGCACAGATCGTGGCCGAATGCGCCATCGATCTCGGCCGCTCGCCTCAGGCCCATGTCCTTCCGGAAGCGGCGGCGGACCGCCTTTTGCGAGTCGCCGCTGCGCCCGTCTTCGAGCAACACGCCGCCGAGCTCAATGCCCTCTCAGACGCTTTTGGCCACTATGAGCCGCGCCGAATGGGTGAGAAACGCCCCGATTGGCGGGACGACGTGCGGCGCATTGTTGAACTTGCGCGCGCCAACGGATTGGGGGCTGACGCGCTGGCGCAATCGGCTGCGCAGTCGGTCGCAAGCTTCGCCCCCCTGCTCGCCAGCGTGAGCATGCTCACCGAGCACGAGCTCGACGAACGGTTGTTCTCGGCCATCGATCAAGCTCTGGCGGTCTGGCCCGTGAGCCCGAGCGTTGAGGCGAAGAAGTGCCATGAGACCTTGATCGAGGCGCAAACAGCACGATCCAAAGGAGCGTTGGTCAATTGGCAACGGTGGGGCAAGCTCGCCAAAGTGAAGTGCGCGTTGATGGATGGGCCGGACCTGCAGGCGGCCCTCGACGCCGTGCGGCGCGCCGCGTCAGCGCACCCTGGCCACCCCCGCTTGCGTCGCGATTGCGAACGATTCATTTGGCTCACGTTCACCTGCGCGGCCGAAAGCCTGCAGGCATTTCAGGACTATAAGTCCGCGCGCGGCTTGGTCGACTTTGTCGATCAAGAGAGTTTGGCGCTGCAGGCCTTGACCGACAACGGTGTTCGCCAACGGCTGTCTGAGCGCATTCGCAGTGTGTTCGTCGATGAATTCCAAGACTCCAGCCCGTTGCAGATCGCCATCTTTACGGCTTTGGCCGAGTTCGTTGACGCGAGCACCTGGGTCGGCGACCCCAAACAGGCGATCTATGGCTTCCGCAACGCCGATAGCGCGCTAACGCAAGCCGCATTCGATGGGGTCGCGGCTGGGCGAGACGGTGCGCAAGAGGTGCTGGCCCGCTCCTATCGCAGCCGCTCGGCTCTCGTGCACTTCGCCAATGCGGCTTTCGGCCCGGCTTTTGAGGCCATGGGTCTGCCGAGCCGAGAGCACGCGTTCAGCGGCACAGAGCGGCAGGACGCCGGGATTGCGCGCGCCGCCCTGGGCGTTTGGGAACTGGGGGGCATCGCCGCCAAGCAGTGTGAAGCGCTGGCCGCCCAAATTCAGGCGGTCTTGGCCGAGGCTGAGAGTTGGCCCGTTTCGACAAGATCGGGCGCGCAGCGGCCGATTATCCCCAGCGATATCGTCGTGCTCTGCCGTAGCAATGATGACATGCGCCAAGTCGCGCGCGCGCTCGCGGCGCAAGGCCTGCAGGTGGCGGTGGCGCGCGAGGGGTGGATCGGCACGCCGCACGGGCAGCTGGTTCACGCTTGCCTGCGCTGGATTGCCGATGACGTCGATACGATCGCCCTGGCTGAGCTCGCCCGGTTCTTCGACGATGACCCTCAATCCGACCGCTGGTTGGCTGCGGCTGCGAGCGCCTCGCCCACGGCGTTGCGTGATAAAGTGCCTGTCGCCACCGACCTCGCGTCCTTCCGGGAGCAGCTTCTTGCGTTGACGCCGGCTGAATTGGTCGACGCCGTAATCGCGCTGCCGCTGATTCAGCAGCGTTGCGCTCACTGGGGTGAGTTGCCGACGGCGCTCGACGATCTTGAGGCGCTGCGTGGCTTCGTGCGCGAGTTCGAAGAAGCCTGCGCCAGAGAAGGGGCGCCGGCGACAGCGGCAGGCCTCGTGCTGGCGCTCGCGGCCGAGCCGCCCCAGCGGCCCGCCAGCCTCCAGGCTGACGCCGTGCAAGTCATGACGTATCACGCCGCCAAAGGCCTCGAGTGGCCGCTCGTTGTCTTAACGAGTTTGCATCACGCGCCCCGTCCGCGCCTGTTTGAGCCCGTCGCAGACGCCGAAGGTGCGGTGGACTGGCGCGATCCGCTAGGCTCGCGCTGGATCCGATTCTGGCCTTGGCCTTATGGTCTGCAGAAGCAGAATGTCGGGCTCGATCAGACCGCGCCAGCTTCTCCCTTAGGCCAGCGCGCGGCCAGACAGGCGCGCGACGAAGAGACCCGCCTGCTCTATGTGGGCGTCACCCGCGCACGCGATTATCTGATTTTTGCGCCCGTCGCGGGTAGCGCGCCGAAGTGGCTGTCAGTGCTCAATGATAGCAGCGGCGCTGATCACGTCAGGTTGCCGCGTGAGCGCGGCGAAGCGTTCGAGGTCGGTGGGCTCACGTTCGACGCTGATTGGCTGAAGCTGACGAGCCCCGATGCAAGGGCGGCCACCGCCGCCACGGCCACCCATGTGGGACTGCCACGCGCCGCGAGGCCTCGCCTCCCGCTCAGGCGCACGCCCAGCAGCGAGGCGAGCGACAGTCGCTTCTCAGTGAGCGAGCGGCTGACCCTTGGGCCGCGACTGCCGATCACCGGCGCGCCTGACATGCAGCGGCTCGGCGAAGCCGTGCACGCGATCTTTGCGGCAGACCAGCGCAACGCTGAAGCGGCTAGCCGGCTGACGTGCGCACAAAAAGTGCTCGACCGGTGGGGCGTCCGTGAGATCGCGGCGGCCGACGTTCTCGCCGCCTGCGATCGTTTGAGCGCTTTTGTGAGCGCGCGCTGGCGGCGCGCTACACTGCATCGCGAAGCGCCTGTTTTCGCGCGCGTCGGCCAGCAGCTCGTTTCTGGTCGGATCGATTTGGTGATCGATGACCCGTCAGGCTTGGTCGTCATCGATCATAAGACGTTCCCTGGCGCGGCTAGCCAATGGGATGCGCGCGCCATCAGCTATGGGTCGCAGTTGCGGCTGTATGCTGAGGCGCTGCAACTGGCGACCGGGCGCGCCTCAGCGGCTTGCTACATTCATCTGCCTGTGGCGGGCGTCTTGCTGCGCGTTGCCGACGGTCAGTCAAGCGTCGAGTTTACGCGATCTAAGACTGGGTAATAGGTCCGCCGCCAGTCCCGATCGGCATGGCTCATTTGAATGATCGATGGAGATCGGCAGCAGTGAGCCCAAGATGGCGGCGCTGTTTCACACCTGGTTGAGTTGACGCTGCTGTGCCAAGTCGCGCCGCCGTGGCCCAATGATTGCGAAGAAAGTAGAGCGCGTGCACGCGCAGCCCTCTCATATTGAGGAAGGCGTGCCGCAGCTCGCGACTCTGGCCTTCGGTATTGCAAACTCGTCCGCTGCTATGCATCCCGCCTTTAGTTTGCCGCTCTCAAGAGCTGCGGCTGATTAGCCCCGGGAGCAAAGAACAACCCGACCACTCTCGCCGGTGCTGGCAGTGTCGCCGAGGCAGCACGCGGCCGCGACGACGAGCGCGCGGTAGTGACAGTTTTTGTCACGCCCATCTGGCATCAGTGTCGCATGAGGGGTGACACTGCATGCCGCAAGTCGAACTTGGTGCTTTAAACGAGCTTACGACAGATCAGCCAGCTGCGACCGCCGCCCATCAAAAGACTTCGCCGTTGCGCCGTGTCGCCGGGGTCACCGGCTGGGCTCTCGACTTTCTGGCGATTTTGGACGCCCGTTCGCCGGGTCTGTTTTCAGCAATCCTCGCCAGCGGCTCAGGCCGACGCCAAGCCATTTTCGCCTTTTTGTCGCCCTATGTCGCTTTGACGCACCCAGGGCCGACGGGGCAGCCGCACGGCGATGCCAAAAACGGCGAAGCCTACGAGCTGCGCGCGCCCGACCTCGACTTGTTGATCGACGGCATTCTGCATCGCGAGTCACGTCAGCTCATCAGCATGGCGTTCGGCGCAAGCCCCGATGGCTATCGCGGCGCCTTGGCCCGGGTCGGCCTCGATGCACAACCACCGTGGTTTTATCGCCGCCTCTGGGCCGTATTCGCCGATCGCAGCATGCGTCGCGAGCAACGCTGCCTGCGCTACATGCCGACAATCGATGGCGGATCGCTTTCAGCCCTGTTCGTGTTGAACGCGGTCTTGCGTGTGCCAGGCGTGTTCGAGCGCGGCTCGGCCGACACGATCAGAGACTTGAACAGCGCCGTCGGGCTGCTGCGAAAGCTGCGCCCCGGCACGACCGAGGCGCAGTTCGCGGCCGCGTTCGCGCGCTCTCGCCGTGCCGATGCATTTGTGCTCGCATGGCTCGAGGGAGCCACCGACTATCCTGGGCCACCCTTCCCGGGGTCGGCGCAGGTTCGGCCGCTGCACAGCGTTGCGGCGCTGAAGAAGGCCGCGCTTGGGTATCGCAATTGCTTGATGCGCTACATGCTTGGCGTCTTGCGCGGCCGGCATGCCTTTTATGAAGTGCGTGACGAAGGCGGCCTGATCCTTCATCTGCAGCGCCATGTGCTGCATGGCTGGATTGTTAGCAGCTGCAATGGACCTGAGAACCGACGCCCGTCTCAGAAGGCGGTCGACATCGCTCGAGCCTGGTGGGCCGGTCACGGCCTCAAGCATGAACGCGAAATTGCGCGGGATGACCCCTGGGAAGCGCTCGATCGCTTGGTTAGCGAATTGCGGCCACAACTCCATCCCTTCGACGAACTCGAATAAGCGCGAAAAGTGCAGCGGCAATTGGCGCGCCGCCTTGCCTCAGCGAACGGCCTGCCAGCACATAAGGAGCGCCAGCGTTAGGGCCACGGCGACAAGAATGTCGCCGAAAGGCCGATCGAACCGTTTGTCGCTCCAATTGGAATCACGCATTAGGACCCTCGCGTTAACGCGAACAGGCGTAGAACAAGGGGATGTCAGATTCTGTCAGGTGCCGTGCATGTCGTTCGCCAAGGCCGATCAACTGCTCGAACTCGCAACCCTGTTGCGCGCTCATCGCGCCGGCCTGACATTGGCTCAGGTCGAGCGAGAATTCGGCTGCTCACGGCGCACAGCGCAGCGCATGCTGCGGCAAATCGAGACCCGCTTCCCCGACGTGGGAAGCGAGCTCGATGACGAAGGCTTCAAGCGTTGGCGCATGCCGACGTCCAACGCGCTAAAAGACTTTTTATCGCTGCACGCCGATGAACTCGCTGCCTTGGACTTCGCCATCGCTGATTTAATGCGGGGCGGCCAAGAGCGCGAGGGGCGCCTGCTCGAGACGCTGAAGTGCAAGATTCTCGCGCTTGTGCCTGGGCCGAAGGCGAGCCGGCTGGCGACCGATCACGACGCCTTACTCGAAGCGCAAGGCTTTGTTGCACGCCCAGGCCCACGGCCGCGCATCGATGCGAACGTGGCTCTAACGGTCAGCGAGGCCATCAAAGCGTGCGTCGTTGTTGAAATCGACTATCAGGGACATGCTGACACTGCGCCACGCCGGCGCGCCGTCACGCCATATGGCCTCTTAGCCGGAGCCAGGCGCTATTTGATTGCGCGCCCGGAAGCCGATGACCAAGGCCCCGTTCGCACCTATCGCATGGATCAGATCAGCGCCGCGCGGCTCACCGGTCGCAGCTTTGTCAGGCCGCGAGATTTCGACCTGACAAGATATGCAAATCGCGCCTTTGGCTTGTTTCAGAATGATAGCGAATTTGGCGAGGTCGTCTGGAAATTCGCGCCACACGCGGCCGAACACGCTCGCGGTTATCAGTTTCATCCCTCGCAGAAGAACATTACCGGGGCTGATGGCTCATTGACTGTTCGTTTCTGGGCAGCCGGTTTTCTCGAAATGGCTTGGCACCTTTATCAGTGGGGCGACGCGGTAGAAGTGCTTGCGCCACAGCGGTTACGGGAAATGGTAGCGAAATACAGGCACAGCGACTTCGACGCACTGCCATAGCGGGCAACGTAGACGCGGACGCTGGCTCAGGGTCAAATGGGGAAGCGCCTGGCGCATGATCTGGATGATCTGCTTGTCGGTCAACCTGCTCGCCGGACGCCGAGCTCCGATGAGTATCGTTCCAGGCGGGCGGGACCGCAATTTCGATCGCGCTTGATTATGCGCTGAATTGAAAAAGATCACCTTGAAGATCAAGTTGCTCGAATTTGGCCAGACCCAATTCGAAATAAGCCTTATTGATCTCAATACAAGTCGCCGCTATACCGCATCGTGCGGCCGCCACTCCAGTCGTCATGCTACCCGCATACGGATCCACGATTGCGGTGCCTGGTTTCAAACGTTCCAGCAGCAGCAGGGGGAGTTCCTCCGGAAATGGCGCAGTATGACCATGACGGTTTTCCCCTCTGACCATTTTCAGGACCGGTCTCGCCCGAATTATGGACGGAAACTCACTTATGAGGTGAACCTTATCACCAGGCTTCCGAAATACCAGGATGTGTTCCCAGCAATTGAACGGTGCCTGATAGTATGGGGAGTTGTTGCCGCCGTTGAAGGCCCGTTTTCCTTCGATCGCACCCTTATCCCAAACAATATTTCCCTCACATTTTAAGCCCACACGTTCAAACAGCTCGACACAATAGGCGCTGAGGATCATTCTCTTTTCGCCCATGGCGGACAGAGCGACATTGTTCTCGTTGTCGAAGTAATCAAATATGTTAAATAGATAATATCCGCCTGGCTTGAGAACTCGACAGATCGCCTCGGCGTTGCGACGCATGTCGCTCAAATAGCAATAAATATTTGGCCATTGCGAATACTCCCTCGCGTTATAGTATGGCGGAGATGTAACTGCTCCGTCGAACGAATCAGTCGCCATACCGAACAAGACGTCAGTTGAGTCGCCGTTTATCGCTGTCAGCGCCCCTCTTTTTTCGGTCGGGAAGATATTGGCATCGACGGACCTAACTGGCCTGGCAGTTGCTCTTATGAAGTAAGGGCCACTAAAAGGACCAGCGGCATCGGGATCAGATGAAAGGCCTTCTTTGTATTCGGGCCACGAGAGGGACCGAAGGTTGCGCCCTAAAGGGGCGGATGGAGTTGCGTCTACGGTGCAGATTCCATCGCCCGCTAAGCTGTAATGCCGAACAAGCATATCAACGATTGCGTCCGACGAAGATGACGGCTGCACGTCTCGCGCCCAATTGCGTATGGACGACAAAGGTATTTCATTGTTGGGATCATTGATCGCTTGTTGCTTCAACAGCTGTAAGAAAGAGTAGCGCTTTCCGCGGTTGAATTTGGTTCGGTCTGGACAGAGCGGGTTGCGGCACTCCCAACTCTTCACGCCAAGCGACGAGTAGGAATTGCCTTGAACGTCGTGGCTACGACAAGCAGGACATGGAATTATTGTCTCGTCGATCGAGTTCTTTTGGAATAAAAGCAACACGCTGGAGACAGATTGGTCGGCAAATACAAAGGTATCCCGGTAGCTGAAGCCAAGATCGGCTACAGCGAACTGACATCTGGTCTCATCCAGCTGTGGATTGAAAAGCAGTGTTTCTGCAGCAATTTTTTTGTGCTGAAAAAAGGCATGAGGTAATCGAGTCCTGATGAATTTTTCGGCGAAAATTGTGAGCCGAGCCGCGGCTCGCCATGCCTCGTCGCCCCACCCTTCAAGATGAATGGAGAGGTGGCCGTGATTTGCGAGCCTTCCGTATTCCTGCTTTACCGCCTGGAATAGCAGCTCAATTGGGGTGCCAGGAGGAGGGCTTAGGTGAGTCAAAGTGTGTGATCTGGAAAATAGCTGCGGGTTACGTGCATGAAGGTGAAGCCAAAAGTCGGGTTCATAATTTCCTGAACTGGGATCAAAGAATCCATGAGCTACTTCATTCGGAAAACTGGAAAATACGAACCCACCAAAAAGCGAACAAAGAATTTCGCGAGACCAATCACGAGGCTTGCTATCCTTGCGAACAAGCGTCGGTGTCTTCATTTCCGAATGCAACAGCCGTTTCGTGACGGCATGTGAAGGCGGAGAAATGCCGTCCAATGCATCGAGGCTTACTCCTTTCAGGGAGACGAGCTCGGTCAGCAACCCCATGTCGCCCCGGTTTAGCGCAGACGCAAGTTCTAGCTTTTCGTGGTAGTTGAACGTCTTCCGCTGAGCGGCAGCTCGGGCTAGAACGAGAGCTAGGCAATCAGCAGCAAAGTCAAATTTCGCGTTGACGAGCGCAAACAGGTTTTTGCGCCTGATGTGTCGGTCTATCCGTCGGTCCAACCCGATCGAATCTATCATGCGTGATGCAGAATCAAGCAGAAGCTGCTCACGCGGCATCACTACGTCGAGGAGCTGCTCGAATTCATCTACAAGATAGTCGATTGAAGGCATCTGTTGATACTTTGTCACGAGAGGCTTTTAGGATGAGTGCCCGACCAGAGCAAGCCATACCGCCGGATAATCCACTGCGAATTTGAGTTGACCGCGCGTCAAGGCGATGCCAGTTTCTTCCGAAACCCCGGAGAGCATTTCGCCGGCCGCTTTTCCGTGCCTGAAATCTCGGCGGAACGGCTAACCAAGGCGATATCTCGTGGCGGCAGCGAATCCGAAATTGGTAAGCCCACCCCATCGAAAGCTTTGTAGTGCGGTAACTTCCCAACTCAGCCTCACGCACACCTCCCCACATCGATTACCGTGAAACGCTCGACCCCGGAGCGCTCCCTGCCTGATCAGCTGTGCGTGCCGACGTCCCCTGAGCTGCGGCATAGTCGCCAGCGCGGGCCTACTCGCTGATTCTGAGCTCAGTAGAGGGCCGGCAGAGTTCTGCCAAGGGGGATTCCTCGTCGAAGGTGTGGCCGACGCCCGAGGACAGGCCGGGACGTCGATTTGCGGAGTCGGGGGAGAAGAAATGTGCGCTCGGCTATATGGCTCTGGAGGTGCGGGTCCGCAAGGATCACCCGCTGCTGGCGCATCCGGGTGGGGTTGGACGCGGCGGCACTCTCTGCGCATGTGACATCAACGGTCCCACGAACTTCCTCCCTTCAGTTCGCCTCCTCGGCCTGGGAATCGCGAGGAGGCACCCTTAAATCCTCGACGTTCTGCTTGAGTGCGACCGCTGCAAACAGGCGATCGCTCAAATCGGAAGACGAAGCCATCGCCTCGGTTCGCTTCGACCCAGGTAGTCAGTTGTTAGATTGCCATTGATCTAGACGTCCCAGATGCACTCGGGCTATCTGCGTGCTGATATCGACCTTCTCGTTTCAACCACTCCGCAAACGCCCATGCTTCATCGAAACGGATGGTTGCCATTGTGAGACCGTGCTGCCGGCAAAGGGAGTAAAATTGCTCCCTAGACGTTGGGCGTTTAAACAAAAGTATCCAAATTAGAACGCTCTGTGCAGGACCGAAAGATATTCCTCCAAGCTCATGAGACTGGCGCTTCGTAACGTTGCAGCGCTTGCAGAGAAGCTGCAAATTATCCAATGTATCTGCGTCCGATACGTTCAGACCTTCCGCCAGGAACTGTTCCTTCGGTTTCTTGTGGTCTGCCTCAAGATACAGTCTTGTGCCACACTTTTCACATTTCCCGGACTGGCTGTAAAACCATTCCATTACAGCTCTCATGGTCTGCCTTGGCGGGAACTTGGCCTGAAATGAAGAATTTGATGCGATGGCTGTTCCCACTTGAGGTGGATTTAACTCGCCGCATATTGCCATGGCTATTTCAGACCAGGTCACAATTTCGCTCGTAACTAAGGACCGAACGAAATCTTCCCAGTCAGCCTCTGACCACTCTGGACGAGAGAATCGGGCCGATCCGCCCAGTTTTTTGAACGCCCTCAGCAGAAGCTTGGCTTGATCGAATCCGAGTGGGCCATATAGGTTGTGAAATTCAATTTCTGAGATCTGGCCCAGCGTTTCGTAACCTAACCTTCTAAGCTCGCGAATTGACCCCGCTGATAACCCCTCAACGTTTTCAATCGGAAATTCTGCCAGTGAAGTCATAGTGCCCCTCGTTTTGGGGGAGCCTACCTAGCGAGATCCAAAAAAGGAAGGGTTATGGCACGGATTAGCAGTCGTGCTTGACGCGCAGGAGCAGGTCGCAAGGGAATCGAGATCTGACCGGCGAGTCGGCGCCGCGTTCCCGTTAATCGCTAAGGTTGGCCCATGAGGCCGACCATCGAACCCGGCCGTCAAATATCCACGATCAATGCGAGGGGTCCGGAACGGCCTTGGAGTCCTGCAGCTCGCGGCACGGCAGGTAGACGGCGCCTGGGCAGGCCGCGCCGTCGGGGTGACTCGCACCAGCACAGGGGGTATGACAGATCTAGAGCTGCGCGGCCGAGTGCCAATTTGCCCACGCTACGTGGCGGCTTTGCCTCTGACCCTCGCCAACGCGAACCAACAGCTCATGCGGAACCGAGTGGGCTCCGTGCAGGTAATAGGCGAAAGCCTCTCGTTCCTGGTGGCAGAGGCGCAGAACGTGACTACATTAGGCAAACGCAACGCCTCGCGATCGCCCTGCGGTCCGAGCCTCACCAAGGCGATCGATCGGTAATGAACCCGAACGTGCGCAATTTCGCCCTCTGGGTGATCATCTTCCTGCTCGTGCTCGCGCTCGTGACCCTGTTCCAGAATCCCGGGCAGCGCGGTCAGGCGTATGACATGAGCTACAGCCAGTTCCTCAACGAGGTGGATTCGGGCCGGGTCGCCAGTGCGGTGATCCAGGGTCCTGAGATCCATGGCTCGCTCTCGGACGGTCGCAGCTACCAGACCTACGCGCCGAACGATCCGAACCTGGTGCAGAAACTGTCACAGAAGGGCGTGAACTTCTCCGCCAAGCCGCTGGGTGAGAACCTTCCGTGGTTCCTGCAACTCCTGGTCAGCTGGATGCCGCTGATCGTCTTCATCGCCGCGTGGATCTTCCTGTCCCGGCAGATGCAGGGGGCGAGCGGCAAGGCTATGGGCTTTGGCAAGTCCAAGGCCAAGCTCCTCACCGAGGCCCATGGCCGCGTGACCTTCGAGGACGTCGCCGGCGTCGAGGAGGCCAAGGAGGACCTGCAAGAGATCGTGGAGTTCCTGCGTGATCCGCAGAAGTTCCAGCGCCTCGGCGGGCGCATTCCACGCGGCGTGCTGCTGGTAGGCCCTCCCGGAACCGGCAAGACGCTGCTGGCGCGCGCCATCGCGGGCGAAGCCAACGTGCCGTTCTTCACCATCTCGGGCTCCGACTTCGTGGAGATGTTCGTAGGCGTCGGCGCCAGCCGCGTGCGCGACATGTTCGAGCAGGCCAAGAAGAACGCGCCCTGCATCATCTTCATCGACGAGATCGACGCCGTGGGCCGGCACCGCGGCGCGGGCCTGGGCGGCGGCAACGACGAGCGCGAGCAGACCCTCAACCAGTTGCTGGTCGAGATGGACGGCTTCGAGGCGAACGAGGGCATCATCCTCATCGCGGCGACCAACCGTCCGGACGTGCTCGACCCCGCGCTGCTGCGTCCCGGCCGCTTCGATCGCCAGATCGTCGTCCCCAACCCGGACGTGATCGGCCGCGAGCGCATCCTGCGCGTCCATGTCCGCAAGGTGCCGCTGGCGCCGGACGTCGACCTCAAGACCGTCGCGCGCGGCACTCCGGGCTTCTCGGGCGCGGATCTCATGAACCTCGTCAACGAGGCGGCCCTGCTGGCTGCCCGCCGCGGCAAGCGCATCGTCACGATGAGCGAGTTCGAGGACGCCAAGGACAAGGTCATGATGGGCGCCGAGCGCCGCACCCTGGTGATGAGCGAGGAGGAGAAGCGTCTCACCGCCTATCACGAGGCCGGCCACGCCATTCTGGCCTTCAACGTCAAAGCGACGGACCCGGTGCACAAGGCCACCATCATCCCGCGCGGACGGGCGCTGGGCATGGTCATGCAGCTGCCGGAGCGCGACAAGCTCTCGATGAGCTACGAGCAGATGACGTCCCGCCTCGCCATTATGATGGGCGGCCGCGTCGCCGAGGAGATCGTCTTCGGGCACGACAAGGTGACGTCCGGCGCGGCGTCCGACATCGAGCAGGCCACTCGCCTGGCCCGCATGATGGTGACCCGCTGGGGCTTCTCCAGCGAGCTCGGCACCGTCGCCTATGGCGAGAACCAGGACGAGGTGTTCCTCGGTATGTCGGTCTCGCGGCAGCAGAACATCTCCGAGGCCACCGCGCAGAAGATCGACGCCGAAGTGCGCCGGCTGGTCGAGGAAGGCCTGGTCGAGGCCACGCGCGTGCTCAACGAGAAGCGCGAGGATCTGGAGAAGCTCGCAGGTGGGCTTCTCGAATACGAGACCCTCTCGGGCGACGAGATCCGCGATCTTCTGAACGGCAAGCCGCCCGTGCGCGACGTCTCCGACGATCCGCCGAGCCGTTCGGCCCCGGTCGTGCCCTCGGCCGGCAAGGGCCGGCCCCGGCAAGAGCCGGACGCCGGGCTGGAGCCTCAGCCGCAGGCCTGAAACACCTCTAGATTTCGTGCCCGCCCGGTCTCGGGCGGGCACGCAGTCGACGTAGAGGTGGCATCGGCCTACTCGCGGTCCGAGTGAGGCGCACCCGACACGATTCGAACGTGTGACCTTTGCCTTCGTTCGGCACACCCCCGCCACTCCAACCCCCTCGCCTTGCGACGCGTCCCACAATCGGCTAGACAATCCCGGCCGGCTTCGCCGCAGGCACCCGTAGCTCAGCTGGATAGAGCGTTGCCCTCCGAAGGCAAAGGTCACACGTTCGAATCGTGTCGGGTGCGCCAAATTCCTTGAGCGCTTAGCTGCAAGCAGGCGAAAGTCGTCGAAATACCGGCAATTTCCCCGCCTTGCGCATCGGTGGACCGGCGGGAATTCGCGGTTGCGCCATGCCGCACATCGCCATCACGCCACCCCAAGCAGACGCTCAACGCCCGGTCGGGTCCGAGATGGGCCTGTCGTTCGCATTTGGGCCGTCTGATCGCGCCGACTGCGTCCTTCAGCAACATGGACGGGCCCGCTCCAGTCATCCTCAGGAATGGCATGAGCGACGGGCCGAAGTCCTGGCCGGTGACGGGAGCGCGGCAATGACGCGGAGGTGAGGCGATAGAAGGAACGATGGCTGCCTGTGTGAAGAACGATTGGGCAGCGAAGCACGTGACCGAAGAACTTGCGCCGTCCAGGGAGGGTCGCCCGTCAGCAGCATCTCGATCCAGCGCCCGATCTGAGCGCAGGGCCTCCTCTGCAGACAGGCCCCGCTCCTGCCCGTGTCAAAGCGACGGCGGCCCGAGGGCGGCGCCGTTCGCTCTCGGCTCCTTGTGGGCCAGCATCGCGCAGTCGCCTCAATCCTGCGTCGGCTCCGAGAACAGATCTGCGAACCGTCTCGGCTGGGAGCGTAGATACTGGCGCGGCGCTTTGACGTGAGCGCCAAAATGGGCCGCCGCGTGCCATGGCCAGCGAGGATTGTACAGAATGGTCCGGGCCAGCGCGATCATATCGGCCTGCCCGGTTCCGATAATGGCCTCGGCCTGGTCGAACTGGGTGATGAGTCCGACGGCCACGACGGGGATGGAGATCGCCTCCTTCACTTCGCGGGCGAGAGGCGCCTGGTAGCTGGGCCCCACGGGAATCTTCTGGTGTGGTGACAGACCGCCGCTCGAGACATGGATGGCGGCGCAACCGCGTTCCTCCAAGGCTGCCGCAAAGGCGATCGTCCCCGCGATATCCCAGCCACCATCGACCCAGTCGGTGCCCGACACCCGCACGGTCACGGGACGATCCGACGGAAACGCCTCGCGCACCGCCTCAAACACTTCGAGCGGGAAACGCATCCTGTTTTCCAGCGAACCGCCATAGTGGTCCTCGCGCTGGTTCAACAGCGGGGACAGGAACTGGTGCAGCAGATAGCCGTGCGCAGCATGGATCTGGATCGCATCTATTCCGAGCCGGGCCGAGCGCCGGGCGGCTTGGGCGAAGGCTTCGCGAATCCGCTCCAGGCCTGCGCCGTCGAGCGCCGTGGGGGCGTTCTCCCCGGCCTCATAGGCCACTGCCGAAGGAGCTTCGGTTTGCCAGCCTCCCTCCCGTCCGGGCGGGATCTGGGCGCCGCCCTTCCAGGGGACCTCGGTCGAGGACTTGCGGCCGGCATGCGCCAACTGGATCGCGATGGGCATGTCCGACCAGCGCCGAACGCTCTCCAGGACGCTCCTGATCGCGTTTTCGCAAGGGTCGGAATACAAGCCGACGTCGCCATAGGTGATGCGACCCTCGGGCGTCACCGCTGTCGCCTCGATGGTCAGCAGGGCGGCTCCTGAAATGGCGAGTTGTCCGAGATGGATCAGGTGCCAGTCCGTCATGCATCCGTCCTGCGCCGAATACTGGCACATGGGCGCGATCACGATACGGTTGACGAGGGATAGATCGCCGACCTGCAATGGCGTGAAGAGCTTGGCGCGGGTCATGAGCGCCTCCTTGAGGGTGATCCGACACGGCGCGGCCGAGAAAGTCTGGATGACGGCGCTGAGTCCGCTCTGGACTACGCGCAACCAAGCTCGCCAGTCCCTATGCGGCGCAGGACTGTACGATTGCGGCGTCCCCCGGCGTTGTGGAGCCGCGCGCTCTGCTGCGGGCCGAGGTCTTCAAGTCCTGCGTCGAGAGCAGACGGGCCCGGAATTCGGGAATCCGACGTGACGGCGCACGCCTCGTTCAGCCATGACGAGATGATCGAAGCCAGCGGAAGAGGCCCGATCTGAGCGAGGCGACCCGGTCGGAACAGGTCCATCGCTCCCTACGAGGACCGTCAACGCTGCTGGTGAGCGAAATTCGTCTCGCGGGGCCGTTCGCAAGCTGAACAGATTTCGTCCACGATCCAAGCGTTGGCCGGAGCGCCAGAAACGCAAGTTCATGGTGCTTGATCGTACAATCGATTTACCCCACCAGCCGTGTCTTGCGTCGTCGCGGGGGTTACACGCTCAATGGCTTCATTCCACGAGACCGATGCCGACGCGCATCCGGCGGTTCCGCTCGTCGGTAGCTGGGAGTGGGACTTCGCGACGGGGTCGGTGACTTGGTCTGACGGCCTTTTCCGACTTCTCGGGTTCGATCCCGGGGAGGTCGCGCCAACCTACTCGACCTTCATGGACATGCTGCACCCCGAGGATCGCGAGTTCGTCGCCGCAAGGACGATTGCGGCCAGAGACTTCGGCGAAGGCCTCGACATGGAGTTTCGGATCGTCCATCGGGATGGTGAGCCAAGGTGGGTCGCCAACAAGGGCGAGGTGTTCAAGGGCCGCTCGGGACATCCAGAATGGGCGGCGGGCACACTTTTCGATATCAGCCACATTCGGCAAGCCCAGAGTGAGCTGTCCGCGCGCGAAGAGCGCTATCGCGCTCTCGTCAGCCTGAATTCCATCGGGGAATGGCGCGCGACGCCCGATGGCCAGCAACTCGAGTGCAGGTTCTGGTCCGAGTTCACGGGGCAAAGCCCTGAGGAATCCCAGAATCATGGCTGGCTGTCCGCGGTCCACCGGGATGACGTGAGCTGGGTGACCGGGATCTATTTCGAGGCGCTGCAACTCGGATCGAGCACGACGTCGAGCTTCCGGGTCCGCCACCATTCCGGCGAGTATCGGTGGTGCCTCTCGAAGATGCTGCCTCTGAAAAATCGCGACGGGAGCATTCGCGAGTGGATTGGGGCCATTGAGGACGTCAATCAACGCTACCTGTCCGAAGAGCTGCTTCAACTCGATGCGGAGCGCCGCGGGCTGGCCCTTGAGGCGGCTCGCATGGTGGCGTGGGACTATGACCTGGCCTCGCGCCGGGTTCAGCGTTCGGACAACGCCTTTTCGATCCTGGGAGCAGGATCTGGCCCCGTCGACGAGGTCAGGAACTGGGTGCATCCAGACGACGTCGATCGTGTGCTCGCCGCCCTCGCACGCACAGAGGAGACGGGTGTTCCCTATGACGTCGAGTACCGGCTGAACGATAGGGAGCGGCCAGCCCGTTGGGTCCGGGGCCGAGGCAAGCTCTTGCGCAACGTCAAGAATGGGCCGGACCGGGTGGTCGGCATCACCTTCGACATTACGGCGCAGAAGGAAGCGGAACGCAGAGACGCCCAGCTCACTGAAAGGCTCTCCGACGTCGAATCGCGCTATCGCGCCCTCGCGGCGATCGCCGGGGACCTTGTTTGGACGGCGAGCACGGACGGAAAACTTACGCCCAGTCCGGAGTGGGGCGCGTTTACAGGGCAAAGCTCACAGGAGATGAACGGCTGGGGCTGGCTCAAGGCTGTCCACCCGGCGGACCGGGAAGGCACCCGAGAGGCCCTGCAATGTCAGGCGTTCTCCAAACGGATCGAAGCAGTTCAGTACCGACTGCGCACCACCAAAGGGGATTACGTTTGGGTCAACTCGAGGGCGGCCCCCGTCGTCGAGCCTGACGGCGTCATTCGACAATGGATCGGCGTTTGCCAGCAACTTCCGCGAACGTCTTCGGCCGACCCGGGCGACGTTAAGGCGTCTGCGGTTTGCACTCAGCAGCTCATCAGCGGAGCGCAGGTGCGCGCCTCACGCGGTCTATTGAACTGGTCGGTCCGCCAACTCGCTGTGGCTTCCAAGGTTTCAGTCTCCACGATCCGGCGAATCGAAGATGCCGATGGGGTGCCCGAAAACCGAGAGTTCGGGAACATCGCCAGGCTTCGATCAACCTTCGAGTCGGCAGGCGTCGAGTTCCTGGCCACGGCCGATGGCAAAGGTGGTGTGAAGCTCGCATGACTGAGCCGCGAAGCCGCAACGAGGGAAAGAGCGCGAGCTTATCCGGTCCGGCTGAGCGTTTCAGAGCAACAGAAATCGTAATGCTCCGTTGAAGCCAAGCCAACTGCGGGCAATCGCAGCAGAACGCCGCCCTGGCGGAGCAGGGCGCCGCCTCGGCCGCCTCGCTGTCGCCCAGATCGAGCGGTTATACGCGATTTCGGCGACTTTCCGCATCCACGAGGGCGGATCCCGCGCCGCCACGCCGGCGCGCCCCGCCAGCGAGCCGCCCGGCTGCGCCAGACGGCCTGGGCGGGATGACGCCGGCACGGGACAGCCTCTGCATCGCTCGCCGGGCGCGGTCCCGGCCGGGCTGGCCTCAGCAGACGGATGCGGCCGATTTCCTTGAGGACGCCTTCTGACGCTCGCCGGCGCCCGGGGCGGAGGGCGTGATGCCGGCAGCCAAGGCGATCTGAAGCAGCTCGGTCAGGCTGCTCGCGTTGAGGCGATTCATCACCTGGGCGCGGTGCAGTTCAACGGTGCGGGGGCTGATCCCAAGCTTCTGACCGATGATTTTGTTCGTCCCGCCCTCCAACAAGCCGACCAGCACCTCGCGCTCGCGCGTCGTCAATCTGGCCACTTGGGCGCTCGCCGTTTCATCTCGCGAAGGAGGCCGCATCGCCCCATGGCACTCTCCAATGGCGCTCGCGAGCGATGCGAAAAGCGATTCATCGTCCAGTGCGACGAGGAAATCGGCGGCGCCGGCCTTCATAGCCGCGACCGCGGCGGCGGCGTCCGCTCCGGGAGCGTCAAGCGCCAAGGTCGGCAGCCGTATCGATCGCGCCTTCAGTTCGCGCATGACCGAGAGTCCCTGGTCCCGCGCCTTGCGCAGGTCGACGAGGACGCAGCCATGCGCCAACACGGCGGCCACGTCCAGGAAGCTGGATGCGCTGGGAAAGGTCCGCACGCGGTGACCCAGCGCCCGAGCGAGCCGCGCCAACTTGCGGGCCTGCGTGGGCGAGGTGCTGACGATATAAAGCTGGAGAACGTCCGACCGTGTCAGGTCCTCCGTAATTCCGCCTATTCGCTTGATGGCGGCTTCATCGTCCGGGATGGGAAAACACGTTTCGCGCAGCCTTCGAACGGCTCCGTCGGCAGGTCGGATGATTCTGTATTCGAACCGGGCGACTTCACCGGCCACGACACTGTCGAGAGCGCGTTCGACCACTCGGCGGTCATCAGGGTGAACGTCTTTCATCCACTCTGCCAGGCTTATGGCCGCCTCCCCGAGCGGCGCCCCCCAGATCGCCTCGTAGGCCGCGCTTCGGTAGAGGATCACGCCCGCGACCGGATCGCCGATCCAGATCAGGTTGCTGCTGTGTGCCGCAAAGCTGCGGAATTGCGCTTCGCTCGCCCGAATCGCCGCTTCGGCGGTTCGCCGTCCCGTCACATCGGTCGCGGCCCCGATGAAGCCGGTTGCGCGCCCACGCGCGAAAGTCGTTCTTCCCGCGGTGGCGATATGGCGTGTGATCCCGTCCTCGCGCCCAAGCACCCGATATTCAATGTTGTAGGTCCCGTCACCCGCCGGATCGATGCATGCTGCAATCGCGCTTTTCACGCGAGCCAGGTCATCGGGATGGATTCCTGCCTCGAACACGCCGATGTCGATTTCCGCATCCGGCGGAAGCCCCCACATCGCACGCATCCGTTCGTCCCACTGCAGGGCGTCGGTCGCGGGGTTCCACGAGTAGATCCCAAGCCCAACCAGCTCGGCGGCGGCGCGCAGACGCGCTTCGCTCTCCCGCAACGCCTCCTCGACCGCGTGCCGCTCGCTCGTGTCGCGTGAGACGCCGACCACCAGTTCGATTGTGCCATCCGGGGCCCGGACCGGTCCCCACCGGTAGTCGAAATAGGCCTTGTGTCCCGTCGGACTGCAGAAAAAGACCTCGTCCTCGACTGTGACGCCCTGGTCGAAGATGCGGTCGATCTGACTGTTCAGGACTGTCGCAAGATCCGCCGGATAGGCCAGGTCAGCAAAGGTCTTGCCCAACATCTCACCTGAGGAAAGCCCGAAAAGCACCAGCATGGCGGGATTGGCGTAAACGAAACGGCCCTGCCGATCGAAAGCGTAGACGTAGTCAGAAATGGAGGAGAGGTTCGCCTCGAGAAAGTGGACCCGGCGGGCGCGCGCGCCATCGACGCCAGACATTTGGCCGCCGTCCTCCCCAATGGGCGCTGGTGAAGGCTGTTCCGGCATGGGGCAGGCTTGGCTCCTGTCCGCTAACGATCGCAAACCGCCGCTGCCTAGGGAAGTTCCGTAGGGACCATCCGGGCGCCGCCGAACCGACTCGCCTCGTACGAGAAGCGACATTCCAAACGGGGCGATGCGGCGGGGCGACGGTCATCCGCCGCGCGTCACGCTGCCCGATCGTGCGGCCTGTAAGGGCGTCGAAGGTGAAGCTCGATGAAACTTGAGCAGATCGGCGGGGCTGCACTGGGGCTGCTGTTCCTTGCGGACATCTTTCTGACCGTGCTTTACGCCCGGGCGGGTACGGGCTTGCTTGCGCCGCGCTGGAACCGAGCGGTCTGGGCTCTGCTTCACCGCGCCGCCAGACTGTCCGGCAGGCGCTATGGACTGGTCCTTTCGCTGGCGGCCCCGCTCGTCGTCGTTTCACTCATCGGGTTCTGGGCCCTGGGATTGACGGTTGGGGCCGCTCTGGTGATCCGCCCCGAACTGGGCGCTGCGATCCGCCCGTCGAGCGGCGAAACCCCGACCGACTTTGTCACGGCGCTTCTAGTCGCCGGCAACAGCCTGTCGATCGTCGGCGGCGGCGACTACGCCCCGCATACGACAGGCACGCGATTGCTCTTCCTCTTGAATTCCCTCATCGGAGCGTCGGTGCTGTCGCTTGTTCTCAGCTACCTCGTCCAAGTCTATTCCGGGCTCCGCGAACGGAACGCGCTGGCCCTCACGATCGACCTCATGACCGGTTGCACTGGCGATGCGGCCACGATGCTCGTGAAGCTGATGCCCACCGGAGATTGCAGCAATGCGGCGAGCGAGCTCGGCAACCTCGCCCGTTCGCTCGCGGCCACGAAAGAGGCGCACCACTTCTACCCCTTGCTGTTCTATTTCCGCTTCGAAGAGCCGCTCTACGGGGTGTCGCGGTTCACCTTCGTGCTTCTCGATCTGACGACTCTGATCGAGGCGGCGCTCGCCAGAGAACGCTATGCGACATTCGTTGACTCCGCGGCGGTCGCGTCCCTGCGCTTGGGAGCCTTGCTGCTCTTGCGGACGCTGGACCGGAACTTCCCGACGCACGGCGGTTCGGCGGAAGACGCCGTGGAAGCCGGGCGAGACAGCCAAAGCTACCTCGCCGCGGTCGAAATCCTGGCGCGCGCCGGAATACACGTGCAGGTCGACGGCATGGAGCGATATGTGGCCCTTCGCCGTGACTGGGAGCCGCTCGTCCGGCGGGTCGCTCCAACGCTTGGATACCCGATTTCAGAGATCGACCGGCGCAGTCCCGTCGTGAAGACAGTGGCTCCTGAATTATGAGACTCGCCCGGTCCAAGTGCTATTCGGGGGCAAGGTCGGCACGAACGTCCGCCGCGGAAGGAAGGCGCACTCAGGGTTGCGAGGACGCGGCGCACGGCTGCCGGACAAGGCTGGACAGTTTACGGATAAGCCTTTAGAAAATATATATTCCGGTGAACGCCGCCGGACGAGCGAGTGGAATGACATTTGCCATTCGAAGGCAAAGATCCCACGTTCGAACTGTGCCCGGTGCGCCAATCCCCGTTGTCCTGCGGCCCGATCTCACCTTCGTCGAAGGGTGGAGCCGCATCGTGAGCGACGGCGCGGATCGAGCCCCATCACGCCAAGCGAGAGTTCCATGATCAGACCGACCCGTACCGGCATGGGCAGCCCGAAGCAGGCTGCGGAAGCCGCCTTCAAGGCCGCCACCACCAGGCCCGTCGAGCCCGCCCCCAAGGCCCCGCCGGCGATCCCCGGGGCGAAGGAGGTCGTCTCGCTGCGCCTCGACCAGGAGGTGCTGGAGAAGTTCCAGGCCGATGGGCCGGGTTGGCAGGACCGCATCAACGCGGCGCTGCGCAAGGCGGTCGGACTCTAGCGGCCCCGCTCAGGAGGCGACGATGCGCCGTCGCCGCCGCCGGACGCGTCGACGGGCCTGGGCGCCGGACGGCTCAGATGCCGCGATCCGGCCAGGACGAACCGCCAGGGCGCGTCGACGCCCTTGCTGATGCCAATGCGGGGTCCGGCCAACACGGGGGCCGATCGGGAGCGCGGCTCCAGGCGGAAAGGCGGGCGCTCCAGCGGCCATCCGTCATGATCCCGGGTGATGCCCAAAGCCTGGCACAAGCGCCCCGGCCCGGCGCAGAGCAGGCGCGTTTCGCCGAGGCCGCGCCTCTGGCGCATCGCGTCGACCCCGTGCGTCGGCTCCAGCGCCCGCACCAGCACGGCTCCGGCGGAGGAGGCGTCGCCGCAGACGATGTTGAAGCACCAGTGCATCCCGTAGCTGCGATACACATAGGCCCGTCCCGGCGGCCCGAACATCGCGCCGTTGCGCGCCGTCGGCCCCCGGAAGCTGTGCGACGCCGGATCGTCGTGGGCGTAGGCCTCGGTCTCCACGATCGGGCCGCCCACGCCGTCGACCAGCAGGGTCGCGCCCACGAGGTCCTGCGCCACCGCGACCGGGTTCCGGGCGTAGAAATCGGGCGTCAGCATGCGCGTCAGGCGCGCGACCGAAGGTCGATGGCGGCCAGGGCCGACTTCACGCGCCCCAGTTCGGCGCCCGCCACGCAGAACTCGCGCGCGCCGAGGTCGAGCCAGCCAGGCAGCAGCGCCGTGTCCGCCGCGGCGACGCCGCAGAGCCGGCAGGGCCGGCGCGTGCGCGACGCGTGCTCCAGGACGCGCCGCACCAGTTCGCGCACGGCGGGCGGGGCGTCCGCTCCGACGCCAGCGTCGGCGTCGCGGGCGCGCCCGAGCGTCAGGGCCGTAAGGTCTCCGAGGCCGATCGAAAAGGCGTCCGCATCGAATTCGGCGATGCTCTCCGCCGCTCCCGGCGTCTCCACCATCATGACCAGGGGCGGGGTCCCGAACGGCCGGCCCTCGCGGCGAAGCTCGTCGACGCAGCCGGCGATGGCGGCGCGGACCTGAAGGAGCTGCTCGGGCCGCTCGACCATCGGGAGCATGATCGACAGGTCGCCGTCAGCGGCGGCGCGCAGCATGGCGCGCAGCTGGATCCGGAAAAGGTCGGGATGGGAGAGCGAGAAGGCGACGCCGCGCAGGGGCGAGGCCTCCATCCCGGGAAGCGACTTGCCGGCGCCGGGATCGACGGTCCTCAGGCAGACGGGCCGTCCGCCGGCCCATTGCAGCAGGACGCGGTAGAGGGCGAGCTGGCCCTCCTCCCCCGGGATCGCGCTGCGGTTCATGAACAGCATCTCGGTGCGCATCAGTCCGACGCCGTCGGCGTGAGCCGGGTTCAGCGAGCGCAGCTGGCTCAGGTCGTCGACCGCCAGCGTCACCACGATCGGCGTGCCGTCCGCCGTGGCGGCGGGCCTGGGCGAAGCGAGCTCGTCGCGGGCGCGGTCCGCGGTCCAGACCGCGCGCTTCTGCGCGAAGGCGGCTCGTCGGGCCTCCGTGGGCAGCAGGGTGAGCTCGCCCGCCACCGCGTCCACCAGCGCCTCGGCACCGCCCGTCAGGTCCAGGGCGCCGAAGTCGATCCCGAGGCCGACCAGCAACGGCACGTCCCGCTCGTGCGCCATCACGGCGACATGTCCGGTGGCGGAGCCGCGGGAGAGCACGATCGCGGCGGGGCTCGCCCCGTCGAGGCGCAGCATCTCGGCGGGAGTCAGGTCCTCGCTGGCGATCACCGCCCCGACCGGCGCGGATGCGACATCCGGGCGGACCTGGGCGGGGTTGAGCTCGCCGTCGGGCTCCTCGCCGCGGACGACGTAGAGTCCGCCCGTCCCGAAGCCGGGGCACGCCGAAAGCCCGGCGAGAACACGCTCCCCATCGATCGGCTTAGGCAAAGCGCTGCATCCGGGCACGTCCGCATTATATAGACCCCTCTGACGCGGCGCCAGACTGGGCCTTGGCTTTGTCCGGACCCGCTCCTGACACGCGCGCCCTTGTGTGGGAGCATGCGGCGGGAGGCCTGCATGAACCAGTCGCCGCCGTTTCGGGACGTGAACCTCTTCGAGGCGGACCGGCCGCTCCGCGACGCCGTGGCGAGGGCCGGGACCCCGCCTCGCCAGGTCGCCGAGCTGACGGCCTTCGGGGCCGCCTGGGGGTCGGGCGAAGTCGCCGACATGGGGCGGCAGGCGAACGAGAATCCGCCTCGGCTGCGCACCGTGGACCCGCGGGGCGAGCGCCTCGACGTCGTGGAGTTCCATCCGGCCTATCATGACCTGATGGCCCGCAGCATGACCGCGGGGCTGCACGCCTCGGGGTGGGACGCGGCGGCGTCGACGCCGGGCCACGGGCGCCCCGCGGCCAGCGGCCAGGCTCACCGCGCGGCGCGCTTCTACATGGCGTGCCAGGCCGAGGCTGGGCATCTGTGCCCGCTGACGATGACGCACGCCAGCGTCGCCGCGCTGTCGGCCGCGCCGGAGGCGCTGGCGCGATGGCTGCCCAGGATCGTGGGCAGGACCTATGACGGCGCGCTGCGGCCGTGGTGGGAGAAGGACGCCGTCACGCTCGGGATGGGCATGACCGAGCGCCAGGGCGGGACGGACGTCCGCGCCAACGTCACGGCTGCGCTCCCGGCGGGGGATCACTACCGCGTCAGCGGCCAGAAATGGTTCATGTCGGCGCCGATGTGCGACGCATTCCTCGCCCTGGCGCAGGCGCCGGGAGGGCTGACCTGCTTTCTCGTCCCGCGCTTCGAGCCCGACGGGCGGGTGAACGGCCTGCGCCTGCAGCGCCTGAAAGACAAGCTCGGCAACCGCTCGAACGCCTCCTCCGAGGCGGTGTTCGAGATGGCCTACGCCGAGCGCGTCGGCGACGAGGGGCAGGGCGTCCGCACCATCATCGGCATGGTGCAGCTCACCCGGCTGGACTGCGCGGTGGCCTCCGCGGGTCTGATGCGCATGGGGCTGGCGCACGCCGTCCATCACGCCCGCCACCGCACCGCCTTCCAGCGTCGCCTCGTCGACCAGCCGCTGATGCGGACGGTGCTGGCCGACATGGCGCTCGAGGTCGAGGCCGCCACGGCGCTGGCCCTGCGGCTCGCCCGCGCGCTGGACGCGGCGCCGACGGACCCGGCCGAGGCCGCTTTGGCCAGGCTGGCGATTCCGGCCGCCAAATACCTGATCTGCAAGCAGGCGCCGGACCTTCTCCAGGAGGCCATGGAGTGCCTGGGCGGCAACGGCTATGTGGAGGAGTTCCCGCTCGCCCGCGCCTATCGGGAGGCGCCGGTGAACGCGATCTGGGAGGGATCCGGGAACGTCATGGCGCTCGACGTCCTGCGCGCCGCCGCCCGTTCGCCGGACGCGGTCGCCGCCGTCCTCGAAGCCCTGGGGCGGCAGGCCGGCGAGGCCGGGCCCCGCATGGTCGAGGCCATCGTGTCCGACCTTCGCGCGCCCGACGCCGAGCGTCGCGCGCGGCGCATCACGGAGGCCATCGCCCGCCTGGCCGCGCTGGCGGCTTTGACCGAGGGAGACCCCGACGTCGCGGACGCCTATGCGGCGCGGCTGCGGGCCGGGACGGAGTTCGCCGCCTCGACATGGGGCGCCTCGGGCCCGCCGGACCACGCGGACGCGCTGCTGGCCCGCGTGCTGCCGGAGGCCTGACGGGTCACGCCGCCATCGGCAGCTCCCGCACCTTTTCGCGCGGCACGGCGAGCAGCGCGGAGGCCCACGCCGGGTCGGCCTGTTGGTCCGGCGGGCTCACCAGCAGGACGCGGTCGGCGCTGGCCGCCAGGGCGGCGTCGGTCGCTTCCGTGCCGGCCGGCGGGCCGTCGATGATGACGATGTCGAACTCCCCGACGACGCCGTCGAACCGGCGGCGCGCGCTCTCCGGGAGCCTCGCGGGACGGCCGTTCCGGGCCGTGTCCACGGGCAGGAAGAACACGCCCTGGGCCCAGTCGCCGTCCAGCGCGTGCACCGGGCGGTCGCGGCCGCCGATCCGCAGGAGGCCCGGCTGGCCGCCCAGCCCGAAGGCGAGCGACAGCGTCGGGTTTCGCCGATGGGCGTCGACCAGAAGGATGCGTCGCCAGTCCCTCGCCAGCGCGCGGGCCAAATTGGCCGCCAGGGTCGACTTGCCCGCCTGCGGGGCCAGCGACGTGACCAGCACCGTATAGGGCGCGCCGCCCTCCCGGCCCTCCGCGCGCGATTCCGCCAGCACGGCCTCCGCCATCGCGGCGACGGCCTGCGCATAGGCGCCCTCCGGCCGATCGCGCGCCTCGGTCAGGCTGGGCGCCTCGGCCGGGCCTGCGTCCGCCAAGCGTTCGGCGGAGAGATCCGCAGCCTCGGCCGACTCGTGCTGCATGGACCAGGCGTCGAACGCGTCGGGCGGATCCGCGTTCGGCTGAACGGCCGGCGCGCCGCCGAGCGGGCGGGCGTCCCTGTCGGCCGTCACCGTCACCGCATAGGCGGGAGCCGGAAGCGCGTCGCCGAGCTTGGGTGCCGCTCCGCTCGTGGCGAGATCCTGGACCTGATCCTGCAGGGGAGCTTCGGCGAGATCCGCCGCGTCCTCGCGTCGCTCGGCCCTGCGCCGCCGCGCGCGGAGCAGGCCGGCGCCGGCGCCGAGCAGCGCCCCGATCCCGGCGCCCGCGGCCAGGAACGCCGCGAGCGCCGCGGCCGGGACAGCGGTCGCCGGCGACGCGGGCGCGAGCAGCCGGACGCCCGCGGGAGCCTCCTGTTCGTCGGCCCCGGCCCGGGCGCGCAGCAACTTCTCGTAAGCCGCGCGGGTGGTCTCCGCCTCGGTCTCGAGGGCGCGCAGCTTGGCGGTACCGGCGTCGGTCGACGCGGAGGCCGAACTCGCCCGGCCGGCGGCGGCGGCCTCGGCGGCCTCGGCGGCCTGAAGCTCCGCCCGCGACGCCTCGACGGCGCGTTTCACCTCGTCCGCAAGCGCCCGGCGGGCGTCGCGGAGTTGCTGCTGGGCGTCCACCATCAACGGGTGGCGCGGCCCGAGCGTCTGGCGGTAGCCGGCCTCCACGCGGGTCGCCTCGGCGAGGCGCGCCTGCAGGCGATCCATGGCGGGCGTGCGGACCGCGTCCGAGCCGGCCTCCGCGCCCTGTCCGGCGGCGGCGCGCTGCGCCTGCTCGTGGCGTTGCCTGGCCTCGGCCACGCGGGCCTTCGCCTGCGCCAGATCCGCCTTCGGATCGGCCGCGAGACCGCCTTGCTGCCGGACCGCGATCAGCTTCGTCTCGGTTTCGTAGAGCCGCGTCTGCAGGGCGGCGAGGCGGGTCGCGTCCCGCTGGGCCGCAAGGCGGTTCGCCTCCGATCGCGCTTCCAGGCGCTCGGAGATGGACGCGCCGGCGACGGCGTTCGCCAGCAGGGCGGCCTTTTCGGGCGTCGACGCCCTCACGGAGAGCTGGATCAGGTCGGGCGCGCCGTCCCGGGCGAGGGACAGACGCTCCGACAGTCCGCGCACGGCGGCGGCGGCGCGGGCCTCGCCGGCCGGGCTGATCAGCCCGGCCGCGGCCAGGACGCCGTCGAGGGAGCCGAGCGGCGCCGGCATGAATTCAGCGTCCGTCGCGAGATTCTCCTGCGCGACGACGCGCGACAGCACCGCCGCCGAGGCGGCCAGCCGCATGTGGCTTTCCGCCAGCGACGGGTCGGCGGATGCACCCGCGCCGGTGATCTGCAGCGTCGCCGACGCGACCTGCAGGTCGCCCTGCAGGCGCCAGGCGAGGCCGCCCGCCATGGCGCCCAGCGCCATCCCGGCCGCCGCGAGCCAGAGAGCCCGCGCGCGGGGAGGGCCGGAACGGGCCGGAGCGGACCGGACGGGTCGCGACCGACCCGCGAATGCTTCGTTTCGCATCCTATGATTGTGCCCGTCAGGCATTGACGATTCGTTTACGTTACCCGGAGGTTACGATGGATCGGCGCCATGGGCCGGGCCCGTCTGGACGCTGGCGCGAGGCCGCGATTCCAGTATGGTGCGGCCCGTCGCCCGCCCAGCAGGAATGAAGCCGGCATGATTGTCGTATGCGGCGAAGCCTTGATTGACGTGTTCATCCGGCAGGACGGCGGCGCGCTCGGCGCTGAAGCCGTGGCCGGGGGATCGCCCTACAATGTCGCGCTCGGGCTCGCCCGGCTGGAATGCCCGGCGGCCTATTGGGGCGGGGTGTCGCGCGACGCCCTTGGGTCTTTCCTGCTGGACTCGATCGCTCGCGACGGCGTCGACGTCAGCCTCGTGCGTCGGGTGGCCAACCGGACGACGCTGAGCGTCGTCGCGACCGACGCGGAGGGCCATCCGGGCTACGCCTTCTACGGCGAAGACGGCGCCGACCGGGCGCTGGACCCCTCGGACCTGCCCGAGCTGCCCCCCGCCGCCGCCGCGATTGCGATCGGATCCTACGCCCTGGCGGTCGAGCCCGTCGCCACCGCCATCGAGGCCATGCTGGAGCGGGAGCGCGGGCGCCTCGTCGTCTCGCTCGATCCCAACCTGCGCCCGCGCGTCGTCGGGGACGTCGCCGCGTGGCGTCCGCGTTTCGAGCGCTTCGTGGCCGGCGCGGACATCGTGAAGGCCAGCACCGAGGATCTCGGACCGCTCTATGGCGAGGGCGCCGACATCGCCGCCGTCGCGCGCAACTGGCTGGCCCGCGGCCCGGCGCTGGTGGTGTTCACGCGCGGGCCGGACGGCGCCGTCGCCTTCGCCCGCAGCGGCGCGGTCGTCGACCGGCCCGGCCGCGTGGTGCCGGTGGTCGACACGGTGGGGGCGGGCGACACGTTCCACGCCGCTCTGCTGGCCTGGCTGGCGCGCGCCGGCCGCCTCGAGCGCGGGGCGCTGCGCGAGCTCGGCGATGACGAGATCGCCGCCGTCCTGGACGAAGCCGTCGCGGCCTCCGCCATCACCTGCTCGAGGCGGGGCGCGGACCTGCCGCGGCGGGCCGAGGTGGAGGCGCTGATGCGCCGCCAGCCCGCGCCCAGCGGCTGATCCGGCCCAGGCGGGCCGGCGGCGCTTGCGCGGGCCGGAGCGATCTGCGACACCGCCCCCAATGGCCGCTCCCCCTCTTCTCCTCCTGCAGGACATCGCCCTCACCTTCGGCGGCACGCCGCTGATCGAGAACGCGGAACTCTCCGTGTCGCCCGGCGAGCGGCTGTGCCTCGTGGGGCGCAACGGCTCGGGCAAGTCCACGCTGCTGAGGATCGCGGCCGGGCAGGTCGAGCCCGATAGGGGCAGCGTCTTCGTGCAGCCGGGCGCGACTGTGCGCTACCTGCCGCAGGAGCCGGATCTCGCCGGCTTCGCCACCACGCTGGCCTATGTGGAGGCCGGGCTCGGCCCCAGCGACGATCCCTACCGGGCCCGCTATCTGCTGGAGGAGCTGGGCCTGACTGGCGAGGAGGATCCTTCCAGGCTGTCGGGCGGCGAGGCCCGGCGCGCCGCCCTGGCCCGGGTGCTCGCGCCCGAGCCCGACATCCTGTTGCTCGACGAGCCGACCAACCATCTCGACCTGCCGGCCATCGAGTGGCTGGAGGCCGAGATCCGACGCATGCGCTCCGCGCTCGTCCTGATCAGCCACGACCGGCGCTTCCTGGAGACCCTGTCGCGCGCCACCGTCTGGCTGGACCGGGGACGGACCCGCCGCATGGACCGCGGCTTCGCCTTCTTCGAGGCGTGGCGCGACGAGACGCTCGAGCAGGAGGAGCAGGAGGCCCACAAGCTCGACCGGCGCATCGTCGCCGAGGAGCACTGGGTGCGCTACGGCGTCACCGCGCGCCGCAAGCGCAATGTCCGCCGCATGGCCGAGCTCGGCGCCTTGCGTCAGGAGCGCACCGACCGGCGCAAGGCCGCCGGCGCGGTGCGGCTCACGGTCAGCGAGGGCGACGTCTCGGGCAAGCTCGTCGTCGAGGCGCGCCGCGTCTCAAAGTCCTATGGCGACGAGATCATCGTCGAGGATTTCTCGATCCGCATCCTGCGCGGCGACCGCGTCGGGCTCATCGGGCCCAATGGCGCGGGCAAGACGACGCTGCTGAAACTGCTCACCGGCGCGCTGGCGCCCGACTCGGGCGCGATCCGCCTCGGCGCCAACCTGCAGATGATGACCCTGGAGCAGGGCCGCGACAGCCTCGATCCTGCCCTGGGGCTGGCGGAGACGCTGACGGGCGGACGCGGCGACACGCTCACCATCGGCGGGCAGTCCAAGCACGTCGTCAGCTACATGAAGGACTTCCTCTTCACTCCCGAGCAGGCGCGCACGCCCGTGGGCGTCCTGTCAGGCGGAGAGCGGGGACGCCTCACCCTGGCCCGGGCGCTGGCGCAGCCCTCCAACCTGCTGGTGCTGGACGAGCCCACCAACGACCTCGACCTGGAGACGCTGGACCTGCTGCAGGAGATGCTGGCGGACTATCCGGGCACGGTGCTGCTCGTCAGCCACGACCGCGACTTCCTCGACCGCGTCGTCACCTCCGTGATCGTCTCGGAAGGGCAGGGCCGTTGGCAGGAATACGCCGGCGGCTATTCGGACATGGTGGCCCAGCGCGGCCAGGGTGTCACCGCCAAGCCGACGCCGGCGCCCAGGCCCGAGACCGGCAAGGCGCGCGCGGACAAGCCAGTGGCCGGCCCGGCGCCCGAGCCCTCCCGCCGCAAGCTCACCTTCAAGGACAAGCACGCGCTGGAGACGCTGCCCCGCACCATGGAGACGCTGAGCGCCGAGATCGCGCGCCTGCAGGCCGCGATGGTGGATCCCACGCTCTATGCGCGCGACCCGGCCGGCTTCGCCCGCCTCTCGGCCGCCCTGGCCAAGGCGCAGGGCGATCTCTCCCACGCCGAGGAGGAGTGGCTGCGCCTCGAGATGATGCGGGAAGAACTCGAAGGCTGACGCCTCGATTTGCGGGACGCGACCCTGCGCGGCCCGGGCGCGGCGTCACCGCGCCAGCCAGCCGCCGTCCACGGGCAGCACGATCCCGTGCACATAGGCCGCCGCAGGCGAGCACAGGAAGACGGCCGCCCCGCCGATATCGTCCGGCTCGCCCCAGCGCCCGGCGGGGATGCGGGCGAGGATCTGCCCGCTGCGGTCCGGGTCGTTGCGCAACGCCTCGGTGTTGTTGGTGACGAAGTAGCCCGGCGCGATGGCGTTCACATTGACGCCCTTGCCGGCCCACTCGCAGGCGAGCAGCCGGGTCAGGCCGGCGAGCCCGCTCTTCGACGCCGTGTAGGACGGGATCCGGATGCCGCCCTGGAAGGACAGCAGCGAGGCGATGTTGACGATGCGCCCGCCGCCGTCGCGCGACAGCATGTGACGGGCGACGGCCTGCGACAGGAAGAAGGCGGACTTCAGGTTGACGTTCATGACGTCGTCCCAGTCCTGCTCGGTGAAGTCGATCGCGTCGGCCCGCCGGATGATCCCGGCGTTGTTCACCAGCGCGTCGATGCGGCCGCGCCACGCCAGGGTCTCCGCCACGATCCGCTCGATCGGCTCCAGCGAGCCGAGGTCGGCCGTGATCTCCAGGAAGGCCGCGCCGCTCTCCTCCACGAGGCTGCGCGTCTCCTCCATGGAGGAGCGCCCGACCGCCGCGATCGCCGCGCCGGCGCGGGCCAGCGCGACCGCGATGCCCTGGCCGAGGCCGGTGTTCGCTCCCGTGACGATGGCGGTCTGGCCGGAGAGGTCGAAGGCGTTCGGCATGGCGGACCTCAGCGCAGGTCGGACATGGAGACCATGTCCATGTCGGTGAAGTCCTGGTTGTCGCCCGCCATGGCCCAGATGAAGCCGTAGCTGGCGGTGCCGACGCCGGCATGGATCGACCAGCCGGGCGACAGGATGGCCTGCTCGTTCGCCACCACGAGATGGCGGGTCTCGTCGGGCTCGCCCATCATGTGGAAGACGCGCTGGTCCTGCGGGACGTCGAAATAGAGATAGGCCTCGGAGCGCCGGTCATGCGTGTGGCAGGGCATGGTGTTCCAGACGCTGCCCGGCGAGAACAGCGTCATGCCGGCCACGAGCTGGCAGGTAGGCAACACGTCGGGGTGGATGATCTGGTGGATGACCCGCTTGTTGGCCGAGGCTTCGGACCCGAGCGGCACCATGCGGGCCTCCGACAGGGCGATCTTGCGGGTCGGATGGGTGGCGTGCGCGGGCGCGCTCAGCAGGTAGAACTTGGCCGGCGCGGCCGGGTCGAGGCTCTCGAACGCGACCTCCGCGGCTCCCATGCCCACATAAAGCGAGTCGCGCGGGTCGAGGTCGAAGGCGCGCCCGTCGACGGTGACGCGGCCCGGCCCGCCGATATTGATCGCAGCCAGCTCGCGCCTGGCCAGGAAGGTCTTCTGCCCGATCGGCTTGGAGGTCTCCAGCCGCAGCGCGGCGCCGGTCGGCATGGCCCCGCCCAGGACGAAGCGGTCGACATGGCTGTAGGTGAGGGCGATCTCGCCCGGGACGAACACGCTCTCCACCAGGAAGTGGCGGCGCAGCTCCTCGGTGTCGTAGTAGCGCACCGCCTCCGGATGGCTGGCCTGGCGCACATCGATCTCGCTCATCGGATCCTCGTTCAACTCAACGGAATGGGTGGGGCCGGACGCTCGCGCCGGCCCAGGCCGGCCGGTCTATTCGACCGTGAAGCTCTTCGGGTCCCACGTCACCTTCGGATATTGCGGGTCCATCGCCTCGAGGGTCTCGCGCACGACGCCGGCGATCGCGGCGTTGCGCGCCCATTTGTGATCCGCCGGAATGACCCGCCAGGGCGCGTCGTCGGTCGAGCAGCGCTCCAGCATGGTCTCGTAGGCGTCCTGGTAGTCGTCCCAGAGCTTGCGGTCGTCGAGGTCGCCCGGGTTGAACTTCCAGTGCTTCTCGGGATCGTCCAGGCGCTCCTGCAGGCGTTCCCGCTGCTCCTTCTTGGAGATGTGCAGCATGAATTTCAGGATCGTGGTCCCGTTCTGCGTCAGGATGTTCTCGAAGGCGTTGATCTGGTCGTAGCGCTTGTCGATCTCCTTGCCGGGCGCGATCTTGCGCACCTTGACCACCAGCACGTCCTCGTAATGCGAGCGGTTGAAGATCCCGATCGTGCCGCGCCGGGGTGCGGCGAGGTGGGCCCGCCACAGGAAGTCGTGGGCGCGCTCCTCCTCGCTCGGCTGGCGGAACGCCGTCACGGTGACGCCCAGCGGCCCCGTCTGGTTGAAGACGCCCCGGATGGTCCCGTCCTTTCCGGCGGTGTCCATGCCCTGCAGGACCACCAGTAGCGAGCGCCGGCCTTCGGCGTAGAGCCGGTCCTGCAGCTTGTCGATCGCCACGATGTCCTCCGCCAGCTTGGTCCTGGCGTGCTCCTCGCTCTTGAACGACGACGTATCGGCCGGGTCCCTGTCGGCGAGCTTCGCCTTTTTGCCGGGCTTCACCTGAAACGAATTGGCCAAGGCGCTCTCCTGAAGGACGGGATGTCAGCTGTCATTGTGGACACGCCCGACCGGGCGGCAAGGCCCGGTCCGCGTGATCGGACCTTGCCGAAGGTCAGCCGCGCTGGCGCAGCCTGCGACGGCCGGTGCGGACGGGGGTCGGAGGGGCGGGCAGGTCGGCGGCGGCGATGCGGGCCGGGAGCTCGTCCATGACCGAGCGGCGTTCTGCCGCCGACATCGCGGCCCAGCGCGAGATCTCATCGATCGTGCGCCCGCATCCCACGCAGAGCGCCGCGGCGGGATCGATGACGCAGACCTGGACGCAGGGGCTCTCGGTGATCTCCATGACGCACTCCTAAGCAGGAAACGGCCTGAAGGGAACCGCGATCCCGTCGCCCGGCGCTCCGGGCGCGACAAAATCGACCGCCCGGGCCGGAGTTCGGCAACCTCGGGCGGCTCTACTCCGTTGAGGCTGCCTTGGCGGGCCGTCGCCCGCCGCCGGATACTTTCGATGCGCTTCTCCTCGTTGACGACCTCCCGCCCGAGCCGCCGCGCATGAGCGCCGCCGAGATCCCCGTCGGGGCGGCGAATGACGACGCCTTCGCAGCGCCGCAACACCCCGCCGCCCTGGCTTTGGCGCTGCTGGACGAGGCCGCCCGGCGGCCCGGCGGCCTGGTCTACGTCGCCGGCGGCGAGCGGCGGGCGGAGGAAATCGCGGCGCTCGCCGCCCGGCTCGCGCCGGAACGCCCGGTCCTGCACTGGCCCGCCTGGGACAGCCTCCCCTTCGACCTCGCGCCTCCGTCGGCCGGAGTCATGGGACGCCGCGCCGCCGCGATGGCGCGGATCGCCGAGGGCATGGACCATCCCCTGATCGTCACGTCGGCCGACGCGCTTCTGCAAAGGACGCCGCCCCCCGCGGCCTGGAGCGGCGCGCGGCTGACCCTCCGGACAGGCGAGGCCATCGACCCGCAGGCCCTGACGGGCGAGCTCGCCGGGCGGGGGTACTGGCTGGACGAACGGATCGACGAGCCCGGCGAGATGGGCGTGCGCGGCGGCGTGATCGACATCTTTCCCGCCGACGCGGACGCGCCGGTGCGGCTGGACCACGAGGACGGGCGCATCCTGGAGATCCGCCGTTTCGACGCCGTGTCCCAGCGCACCCTCGACGCCCTGCAGGCGGTGACGATCGTTCCCGCCACCGAGGACTTCCAACGCCCGGACCAGGCGACCGAGGTCGGGGCCGGCCCCGCCGCCGCCCGCGCCTCGATGGCCGAGCGGGTCGTGACGGCGCATGCCGACCTCGCCGCGCCCGCAGACCTCTTCGGCGCCGCCGCGCTGGCGCTGTCAGGCGACGCCGACCGCCAGGCCCGGCGCTTCCTCGAGCTGGTCGCCGACGGCCAGGCCAGGGGCGGAGCTTCGCTCTATCTGGGAGAGGCCGACTGGGACGCCCTCGCGAGCCGCCCCGGCGCGATGACGGAGAGCCCGGCGCAGGGCGACTCCGCCGTCGCATCCTTCGCCACCCAGCGGCTGCCCGCCGAGAGCGCGGGCCGCTTCCTCCGCAAGGAGCGCGACGCGGGCCGCACGATCGTCCTCGCCGCCCCGACGCGCCCCTGGCTGCGGCGCCTTCGGCGCCTGGCCGAGCAGGCCCTCGACGCGGGTGCGGTCGCGGCCGAGAGCTGGGCCGATGTCCGCGCCGCGCAGCCTGGCTCGCTAGTTACGCTGCTGCTGCCCATCGACGCCGGTTTCCGCGCGCCCGAGGGCGTGACGGCGCTGGCGGCCGGCGACGTCTTCGGCAGCCGCGCCAGGGCCGGCGCGCAGGCGAGCGCGGCCGCGTCGGTGCTGGCCGGACCTGACCTGCGCTGCGGCGACGTGGTGGTTCACCGCGATCACGGCCTCGCCGTGCTGGAGGACGTCGAGACCGTCGAGACGCCGGACGCCGGCGCGACCGAGACCATCCGTCTGCGCTTCGCCGGCGACGAGGTGCTGATGGTCCCCGCCGACGAGGCGGACCGGCTCTGGCGGTACGGCTCGGAGCCCGACACCGTCACGCTCGACAGGCTCGGCGGCTCGGCCTGGGAGAAGCGCCGGGCCGAGATCGAGGCCGAGATCGCCGACGCGGCCGAGCGCCTGGCCCGGCTGGCGCGCGAGCGCGACGGCCGGACGGCGGCCGTTCTCGCGCCGCCGCAGGCCGCTTATGAGCGCTTCGCGGCCCGGTTTCCGTTCGGCGAGACGCCCGACCAGTCCCGCGCCATCGCGGACGCCCTGGCGGACCTCGCCTCCGGCAAGCCCATGGACCGGCTGGTCTGCGGCGACGTCGGTTTCGGCAAGACCGAGGTGGCGTTGCGGGCGGCGGCCGCCGCCGCCCTGGCGGGCAAGCAGGTGGCGGTCGCGGCCCCCACCACCGTCCTGGCGCGCCAGCATTACGACACTTTCCGCAAACGCTTCGCCGGCCTGGGGGTGGAGGTGGCGGCGCTGTCGCGCTTCGTGTCCGCCGCCGACGCCAGGGCGGTCAAGGCGGGGCTGGCGGACGGCTCGATCCGCATCGCGATCGGCACCCACGCGCTGGCCGCCAAGGATGTCCGCTTCGCCGATCTAGGCCTCCTCATCATCGACGAGGAGCAACGCTTCGGCGCGCGCCACAAGCAGGCGCTGGCCGCGCTCGGGGTCGACGCCCATGTGATGACGCTCACCGCCACCCCCATTCCGCGCACCCTGCAGGCCGCCATGGCGGGGCTTCGCTCCCTCAGCGTCATCGCGACCCCTCCCGCGGCGCGCGTGCCGGTGCGGGCGGTGATCCAGCCCTTCGACGACGTGCTGGTCCGCGACGCCCTGCTGCGGGAGCGCCGCCGAGGCGGGCAGAGCTTCGTGGTCTGCCCGCGGGTGGAGGACATCGAGCCGATGCGCGCGCGACTCGCCGCGCTCTGGCCGGAGGCGAAGCTCCTCGTCGCGCATGGCCGCATGAAGCCCGCCGACATCGACGACGCCCTGATCCGCTTCGCGGACGGCGACGGGGACGTGCTTCTCGCCACCAACATCGTCGAGAGCGGCCTCGACATCCCCAACGCCAACACCATGGTGGTCTGGCGGCCGGACCGCTTCGGCCTGGCCCAACTCCACCAGCTGCGCGGCCGGGTGGGGAGGGGCCGCCGCCGCGGCGTCTTCATCCTCGCCGCGGACCCGGCCGCCGCGCTGAGCGCGGCCGCGCGCAAGCGGCTGGAGACGCTCGCCGCCCTGGACCGGCTGGGCGCCGGCTTCGCCATCAGCGCCCGCGACCTCGACCAGCGCGGCGCGGGCGACCTGCTCGGCGAGGACCAGAGCGGACACATGAAGCTGATCGGTCCGGCGCTCTACCAGGACATGCTGGAGCGCGCCATCGCGGCGGCCCGCGGCGAGTCCGTCCCGGAGGACTGGACGCCCGAGCTGCGCATGGCGGAGGCGGGCGTCATCCCGGCCTCCTACATCCCTGAGGCCGATGTGCGGCTGGAGCTCTATGTGCGCTTCGCCCGGGCGCGCTCGGCGCTGGAGATCGAGCAACTGGCCGAGGAGATCGAGGACCGCTTCGGCGAGCCCCCGGAGCCGGTGGTCCAGCTGATCGACCGCGCCAGCATCGCGATGAGCTGCCGCGCCCTGGACGTGGCTCGGCTCGACGTCGGCCCGAACGCCGTCGCGGCCACCTTCCGCGGCGACGGACAGGATCCCCCGCCTTGGCTGGCGGGTTTCGTCGAGCGCGCGGGCGCGGCGGGCCTCGCCTGGAAGGACGGGCGGCTGGTCTGGGCCAAGCCCTCGCCGGACCGCGCCGCGGAAAGGGCCCACGCCCGCAAGCTGCTGGAGCGTCTGGCCGACGTGCAGTCCGCCAACGCCTGAGGCTCGCGGTCCCCCGGTTCAGCGCCCGCCGGTGACGTTGTAGACGGCGCCGGTCACGTAGGAGGCCTCCTCGGAGAGGAGGAACAGGATCACCTTGGCGACCTCCTCGGCCGTTCCGGCGCGGCGCATCGGCACGGTCGAGGCCAGCTTGTCGAGGCGTCCCGTCAGGCCGGCGGAGTCGTGGATCTCCGTCTCGATCAGGCCGGGCGCGACGGCGTTCACCCGAATGCCGTCGGGGCCGAGCTCCTTGCCCAGGCCGAGCGTGAAGCTGTCGATGGCGGCCTTGGAGGCCGCATACCAGACGAAGGTGTCGGGCGAGCCCAACCACACCGCGGCTGACGACAGGTTGACGATGGCGCCGCCGCGCCCGCCGTGGCGCGGCGCCATCCGGCGCACGGCCTCGCGGGCGACCAGCATCGCGCCGGTGACGTTGACGTCGATCACGCGCCGGATCTCGGCCGGGTCTGCGTCGTCGAGGCGGCTCGCCTGGCCGGTGATCCCCGCATTGTTCACCAGCGCGTCGATGCGGCCCATGCGCTCGTCGACCTCGCGGAACACGCGCGCGATGTCGGCGTCCGCCGCCATGTCGCCCTGGAACACGTCCGCCCTTGCGCCGGCGGCCCGGCACGCCTCGGCCGTGGCGTCCGCCGCGGCCCGGTTGCCCGCATAGTTGACGGCGACGTCATAGCCGGCGGCGGCGGCGAGGCGGCACACGGCGGCGCCGATGCCCCGGCCGCCGCCGGTCACGAGAAGGAGCGGTCGTGTTGTCATGCTGGATCCGATCTGTCGTCTCGCGGTCGCTCAGCTCTTCACGGCGCCGGCCGTCAGGCCGCCCACCATGTATTTCTTGAAGGCGTAGTACATCGCGGCCGGCGGCATGGCGTAGATCAGGCCCGTGGTCATCAACAGCTCCCAGGGCGAATCGTCCGCCGCCAGGAAGTTGCCGAGCGCGACCGGCAGCGTGATGCTGGTGTCTTTGGAGAGCAGCAGGAACGCGTAGAGATACTCGTTCCAGGCCAGCAGCACCGCATAGGTGCCGACCGCCACCAGCGACGGCAGCATCAGCGGAATGTAGACGAGCCGGAACAGCTGCATCGGGGTCGCGCCGTCCATGATGGCGGCTTCGTCGAGCTCGGCCGGCAGCTTGTCGGAGGCCTGCTTCAGCACCCAGATCGCGTAGGGCGACGCGATGGTCACCATGGCCAGGATGAGCGCCCACTGGCTGTTCAGCAGGCCGTAGAGCCCCATCGTGCGGTACATCGGCACGGCCAGGAAGGCGGCGGGGATGAAATAGGTGAACAGCGCCATGTTCAGCACGGTCCGGCCGCCCTTCACCTTCAGGCGCGAGATCGAGAAGGCCGCGAAGGTGGCGATGAACAGCGTCAGCGCGCCGGTGGCGAGCGCGATGAACACCGAGTTGAACAGCTGCTGCCAGAACAGGTGCAGGAAGTAGTGCTTCTGCCCGAAGACCACCTCGAAATTGCGCAAGGTCGGGTTCTTCGGCCACAGCGCGCCCGAGAAGGCCGACTGCTTGTCCGAGAAGGCGAACAGGCACAGGTGGTAGATCGGCAGCATCGTCCAGATCAGCACCGGGATGCCGATCAGCAGCAGCTTGGCTTCCGTGCCGGCCGAGCGGAGGAGGGACTTGTTCACGGGCGCAGCCTTACTTCGAGAGACGCTTCATCATCACAAAGACGAGCGGCAGGATGATCGGCAGGGCGCACACGATGGTGGCCATCGACAGGTCGACCTGGTCCAGCCGCAGATAGCGGATGCCGAGCGTGGCCAGGACGTGGGTGAGGTCGGCCGGCCCGCCGCCGGTGAGCAGGTAGACGCTGTTGAAGTCGCCCAGCGTCCAGATCATCGAGAGGATCGTGCAGGTCAGGTAGAGCTGCTGCATCGACGGCCAGGTGACGAAGCGGAACTTCTGCCAGTTGTTGGCCCCGTCGACCGACGCGGCCTCGTAGAGGTCGGCCGAAATCGCCAGCCGCCCGGCCAGCAGGATCAGGGTCCAGAACGGCAGCGACTTCCAGATATGGACCAGGATGGCCAGGAAGAGCGCGAGCTGCGGGTCGTTCAGCCAGTTCGGACCGTCCTCGCCGGTGAAGCGGAAGATCAGCTGGTTGATGACGCCCCATTCGGGGTTGAGCATGAACCGGACCGACAGGATGGTCGGAATCGACGGCACCGCCCAGGGCAGGATGAAGATGACGGAGAGCGCCTTCACCCACTTGCGCTCGTTCATGAAGAAGCCGGACAGCGTCAGCGCCACCACCATCTTCAGGTTGATGCCGATGATCAGGAAGGCGAGCGTGTTGAAGATCGACCGGATGAAGATCGGGTCGTTGAAGAGGTGGACGTAGCTCTCCGGCTTGTGGGCCAGCCAAAACGCGTAGAACACCGGGTAGACGACGAACAGCGCGAAGATCAGCAGATAGGGCGCCACCATCAGCGTGCCCCAGAACTGCCAGGCGGTCATGCCTTGCTTCTCGGGGGCGACGACGCCGGCATGCGGGTCGGTAAGGCTTGCGGTGGTCATCGTGGGGGCCCTTATGGAGCCGGTGGTCGCCCGGCCCGGGCGACCACCGTGAAGTGTTCTTGTTCCGTCGGCCGGGAGCCCGGCCGAGCGGATGCTCAATGCCCCTCATCCTGAGGAGCCCTGCGCAGCAGGGCGTCTCGAAGCACGAGGGGTCCAGATCGCCAGACTGGCGCAGCCTCCTGGAGTCCCTCGTCCTTCGAGACGCATCGCCCAGGGGCGATGCTCCTCAGGACGAAGGGTATCTGGCGTCTCGCCGGGCTTCCAGAAACGAGGGGTCCTGAAAGCCCGGCCTTCGTCGGCTCAGCTGCCGGCCACTTCCTTGATGCGGGCGATCAGCTCGTCGGTGGCCTTCTCGACCGGCACCTTCTCGCTGACGATGCGGTTGGCGGCCTTGGCCCAGACGTTCTCGTTGTTCAGGATCGTGAACTTGTAGTTCTTGGTGAACTCGAACGTCACGGTCCCGGCCTTGTACTGGTTATAGACCGACTTGCGATGCGGGTCCGCCTGCCAGAACGGGCTCTCCTGTCCGGCCTTGGTCACCGAGAACCAGCGGCCGAGAGCGCCTTCCACGTAGGGCTTCAGGTTCTCTTCCTGCAGCAGGAACGCGACGAACTCCTTGGCGCGCTGCTTCTGCTTGGCCTGCTCGAACACCACGCCCACCTTCACGGCGGTGCGGTACTGCATCGGGGCGCCGTCCGGCTTGTTGGGGAAGCCGGCGGTGCGGATCAGGCTGTCGTAGTTCTTCTTCGCCTGGTCCCGCTGCTCCTGGTTCAGCGTCGGGTTGTTGGCGTCGTCGAGCCACTTGGCGGCGATCGAGATGGTGGCGTTGTGGGTCAGCACCGTCGTCTTGTTGTGGAAGGCGACGTTGTTGTCCGGGTCCTTCCAGGACGTGGCGGAGGGCGGCACGCAGCCCTTGACGTAGGGCTCGGTGTAGTCGGCCAGGGCGCCCATGAGGCCCTTTTTCACGTTCGGATCGTCGAGCAGGAGCTTGCCCTTGTCGTCGACGAGCTTGACGTTGTACGCGTCCATGAAGGTCAGGAACGAGTAGAAGCTGTCCGACGAATCCACGCCGAGCGGCTGGCCGATGCCATAGGCGCGGCTGCCGGAGGCCTTGCGGTAGCCGGGCTGCACCTTGTCGCACCAGAAGGACCAGTAGCCCTTCCAGTCCTTCGGAATGTCGCTCTCCTTGAAGCCGGCCTGCTCGAGCATGTCGATCCAGTACTCGATATGCATCGTCTGCTGCTTGAGCGGGAAGGCGTAATAGGCCTGCTTCTTGGCCTTGTCGTTGTACAGATAAGTCGTCTCGACCGTGTTGGGCGCGAACTGGCCCTTCAGGGGCTCGATGACGCTCGAGATGTCCTCGAGGCGGCCCTCATAGGCCCACTTGGCGGCGACCTGGAAGTCGTACACGTCCGCATAGGCGACGTCCGGCGGGCTGCCGGCGTCCAGCGCCGAGACCGTCTTCGGGATCATGTCCTGCACGGCGTACTGGGACAGATCGACCTTCACGCCGGTCTTGGCCTCGTACTTCTTGATGGCTTCGAAGAGCGCGTCGTCCTCGGCCTTGTAGAAGCCCTTCACCCACCATACGGTGAGCTTCTCCTGGGCGAGCGCCTGCCCGCCCGCCAGGATGGCGAAAGACGCGGCTGCCCCCACGATCAGTTTCTTCATCGTTTTCCTCCCAAAGGGTCCCTGGCTTGGCGCCTGGATCGTTGCCGTCGACGGGCCCTGACGTGGCCACGCCCGATCGACGGGAGCATGCGGGCACCGAGCCCCTTGCGTCCGTTCCCGACCGGCTGGCGGCACTCTAAGCTTATCGAACCGATTAAGTCCAGCGGGACTGACTGGCTGCCATGCGTTTGCGCGGCATTCCAGGGTTTTTCGCCCAAACGCGCCGAATCGGCCTTTCGCCCGATCGTTGCAACCCGGCGAACCCGCATGTATCGATTTAGGTCTCAGGAACGAGGCGGCGCCCAGCGCGAGCGCGGCCGCGATGGCCCCGGGAGGAACCGTGCCGGACACGATCTCGCATCCCCATGAGGCCGTCGGCGGCGCCGAGGATCTCCGCCTCATCCTGCTGGACCCGCGCGACAACGTCCTGGTGGCGCGCCGGCGGATCCGGGCCGGCGACGAGCTCTCCATCGACGGAAGGCGGGTCGCCGCCGCTCAGGACGTCGCGCTCGCCCACAAGGTGGCGCGCCGCGCCATCGCGCCGGGCGAGACGGTGCTGAAATACGGCGCGCCGATCGGGTCCGCCACCGCCCCCATCGCCCCGGGCGAGCATGTGCACGTCCATAACGTCAAGAGCGAATACACGCCCACCTACACGCTGGACGATCGCAAGCCGGGAGCGACCGCATGACCGCTTCGTTCGCCGAACCTCCCGTCGCGGAGGCGCCCATGCGCGGCTGGCTGCGTCAGGACGGCCGCAAGGGCATCCGCAACGTGGTCGCGGTCGGCTATCTCGTCGAGTGCGCCCACCACGTGGCGCGGGAGATCGCGGCGCCGCTGCGCGAGGACGGCGTCCACGTGATCGGCTTCCCGGGCTGCTACCCCAACGGCTACGCCCAGCGCATGATGGAGGCGCTCTGCACCCACCCGAATGTCGGGGCGGTTCTGCTCGTGTCGCTGGGCTGCGAGGCCTTCGACAAATACGGGCTGGAGCGCGCCGTCCGGGCGAGCGGGCGCTCGGTCAAGACGCTCACCATCCAGGCGACGGGCGGGACCCGCGCCTCCATCCTGGAGGGCCGGGCCTGGGCGGCCGCGCAGAAGCGTTTGCTGGACGTGGCTCCCACGGTCCCGATGCGGGTGGACGAGCTCGTGGTCGGCACCGTCTGCGGCGGCTCGGACGGGACCAGCGGCATCACCGGCAACCCCGCCGCCGGACGGGCCTTCGACATGCTGGTGCGCGAAGGCGCGGCCTGCATTTTCGAAGAGACGGGCGAACTCATCGGCTGCGAGCACATCATGGCGGCGCGCGCCGTGACGCCGGCTCTGGCCGCCGAGCTGGAGGCCAGCGTCGCCAAGGCGGCGCGCTACTACGCCACGCTCGGCTACGGCTCCTTCGCGCCCGGCAACGCCGACGGGGGCCTGTCGACGATCGAGGAGAAATCGATGGGCGCCTACGCCAAGTCCGGGGCCTCGCCCATTTCCGGCCTGCTCAAGCCGGCGGACGTTCCCCCGCGGGGCGGCCTCTATCTGCTGGACGTCGTGCCGGACGGGGAGGTCCGGTTCGGCTTCCCCAACATCAACGACAACGCCGAGATCGCCGAGCTGATCGCCTGCGGCAGCCACGCCGTGCTGTTCGTGACGGGGCGCGGCTCGGTGGTGGGCTCGGCCATCTCGCCCGTCGTCAAGATCTGCGCCAATCCGGAGACCTACCGGCGCATGAGCGACGACATGGACGTCGACGCCGGCCGCATTCTGGAGGGCCGCGCCGGCCTGGACGAGGTCGGGCGCGAGATCCGCGACCTCGTGGTCGGGCTCGGCCAAGGGCTGAAGACCCGGTCCGAGGAGCTCGGCCACCAGGAGTTCATCCTCACCTACAAGAGCTTCGAGCCGATCGGTCCCGCCTGCCTGCCCGGCGCCGCCTGAGGGCGGCCGACGCCGGGCGCCGGCGCGCTCAGGCCGCCTCCGCCGACTCCAGCCGCTGGTCGATCATCGCGTGCAGCGAGCGCAGGTCCTTGGCGAACTGGCGGATGCCCTCGGCCAGCTTTTCGGTCGCCATCGGGTCCTCGTTGAGCGCGAAGCGGAACGACGCCTCGTCGGTGGCGATCTTGTCGACGCCGTCGCGCCCGGCCGGGGCGGGGTCGAGCTTGCGCGCCAGCACGCCCTCGTCGCGCGACAACTCCTCCAGCAGCGCCGGCGCGATGGTGAGCCTGTCGCACCCGGCCAGCGCCTCGATCTCGCCGGTGTTGCGGAAAGACGCGCCCATCACGACCGTGTCGTAGCCGTGGCGCTTGTAATAGGCGTAGATCCGCCGCACCGAGAGCACGCCCGGATCCTCCTCGGCCGTGAAGCTGCGGCCCTCGGCCTTGACGTGCCAGTCCAGGATGCGGCCCACGAAAGGCGAGATCAGGAACGCCTTCGCCTCCGCGGCCGCCGCCGCCTGCGCCAGCGAGAACAAAAGCGTCAGGTTGCAGTCCACGCCCTCGCGCTGCAGGATTTCGGCCGCCCTCAGGCCCTCCCAGGTCGAGGCGAGCTTGATCAGGATGCGGTCGCGGTCGATGCCGCGCTCCTTGTAGGCCGCCACGATGGCCCGCGCCTTGTCGACGCTGGCCTTGGTGTCGAAGGAGAGATTCGCGTCCACCTCGGTCGAGACGCGGCCGGGCACGATGCGGGTGAGCTCGGCCCCGAACGACACCGCCAGCCGGTCGGCGACGGCGGCCGTCACGGCCTCGCGGGAGCCGCCCTTGCGGCGGCCCCAGTCGAGCGCCTCGTCGAGGATCGACGCGTAGCCCGGCATCTGCGCCGCTTTCAGGATCAGCGAGGGGTTGGTCGTGCAATCCGTCGGGTGGAACGCCCGGATCGCCTCGATGTCGCCGGTGTCCGCCACCACGACGGTCATGGATTTGAGCTGGTCGAGCTTGGACGCCATGGCGGCTCTCCTTGAACTTGGTGGCGGAACGGCCGGGATCGCGTGGATCGCCGGGCGGGCTTGCGGCATCGGTCGCAGGCTTCCTATCATGGCCCGCATCGGGCCGGAACCGTGTCGCGGCCGCCGGACCAGTCTCGCCTTCGCGCTCCGGCGCGCCGCTCCCGCAGGAGATCAACGCATGCTGAAGGGGCTGGATCCCATCCTGGGGCCGGAGCTTCTCGCCACCCTGCGGGCCATGGGCCACGGGGACGAGATCGCCGTCGTGGACACGAACTTTCCGGCCGCCGCGATGGGACGCCCGGTGATCCGGCTCGACGGAATCCCGGCGCCCCGCGTGGTCGAGGCCGTGCTGTCCGTGATGCCGCTGGACGACTTCGTCCCCGAGGCCGCCTGGCGCATGGAGGTGGTCGGCGACGCCCAGGCGGACATGCCCATCTTCGCGGAGTTCCGCCAGGCCATCGTTGCCCAGGAGGGCGTCGGCTTCGCGCTGGGCTCGCTGGAGCGCTTCGCCTTCTACGAGCGCGCCAAGGGGGCCTTCGCGATCGTGGTCAGCGGCGAGCGTCGCCTCTACGGCAACGTGATCCTGAAGAAGGGCGTCGTCCGGCCGGATTAGCCCGACGGCCCACGCCATCCCCCAGCCTCATTTGCGCGCGGAACTTCGGCGATGACGCTTCGAATCGACGCCCATCAGCACTTCTGGAACCCTGCGCGCGGCGACTATGGCTGGCTGACGCCCGAGCTGCAGACGCTGTACCGGCCCTTCTCGCCGGACGACCTGGAGCTCCTGATCGAGGAGGCGGGCGTCGGCGGGACGGTGCTGGTCCAGGCCGCCCCCACCGTGGAGGAGACCGAGTACATGCTCGGCCTCGCGGACGCGACCGACTGGGTGCTGGGCGTGGTCGGCTGGGTCGACTTCGAGGACCCATCCCACATCGCCCATGTGGACCGGCTGGCCCGGCACAAGAAGCTCAAGGGCTTCCGGCCCATGATCCAGGACATCCCCGATCCGGAGTGGATGCTCCGCCCCGAGCTGGACTGGGCGTTTCGCTGCCTGATCGCCCACGACCTGGCCTTCGACGCCCTGGTGCGGCCGGAGCACCTCGACGCGCTCTCGCGGCTGATGCTGCGCTATCCGGATCTGCGCGTCGTGATCGACCACGGCGCCAAGCCGCGCATCCGCGCTGGCGAGATCGATGAATGGTCCGCCGCGATGACCCGCATCTCCGTCGAGTCGCGCGCGCTCTGCAAGCTCTCGGGACTTGTGACCGAAGCCTCCGCCGACTGGAGCGTCGAGACGTTGCGGCCCTACGTGGACGTCCTCCTGTCCGCGTTCGGTCCCGGGCGCCTGATGTTCGGATCGGACTGGCCGGTCTGCACCCTGGCTTCGGGCTACCAGCGCTGGGTCGACGCGGCGGAGGAGCTGACGGCCTCCTGCAGCGCCGGCGAGCGCCTCGCCATCTTCGGCGGCAACGCCAGCGCCTTCTACCGGCTCGGCGCGGTCTGAGCCGGCCGGCCCGCCTCAGGCGGCGGCCAGCGCCTCGTCCATGCACTGCAGCGAGGGCGTCGTCCCCTTGCGGGCCGTGAGCGCGCAGGAGCGCGGCACCTCGAGCCAGCCGGGCTGCGCCCGGTCGAGCGGCTCGGATACGATCACCAGGCGGTCGCCCATGTCGCGCCAGTAGAGGGTCGCCGGCTTGCCGTCGCTCGCCCAGCGGAACGCGTAGAGGCTCTCGCCGTCGGTGAGCGCCGCCGTGAACCGCAGCGCCTCGCGCACGCCCGCCGCCCTCATGAAGCCGCTCACCCGGGACACGGTGCGCGCCATTGCGCCGACCGGGTCGTCCTCCAGTCCGTCCGCCAGGGCGGCGAGAAAGATCGCCTCGCTGTCGGTGGTGCCGCCGCGCGCCTCGTAGAGCTCGTCCGGGATCAGGTTCTCCAGCCTGCGCCGGATCGCGTGATAGCCGCCGATCTGGCCGTTGTGCATGAACATCCATTTGCCGTTGACGAAAGGGTGGCAGTTCGCCCGTGTCGTGGCCGTGCCGGTCGCCGCCCGCACATGGGCGAAGAACAGCCCCGAAGCCACCTGGGAGCACAGCGAGCGCAGGTTCTCGTCCGACCAGGCCGGGCGAAGCTCCCGATAGACCCCGGGCTCGGACCGGGCGCCGTACCAGCCGATGCCGAAGCCGTCGCCATTGGTGCCCGTCTTGGCCTCCTCCGCGTGCAGCGACTGGTGCACCAGGGAATGGCAAGGAGCGCAGACCAGATCTTCCATGAAGACCGGCTCACCCCGGTAGGCGAGGAATCGGCACATGCGGAGCCACCCTTGAGCGTTGCCCGCCCATACCCTGCGGCCGCTTTCCTGAACAGTTGCTTAACGGCCCTTAACCATATTCGTCCCCCGGCCTGTTGTTCGCTACTCTGGGTTCGGGTTGTATGGCCCCGGATCCCAGCAGCCCGAAACCAGGATGACCATGGCGCTCCCTCTCGCCGCCGCGCTGTTCGCGCTCGCACTCTTCGTCGCCCCGGCCGAGGCCGCCGAAGGCCTCCAGGGCTCGCGTCTCGGGATCGTGTGGGCCGCGCCCTTCGCCGGCATCCTGCTCTCGATCGCGCTCGGTCCGCTGCTCTTTCCCCATGTCTGGCATCGGCACTACGGCAAGATCGCCGCCGGCTGGGCCATTCTCGCCGCGGTCCCCCTGGCGCTGACGCAGGGCGTCGACGCGACCGGCGCGGCGCTGACCCACACTCTCCTCACCGAGTACCTCCCCTTCATCCTCATGCTGTTCGCGCTCTTCACCGCGGCGGGCGGAATCGTGATCGCCGGCAACATCCATGGCTCGCCGGGGATGAACACCGCCATCCTGGCGATCGGGGCGCTGGCCGCGAGCGTCATCGGCACGACCGGGGCGTCGATGATCCTGATCCGCCCGCTTCTGCGCGCCAATGACGACCGCGTGCACAATGTCCACGTCTTCGTCTTCTTCATCATGCTGGTGTCGAACATCGGCGGATCCCTCACGCCGCTCGGCGACCCGCCCCTGTTTCTCGGTTTCCTGCGGGGCGTCGATTTCTTCTGGACCGGCAAGACGCTCTGGCCCGAGACGCTGTTCACCTGCGTAATCCTGCTGGGCCTGTTCTACGCCATGGACGCCTGGTTCTACCGCCGCGACGAGGCCTTCCGGGCGAAGCGCGACCCCACCCCCGACAAGCCTATCCGCGTGCGCGGCCTGGTGAACTTCGCCCTGATCGGCATCGCCATCGGGGCCATCCTGGTGAGCGGCGTTTGGGAGCCGGGCGTCGAGATCAACGCCCTGGGGCTGCACGTTCCGCTCCAGAACATCACGCGCGACCTCGTGATGATCGCGGTTGCGCTGACCTCCATCGCGTTGACCCGTAAGGAGCACCGCAAGGCGAACGACTTCTCCTGGGAGCCCATCCTCGAGGTGGCCAAGCTGTTCGCCGGCATCTTCACCTGCATCATCCCGGTCATCGCCATGCTGCAGGCCGGCCGCGAGGGCGTGTTCGCGCCGCTGGTGGGTCTGGTCACCCGGCCGGACGGGAGCCCCTCGCCCGCGGCCTATTTCTGGCTCACGGGCCTGCTCTCGTCCTTCCTCGACAATGCGCCGACCTATCTGGTGTTTTTCGAACTCGCAGGGGGCGATCCGGTCCGCCTGATGGGCCCGTTCGCCTCGACGCTTGCGGCGATCTCGCTGGGGGCCGTATTCATGGGCGCCAACACCTATATCGGCAACGCGCCCAACTTCATGGTCTACGCCATCGCCCGGCAGGGCGGCGTCAAGATGCCGAGCTTCTTCGGCTACATGCTGTGGACCGGCCTGATCCTGACTCCGCTCTTCGGCCTGATCACCTGGCTGTTTCTCTAGGGTCGCGTGTCCGGGCGGCCGCCGATTGCGGCGAATCTCATCCGGGGCTAGGCTTTGGGCATGCCGGTTTCCTCTTCCCTGGCGATCGCGCCCCCGGTCGACGGCCGCCAGTCGGACACGGCGCTCGCCGTCGCCCGCGGCACGCGCCGCCTGCTGACAAGCCTAGGCTTCGCCTCCGTAACGGAGCTGCCGCTCGCCTCCGGCCGGCGCGCCGACATCGTGGCGCTCGGGCCGGACGGGGCGGTCTGGATCGTCGAGATCAAGTCCAGCATCGAGGATTTCCGGGCGGACCGGAAATGGCCGGACTACCGGGCCCATTGCGACCGGCTCTATTTCGCCATTCCGGACCACGTGCCGGCCGAGATCATGCCGCCCGACGCCGGGCTGATCCTGGCCGACGCCTACGGCGCCGCGGTGCTGCGCGACCCGGCGGAGCACCGTCTCGCCGCCGCAACCCGCAAGGCGTTGCTGATCCGCTTCGCCCAGGCGACCGCCTGCCGCCTCCACGCATTGTTCGACCCGGAAGCGGGAAGCGGCTTCCTGTGACGCTCACGCGGCGCCGCGCCGGCGCGCCGGGAGGCCTGGCCACCCCCTCGCTTCAGGACCATTCGCCCATGATCTTCGACTCGGCGCTGAAGGCGTTGCGGCAGATCCTCTCGCCTCCGTTCCGCGCCATTCTGTGGAAGTCGCTCGGCCTGACCGTGGCGCTGCTGGCGCTGATCTGGGCGGCGCTGACCAAGCTCGTCGCCTACTGGCTGTCGAGCGCCGACATTCTCGCCCAATATCCCTGGATCGGAACCTATGCGGCGTTCCTGGCTGGCTTCGGGCTGGTGATCGGGCTCGGCTACCTGATCCCCTCCGTGTCGATGCTGGTGGCCGGCTTCTTCCTCGACGACGTCGCCGAGAAGGTCGAAAGGAGCCATTACCTCGCCGATCCGCCGGGCCGGCCGCTCCCGGTCGCCACGGCGCTCTGGGAAGCGCTGCGCTTCGCCGCGAGCGCGCTGCTGATCAATCTGGTGGCGCTGATCTTTCTCCTGATCCCGCCCTTCAACATCGTGGCCTTCCTGGCCGCGAACGCCTACCTCCTCGGCCGGGAGTATTTCGCGCTGGCGGCGGGCCGTTTCCGGCCGATCGAGGAGGTCCGGGCCATGCGGTCGCGGCACTCCAGCACGATCCTGCTGGCCGGCCTCGCCATCGCCGTGATGGTCGCTATCCCGCTGGTCAACCTGCTGACGCCGCTCTTCGGCGCGGCCCTGATGGTCCACGTGCACAAGCGGCTGACATTGCGCGAAGAGACCCGGCCGATCCCGCCGCCCCGGTGAGGCGGCCCGGCGGGTTCAGGCGAACTTGCCGGCGTCGAACTGGCCGCGCGCCCGGAAACGGTAGAGATAGGCCGGCACGACCGCCTCGATGATCTCGGGCGTCACGCCCATGGCCTCGAGGGTGCGGCCTTCCGCGATGGCGGCGTCGCTCACGACGTTGTCGACCTGGAGCAGGCGCACCTGGTCGCCCGTCAGCATCAGCGAGTCCGGCACGAGCCCGCCCGTGACCTTGTTGACGAACTCGGTCACGGCGGCCTGCACCCGGGCCGCCCCGACCGGCATGGCGACCAGCAGCCTGCGGCGGCCGGTGACGTCCAGCACATACTGGATCAGCTGGCGGAAGGTCTTCACCTCGGGCCCGCCCAGCTCATAGGTCACTCCGGTCCGGACGGTGGCGTCCATCACGCGGCAGATGGCCTCGGCCACGTCGCCCACGAAGACGGGCTGGAACCGGGTCTCCCCGCCCCCGATCAGCGGGATGACCGGAGACATGCGGGCGAGCGCGGCGAAGCGATTGAAGAAGGAATCTTCCGGCCCGAACACGATGGAGGGCCGCATCACGACGGCGGTCGGCACGGCCTCCATGGCGGCGGCTTCGCCGGCCGCCTTGGTCCGGGCGTAGACCGAGTCGGACTCGGGGTCGGCGCCCAGCGCCGACATCTGGACGTAGCGGGTGATCCCGGCCTGTCGCGCCGCCTCGGCGACGGCGCGGGCGCCCTGCGCCTGCACGGCTTCGAAGGTCTGCGCGCCGCTGGGGTTGAGGATGCCGACGAGGTTCACGGCGGCGTCCGCGCCCTCGAGAGCGGCGGCGATGGAGGCCGGATAGCGGACATTCGCCTGGACGGGGTGGATCTGGCCGACGCGCCCGAGCGGCTGCAGGAACAGCGCCAGGTCGGGCCGGCGCACGGCGACCCGGATGCGGTAGCCGCGGCGGGCCAGGGCGCGCACGACATGCCGCCCGACGAAGCCGGACCCGCCGAAAACGGTGACGAGCTGGTTGGACGTCGGGATCATGGAAGCCTCCTGCGTATCAGGAGGCTCTTATTCAATGCAGGTCGCGCTGTATAGAGGAAGAGCGCCGGGACCGCGTGGCGCGCACGCGAATCGGGACCAGCTTCTCGCGCCGGCCGCCGCCGGGGCCGTCGTCGTCGCCCGACGGGAGCGACATGATCGCCCCGCCCGCAACCAGGCTGCCGAAGGTGATCATGAACCCGCCCGCCAGCAGCGCGAACGCGGCGAGGCCGTTCTCCGTCTCGGTCATCAGGCGCCGCAGGCCATGCGCGTCGAACCAGACGAGCGCGATCGCGAATGCGAGCCCGAGCAGCGCGCCCAGCCCCGCATGGGCCAGCACCAGCCGCAGCGCAGGGTTGCGCTCGAAGATCGATTCGCTGCGTCCAGACTGCTTGCCCATCGCGTCGCCTTGCGCCTGGTGTCCTCGGTTCGGGTCGAAACGCTGGGCTTCGGCCCGTTTTCGTCCGTCCTTATGAGTGTGGTGCGCCCAATGTGGCCTGACAAGGGCGAAACCGCCGATGCGACCGCGCGCGCCTCTCCGAGCGGCGCGCTTTTTCCCCCGCTCGGCGAAAATCCTCCGCCGGCGCCGTTGACAGCCCAGGGACGCCCCCGTAAGAACCGCGCCGGGCCCAGGTGGCGGAATTGGTAGACGCGCTGGTTTCAGGTACCAGTGATGAAAGTCGTGGAGGTTCGAGTCCTCTCCTGGGCACCATCGCAGTCCTGCCATGCAGGCGCGGTGGAGCCGGATCCGCCGAAAAGAGCCGCCTCCGGGCGGCTTTTTCTTTGCCCGCTGCACGGAAGTCGGCCTGGCCTCATGACGATCCGCGGAGGTCCGCAGGCCGCCGGCAGGAATCGGGTCGCGCACCGCTGCGGCGGAGTCTAGACGTCGAGCCTCGAATGAGGAGCACGGCCGTGACGGCGTCGATCCACAGCATCACGATACCCCATCGCGCCATGACGCCCCTCGAATGGGGCATGCTGCTTGGCCTGTCGCTTCTGTGGGGCGGATCCTTCTTCTTCACCGGGGTGGCTCTGCAGGCCTTTCCGCCTTTCACCTTGGTCACGCTTCGGGTGGGGCTCGCGGCGTTGATGCTGAACGTCGCCCTGCCGCTCCTTGGCGTCCGACTTCCGTCCGGGCGCAGGGTCTGGATCGCTTTCGCCGGCATGGGGCTGCTGAACAACGTCCTGCCATTCAGCCTGATCGTCTGGGGACAGACCCATCTCGCGTCCGGCTTCGCGGCGATCCTGAACGCAACGACGCCGCTGTTCGGCGTTCTGGTGGCGCACCTGCTGACGGTCGATGAAAAACTGACCCGGCTCCGCCTCGCCGGAGTTCTGGCGGGCATCGGGGGTGTCGCCGTGATGGTCGGGCCGACCGTCCTTGCCGGGGTCGGGTCCGAGAGGCTCGCGCCCTTCGCGGTGCTCTGCGCAGCGGCGTCCTACGCGTTCGCGGGGGTGTTCGGCCGCCGCTTCCGGGTCATGGGCGTCGCCCCGCTGGCGACCGCCGCCGGGCAGGTCACGGCGTCCTCCGCCTTCCTCCTCCCGGTCGCGCTGGCGGTGGATCAGCCCTGGACGCTCGCCGCGCCGGGCCTGCCGGTCTGGGGCGCGGTGCTGGGAATCGCCGGGCTGTCGACCGCTCTGGCCTACGTGATCTATTTCCGGATCCTGGCGACCGCCGGCGCGACGAACCTTCTCCTGGTCACCTTCCTCATCCCGGTCTCGGCGCTCTTGCTCGGCGCGCTGGCCCTGGGGGAACGGATCGACGCTCGCCAGTTCGTCGGAATGGCGCTCATCGGCTGCGGACTCGCCGCCATCGACGGCCGTCTCCTCCCTCTGGTCCTGGGCCGGGGCAAAGCCTCCGCAGCCTAGCCCCGCCTCGCCCCTATCAAGGCGACGTTCGCCGCAATCAGGAACGATCGATGCGCCTGCGCCGTTGAAGGTGGGAATCAACGGAGGCACGACATGAACAGCGTCATCTATCTCGTGGGTCTTGTGGTGGTGGTCATCGCGGTGCTGTCGTTCTTCGGCCTGCGCTGAGGAACGCCGGCTCCGGGTGGCCCCGCCTTCGGGACGTTGCGACAAAGCTGTGGTTCCGGACGGCCGAACCGTGGTAACGCGCTGGGCGAAACCCCAGCGCGGCCATGGGCCGACCCGGAACCGCCCGCATGACCATTCGCCTGCACAAGGGTGACCTGCCCGACGGCGCCTCTTTCGGCCCCGTGGTCGCCATCGACACCGAGACCCTCGGCCTCAACCCGCTGCGCGACCGGCTGTGCCTGGTGCAGCTATCCTCCGGCGACGGCGACGCCGACCTCGTCCAGATCGCGGCGGGCCAGACCAGCGCCCCCAATCTGCAGCGCCTGCTGGGCGACCCCGCGGTCACCAAGCTGTTCCACTTCGCAAGGTTCGACCTCGCCGTCCTGTTCCACACCTTCGGGGTGATGCCCGGCCCCGTCTACTGCACCAAGATCGTCTCCAAGCTGGTCCGCACCTACACCGACAGGCACGGCCTGAAGGACCTGGTGCGCGAGCTGCTCGGCTTCGAGATCTCCAAGCAGCAGCAGTCGTCCGACTGGGGCGCGGCGACGCTGTCGGACGCGCAGCAGTCCTATGCGGCGTCGGACGTGCTCCATCTGCACGCCATGAAGCAGAAGCTCGACGCCATGCTGGCCCGGGAAGGGCGCGCCGACCTCGCCCAGGCGGCCTTCGAGTTCCTGCCCACCCGCGCCCGGCTCGACCTGCTGGGCTGGTCGGAGACGGACATCTTCGCCCACGCCTGACCGGCCGGCCCGTCCGGCCGAGGGCCCGATCGCCGCACCGCCCTGGCGGGATCGGGCGCCACGCTCCACATAGGGTGCGCGGGACGGCGCGTTCCGGCCCAAAAACATCGCGCGCCATCATCGATCTGAGGTTGTATGAAGGTCCGCGGGCGCGGCGGGGCGCCGTCGGACGCCCGGGACGCAGGAGACAAGGACGCGCATGGCCAGCGAAGGCGCCCGTTTCGGCGAGCAGAAGCCCGCGCCGCAAAAGCGGTACGCGGCAGCTGTGCGTCATTCGGGACGCGTGCGGCTGTTGCGCCGGGCGATCCCGATCGGGGCCGTCGTGGTCGTCATCGCGATCGCGTTCGTCGCATTGGTGAAGCCCTTCCGGTCGCTGCCGCAAGGGCTCTCGGTGGGGCCGCTCAGCATCAGCGGCACCAAGGTGACCATGGAGTTGCCCAAGCTCTCGGGCTTCAAGAAGGACAACCGGCCCTATGAGGTGACGGCCCGCTGGGCCTCGTCGGACGTCAAGAACCCGAACGTGATCGAGCTCAAGGAGATCAAGGCGCGCATCGCCCTGCAGGATCGCGGATTCGCCAATGTCGAGGCGCTGAACGGCGTCTACAACTCGCAGGCGGAGGCGATCCAGCTCAAGGACGACGTCCGGGTCAAGACGGACTCCGGCTACGACGTCACGATGCGGTCCGCCGACATCGACTTCAAGTCCGGCGCGGTGAACTCGCCGGAGCCGATCGAGGTGATCTTCTCGGGCGGAAAAATCAACGCTGACGCGCTCGAAATGCTCGACAACGGCCAGCGGGTGATCTTCAAAGGGCGCGTCCATACGCTGATGCTCGCCGACCCGGGCGACAAGTCCGCCGGTCAGGCCAAGGGAACGTCGCCATGAACCCCGTCACGCTCCACCGCTCCCTCGGTCCGGCGCTCGCGCTGGCGATGGCCGCCGCCCTGGCGGCCGGCCCCTCCGCCGCCTGGGCGCAGCAGCCCAAGAAGAGCGCCGGGCTGCCGGGCTTCGGCACCAATTCCAAGGAGCCGATCAAGATCGACGCGGACCGGCTCGAAGTGTTCAACAAGGAGCAGCGCGCGGTCTACACGGGCAACGTCATCGCCATCCAGGGCGACACCACGATCAAGTGCCCCACCATGATCGTCTATTTCGAACGCCAGAACCGCAACGGCGCCGCCCCCGCGGCGGGCGCGGCCGCGACGGCCGGCGCCGGCGCCCAGACCGCCCCGGCCCCGGCCAACGCCGAGGGCGAGCAGGAGGGCGGCACGTCCCTGAAACGGGTCGAGGCCAAGGGCGGCGTCACCGTGATCAGCAAGGACCAGATCGCCACCGGCAATGAGGGCGTGTTCGATCGCGGCTCCAACCGCATCATCCTCACCGGCAACGTCGCGCTCAGCCAGGGCGAGAACGTCACCAAGGGCGACAAGCTCGTCTACAACACCGAGAGCGGCGTCGCCGTCGTGGAGGGCGGACGCGTCAAGGGCTTCTTCGTCCCGGGCTCCGACGAACCCGGCGACGTGAAGAAGAAGCCCGCAGCCAAGCCCAAGTCTTGACGCCGCGCGCCCCCGAACCCGAGCGCCGGCCTGCGCGCCGCGCCGTCCCCGGATCCCGACCGTGAATCTTCTCGACCGCCAGCGCCCCGAGCACGCTCCCACGCCCGACCAGGCCGCGCCCGACGGCGTGCGGCCGGTCGGGGGCGGGGCGGAGCACGTCCCGGCGCAGCGCGGCGGCCCCGACGGCGGCGACGAGGGAGGCCCCGGCGTCCTCGTGGTGCGCGGCCTCGCCAAGAGCTATCGCGGGCGCGCGGTCGTGCAGGATGCGGGCCTCACGGTCCGGCACGGCGAGGCCGTCGGCCTGCTCGGCCCGAACGGCGCCGGCAAGACCACCATCTTCTACATGATCACCGGGCTGGTGCAGGCCGACCGGGGCCGCATCTCGCTCGACGGGCACGACATCACGTCGCTGCCGATGTATCGCCGCGCGCGCCTGGGCATCGGCTACCTGCCCCAGGAAGCGTCGATCTTCCGCGGCCTCAACGTCGAGGACAACATCCGCGCCGTGCTGGAGGTCGTGGAGCCCAACCGCGCGAAGCGCGAGGAGGACCTCGATTCCCTTCTCGAGGAGTTCGACATCAAGCGCCTGCGCAAGTCGCCCTCCATCGCGCTTTCGGGCGGCGAACGGCGCCGTTGCGAGATCGCACGCGCGCTGGCGGGCCGCCCCTCCTTCATGCTGCTGGACGAGCCCTTCGCCGGCATCGATCCCATCGCGGTCGGCGACATCCAGGCGCTGGTCCGCCATCTCACCGGCCGCGGCATCGGCGTGCTGATCACCGACCACAATGTCCGGGAGACGCTGGGGCTCATCGACCGCGCCTACATCATCCATTCCGGACGGGTGCTGATGGAAGGCTCGCCGGACGAGATCATCTCAAGCGAGGAGGTTCGCCGCCTCTATCTGGGCGAGGACTTCCGACTCTGATCAGCTGCGCGACCCCGCATAGCACGAGGCGGGACCGGACAAGTCGCAAATCGTTAAACACGCATGGTCATGGGCGCAGCGACCCTTTGACCCGCGGGAGAGAACCGCGCTAAATAGCCCAGCAAAATTCGTGCCGCCAGTTTCGACAAGGCGGCCGATGCGTGGGGCATTGCATCGATGAGGTTCTCGCAGCGACTGGAGCTGCGCCAGGGGCAATCCCTGGTCATGACGCCGCAGCTCTTGCAGGCGATCAAGCTGCTTCAGTTCTCCAGCATCGAACTCGTCAACTATGTCGAGCAGGAGCTGGAGCGCAATCCGCTGCTGGAGCGGGCGGACGAGCCCGACGGACCGGCGGCGCTCGACGATGCGGCCGCGCGCGGCGCGCCCGACGTCCAGGACCGCGACGTTCAGGACCGCGACCTGCAAGACCGCGACGGCGACCCCGGTGAGCGGGACTGGGCGTCGGCCGAGCTCGCGCCAGAGCGCGGCGAGATCGAGGACCGCCACGACGCCAATCTCGAGAACGTCTTCCCGGACGACAAGCCCGGCTCCCTGGCCGAGGAGCGGGCCGGCGCCGGCGAGGCCGGGGACGGGCTCGGCCTGTCCTCCACCAACTGGAGCGGGGTGGGAGGCGGCGGCCGGGACGGCGGCGGCGACGAGGTCAATCTCGAAGCCTTCGTGGCGGCCGAGATCTCGCTGCACGACCGTCTGATCGAGCAGCTGCAGGTCGCCACCGAGGACCCGGGCGAGCGCATGATCGGCCTGGCGCTGATCGACCTCGTCGAGGAGTCGGGCTACATCGTCGAGCCGCTCGAGCCCGTGGCCGAGCGCCTCGGGGTGTCGATGGCGAAGGTCGAGCAGGTGCTCGCCATCCTGCACGGCTTCGAGCCGACAGGCGTCGGCGCGCGCTCCCTGGCCGAGTGCCTGCGCATCCAGCTCCAGGACGCCGATCGGTTCGACCCGGCCATGCAGGCGCTGGTCGACCATCTCGACCTTCTGGCCAAGCGGGACTTCTCGACCCTGAAGCGCATCTGCGGCGTCGACGACGAGGATCTCGGCGACATGGTCGCAGAGGTCCGCAGGCTCGACCCCAAGCCCGGCCTGCGCTACGGCGGCGGCCCCATCCAGCCCGTGGTGCCGGACGTCCATGTGCGCACCGCGTCGGACGGCGGCTGGGTCGTGGAGCTGAATTCGGACGTGCTGCCGCGCGTCCTGGTCAATCAGTCCTATCTGGCGAAGGTGTCCGGCGCGGCGAGGTCCGACACCGACAAGACCTACCTCACCGATTGCCTGCAGACCGCGAACTGGCTGACGCGCAGCCTCGAGCAGCGCGCCCGCACCATCCTGAAGGTCGCGACCGAGATCGTCAGGCAGCAGGACGCCTTCCTGACCCTGGGCGTCCAGCACCTGCGCCCGCTCAACCTGCGCACCGTCGCCGACGCCATCGGCATGCACGAATCGACGGTGTCGCGCGTGACCTCCAATAAGTACGTCGCGACCCCGCGCGGCATCTTCGAGATGAAATACTTTTTCACCGCCTCCATCGCGGCGACCCGGGGCGGCGAGGCTCACTCGGCCGAGGCCGTCCGTTTCCGGATCAAGCAGATGATCGACGCGGAGCGCCCGAGCGACGTGTTGTCCGACGACGCCATCGTCCAGAAGCTGCGGGATTCGGGCATCGACATCGCCCGCCGCACCGTCGCCAAGTATCGGGAAGGTCTCAGGATTCCGTCTTCTGTGGAACGCCGGCGCGAGAAGATGGCCTTGACGGCCGCCGCGTCCGCCAGAGGATAGCCTCGCGCGGCCGATTGACTTCCACAGGGGCCGTCCTTACGTCTTTGCCACCAGGGAGACGGGTTCCGGCGGAACCGTCGAGCACGCCGCCGCCTGACAGAGCGGCTCGGAGAAAGCCCCAATGGCATTGCGCGTCTCGGGTAAGAATCTGGACATCGGGGAAGCGTTGCGAGCCCAGGTCGTCGCCCGGGTGTCGGCCGCGATCTCCAAATATTTCGACGGCGGATTCTCGGGCCATGTGATCGTCGAGCGCGAGGGCGCCGGCTTCCGCACCGATTGCACCCTTCATCTCGCCTCGGGGGTGACCCTGCAGGCGGAAGGCGCCGCGCACGACGCCTATGCGAGCTCCGACCAGGCGGCCGAGCGGATCGAAAAGCGGCTGCGCCGGTACAAGCGGCGCCTGAAGGACCGCGGCGCGGCCCAGGCGAATGGCCGCGAGGTCGAGATCCCGGCCTATGTGATCCAGGCCCCCGACGAGGCTGACGAGGACGAGGCGCCGCAGGATTTCCATCCCGTCGTCATCGCCGAGACCAAGAAGAACATGCGCACGCTGTCGGTGAGCGAAGCGGTCATCGACCTCGACCTCACCGGCGCGCCCGTCATCGTCTTCCGCCACGCCGGCAGCAGCCGGGTGAACATGGTGTACCGCCGATCCGACGGGAATATCGGATGGATCGATCCCCCGGTTCTCTCCGCCCCGTAGATCGAACCGCGCGCCCCGCCCCGACGGTGGAACGCGCCCCGGAACAAAGACTTGTTACAGATCTGGGTCGGCGGGGCCGGATCCGCGGGACCCTCACGAAGCAGTCGCCCGACGCAGAGTTCTGGCCCGTTTCATGCAACGGGCGGTCTGGTCCGGCGCGAACGACAAAGACAAGGCGACCATGCCGCTTTCCGATTTCCTCACGCCTGAAGCGGTCATCCCCGCCCTCAAGGCGAATTCCAAGAAGCAGGCTCTCCAGGAACTCGCCGAGCGCGCCGCAGCCCTCTCCGGGCTCGCCGAGCGCGAGATCTTCGAGACCCTGCTGCAGCGCGAGCGCCTGGGTTCCACCGGCATCGGGCACGGCATCGCCATCCCGCACGGCAAGCTGGCCAAGACGCCGAAGCTTTTCGGGCTCTTCGCCCGGCTCGAGAAGCCGATCGATTTCGAGGCTCTGGACGGCGAGCCGGTCGACCTGATCTTCCTGCTGATCGCCCCCGAGGCCGCCGGCGCGGACCATCTCAAGGCCCTGGCGCGCGTCGCCCGCGTGCTGCGCGAGCCCAGCGTGACCGGGAAGCTGCGGGCGGCGCGCGATTCGGACGCGATCTACGCCGTCCTGACGCAGACGCCGGCCTCGTCGAACGCCGCCTAAGCGGCGGCGTGAGACGCCGCCTGAGCGGCGTCCCCGCCTACCGGCTCCAGAGCCGCTCCCCATAGGCCAGCGCGTACCGCTCCGGTTGCGCCGCGATGGCGGCCATCCCGTGCAGGACCGCATCGGGCGACACCACCAGCCGGGTCGCGATCCGGGCGGCGAGCGCCCGGACGGGGTCCTTCCTCTCGAAGTCCGACCGGAACGCCTTCGGGTCGATCAGCGACTTGACCCGCGGCAGGATCCCGCCCGCCAGCGTCACGCCGCCGGTGGCGCCGAACACGATGGCCATGTCGCCCGAAAACCGCGCCATGATGCGCAGGAAGAGCCGCACCGTGTCGGCTTCGTCGGAGACGGCGTCCGCCAGGGCGGCGTCCACGATGGCCACGCCGTCGCGGCCGTCCGGCTGGTCGCCCCGCGCCTGCGCCCGGGCGGCGTGAAGGGCGACGAGGCCTGGCCCGGACAGGATGGTCTCCGCCGTCAGCCGGCCCACCTTGCGGGCGACATGGGCGAAGACGCGTTCCTGCTCGTCATCCGTCGCAGCCAGGTCGACATGGCCGCCCTCGCTGGGCAGCGGGGCGTAGCGCCCGTCCAGCGTGACGAGCGCGCCGACGCCGAGGCCGGTTCCGGGTCCCAGCACGACGCAGGGCCCGGATCCGGGCGCGACGTCGCCGATCGGCTCCACCACCGAGGCGGGCAGGGCCGGCAGGGACAGCGCCTGAGCCTCGAAGTCGTTGAGAAGCAGGCCGTCCTGTAGGCCGTTGAGGCGCACCAACTCGGGCCCGTCGATGATCCACGAGGCGTTGGTGAGCGCGCAGCGCCGGTTCGCCACCGGGCCGGCGCCGCAAAGCACCGCCGAGCGCGGCGGCTCCGACGCCTGTCCGGCGGCCGCCTGGAGGGCGAGCGAGACCGTGGCGAAGTCCGCCGTCTTGAAGCGCCCCAGCATGACGAGCGGCTCATCGGGCGCGCGCTGGAAGGCGAAGCGGGCGTTGGTGCCGCCGATGTCGCCGACGATCACCGGATAGGGAAGAACGGGCGGGGCTGGGCTGGGCTGGACGGGGCTTGGCACGGGCGTTCCTGAACGGGGCTGCATCGTCGTCGTCTGGGTCATGGCCTGTCAACGCGCAACCCGTCTCTTCGATGCTCGTCCGCCGCGACGCGCTCGCCGGCGGCGGGTCGCTTCAGCTTGGCCTTTTTGCGCGTGCTCCCGGCGCGCGAAATGCGGTAGAAGCCTCCGAACGCACCCCGTCGCCGCAGCCCGGCGACTTTCGACCCTTGCGGGAGCCGCCATGTCCAGCGCCGCCTCCAGCCTGTTTCCCCTGGCTGACGACACCACGCCCTATCGCAAGCTGGACGTCCCCGGCGTCACCGTCGAGACGGTGGGCGGGCGCGAGCTCGTCAACGTGCCGGCCGAGGCCATCAGAGCGCTCTCCAAGCAGGCCTTCATCGACATCAACCATCTGCTCCGGCCGGGGCACCTCGCGCAGCTCGCCCGCATCCTGGACGACCCCGAGGCCACCTCGAACGACAAGTTCGTCGCCTACGACCTGCTGAAGAACGCCAACATCGCCGCCGGCGGCGTCCTGCCGATGTGCCAGGACACCGGCACCGCCATCGTGATGGGCAAGAAGGGCCGCTTCATCTGGACCGACGGGGACGACGAGGCCGCGCTCGCCGACGGCGTGCGGGACGCCTATTTCGAGAAGAACCTGCGCTACTCGCAGCTGGCGCCCCTGTCGATGTTCGAGGAGCGCAACACGCGCGACAACCTGCCGGCCCAGATCGACATCTACGCGGAGGGCGAGGACGCCTACAAGTTCCTGTTCGTCGCCAAGGGCGGCGGCTCGGCCAACAAGACCTTCCTGTACCAGGCCACGCCCTCGCTGCTCACGCGCGACCGCATGATGGCCTTCCTGAAGGAAAAAATCCTGACGCTGGGCACCGCCGCGTGCCCGCCCTACCACCTCGCCATCGTGATCGGCGGAACCTCGGCCGAACTGGTCATGAAGACCGTCAAGCTGGCCTCGACGCGCTATCTGGACGACCTGCCGACCGAAGGGTCGGCCGCCGGCCACGCCTTCCGCGACCTTGAGATGGAAGCCGAGGTGCACAAGCTCACCCAGTCGCTGGGCGTCGGCGCGCAGTTCGGCGGCAAGTATTTCTGCCACGACGTGCGGGTCATCCGCCTGCCGCGCCACGGGGCGTCGCTGCCCATCGGGCTCGGCGTGTCCTGCTCGGCCGACCGGCAGGCCAAGGGCAAGATCACCCGGGACGGCGTCTTCCTGGAGCAGCTCGAGACCAACCCGGCCCGCTTCCTCCCGGAGGTCGAGGAGGAGGGCCTCGGCGGCGCCGTCGTTAAGATCGATCTCACCCGCCCGATGGACGAGATCCGCGCCACGCTGAGCCGCCATCCCATCAAGACCCGCGTCTCGCTGACCGGCCCGATCGTGGTCGCGCGCGATCTCGCGCACGCCAAGATCCGCGAACGCCTGGAGCGCGGCGAACCGATGCCGCAGTATTTCCGCGATCACCCGATCTACTACGCCGGACCGGCCAAGACCCCGGAGGGCTACGCCTCCGGGTCGTTCGGGCCCACCACGGCGGGGCGGATGGACAGCTATGTCGAGCAGTTCCAGGCCGCGGGCGGCTCGCACGTGATGCTGGCCAAGGGCAACCGCTCCAAGGACGTGCGCGACGCCTGCGCCCGGCACGGCGGCTTCTATCTGGGCTCCATCGGCGGACCGGCGGCCCGCCTGGCGCAGGACTGCATCAAGAAGGTCGAGGTGCTGGAATATCCCGAACTCGGCATGGAGGCGATCTGGCGCATCGAGGTGGAGGACTTCCCGGCCTTCATCGTCGTCGACGACAAGGGCAACGACTTCTTCAAGGAGCTGAATCTCGGGTGAGAATCGCCCCCCTCTCCCTCGCGCTCGTGCTGGCGGCTTCCGGCGCCGGATCGGCCTCGGCCCAGTCCGCCCCTTCGGCCGAGTGCCGGCGGGACCTGCTGGTCGCCGACAGCCTCGTCCGCAAGAGCCGCGACCGGCTGCTCGGCGCGGCGAACGCCACGTTGGCGGTGCAATGCCCCATCTGGCGGGAGCATGTCGAGGCGGCCCGCAAGGCGGCGGCCATCCACGGCCGCTGCTCGAAGGGTCCCGAGCGGGTCCGGATCCAGGCCGAACTCGACGAGACCGCCTCCGACTTCGCCGCGCAGGTCAAGGCGCGCTGCAAGGGCGCTCTCTGACGCTCCGACAGCGGGCCCTCAGCAGCCCGTTCGTCCCCGACGATCAGCGCCGCGGCGCCCGCCTCAGCCGGGACGGCCAGAAGGGGCGGCGCGGATCGAGCAGGAAGGTGCCGAAAATAGGCCGCGTGGGCCCCTTGCGCTCCCAGGCGTCGAAGCAGTGCAGGCGCCGGCCGCCGCGTGCGCCCAGTTCGTCCATGGCGGCCACGTAGGAGCCGAGCCGGTCCACGGCCTCGCGCAGCTCGTCCGGCTCGGCCCCCACATGTTCGGCCATGAGGCCGTCGCGGATGCGGGCGATCGAGGCGCGGTGCTGCGGCCGGGTTCCCTCGATGGCGAGGTCGCACTCCGTATCCAGCCCCATCGAGCGGTTGTTCAGGTTCGAGGACCCGACGCGCAGGAACGCATCATCGACGATCACCACTTTGGCGTGGACCATCACCTGGCGCTCTCCGTCGCCGTCCGGCGTCACCGGATAGCAGACCCGCAGGCGCTCGTAGCGATCGGCCCGCTTGAGGCGCCGGATCAGGCGGTCCCGGTTGCTGCCCATCGCGAAGTGCTCGACGAAGCCGCGCGACGCGTGGGTCATCACCACGATGATCTCCGGCCCGTCGGGCTTGGCCAGCAGGCGCAGCAGCGCGCGGCCGATGGCCGGCGTGGTCAGGTACTGCGCCTCCATGTAGACGATCCGGCTCGCCGTCAGCAGCGCGTCGGCGTTGAGCGCCGCGACCTCGGCCACCTCGGGCCGCCCCGCATAGGCCGGCATGGTGCGCGCGACGCCCACGAAGGCGTCGGAGAAGTCGGGCCTCAGCCCTTCCGGCCACGGGTCGTTAGGCACCAGCTCGGGGTTGGATTTCTCGCCCGTCGCGATGGCCCAGCGGGCGCGAACCAGCTCCGACACCGCCCGCGCGGCGTCGCCGTCCACGGCCATCTGCACGTCATGGACGGGAGCGTAGGCGTTCCCCTCGGGGTCGATCCGGGCCGGATCATGCGGATCGTGCGGGTCGCGGTCCCAGCGCCGCACCGTGAGGTCGATGCCGCCCACGAAGGCCACCTGGTCGTCGACGCAGACGATCTTCTGGTGGTGCGCCGCATAGAGCGGCTGCGTGTTGTCGAGCTTGAGGGTGATGCGCGGATGCTTCTGCCAGTCGCGGCCGATCAGCAACTCGGTCGGCGCGCTCGGCGCATGCACTACCGCCACGCTCCACACCAGGATGCGCACCTCGAGGTCCGGCTTCTCCTCCACGAGGGAGTAGAGCAGCTCTCCCAGGGCCGGTGATTCATGCTCGGGCGCGTCCTGCCTCAGCCGGATCCGGCCGTCGAAGTCCCAGCCGACGATCAGGATCGAGCGCCGCGCCTGGCGCAGGGACGATTCCAGCCGGGCGAAGTAGTGCGCCCCGTCGACCAGCACCGCCGCCCGCGGCGAAGCCTCGACGCGCCAGCAGTTGCGTCCGGGTTCCAGGATGGAAGGCGTGCGGAACTCCGCGCGACGGAACGCGTCCGGGCCGTCGAGCCGGGACGAAACATGATCGAGTGTCAGCACGGGCTCATCGCAGGTTGTTGGAACCGTTTGGCAAACTCGCCTGTGACGTTCCCGGTTCCCCGGCGCCCGGAACTCGCGTCCGCGCGGCGCAATCGGGTTGCGCCGGCGTGAAAGCTCGGCCACAGGTGGGCCGCGGCGGCCGGGCGGCCGCCAAAGCGGGGCGGGGCGGAGCGGATCGGGATGAGTTCAGGCAAGATCCGCATGGCGCCGCTGCGGTCGGAGACCTTCGCCCCGTTCGGGACCGTGATCGACCTCGCCGGCCTGCCGGCCCGGTCCGTCAACGAGGGGCGCGGGATTCGCGCCGACCTGCCGGACCTCGACCACGAGGCCCAGGCCGGCCGTCCGGCCACCGCGATCTACCGCATGGCCCCGACGAGGCTGCCCCTTCCCCTGCGCGAGATCGAGAAGCACCCCCTCTCGGCGCAGCTCTTCGCGCCGTTGGATCCCGTGCGCTTCGTGGTCGTGGTCGCGCCGGGGCGACTGGACGGCGAGCCTGACCTCGCCGGCCTGCGCGCCTTCTGCGGCGGGGCGGGCCAGGGCGTCGTCTATGCGCCCGACGTCTGGCACATGCCGCTCGCGATCCTGGGGGACCGGGAAGCGCAGGTTCTGATGCAGATCTGGGAGGCGGGCGATCCGCTCGACTGCATCGTCCGCAGGCTCGACGGCCTGTCGCCGATTGACTTCTGATCAGGCCACCGGCGTTCCGTTCGCGGCCAGCACGTCGCCCGCCAGATAGAGCGAGCCGCAGATCAGCACCCGCGGCGCCACCGGCCAGGACTGGGCCGCCACGCCGGCCAGCGCCGCCTCGACGCTTTCGCACGCCGCCGCCGGCAACCCGGCCGCGGCTGCGAAGCCGGCGACCTCCTGGGCCGGCCGGCCCGCCGTCTGACCCTTGATCGGGATGGCCCAGGCTTCCTGGGCGAGGCCGGAGAACGGCTCCAGGAAGCCGGCGGAATCCTTGGTGCCCAGCATTCCGACGATGAGCACCAGCGGCCGCGGCCGGCGCTCCTCGAACTCGGCCATGGCGCTCGCCAGCGCCTTGCCGCCGTCCGGGTTGTGGCCGCCGTCGAGCCAGAGCTCGGCGTCTGGCGGCAGCATCTCGGCGAGCCGCCCCTTGGCGAGCCTCTGCAGGCGCGCCGGCCACTCGGCCGACCCGACGCCCGTCTCGAACGCCTTGGTGGGCAGGCGCCCGAAGCCGGCCGCCCGAAGGGCCGCGACGGCGGTCCCGGCGTTCACGTGCTGGTGCCGGCCGGCCAGCCGGGGCAGCGGCAGGTCGAGCAGGCCGTCCTCGTCCTGGTAGACGAGGCGGCCGTTCTCCTCCGTCACGTGGAAGTCCTGCCCGCCCACGAGGGTGCGGGCTCCGGTGCGGGCCGCGGCGCGCTCCAGCACGGCGAGCGCCTCCTGGTGCTCCTGCAAGCCGATCACCACCGGCGATCCGCGCTTGAAGATGCCGGCCTTCTCGGCCGCGATCCCGGCGAGGCTGTCGCCCAGATATTCCGAGTGGTCCATCGAGACCGGCGTCACCACGGTGGCGAGGGGCCGCTCCACCACATTGGTGGCGTCGCAGCGGCCGCCGAGGCCCACTTCGAGCAGAAGCACATGGGCCGGGTGCTCGGAGAACAGCAGGAAGGCCGCGGCCGTGGTGATCTCGAAGATCGTGATGGGCGCGCCCGCATTGGCGGCCTCGCAACGCCGGAACGCGTCCACCAGCATGCCCTCGGGCACGAAATGGCCGCCGCCCGGCGCCCCGATCCTGATCCGCTCGTGGAAGCGCACGAGGTGCGGCGACGTGTAGGCGTGCACGGCGAGGCCGGCCGCCTCCAGCACGGCGCGCATGAACGCCACGGTGGAGCCCTTGCCGTTCGTGCCGCCGACATGGATCACCGGAGGCAGGCGCAGATGCGGGTCTCCCAGGGCCTGGAGCAGCCGCTGGAGCCGCCCGAGAGACAGGTCGATCAGCTTGGGGTGAAGCGCCAGAAAGCGCGCCAGAATGGCGTCCGAAGGCTCCATGAGGGCCCCTGTGATGATGCGTTCGGCGTCTCCGTCCGGGCGGGCGCCCGGTCGGGACGGTTCCGAGCAGTACCCCCGCGCCGGACCGGCCGCAACCGCGGGCCCGACCGGAGCTGGCCCGATCCGACCCGCTTATTCTCCAGGCGCTGCAACCCATTGTAGCTTTGCGAGCCAGCGGTTGCATCCGCGGCGCCGTATGCGGGGGCGCGGCCCTGGCATGGTTGCCCTCCAGCCTTCGCGGGTCTACGAACGCCAGGAGAGGGCCGCTCCGGGCGGCGCAGGATGGAGAACTCCATGTCTTCGGAGACCGACTACCTCGTCGACCGCCGCCGGCTGAAGCGGCGCGTCACGTTCTGGCGCGTCCTGGCCTTCGTGGCGGTGTTCCTGGCGATCATCGGCGTGGCCGTCTCGCTGGGCGGACGGCGGATGGGCGTGCCGGGCGTGTCCCAGGTGGCCCGGGTCGAGATCACCGGCCTGATCACCGGCGACCGCAAGTCCCTCGACCTCTTGAAGACGGTGGGCCGAAGCAGCGCCGTGAAGGCCGTGCTGCTCTCCATCAACAGCCCGGGCGGCACCGTGACGGGCTCCGAGGAGCTCTACGACGCCATCCGGGATCTCGCCGCCAGGAAGCCGACCGTCGCCGTCGTGGACGGGCTCGCGGCGTCGGGCGCCTATATCGCCGCCATGGGGGCGGACCGGATCGTCGCCCGCCAGACCGCCATGGTCGGCTCCATCGGCGTGCTGTTCCAGTATCCGAACGTCGTGAAGCTGCTCGATACGCTCGGGGTCAAGATGGAGACCATCAAGTCGGCTCCGCTCAAGGCCGCCCCGAGCCCGTTCGAGCCGACCACGCCGGCGTCGGAAGCGGCCGTGCAGGCGCTCATCGGCGACACCTATGGCTGGTTCAAGAACCTCGTCAGCGAGCGCCGCGGCATCGACGGCGCGCAGCTCGCCACCGTCTCCGACGGCCGCGTGTTCACCGGCAACCAGGCGCTTCCGCTCAAGCTGGTGGACGAGATCGGCGGCGAGAAGCAGGCGGTGGCCTGGCTGGAAGCGCAGAAGGGCGTCGCCAAGAACCTGCCGATCCGCGACTGGAAGCCCAAGGAGTCCAATCCGTTCGGCGCTTTCACGACCGCGGCCGCCGTGGCGGGCGCCTTCGGGCTGCGCGATCTCGCCCAGGTCCTGCGGGCCGCCGAGCAGTCGGCGAGCACTCCCGTCCTTGACGGCCTGCTGGCTGTCTGGCAACCTCGCAGCTGAGCAATTCTGAAGCGTTTTCAATAAAATAGTTGGTAAAATCGTGGTCTTCGCCAAGACAGGGAACGGCCGATGATCAAGTCGGAACTCGTGCAGAAAATAGCCGAGCGCTATCCCGAGCTCTATCAGCGTGACGCTGAGAACGTCGTGAACGCCATCCTGGAGGAGATCGTTCAGGCTCTCACCCGGGGCGACCGTGTGGAAATCCGCGGGTTCGGGGCTTTCTCGGTGAAGAAGAGGGACGCGCGGCTGGGACGCAACCCCCGCACGGGCGAGCACGTTCCGGTGTCCGAGAAGGTCGTGCCGGTCTTCAAGGCCGGCAAGGAAATGCGCGTGCGCCTGAACCGCGAGCCGGTCGAGGCCCGCGTTCAGCCGCGGAAGGCCCAGGCGGGCTAGCAGACGATCGGTCAACGATGAAAACCTTCCTGAAAGCGCTCGTGCTGGTTCCGCTGGCGCTCCTGGTCACCGTCTTCGCCGTCGCCAACCGCCAGGTCGTGGCCGTGCAGCTCGACCCGCTCGGCTGGTCGGACCAGAACCTCACCCTTTCGGCGCCGCTCTTCCTCGTGCTGCTCGTCGCCATGGGCCTCGGCGTCATCGTCGGAGGCTGCGCCGTGTGGTTCGGCCAGTCGCGCTATCGCCGGGCCGCCAGGGTGCACGCCCGCGAAGCCGCCCGGACGCGGGCCGAGCTGGAGCGCGTCCGCGAGGAGGCGCCCGCCGGCCGTGGCCTGCCGGCGGTCTCCGCCATCCACTGAGCGCCAGGGCGGGCGACCGCTCCTCCCACCCGGATACGCCATGAAGATCGTCTCCGCCGCCGAGGTCGACCGCGCCCTCGATCCTGCTTCGCTGGCCGACGCGCTCGCGGAGGCCTTCCGGCTCGACGTCGTCGTCCCGGTGCGCCACCACCACGAGGTCGAGCGCCCCGACGGGGAGGCGACGCTCCTCCTCATGCCGGCCTGGACGGGGCCGACGGCCACGGAGCCGTTCCTGGGGACCAAGATCGTCACGATCTTCCCGGGCAACGGCGCGCGCGGCCTGCCGAGCGTAATGGGAACCTACATGCTGATGGACGGCGCCACCGGCGCGCCGCTCGCGGCGATCGACGGAACCCGCCTGACGGTCTGGCGCACCGCCGCCGCCTCTGCGCTGGCGGCGCGCCATCTCGCCCGGCCGGACGCCAGCCGCATGGCCATGGTGGGCGCCGGGGCGCTCGCCCCCTTCCTGATCCGCGCCCATGCGGCGCAACGGCCGCTGACCGACGTCGCGCTGTGGAACCACCGTCCGGAGCGGGCCGAGGCCGTCGCGCGACGGCTTGCCGCGGAGGGCCTCCCGGTCCGCGCGGTCGCCGACCTGGAGACCGCCGTCCGGGGCGCCGACATCGTGTCCAGCGCCACGCTGTCCGAGCTGCCGCTGATCCGAGGCGCGTGGCTGAAGCCCGGCGCGCATGTGGATTGCGTCGGCGCGTTCAAGCCGTCGATGCGCGAGACCGACGACGACGTCGTCCGCCGCGCCAGCCTGTTCTGCGACACGCGGGCGGGCGCGCTGAAAGAGGGCGGCGACCTCGCCCAGCCGCTCGCGTCCGGCCTGATCGTCGCCGGCGACGTCAGGGCCGATCTCTACGATCTCGCCCGCGGGACCCATCCGGGGCGGGCGTCCGACGACGAGATCACGCTGTTCAAATCCGTCGGGACCGCGATCGAGGACCTCGCCGCCGCCATCCTGGTGTGGCGCAGGATCGGCGCCGCCTGAACGGCCGGTCGCCCTAGCCTGAGGCCTGAGCCCTTGTCAGGCCGGCGAAAAAGCTCGAAGAGACTGCCATGACGAGCCGGCCCTCCACCTTGGTGAAGATCTGCGGCCTCCGCACGCAGGACACGATCGAAGCCGCGATCGCGGCCGGCGCGGACATGCTCGGCTTCGTGTTCTTCCCGAAGTCTCCCCGGCATCTGGGATATGACGAAGCGCGCCGCCTGCGCGAGAGCGTCCGCGGCCGCGCCGAAGTGGTGGCCCTGACGGTCGACGCCGACGACGCGGCGCTCGACGCCATCCTGGAGAGCGCCCGGCCGGACATGCTCCAGCTCCACGGCCGCGAGACGCCCGACCGCGTCGCCCGCATCCGCCAGCGCGCCGGGCTGCCGGTGATGAAGGCGATCGGGGTCTCCACCGCCGGGGAGGTCGCCGCCGCGAGGGCGTATCTGGCGGTCGCCGACCGGCTGCTGTTCGACGCCAAGGCCCCGCCGGACGCGCGGCATCCGGGCGGGAACGGGCTGGCGTTCGACTGGACGCTTCTCGCGGGCCTTGACCTGCCGAAGCCCTTCATGCTGTCAGGGGGGCTCGATCCCGGAAACGTCGCCGAGGCCCTGAAGGTCACCCGCGCTCCGGGCGTCGACGTGTCGTCCGGGGTGGAGCGTTCGCCGGGCGAGAAGGACCCTGACCGGATCGCCGCATTCGTGGCCGCCGTCAGGACCGGAGCGCCGAGAGGCGAGGGACCGGACAAGCCGACCGAACAGGATCACCGGCCCCGGCCGGAGCGAGGATGACAGCGTGAGCGCAGCACCGACCCTGAACTCCTTCCGCACGGGACCCGACGAGACCGGTCATTTCGGCATGTTCGGCGGCCGCTTCGTGGCCGAGACCCTGATGCCGCTGATCCTCGAGCTCGAGGCGGCCTATGAGGCCGCCAAGGTCGACCCGTCCTTCATCAACGACATGGCCGACTACCTCGCCCATTATGTCGGCCGCCCGAGCCCGCTCTATTTCGCCGAGCGGCTCACCGAGCATTGCGGCGGCGCCAAGATCTACCTGAAGCGCGACGAGCTGAACCACACCGGCGCGCACAAGGTGAACAACGTGCTCGGCCAGATCCTGCTGGCGCGGCGCATGGGCAAGAGCCGCATCATCGCCGAGACGGGGGCGGGCCAGCACGGCGTCGCCACCGCGACGCTCTGCGCGCGCTTCGGCCTGCAGTGCATCGTCTATATGGGCGCAGTGGACGTCGAGCGGCAGAAGCCGAACGTGTTCCGCATGAAGATGCTGGGCGCCGAGGTTGTGCCCGTCCAGTCCGGGTCGAAGACCCTCAAGGACGCCATGAACGAGGCGCTCCGCGACTGGGTGACGAATGTCGAGAACACCTTCTACTGCATCGGCACGGTGGCGGGGCCGCACCCCTACCCGGCCATGGTGCGCGATTTCCAGTGCGTCATCGGACGCGAGGCGCGCGAGCAGATGCTGGAGCGCGAGGGCCGGCTGCCGAACTCGCTGATCGCCGCGATCGGCGGCGGCTCCAACGCCATCGGGCTGTTCCATCCCTTCCTGGACGACCCCGGCATCGAGATCTACGGCGTCGAGGCGGCGGGCCACGGCCTCTCCTCCGGCCTCCATGCGGCCTCGCTGACGGGCGGCCGCCCGGGCGTGCTGCACGGCAACCGCACTTATCTGCTGATGAACGACGACGGGCAGATCACGGACGCCCACTCGATCTCGGCGGGCCTCGACTATCCGGGCATCGGCCCCGAGCATTCCTGGCTGCACGACGTCGGCCGGGTCAACTACATCTCGGCCACCGACGAGGAGGCGCTGAACGCCTTCCAGATGATGTCGCGGCTGGAAGGCATCATCCCGGCGCTCGAGCCCGCACACGCGATCGCCAAGGCGGTCGAGATCGCGGCCAAGAAGCCCAAGGACCACCTCATGATCGTCAATCTCTGCGGCCGCGGCGACAAGGACATCTTCACCGTGGCCGAGCATCTCGGAGGCATGGAGTGAGCAGCGAAGCCTCAACCCGCATCGACCGCCGCTTCGAGGCGGTCCGGCAGCAGGGCCGCGCCGCGCTCGTCACCTTCGTGATGGGCGGCGATCCGGATCCCGAGACCTCGCTGGCCATCGTCAAGGCGCTGCCCGCGGCGGGCGCCGACCTGATCGAGATCGGCATGCCGTTCACCGATCCCATGGCGGACGGCCCCCCGATCCAGGCGGCGGGACTGCGGGCGCTTCGGGCCGGCCAGACCATGGTCAAGACCCTGGCGCTGGTGCGGGCCTTCCGGGCCGGCGACGCCGACACGCCGATCATCCTGATGGGGTACTACAACCCCATCTATGTCTACGGCGTCGACCGCTTCCTGCTCGACGCCCGCGAGGCCGGCGTCGACGGCCTGATCGTGGTCGACCTGCCGCCCGAGGAGGACGAGGAGCTCTGTCTTCCCGCCCTGTCGGCCGGGCTGAACTTCATCCGCCTCGCCACCCCCACCACGGATGCGCGGCGGCTTCCGAAGGTGCTCACCAACACGTCCGGTTTCGTGTATTACGTGTCGGTGACGGGGATCACCGGATCGGCCATCGCCGACTACGGCAAGGTGGGCTCGGCCGTTGCGCGCATCAAGCAGCACACCCATCTGCCGGTGGCGGTCGGGTTCGGGGTGAAGAACGCCGACACGGCCGAGACGATCGCGCGCAGCGCCGACGGCGTGGTGGTCGGCACCGCGCTCGTGGAGGCCATCCGGACCACGCTGGACCCGGATGGAAGGGCCACGCCGGCCACCGTGGAGGCGGTCGCCGCCAAGGTGCGCGAGATCGCCACCGGGGTGCGGCGGGCGCCGAAAGCCGCGGCCTGAGGGCCCGGACAGGAGACGTCATGGACACGAGCCCGATGAACTGGATCTCCAACGTGGTGCGGCCGAAGATCCGGTCGTTCCTGCGGCGGGACACGCCTGAGAACCTGTGGATCAAGTGCCCGGACTCCGGGCAGCTCGTCTTCCATAAGGACGTCGAGGCGAACCAGTACGTCATCCCCGGCTCGAACTACCACATGCGGATGGCCGCCGTGGCGCGGCTGAAATCCATGTTCGACGACGGCCGCTACGAGGACGTGGCGCTTCCGGAGGTCCCGCTCGATCCGCTGAAGTTTCGCGACGAGAAGCGCTATGTCGACCGCCTGAAGGACGCCCGGACGAAGACCGGGGCCGTCGATGCGGTCAAGATCGGCGTCGGCGACGTCGAGGGCCTGCCGATCACCATCGGCGTGCAGGACTTCGACTTCATGGGCGGTTCGCTCGGCATGGCGGCCGGCGAGGCGGTGATCCGCGGCATCGAGACCGCCATCGACCGGCGCACCCCTTTCGTGATGTTCGCCGCCTCCGGCGGGGCGCGCATGCAGGAGGGCATGTTCTCCTTGATGCAGATGCCGCGCACGACGGTCGCCGTGCAGCGCCTGCGCCTGGCCAAGCTGCCCTATATCGTGGTGCTCACCAATCCGACGACGGGCGGCGTCACCGCCTCCTACGCCATGCTGGGCGACATCCACATCGCCGAGCCCGGCGCCCTGATCGGCTTCGCCGGCCCGCGCGTCATCGAGCAGACCATCCGCGAGAAGCTGCCCGAGGGCTTCCAGCGCGCCGACTTCCTGCGCGAGCACGGCATGGTCGACATGGTCGTGCACCGGCACGAGCTGAAGGCCACCATCGCCCGCCTCTGCCGCGTCCTGATGCGCGCCGAGCCCGTGGTGATCGGGCCCGCCGACGCCGAGCCGCTGGCCGAGGCGGCGCAGTAAGAGCTCTTTCGCCAGTGCTAACGACCCCTTAATCCGCCGCATTTAGCGTGCTTGTGCTGCGATGTGGGCCGCCTTGGCAGAAGGCCGGCGGCCGGCGGCGGAGCGATGAGGGGCGCCGGAAGGAATGACGGACGGGCGGCGGGACCGGACGAAACAGCGGCTCGAGCCGGAGTTCGGGGCGCAGGCCCCGGCCCGGGCGTCCCTGGATCTCCGGTTGAGCAGGCGCGACCGTCCGGCCTATACGGACCACGACGCCGAGGACCGGCGCGCCGAGGGACGGCGCGATCCGACCTTCGACCCCCTGATCGCCCCCGCACTCGATCCCCTCGCCGAAGGTGGGCGCCGGCGGATCGGCTCAGACAGCCGCGAGCCCGAGCGCGCGACGACGCCGGTCGACGATGAGGACGCGGAGCTTCCGCGGACGAGCATGGCGCGATCCGCTTCCAGCGGCGGCCGGCGATCCGGCGCATCGTCCGAACGCCGGTCCGGCAAGCCGGCCGAGGGCCGGGGCGGAGCCGGCGGCTCCGGCCGTGGGCGCGGATCCGGCAAGGGCCGCAAGGGCCGGGGCTTCTTCGGCCACGTCTTCTACTGGTCCTTCGTGCTGGGCGTCTGGGCGGCCATCGGGCTCGGCGCCCTTATCGCCTACCACGCCTCCAAGTTGCCGCCGATCGACTCGCTCGCGGTGCCGAAGCGGCCGCCCAATATCGCCATCCTGGCGTCCGACGGCTCCCTCCTGGCCAATCGCGGCGAGACCGGCGGCCGCACCGTGACCCTGAAGGAGCTTCCGCCCTATCTGCCGATGTCCTTCGTGGCGATCGAGGACCACCGCTTCTACCACCACATGGGCATCGACCCGGTCGGCATCTCCCGCGCCGTGTTCCGCAACCTGACGCGCGGCGGATCGTCCATCCAGGGCGGCTCGACGCTGACCCAGCAGCTCGCCAAGAACCTGTTCCTCACGCAGGAGCGGACCGCCTCGCGCAAGATCCAGGAGGCCATCCTGGCGCTGTGGCTGGAGCGCACCTATTCCAAGGACCAGATCCTGGAGCTCTATCTGAACCGGGTCTATTTCGGTTCGGGCGCCTACGGGGTGGAGGCGGCCTCCCAGAAATATTTCGGCAAAAGCGCCCGCAGCGTCACGCTGGGCGAGGCCGCCGTGCTGGCCGGCCTGGTCCAGGCCCCGTCCCGGCTCGCCCCCAACCGCAATCCCGTGGCCGCCCAGGCCCGCGCCACGCTGGTGATCGCCGCCATGGCCCGCGAGGGCTTCGTCAGCGACCAGATGGCCAAGATCGCGCTCACCAATCCGAGCCAGCCCGTGAAGCCCGGAGGGGCGGGATCGGTCAACTACGCCGCCGACTACGTCATGGACGTGCTGGACGACTATATCGGCACGGTCGACAAGGACATCGTGGTCCGCACCACCATCGATCCGGCCATGCAGGCGACGGCCGAGAAGGCGCTCGTCGACGAGCTCGCCCAGAAGGGCGACAAGTTCGGCGTCAGCCAGGGCGCGGTGGTGGCGCTGCAGCCCGACGGCGCCGTGAAGGCGCTGGTCGGCGGACGCAGCTACACCGATTCGCAGTTCAACCGCGCCAGCGTCGCCAAGCGCCAGCCGGGCTCGGCCTTCAAGCCCTTCGTCTATCTCGCCGCCCTCGAGAAGGGGCTCACGCCCGCCTCGATCCGCGAGGACTCGCCCGTGAACGTGAAGGGCTGGCAGCCGGAGAATTCGACGCGCGAATATCGCGGCCCGGTGTCGCTGCGCCAGGCGCTGGCGCTCTCCATCAACACCGTGGCGGTGAAGCTCGCTTTGGAGGTCGGCCCCAAGGCGGTGGTTTCGACGGCCCATCGCATGGGCGTCCAGTCCAAGCTGGAGCCGAACGCCTCGATCGCGCTCGGCACCTCCGAGGTGACCGCGCTGGAGCTCGTCTCCGCCTACGCGCCCTTCGCCAATGGCGGCATCGCGGTGCAGCCCTACGTGATCACCCAGGTCAGGACCAGCGACGGCCAGACCGTCTATCGCCGCACCGGGACGGGGCTCGGCAAGGTCATCGAGCCCCAGGCGGTGGGCATGATGAACGCCATGCTGCGCGAGACGCTGCTGACCGGCACCGGCCGCAAGGCCGAGCTGCCCGGCTGGGAGGCGGCGGGCAAGACGGGCACCAGCCAGGAGCATCGCGACGCCTGGTTCGTGGGCTATACGGGCTCGCTCCTGGCGGGCGTCTGGATGGGCAACGACGACGGCTCACCGACGAAGAAGACGTCCGGCAGCAACCTCCCGGTGGAGGTCTGGAGCCGCTTCATGAAGGCCTCGCTGGCGTCCACGCCGCCCGTCCCGTTGCCTGGCGGTCCGTGGAAGCTGCAATGGCCCGTCCCGGCCGACCAGGGCCAGCCGGCTCCCCAGACCGCCCCCATGGCGGACGCCGGCAATCCCATTCCGCCCGAGCAGACCTTTGGCGTCGCGCCTCCCGCGCCCGTCGGGGCGGCCCGCGGCGCGCCGCTGGTCATCAGCCCGCTGGCGCAGGGCGGTCCCGCGCCGCAGCCGTCCCGCCGCGTGGTGGCCGAGGACGGCGTGCTGCGTCCGCCCGGGTCGGTGCCGGGCGGCGACGGCGGCGCGCGGCGGCAGGCCTATCCGCCGCAGGAGCGCAGCCTCCTCGACCGCCTGTTCGGCGGCTGACCTCAGGCGCCGCGGGCCCGGATCGACCGGGTCGCGGCGAAGAGCCCCAGCGCCATCAGGCCGAGCAGCGCCACCGCGAAGGGCAGGGGCCAGGCCTGCCCGTTCAGCGCCTGCCCGAGGGCCGCGCCCACGAAGGCGGCCGAGGTCATCTGGATCAGCCCCAGGAACGACGAGGCCGCGCCCGCCCGGTCCGGGAAGGGCTGCATGGCGGCGGCCATCGCCTGCGGCATCACCAGCCCGACCCCGCAACAATAGAGAGCCATCGGGATGGTGATGGCCAGCGAACTCGCCATGCCGGCGCCCACCAGCGCCGCCATCGTCACCCCGGCGACGCTGAGGCAGGCCACGCCGACGCCGATCGTGCCGTCGAAGCCCAGCCGCAGCACCAGCCGCCGGGCCAGCACCGTGCCGGCGATGAAGCCCAGAACCGGAAAGGTGAAGGACAGCGAGTAGGCGATCTCGCCCAGCCCGTAGACGCCCTGCAGGACGAAGGACGAGCCGGAGATGAACGAGAACAGGCCCCCATAGGCGAGCGCGCTCAGGCCCACATAGACCCGGTAGGCCCGGTGCCGCCACAGAGTCCCGAAGCCCCGCACGATCCCCACCGGCGACAGCGAGGCCTTGCCGGCCGTCCGCAACGTCTCGGGCAGGAGCAGCACGACGACAGCCCCCAGCGCCGCGCCGCCCACCAGCGCGGCCACGAAGCTGGCGCGCCAGCCGAACGTCGTCTGCAGCACGCCGCCGAGCAGCGGCGCCAGCGCAGGCACGACGCCCATCACGGTGCCCATGCGGGCGAGCTCCCGCCCAGCCCGGGGACCTTCATAGAGATCCCTCACCACGGCGCGGGCGAGCACGATCGGGCCGGAAGCCCCGAAGGCCTGCAGGAACCGCGCCCCGATCAGCATCTCGATGCTGGTGGAGACGGCGCAGAGGGCCGTCGCGAGCAGGAAGGCGCCCAGCCCGAACAGCAGCACCGGCTTGCGGCCGAACCGGTCCGAGAACGGCCCATACACCACCTGTCCGGCGGCGAAGCCGAGCAGGAACACCGACAGGGTGAGCTGCGTCTGCGACGTGCCGGCCGCGAGCTTCACCGAGATGTCCGGCAGGGACGGCAGGTACATGTCGGTGGACAGCGGGCCGAGGGCGGTCAGCAGGCCGAGAACGGCGGTCAGCGCGAAGGTGTCGGGGCGCAGCTTCATCGGGAGCCTCTGAGGTCGCCGCGGGTGTATCCGGGCGGACCCTCCCTGTCGACGGCCAAGGCCCTCAGCGGTAGCGGTGGAGGCCCGCGCCGTGGCGCTTCAGCCAGGCTTCGGCGTCGTCGGTGCGCTGGCACAGGCGGTGCACGATGCGCCAGAACCGCGCCGAGTGGTTCATCTCCTTGAGGTGGCCCACCTCGTGCGCGGCCAGGTAGTCGAGCACGAAGGGCGGCGTGAAGATCAGCCGCCACGAGAAGTTCAGCCTCCCGGTCGACGAGCATGAGCCCCAGCGGCTGCGGGTGTCCCGCAGCGTGATCTTGGCCGCTTTGACGCCGAGCGCGCCGGCGTGGACCGCCACCGCGTGGTCCAGGTCGCGCTTGGCCTCTCGCTTGAGGAAATCCAGGATTCGCCGGTGGGCGTGCTCGGCCGCCCCGGCGACGACGAGGAGCGGCCGCCCGTCCGCGCCGGTCTCGGTCCAGACCGTGCCGCGGGCGCCGGGCCGGTGCTCGATCCAGTGCTCGACGCCCCGCAACGGAAAGCGGCCGCCGGGCTCCAGGGGCGCCTCGTCCGGCAGGCGCGCCAGGCGCGCCGCGATCCAGCCTCCGTGGCGGGCGGCGAAATCGAGCGCGGTGTGCAGGTCGGCGCGGGCCGGAAGGCTGAGCACGACGCCGCCGGTCGCGGCGCTGACCCGCAGCGTGAAACGGCGGGCGGCGGACACGCGTCGGACGGCGACCCGGAAGATGTCGCCGTTGTGCCGCACCTCGATATGGGACGGATCCGCCGCACGCGCCGGGGGCCGCGCGACTCGCAAACCGAGAATCATGCCCTGAGCGTGAGCGACGGCGCGGCCTTTGTCACGCCCGCTGATGCCCCCTCCCCTGGGGGGAGATGGCCGGGTCTCAGCGCCCGTCCGCCGACTACTCGGCCGGGACGCTGCTGGCCTGGCGGTTGAACGGCACCACCGCGGGGCTCTGCCGGGTCTTGTTCGACTTGCGGTAGTTCTGCTCGCAGTTGGAGATGAAGTCGGCGATGCGCGGCGCGATTTCGGCGCGATAGCGCGAGCCGTTGAACACGCCGTAGTGGCCCACCTTGGGCTGCACGTAATGCGCGCGAAGGTCCTTCGGGATGGACGCGCACAGGGCGTGCGCCGCCTCGGTCTGGCCGACGCCCGAGATGTCGTCCTTCTCGCCTTCCACCGTCATCAGGCCGCAGCGCTTGATCGCCGTGAGGTCGACCTTCTTGTCGCGGTGCATCATCTCGCCCTTCGGCAAGGCGTGCTGGACGAACACGGTGTCGACGGTCTGCAGGTAGAACTCCGCCGTCAGGTCCATGACGGCGAGATACTCGTCATAGAACTCGCGATGCTTTTCGGCGGAATCGCCGTCGCCCTCGACCAGATGCTTGAACATCTCGCCCTGCGCCTCGAGATGGCGGTCGATGTTCATCGCCATGAAGCCAGCGAGTTGCAGGAAGCCCGGATAGACGTCCCGCATGAAGCCGGAGTTCGGCAGCGGCACCTTGACGATGCAGTTGCGGCGGAACCACTCGATGCCGCGCTTCTCGGCCAGCAGGTTGACCTGCGTGCGGCTGACGCGCGTGTCGATCGGCCCGCCCATCAGCGTCATGGAAAGCGGCGTCTTGGGGTCGTTCTCGGCCTCCATCCGGGCGATCGCGGCGATCACCGGCACGGCGGGCTGACACACGGCCATGACGTGCACGTCCGGCCCGAGCAGCTGGAGCATCGAGATGACGTAGTCGATATAGTCGTCGAGGTCGAAGCGGCCTTCGCTGAGCGGCACCACGCGGGCGTCGATCCAGTCCGTGATGAACACCTCATGGGTGGGCAGGAACGCTTCGACGGTGCCCCGCAGCAGCGTCGCGTAATGGCCGGACATCGGCGCGACGATCAGCAGCTTGGGCTGGCGCGGCCGCATTTCGCCCAGCGCGCGATCGAAGTGGATCAGCTTGCAGAAGGGCTGCTCCCAGACATAGCGCTCCATCACGGCGACGCGCTGGCCGCCGACCAGGGTCGACCCGAAGCCGAAGGCCGGCTTGCCGTAGCGGCGGGTCGAGCGCTCGAAGAGCTCGCAGCCGGCCGCCATCGAGCGGCCGAACGACGTCTTGGAGACGGGGTTGAGCGGATTGTCGTAGAACACCCGCGTGGCGTCCGCGAAAGCGCGGGCCGGGCCCATCATGGCGTGAGCCGCTTCGTACCACATGTAATAGGGCAGTTGCATGCTGCACTCCGTTGCTAGGCCGGGCGTCCTGCGCATGTTGCAATGCGATGCCGACCAGAACCTTAGCGGTTCAGCCCCGTCACACAATCATCCTTAGGTGAAAGAAGCGTGATGAACCGGGACAGTGTGTCGCTCAGGTGACGCCCCGTCGGTGAGGAACAACACAGGCCGCGGCGGGATGGTTCCCGCACCGCACAACGCAGGGTCGGCCGGCGCGGCCCGTCGCAAGTGGCGCGATGACCCGCTTCACGAAAAAGCGAGCGTTTTCCGGTCTGAAAAAGCCTGAACGAGGCTTTCTCGATGCGAAACCCGCACTATCTAAGCCTCATGCCCGACATGGGAGACATCGACTTTAGCCGCAGCGGCTTCGAACGCAGCGCAAGCCGCCTCCGGCTGGACACGCTGGTGCGCCTGCGCTGGCTGGCGCTCGGCGGCCAGTGCGTCGCGGTCGGCGTGGTGGCCGGCTGGCTCGAATTCCCGATGAAGACCGAGGCCTGCCTCGCCGTCATCGCCGTGTCGGTCGCCCTCAACCTGGCGCTGCGCTTCAATTATCCGGTGAGCCAGCGTCTCAGCGACGGCGCTGCGTCCGCGCTGCTGGCCTACGACATCCTGCAGCTCGCCGCGCTGCTCTACCTGACCGGCGGACTGGAGAACCCGTTCTCCATGCTGCTCATGGCCCCCGTGATGATCTCGGCGGCGTCGCTGGCCCCGAGCCGGACGGTGACGCTGGGCGTCCTGGCGATCACGGCCGCCACCGTGCTGCTCTTCGCCCATGACCCGCTGCCCTGGGCGGCCGACGACCCGCTGCGCTTTCCGCTGATGTACCGGGCCGGCATCTGGTCGGCGATCCTGCTCGGGCTGGTGTTCATCGGCATCTACGCCTGGCGGGTGACCGAGGAGGCGAGGCAACTCGCCCAGGCGCTCGCCGCGACCGAGCTGGTTCTCGCCCGGGAGCAGCATCTGTCGCAGCTCGACGGCCTGGCGGCCGCGGCGGCGCACGAGCTTGGGACGCCGCTCGCCACGATCGCGCTGGTCGCCAAGGAGCTGGACCTGATCGGCCCCAAGGAAGGCCCCATGGCCGAGGACATCGCGCTCCTGCGCGAGCAGGTGGAGCGTTGCCGGGGGATCCTGGGCAAGATCACTTCGCTGGGCAACGATCCCGGGCCGCTGGAATCCATGCGGCTCAGCATGCTGGTCGAGGAGATCGCCGCGCCGCAGCGGCCTTTCGACGTGCAGATCGACGTGGAGACGCGCGGCTCCGGACCCGAACCGGTCTGCCGGCGCAATCCCGGACTTCTCTACGGGCTCGGCAACCTCGCCGAGAACGCCGTCGACTTCGCCCGCGAGAGGGTGCGGATGACGGCCCGGTGGGACGACGACTCGGTGGCGGTGACCATCCGGGACGACGGCCCCGGCTTCGCTCCGGACATCCTGGCCCGGGTCGGCGAGCCATACGTCACCAAGCGCGGGGATCGCGGCGCGCAGGGTGGCGGCGGGGGAGGCATGGGCCTCGGCCTGTTCATCGCCAAGACGCTGCTGGAGCGATCCGGCGCGACCCTGTCGATGAGCAACGCCCTCCCCCCGCAGACGGGCGCCATGGTGACGGTGACCTGGCAGCGGCTCGCTTTCGAGCGGGGCGTCGCCGCGTCGCGCCCCCCGCTGGATCCCGGGTTTCCGCTCTGAATGCGTCTTTCGCGCCGAGAGTGAACCAATCCGAAAACGGCGCGTAGACTCCTTGGAGGCTGTGCAAAGCCATGTTGGACCAACTATCCCCCCGCGCGGCAGGAGCCGCGCTCAGTTCGACCGAGTCGTCCCTGCTGATCGTGGACGACGACCGCCCGTTCCTGACCCGCCTGGCGCGGGCCATGGAGGCGCGCGGCTATGAGGTCGCGACCGCCGAGACCGTGCAGGACGGCGTGGCCGCGATCAGGGCGAAGCCGCCGGCTTTCGCCGTGATCGACATGCGCCTCGCCGACGGCAACGGCCTCGACGTGCTGGCCGAGCTCAACGAGCGACGTCCGGAGGCCCGCGGCATCATCCTGACCGGCTACGGCAACATCGCCACCGCGGTGACGGCCGTGAAGCTCGGCGCCTATGACTATCTGTCGAAACCGGCCGACGCGGACGAGATCGACGCCGCCCTGAAAGCGACCGGCGACGAACGCGCCGCCCCGCCGGCCAACCCCATGTCGGCGGACCGGGTGCGCTGGGAGCACATCCAGCGCGTGTATGAACTGTGCGGACGCAACGTCTCGGAGACTGCGCGGCGCCTGGCCATGCATCGACGCACCCTGCAGCGGATCCTGGCCAAGCGCGCCCCGCGCTGACCGGGGTCGCCCGCCCGGCGGTTTGAGCCGCGACCGGGGGTCGTGCTAAGCACGGCCCCCGTCGTTGCGTCGGAGCCGTTCGATGAACCCGATATTCGCCGACCTGCCCACCACCGTGTTCGAGGTCATGTCGCGCCTGGCGCGGGAGACCGGGGCGATCAATCTCGGCCAGGGCTTCCCGGACTCGCCCGGACCCGAGGACGTCCGCCGCGCCGCCGCCGACGCCGTGATGACGGGCTGGAACCAGTATCCGCCCATGATGGGCCTGCCCGAGCTGCGCCAGGCCGTCGCCAGCCACTACGTCCGCCACCAGGGCGTCGAGCTCGACCCCGAGCGCGAGGTGATGGTCACCTCCGGAGCCACGGAGGCGCTCGCCGGCGCCCTCATGGCGCTGATCGAGCCGGGCGACGAGGTCGTTCTCTTCCAGCCGCTCTACGACGCCTATCTGCCGCTGGTGCTGCGGGCCGGCGGCACGCCGCGCCTCGTGCGCCTGCAGCCCCCGCACTGGCGCTTCACGGAGGAGATGCTGGAGGAGGCCTTTTCGCCGCGCACGCGCGTCGTCCTCTTCAACAACCCGCTCAATCCGGCCGGCGTCGTCTATGGCCGCGAGGACATGGAGCTTCTCGCCCGGTTCTGCATCCGCAGCGGCGCCGTCGCGGTCTGCGACGAGGTGTGGGAGCACGTCGTGTTCGACGGCCTGCGGCACCTCTCCATGCTGTCCATCCCGGGCATGCGCGACCGCACCGTCAAGATCGGCTCGGCCGGCAAGATCTTCTCGCTTACGGGCTGGAAGGTGGGCTTCGTCTGCGCCGCGCCGGAGATTCTGCGCGTCCTCGCCAAGGCGCATCAGTTCCTCACCTTCACGACGCCGCCCAACCTCCAGGCCGCGGTGGCCTACGGGCTGGGCAAGGACGATTCCTATTTCGAGGGCATGCGGCGCGACCTGCAGCGCAGCCGCGACCGCTTCGCCGACGGGCTGAAGGAGCGCGGCCTCGCCGTACTGCCGAGCGCCGGAACCTATTTCCTCAATGTCGACATCGGCCCGCTCGGAGAGACGGACGACGTCGCCTTCTGCGAGCGCCTCGTCCGCCAGCACGGCGTCGCCACGATCCCCGTGTCGGCCTTTTACGCCCAGGATCCGATCAGGAGCGTGGTCCGGTTCTGCTTCGCCAAGGGCGACGAGGTTCTGGACGGCGCCCTGGCCCGCCTGGGCTCGGTCGCCCGGCAGGCGGCCTGAGGCGGCCGTGGCGGGTCCGGGCGCGCTGGCTCTCCTTCGCATCCTGGGCGCTTCGGCGCTCGCGGCCGTCGCGCTGCTGGCCGGCCCGATCCAGGCCCAGACCCCGGCCGCCCCCGCGGCGAAGTCGCTGAACCTCTACGCCTGGCCCGACTATTTCGACGCCGCGATGCTGGACCGCTTCACCCGCGAGACCGGCGTCACCATCCTGTACGACCCCTATGACGGACCCGAAGCCGCCGAGGCGAGGCTCGCCGGCGGGCAGGCGGGCTACGACGTCGTGGCGGCGTCCGGGCCGATGGTCCAGCGGCTCTCGGCCAAAGGCGTCCTGTCGCGGCTGGACCGGGCCCGGCTGCCCGGCCTGAAGTCCGTCTGGCCGGAGGTCGCCGACCGCCTGCGCGCCTTCGACCCCTCCGGGACGGCGGCGCCCTATATGTGGGGCGCGTTCGGCATCGGCTACAACGTCGCCAAGATCCGCGAGCGGCTGGGCGACCGCCAGAACGGCGGCTGGGACATGGCGTTCCGGACGGAGGTGGGCCGCCTCAAGGATTGCGGCGTCATGCTCGCCGATGCGCCGGACGACATCTACGCGGCCGTCCTGCGCATGCTGGCGCTCCCGCCGGACCTGAAGCGCCCGCCCGACATCGACCGCGCCACCGACACGCTGTTCCGGACCCGCACCGCCATCGCCCGCTATGGAACGGCGGAGGCCGCCAACGGACTGGCGAGCGGCGAGGCCTGCCTGGCGGCGGCCAGTTCGGCGGATGTCGTGCAGGCCCGCAAGCGGGCCAGGGAGGCGGAGAACGGCGTCGAGATCGCCTTCCTGGTCCCGCGCGAGGGCGCGCCCATCTGGATCGACTCGCTCGTCATCCCTGCCGACGCCCCGCACAGGGACGCGGCCTACGCGTTCGTGGAGTTCATGCTGCGGCCGGACGTGGCCGCCCGCAACGTCGAGGCCGTGGGCTACGCCAGCGCGGTGCTGGCCGCCAGGCCGCTGGTCAGGCCCCAGATCGCCAACGACGCCGCGGTCTATCCGGCGCCCGACGCGGTGCGGCGGTTGTTTGCCGTTCCCGCCCCGGACGAGCGAATCCAGAAGCAGATCGCCCGGGGCTGGCAGAAGGTGAAGACCGGCAAATAGGTCAGCGGTCCGCCTTGCGACGACGGTGGGCCAGCTCGCTGATTCCGAACGTCGCTCCCGCGAGGGCGAGCGGGACGAAGAAGTAGATGGCCCGGAACGCCAAGAGCCCGCCGATCAGGTTCGCGCCCGGCAGCAGCACGCCCACCACGCTCTCGATCACGCCGAGCCCGCCCGGCACATGGGTGATCATCGTGGCCGTGTTGGCGATGACGTAGACGGAGGCGACCGAGAGGTAGCCGACCTCAGCCTGCGAGGCGAGCGCCTGGTGGAGGCAGCCGGCCACGAGCGCGAAGTTCGCCGCCCCGACCACGATCTGCGCCAAGGCCAGCCTCACGGGCGGCGTCTCGATGGACCAGCCCCGGATCGAGACGGCCCGCGGCCCCCAGGCGGCCAGCGCCACATAGGCGGCCGTGAGCGTCAGGCAGGCGACCCCGAGCGCGACGACCCAGCCCTCGTCGAGGCCGATCACCCTGGCGCCGAGATCCGGGCGCAGCAGCAGCGCCGCCCCGCCGAGCGCCAGCAGGCCGAGCCCGACCGTTGCGCCGCAGAATACGACCAGCTTGGCGACGTCGCCGACGCCGAGGCCCCAGCGGGCGTAGAAGCGGTACCGGATGGCCCCGCTGCTCAGGCCCGCGAAGCCGATGCTGTGGCCGAGGCCGAGGCTCGTGAAGGAGGCGAGCGCGGCCTTCCAATAGGGCAGGGGCTTGCCGAGATAGCGCAGCGCCAGCCAGTCGAAGCCGGTCAGCGCCACATAGCTCGCCGCCGCGAAGCCGCCCGCCGCGGCGAGGCGCGAACCCGGAACCGCCTGCACGGAGGCGACGATCTCGTCGAAGCTGTGCTGGCGCAACGTGCGCCAGATCAGGAAGGCTGACAGCGCCACGGCCGCGATCGCGAACACGCGCGACCAGAGGCGCTTGCGGGCGCCGGCGCTGCGCGCGCCGGTCCGGGCCTCGTCTCGGGCCTGCGGGGCGGTTCCCGCGTCCTGGGCGACCGTCATGCGGGGGCCGCCTCCGCCCGGAGGGCCGCGTCCCGCCCGACCTCGATCCGCAGGGACGGGGAGCTCGGCCGGGTCAGCCGAAACTCCACCAGCAGCGGCAGGTGATCCGACGCGGCCCGGGCCAGCGGCGTCCGGATGGTCTCGGCCCGGGTCACCTCGACGCCGCCGGACACGAACACGTGGTCGATGCGCAGCATCGGCATGCGGCTGGGAAAGGTCGCCTGCGCCCTGGCCGCCGGGGGCGAGGTCTGGGCGTCGCGCAGCCGCGCCGCGACGCGCCGGTAGGCGCGCGAGTGCGGCGCCGCGTTGAAGTCGCCGAGCAGGATCACCGGATCCGCGCAACGGGGGTGGCCCAGCCATTCCGGACCCAGCAGCGCCTCGATCTGGTTCAGCCGCTCCTGGCCGCGCAGGCCCATATGGGTGTTGATCACCTGCACCTCGCCGCCCTGGGCCTGGACGGCGGCCCACAGGGCCCCGCGCGGCTCGATGCCGGGCCTGGACCGGAGGCCGGGAAGCGCGCCGGCCTTCACGACGCGCGAGGGCCGCGCGGTCAGGATGGCGTCGCCATACTGCTCCTCCATGACCCGAAGAGCCGGGTGGAAATGCATCTGCATCCCAAGCCGGTCGGCGATCGCCTGCGCCTGGTCCACGCCGCCCGTCCGCCGGCGTCCGACGTCGAGCTCCTGCAGCGCCACGATGTCCGGCTGGCAGGCGGCGATCACCGCCGCGATGCGGCCGGGATCGAGCACGCCGTCGATTCCCAGGCAGCGATGGACGTTGTAGGTGAGAATCCGGGTCATGCGTCCTTGCGGTGTGGTCGACGCGCCGTCGCGCGCCCGGATGCAACGTCCGAGGCGGGCGAGCGTTCGGCCCGACCTCGCAATCCCTCATGGAGCGGTTGCGCCGGCGGCCCTTCCAACCGCCCGGACGCGGCATTAGGCTCCCGGCCTCTCCGCCCGGACGACGGGCGCAAGGCCCCGACGGGCCGACCTGAATGGGATGACGCCGCCATGGATCTCGGACTGAAGGACAAGAAGGCGCTGGTCGTCGGCGCAAGCCGCGGCCTCGGCGCCGCGATCGCCCGCACGCTGGCTCTCGAGGGCGCGACCGTGTTCGCGGCCGCGCGCAGCGTCGACAAGATCGAGGCCTGGATCGCCGAGCTGCCCGCCGACGCGCGGGGCCGCGTCTCCGCCCTCAGGCTCGACACCGGCGACCTCGCCCAGGTGGACGCGGCCTGCGAGACCCTGCTGGCGCAGGGCGGGGTGGAGATCCTGGTCAACAACACCGGCGGGCCTCCGCCCGGCGTCGCGGCCGAGGTGAAGCGCGACGCCTGGATCACGCAGTTCCAGGGCATGGCGGCCAACCTCTTCCACCTCACCCAGCGCCTGCTTCCCCCGATGCGCGAGCGCAAATGGGGCCGGGTGATCACAGTGGCGTCGTCCGGAATCGAGCAGCCGATCCCCAATCTGGCGCTCTCCAACGGGATCCGCTCGGCCGTCCTCGGCTGGTCCAAGACGCTGGCGGCCGAGGTCGCGGCGGACGGCGTGACCGTCAACATGGTCCTGCCCGGCCGGATCGAGACGGAGCGGCTGGGGCAGCTCGACAAGGCCAACGCCGAGCGCCAGAACGTGCCGGTCGACAAGATCGCCGAAGCCTCGCGCGCCGCCATCCCGGCCGGCCGCTACGGCACGCCGCAGGAATTCGCCAATGTGGTGGCGTTCCTGGCGGGCGAGCCCGCCTCCTATGTCACGGGCTCGAAGATCCGCATCGACGGCGGCGCGACCCGCAGCGTCTGAGCGGCCGACGGCGGGGCTCAGGCCCCGCCGATCTCCTCGATCACCTTGCCGGAGCCGCCGCAGTCCGGACACTCCGTCCCGCCGACGCGGCCCGAGCCCTTGCAGGTCCGGCACACATTCTCGCCCGTCCCCGGCGTTCCGGGCGGGGCCTGATCGCCCGGGTTCATGACGGGCCTGTCCTTGTCGTCATCCATGGCGACCTCCATCCCGCACAACGCGCCAGCCCAAGGCGGGTTCAGGCCGGAGTCTCCTCTCTGCATCCTTAGGGACGCCATGCTGGCGCATGGCTCCCCAGGATGAGGGGGCGTTCACATGGCCGAGACGGGCCGCTTACGCCCTCTCCCCGTAACGGGGAAAGCGCGGGGGTGAGGGGCCGTTCGGCCCGCCTTGATCGACCCCCCTCATCTCGCCGGGCCGAGGTCGGGATGCGCCACCGAGCGCACCCTTCAAGTTACGTCTCGCGGTTGCGAAAAAGGAAGACGGGGTGTGGCTTGCGGCGCACAGTCGGAAGGAGGCCCAGCCGCTAAGCTGCCGTGGTTGAGGTTCGTCCCCTCCCAGGAACCCGCTCTCTCGTCATGGCCCGCTCCGCCCGCCCGTCCGTCAACCCCGCCCTGGATGCGGCAGGCCTTCTGCGCCGGTTCGGGTTCGCGATCCTGGTCGTGGCCGCGCCGCTGCTGGCCGTCGGATCGCGGCGCGGCCTCGTCGTCGCCGCGCCGGTCGGCATCGCCCTCATGGTGCTGGCGAGCGCGATCGAGAGCGAGGGACGCCAGCCGCTCGACCGGGCGGTTCGCTCGCTCCTGACCCCGACCGCCGGCGTGGCGGTGTTCCTGGCCTTCTGGGCGGCGCTTTCGCTGCTCTGGACGCCGTTCCCCTCCGAGGCGACCGAGCGCCTGCTGAACCTCTCGGCGTCTGCGCTGGTCGGCCTCGTCGCCGTGTCGAGCCTGCCGGACCGCATGCGCGTCACCAATCTCTATCTGATGCCGATCGGGGCGGGCCTGGCCGCCCTGGCCGCCCTGGCCATCGCATGGCGGGCCGCCTCCGGCCGCAGCCCCGATCCCGAGCTCGACCGCGCCTTGCTGGAGCGGGGCTTGCTGGTCACGGTCGTCCTGGCGCCCGCCGCCGTGACATGGCTGCTCTCCAAGGACAGGCTGGCCTCCGGCTTCGCCCTCGTGGCGGCCGTGACGGCGGCCCTGATCCTCGGCGACAATCTGCCCGCGCTCGTGGCGCTGGTGCTGGGCGCGCTGGTCTACGCCTGCGCCACCGTCAACCCGCGGCTGGGGCGGCGCGTGGCGCTGGCGCTGCTGCCCGGGCTCGTGCTGGCCGCCCCCCTCGTCCCCTTCGCGCTGCGGCCTCTGGCCAAGCTCGTCTTCGGGGTCGCCAGCGCGCGCGCCGACGCGATCCGGGTCTGGTGCCGCATCGTCACCGACCAGCCGCTGCGCCTGCTCACCGGCCACGGGCTCGACACCGCCTTGCGGGCGCGCCTGGCCGGGCTCCTGCCGGCGGGGTCGCCCAGCGGCCTTCTGTTCGAGATCTGGTTCGAGCTCGGTTTCCTGGGCGCCGCCGCGCTCGCGCTGCTGCTGGCGCGCGCCGTCGTGGGATCGAAGCGGCTTTCGCCAGGGGCGAGCCCCGGCGCCCTGATGATGCTGACCGTCGCGTTCACGCTCGCGGCGCTCGGGCAAGGGGCGGCGCAGGCCTGGTGGCTCTCCACCCTCGTGCTCGGCGCGGTGACCATCATCGCGGTGGACCGCGGCCAGTACCGCACCAGCCGGCCGAAGCCGGGCCGCGCCCCGGAGACGGCGGCCGACGCCAAGCCGACGCCGTCTCCGGCGCAGACTCCGTCCGGACCGGGCGCGAACCGGTCCCAGCGCCCCGTGCTGAGGCCCTAGAGCATGCTGCGAAAAGGCGGAAACCGGATTTTCGCGCCAAAGCATGCGACCACCAGGAAACGACAGCATGCTGTGTTTCCGTCGAAACACGGCATGCTCTAGAAGCCGGCCACCTGCGGCAGCGCGCTGGCGTCCGCCCGGCCCTCATGCACCGCGTGGCACGCGACGCCGTCCGCCAGCGGCGGGATCTCGCGGCGGCAGCGGTCATTGGCGAGCGCGCAGCGCGGATTGAAGGTGCATCCCGAGGGCGGCGAGATCGGGTTCGGGATCTCGCCCTGCACCGGCGTGCGCGGCCGGCCCGACATGGCCAGATCCGGCACCGCGTCGAGCAGCATGCGGGTATAGGGGTGCCGCGGATGCGAGAAGAGCCGCTTGGCCGGCGCGACCTCGACGACGCGGCCGAGATACATGACCCCGATGGTCGCCGCCATGTGGCGCACGACGGCGAGGTTGTGGCTGATGAACAGATAGGTCAGTCCCAGCCGGTCCTGGAGATCCTTCATCAGGTTCAGGATCTGGGCCTGGACCGACACGTCGAGCGCCGAGGTGGGCTCGTCGCAGACGATGAAGTCGGCCTCCGCCGCGAGCGCGCGCGCGATGGCGACGCGCTGGCGCTGGCCGCCCGAGAACTCGTGCGGGAACTTGGCCGCGTCGGCAGGGTCGAGCCCGACGAGGCGCAGGAGCTCGCCGACCCGCGCCTCGACGCCCTGCTCCCGGGCGAGGCCGAAGGCCCGGATCGGCTCGGCGATGATCCGACCCACCCGCCAGCGCGGATCGAGGCTGGCGTAAGGGTCCTGGAAGATCATCTGGATGCGGCGGCGCAGCTTTCGGCGGGCGGCGGCGTCCTTGGACGCCGTCATCGAGACGCCGTCGATCATCACCTCGCCGGAGGTCGGCGGCAGCAGGCCCACCACCATGCGGGCGACCGTCGACTTGCCGGAGCCGGATTCGCCGACCAGCGCGAAGGTCTCGCCGCGCCGGATGGTCAGCGTCACGCCGTCGACCGCCTTCAGATGCTGGCGTCCCTCGCGCGCGAGCGTCCGCTCGAGCCAGGGCTTGGAGACGTCGAAGACGCGGCGCAGGTCGCGGATGTCGACGAAGTTCGGGTCGGCCTCGGCGCTCATGCGACGCCTCCGGCGACCGCCGCGGGCCTGACGGCGGCCGCGACCCGGTCGCGCTGCACCAGGGCCTCGGCGTCGACGCCCGGTTCGTCATAGAGATGGCAGGCGACGAGATGCTCGCCGCGGCTCAGGAGTTCCGGCCGCTCCACGCGGCAGCGGTCATGCGCGTGCGGGCAGCGCGGATTGAAGGCGCAGCCGGCCGGGATCCGGGTGAGGCGCGGCATCGAGCCGGGGATCTGCACGAGGCGGTCGGCGGAGCTCTCCAGGGTCGGGATGGAGCCCATCAGGCCGGCCGCATAGGGGTGGAACGGCCGGCTGACCACCTCGCGGACCGGCCCGATCTCGGCGACGCGGCCGGCATACATCACCGCCACGCGGTCGGCGGTCTCGGCGATCACCCCCATGTCATGCGTGATGAGCATCACCGCCGTGCCGCGCTCGGCGCAGATGCGCTTCAAGAGCGTGATGATCTGCGCCTGCACGGAGACGTCGAGCGCCGTGGTGGGCTCGTCGGCGATCACCAGTTCGGGCTCGGCGCAGAGCGCCAGGGCCAGCACGACGCGCTGGCGCATGCCGCCGGAGAACTCGTGCGGGTAGCCGTCGATGCGCCGCTCGGGCGCCGGGATGCCGACCTCGGCGAGGAGCTCGATGGCCCGGCGGCGCGCCTGCGCGGCGTTCAGCGGCAGATGCGTGCGGATGGTCTCGGTCAGCTGGTCGCCCACCCGGTAGAGCGGGTTGAGGCTGGTCAGCGGATCCTGGAACACCATGCCGATGCGCTTGCCGCGCACGTGCCGCATGGCCTCGGGCGAGAGGTTGTCGATGCGCTCGCCCTGCAGCCGCACCTCCCCGGAGGCGATGCGGCCGGGCGGCTCGATGAGCCCGATGACGGCCGAGCCGGTCACCGACTTGCCGGCGCCGGACTCGCCGACGACCCCCAGCACCTCGCCCTTGTGGATGTCGAAGGAGACGCGGTCGAGCGCGCGCAGCACGCCGCGTCGGGTGACGAACTCGACGCAGAGGTCGCGGACGGAAAGGACGGGTTCGGTCATCGCAATTTCGGGTTGAGGGCGTCGCGCAGCCAGTCGCCGAGCAGGTTCACGGCCAGCACGAACACGGCCAGCGTCACGCCCGGAAAGGCCACGATCCACCATTCGCCGGAGAACAGGAAGTCGTTGCCGATGCGGATCAGCGTGCCCAGCGAAGGCTGCGTCGGGGGCAGGCCGACGCCCAGGAAGGAGAGCGTCGCCTCGGTGATGATGGCCAGCGCGAGATTGATGGTGAGGATGACCAGCACGGGGCCGATCACGTTGGGCAGGACGTGGCGCAGCATGATCAGCCAGGCCGGGACGCCCATCAGGCGGGCCGCGTGCACGTAGTCCTTGTTCTTCTCGATCATGGTCGAGCCGCGGATGGTGCGCGCGTACTGGACCCAGAAGGACAGTCCGATCGACACCACGAGCACGCTGAACGCGGTCTGCTCGCGGCCGAGGCCCTTGAACACCGATCGCACCACGCCGTCGATGACGAGCGCGATCAGGATGGCCGGGAAGGTGAGCTGGATGTCGGCCACGCGCATGATCAGCGCGTCGACCCGCCCGCCCACATAGCCGGCCAGCAGGCCGAGCCCGATGCCCAGCGTGGCCGCGATGATGACGCCCACGATGCCGATGATCAGCGACACCCGCATCCCGTACAGGATGGCCGACCAGAGGTCGCGGCCCTGGTTGTCGGTGCCGAGCAGGAAGCGCGGATCGCCGCCCTCTATCCAGCGGGGCGGGAACAGCGAGTTCATCAGGTCGACGCTGGCCGGGTCGAAGGGGTTCGTGGGCGCGATCCAGGTCGCCAGCAGGGCGCCGAAGATCATCAGCACGGTGACCAGGCCGGAGACCATCGTGAGCTTCGACGACAGGAAGCTCGCCAGCAGGTCGGAGTCCCGGAAGCGGGCGTAACGCGAGCGCGGGTCCGGCGTCTGGGTCGACAGGGGGGAGGTGACGTCGGCCATCAGGCGGCCTGCATGTTGGCGCGGAGGCGCGGGTCGACCACCGCGTAGAGGATGTCGACCACGAGGTTCACGACGACGAAGATGAAAGACACCAGAAGCAGATACGCCGCCATGATCGGGATGTCGACATTCTGCACCGCCCCGAGGAACAGCGCGCCCATGCCGGGCCACTGGAACACATATTCGGTGATCAGCGCGAAGGCGATGATGGAGCCCAGCTGCAGGCCCGCGATGGTGATCACCGGCACCAGCGTGTTCTTCAGCGCATGGCCGAAATGGACGGCCCGGTCGGAGAGCCCGCGCGCCCGGCAGAACTTGATGTAGTCGGTGCGCAGCACCTCCAGCATCTCGGCCCTGACGAGGCGCATGATCAGCGTCATCTGGAACAGGCCGAGCGTGATCGCCGGCAGGATCAGCGCCTTGATTCCGCTGACGGTCAGCAGACCGGTGGACCACCAGCCGAGCGACACGACGGCGCCGCGCCCGAAGGAGGGCAGCCAGCCGAGCTGCACGGAGAAGATCCAGCGCAGCAGGATGGCGATCAGGAAGGTGGGCAGCGACACGCCGATGAGCGACACGCTCATGAACACGCTCGACAGGAACGAGCCGCGCCGCAACGCCGTGTAGACGCCCATCGGGATGCCGACGACGAGCGACATCAGGGCCGCCATGAGCGTGAGCTCCAGCGTCGCCGGCATGCGCTCGCCGATCAGCGTCGAGACGGGCTGGCGGAACTGGTAGGAGATGCCGAAGTCGAACCGGGCCGCCCGGACGAGATAGCGTCCGAATTGCACGATCGACGGATCGTCGAGCCCGAGATCCTTGCGGATCTGCTCGCGCTGCTCGGAGGGAGTGTCGATGGAGACAATCTGGTTGACCGGGTCGCCGACGAGCCTGAACAGCGCAAAGGCGATCACGCCGACGGAGAGCAGCACCAGGACGGACTGGAACAGGCGGCGCAGGATGAAAGCGAGCATGGTCCTCTTTCGTGGGGCCTTGCGGATGGTCTGAGCGGGCGTCCGCCGGACCGTTCAGGCGGGAACGGGGCCGGGATCCCGCGCCGTCGCCCGGTCGGGGAGAACGGCGACGTCACCGGCGCCCGCTGAAGGCGCCGGTGACGATCGGGCTTACTGCTTGGTGATCCAGTACAGCAGCACCTGGTTGTCGGCGCGCTGCACCAGCTTCACGTTCTTGGCCACGCCCCAGGCCAGCGACTGCTGGTGCAGGGGAATGTAGGAATAGTCGTCGAAGCCGATCTGGAAGGCCTGCTTGATCAGCTGGTTGCGCTTGTTGACGTCGGTTTCCACCAGGATCTGGTCGGTGAGCGCGTCGAGCTTCTTGTTGCAGTAGCCGCCCAGGTTCGTCTCGCCGCGAGCCACGTTGGCGTCGTCGCGGCAGCCCATGATGTCATAGAGGACGTTGTGGCTGTCGAGCGTGCCGGGCGTCCAGCCGAGCAGGTAGAACGAGGTCTTGTAGCCGTTCGGCTTCAGGATCTTGGCGAAGTACTGCGCCTTGGGCTGGGCGTTCAGGTTGATCTTGACGCCCACGCGCGCCAGCATGCCGACCACCGCCTGGCAGATCGGCCCGTCATTGACGTAGCGGTCCGTCGGGCAATCCATGCCGACCTCGAAGCCGTTCGGATAGCCCGCCTCGGCCAGGAGCTTCTTGGCGCCGTCCGGATCCACCTTCGGGCGGGTGAAGTCCTTCGACAGCGCGAACAGCTCGGGCGCGATCATCAGCGCGGAAGGCGTCGACAGCCCGCGCATGACGCGGCTCTTGATCGCCTCGATGTCGATGGCCTTGTAGAACGCCTCGCGGACGCGCACGTCCTTGAAGGGGTTCTTGCCCTTGACGTTCGATTCCAGCAGTTCGTCGCGGGTCTGGTCGAAGCCGAGGAAGATGGTGCGCAGCTCGGGGCCGGTCAGCACCTGGGCGTTGCCGGTCTGGCTGATGCGCTGGATGTCCTGGATCGGAACCGGCTCGATGATGTCGACCTCGCCCGAGAGCAGCGCCGCGACGCGGGTCGAGTCGGAGTTGATCGGGGTGAAGATCACCTCGGTGAGGTTATGCTCCGGCTTGCCCCACCAGCCCGGGTTCGGCTTGAACACGGTCTTCACGCCCGGCTGGTGGCTCTCGATCTTGAACGGGCCGGTGCCGTTGGCGTTGAGCGAGGCGTAGCTCGGCGTCGTCGCGCTGGCCGGAGTGGGGGCGACGGCGTTGTTCGCCTCGGCCCACTTCTTGGACATGATGTACCAGGTGTCCCACTGGTAATGCAGGATCGGGTTCGGCGACGACAGCACCACGTCGACGGTGTGGTCGTCGACCTTGACGAATTTGGCGTCCTTGGGGACGCGCGTCGTGAAGTTCGACCCGGCCGCGCGCACGCGGTCGGCCGAGAACAGCACGTCGTCGGCGCTGAAGTCCTCGCCATTGGCGAATTTCACGCCCTTGCGCAGGTAGAAGCGCCAGCGCGTCGGCTCGGGGGTCTCCCAGCGTTCGGCCAGTCCGGGTCCGATGGCCAGGTCCTTGCCGCGCGAGGTCAGGCCCTCATAGACGTTGCCCAGATGGGCGTTCGTCGTCGTCTCGTTGAGGGTGTAGGGGTCGAGCGACTTGAGGTCGCCCTGGTTGGCGTAGCGCAGGGTGGCCGCCGAGACCGGCGCCACCGCGGCTGACCCGGCCGACAACGCCAGGGCCGCTGCGGCCGCGAAGAGAACCTTGCGAAGCATCGAGTGAAACCCTCCGTTCCGGATGAAGCGCCGTCGCGTCCCCTCGACAGCGGCGGTCGTCGATCTCCGGGATTGCTTATTTTACGCGCCGGTCCGGCGCGAAGCCGCGAGAGTAGACGGGCTTTCGGCGCGCGGTCCAGTTGTTTTCGGCTTCAAACGATGCGCTCAGGCGGCCAGCTCGGCGATCAGGCCCCGCATGAAGCGCGCGCCCTGCTCGAGCTCCGAGATCTCGATATATTCGTCGGCCTGATGGGCCTGGGCGATGTCGCCCGGGCCGCACACCGCGGTCGACCACCCGGCCCGCTGGAACAGCCCCGCTTCCGTGCCGTAGGACACCACGCCCACGGCGTTGTCGCCCGTGAGCCGGCGCACGAGGCGCTCGGCCGCCCCGTCCGGCTCCGGGCGCAGCCCGTGCACGGCGGCCCGGTGGACGATGTCGACGCCGGCGTCCGGGGCGATCCGCCGCATCCGGGGCTCGATCACGTCGCGCACATAGGCTTCGAAGCGGGCCTTGAACGCCCACGGGTCCTCGGTCGGGATGGCGCGGATCTCCGAGACGAACTCGCACCGGTCGGCCACCACGTTGGCGGCCGTCCCGCCGCGGATGTAGCCGCAATGCAGCGTGGTGTAGGGCGGCTCGAACGGGCTCGCCGGATCGGCGTTGCGCCGGTTCTCCTCCATGACGTCGTCGTGCCAGGTCACCAGCCGGGCCGCCACCATGGTGGCGCTCACGCCGGTGTCGATCCGGCTGGAATGGACCGTATGGCCGCGCACGGTGGTGAAATAGGACACCGACCCCTTGTGGCCGTTGACCAGCTTCATGCGCGAGGGCTCGCCGACGATCACGGCCGAGGGCGTCGGGGTGCGGGCGGCCATCTCGTCCACCATGGAGATCGCGCCCTGGCAGCCCACCTCCTCGTCATAGCTCAGCGCGAGATGGACGGGCCGCTTCAGCCCCGCCTTCAGCATGTCGGGCACGAAGGCGAGGGCCAGCGCGTCGAAGCCCTTCATGTCGCAGGCGCCCCGGCCATAAAGCCTGCCGTCGCGCTCCGTCAGGGTGAAGGGATCGCTCGTCCAGGCCTGCCCGTCGACCGGCACCACGTCGGTGTGGCCGGACAGCACGACCCCGCCCGCCTCGGCCGGGCCCACGGTGGCGTAGAGATTCGCCTTGTCTCCCGCCGCGTTGGGGACGAGCCGGCTCTCGACCCCGTGGGCCGCCAGGTAGTCCCTGATGAAGTGAATGCAATCCAGGTTGGAATCGCGCGAGACGGTGGGAAACGCCACGAGGCGGGCCAGCATCTCGCGGGGTGTCAGGTTCATCAGGATAGCCTCCGGTTGCGGCCAGAGTTTCCGTCGCGCGGCGCCGCGTCAAGGGCGCCGGCCGCGGCCGCGGCCCCGATCGCCGCCGTTGACCAAAGCTGGGCCATCCGATTTGCTGGCCGCCCCACCCCTGCGGCCCGCAGATCCGGCCGCCTGCAGAACCGAGCGTCCCCCATGCCGATCATCAACCGCGTCGCCGCCCTCTCCGATGAGATCGCCGCCTGGCGACAGGACTTCCACACGCATCCCGAGCTCGACTACGACGTCCACCGCACGGCCGGGATCGTCGCCGAGAAGCTGAAGGAGTTCGGCTGCGACGAGGTCGTGACCGGCATCGGCAAGACCGGCGTCGTGGGCGTCATCAAGGGCCGCCTCCCGGGCGACAAGGTGATCGCCATGCGGGCCGACATGGACGCGCTGCCGATCCACGAGGAGACCGGCAAGCCCTACGCCTCGCAGACGCCCGGCAAGATGCACGCCTGCGGGCATGACGGGCACACCTCCATGTTGCTGGGCGCGGCCCGCTACCTGGCCGAGACCCGCAACTTCGCCGGCACGGCGGTGGTGATCTTCCAGCCGGCCGAGGAGGGCGGGGGCGGCGGCCGCGCCATGGTGGAGGACGGCGTGATGGACCGCTTCGGCGTCACCGAGGTCTACGGCATGCACAACATGCCCGGCCTGCCGGTCGGCGCTTTCGCGCTGCGCCCCGGCCCGCTGATGGCGGCCGCCGACCGCTTCACGCTGGAGATCGCCGGCCGCGGCGCGCACGCGGCGCATCCGCACGCCTCCATCGACACCGTGATGGTGGCGACCCAGATCATCACGGCCTTCCAGACGATCGTGTCGCGCAACGTCGATCCGCTGGAGGCCGCGGTGGTGTCGGTCACCTATGTGCGCGCCGGCGACGCCTTCAACGTGCTGCCCCAGAGCGCCACCCTGAAAGGCACCGTCCGCACCCTGAACCCCAAGGTGCAGGACCTCGTGCAGGCCCGCATGCAGGAGATCGCGACCGGCGTCGCCGCCCTGCACGGGGCCGTCGCGACGCTTCAGTACGACCGCGGCTATCCGTGCACGGTGAACCACGAGGCCCAGACCTCGTTCGCGGCGGACGTCGCCGCGCAGGTGGTCGGCGCCGACCGGGTGAACGCCGCCGTGCAGCCCACCATGGGGGCGGAGGACTTCTCCTACATGCTGCTCGCCCGCCCGGGCGCCTTCATCTTCACCGGCAACGGCGACACGGCCGGGCTGCACAATCCCGGCTACGACTTCGACGACAAGGCCATCCCGGTGGGCGTGAGCTACTGGGCGAGGCTCATCGAGACCGCGATGCCGGCGGCCTGAGCCGCCCCGCAAGCGCGCCGCCGCGGCCATCAGCGCCGCGCGGCGACGCCGCTGAGCGGGTTCTCCGGATCCCAGCCGTACCGCACCGTCTCGAAGCGCATGCTGCGCGCGTCGATCATCAGCAGGCGCCCGACGAGGCCCTCGCCGAAGCCGACGATCTCGCGGATCACCTCCAGCGCCATCATGCTGCCGACGACGCCCGCCAGCGCGCCGAGCACTCCCGCCTCGGCGCAGGCCGGGATGGCGCCGGGCGGGGGCGGTTCGGGAAAGAGGCAGCGATAGGTCGGGTTCGGCGCGCCGTCCGGGCCCGATTCATGCGCCCTGATGGTCGTCAGCGAGGCGTCGAAGGGCCCGAGCGCGCCCGTCACCAGGGGCCGCTTCGCCCGGAAGCAGGCGTCCGCCACGGCGTAGCGGGTCTCGAAATTGTCGGACCCGTCCGCCACGACGTCATAGGCGGCGGCGAGCGCCTCGGCGTTGCGGCCGTCCAGCCGAAGCCGATGCTGCTCCACCCGCACATGGGGATTGAGCCGCGCCACCGCCTCCGCGGCGCTCTCCACCTTGGGGCGGCCGATATCGGGCGTGCCGTGGATCACCTGCCGCTGCAGGTTGGAGAGCGACACGACGTCGTCGTCGACGATCCCGATCGTCCCCACCCCGGCCGCCGCCAGATACTGGATCATCGGCGCGCCGAGGCCTCCCGCCCCGATCGCGAGCACGCGGGCGGCGCGCAGCTTCTGCTGCCCCGGCCCGCCGACCTCGCGCAGCACGACGTGGCGGGCGTAGCGCTCCAGCTCGTCGCCGGCGAGGCTCACCTGCGGCCCCGGGCCCAGTCGAGCCCCTCCTCGAGGCGGTCATTGCCCCAAAAGAGCTCCCCGTCCGGGGTGACGAGCGCGGGCGCGCCGAAGATTCCGAGCCGCTCGGCCTCTTCGGTCTCCTTGCGCAGCGCGTGCTTGACGAGGTCCGTCTGCGCCGCCGTCACGGCGGGCTCCAGCTCGAACCCCGTCTGCCGCACGGCGTCGGCGATCACCTCGGGGTCGGCGATCGAGCGGCCCTCGCAGAATTCCAGCCGGAACACCGCCTTGGAGTAGGCTGGCCGGGCGTCCTCGGGCAGCGCGATCGCGACGCGCGCCGCATGGAGGCTGTTCTGCGGAAACGGCTCCGGCCGCGTCAGCGGCAGGCCCATCCGGTCGCACCAGCGCTCCATGTCCCGCCACATGTAGCGGCCCTTCACGGGCTGCAGGTTGAAGGGCGTCGTCGCGAAGCCCTGGGCCTTGAAGATGACGCCCAGCAGGAAGGGCCGCCAGCGCACGGCGACGCCGCGCTCCTGCGCGAGCGCCTCGATCCGCTCCGCGGCCAGGAAGGAATAGGTGGAGGCGAACTCGTACCAGAAATCGACATGGGGTTGCATGGGCCGGACGGTAGCAGCGCCGGGGGGCTTTGCAAGGCGCCCGCGCGGCCGGCGATGCGTCGTCAGGCGAACAGGAAGTCCGACATGGCGAGGTTCGACAGGCTCACATTGCTGAGCGTGATCGTGTCGTTGGCCGAAAGCGAGATGCAGACATCCGCGCCGACCTGGGCCGAGGCCTTCAAAAGGTTGGCGTAGCTGGTCATCGACGTGCCGAGCAGGCGGATCACGTCGTGGTCGGCGCCGCCCGCGACGAAATCGCTGATCACGTCCTTCCCGGCAGCGACGCCGAACACGAACACGTCCGCCCCGGCGCCGCCCGACAGCGTATCCGCCCCGCCGCCGCCCACCAGCATGTCGGCCCCGCCGCCGCCCTGGAGGCGATTGGCGAGGGCGTCGCCGGTGATCATGTCGGCGTAGGACGAGCCGATCACGGCCTCGATTCCGGCGATGCGGTCGCCGGCCGCGTCGCCGAGCCCCTGCGCGGGGTCGGCGAGGCTGAGGCGCACGCCCGCCAGCGCGCTGGCGTAGCTCACGGCGTCGAAGCCCGCCCCGCCATCCAGCGAGTCGGCGCCGACGCCGCCCAGCAGGGTGTCGTCGCCCGCCCCGCCCAGCAGGGTGTCCGCGCCCGCGCCGCCCAACAGCTGGTCCGCTCCGGCCCCGCCTTCGAGGCGGTTCGCCCCGGCGTCGCCCGTGAGCACGTCGTTGAAGGACGATCCGACCACCGCCTCGAAGCCCGAGATGACGTCGCCCGCGGCCGCGCCGCCGGACACGGCGCCGGTCTGCAGGTTCACCGACACGGCCGCGGCCGAGTCCGCGTAGGAGAGCGCGTCGAAACCGTCGCCGCCCGAGAGGCTGTCGGCCCCGAGCCCGCCCGACAGCCAGTCGTCGCCGGCGCCGCCGAACAGCGCGTCCGCGCCCGTTCCGCCCTTGATGCTGTCGACGCCGGCGGCGCCGTCGAACCAGCGGCCCGCATTGTCGGCCACGAAGCTGTCCGCATAGGCGGAGCCGACCCAATGCTCCACGCCGGTGAAAACGTCGCCGGCGGCGTCGCCCTTCTGGTTGGCCGCCATGAGCAGGTCGATCGCCACGCCGGCGGTCGCGGTGGCGTAGCTCGCCGTGTCCATGCCGGCGCCGCCGTCCAGGGAGTCCGCGCCGGCGCCGCCGACCAGGAGGTCGTCGCCGGCGCCGCCCAGCAGCGTGTCGGCGCCGGCGCCGCCGTAGAGCTGGTCGAGGCCAGCGCCGCCATCGAGGAGGTTGGCGTTCGCGTCGCCTCGCAGGACGTCGTTGGAGCCGGAGCCGATCACGGCTTCGACCCGGACCAGGAGATCCCCGGTCGCCTCGGCGCCGGCGCCCAGCCCCGCGCCGAGATCCACCGTGACGCCGCCCGAAGCGGCCGTATAGGATGCGGTGTCGAAGCCGTCGCCGCCGTCGAGGCTGTCGGCCCCGAGACCGCCGACCAGCGTGTCCGCGCCGGCGCCGCCCTGCAGCGTGTCATTGCCGGCGTTGCCGTTCAGCAGGTTGTTGGCCTGGTTGCCGACCAGAATGTCGTTGGCCGAGCCGCCATTGGCGGCCTCGATCAGGGAGCGCAGGTCGCCGTTGGACAGGAACGCGTTGGCGATCATTCCGGGCGCATAGGCGGTGGGGCTGAACTGCGCCACCTGCGAACCGGCGAGGTTGGTCTCAGTGACCCACGAGCCCGGATTGAGGTCGATCCGCAGCCCGCGCGTGTAGGCCGAGAAGTCATAGGTGTCGAAGCCGCCGCCGTCCCACAGCGTCATCTCGATGCGGGCGCCGGCCGGCGCGCCCTGGCCGACGCCGTTGATGAACATCTCGCCGGTGGTCTGGCTCCACCGGTAGGTGGTCGCGCCCGCATTCGTGTTGAAGTTGGCCCCATAGAGGCTCTGGAGCGCCTGGATGTCGTACAGCATCGGCGTCTGGGCGTAGCTGCCCGGATAGTTCACGACGTTGTAGCGCGCGCCCGGGAAGGCCTGGTACGACATGATCGTGTAGTCGTTGCCGTCGAGGCTGGACGGCATGGCCCCGAAGGAGCCGCTGGTCTCGAAGGAATGCTTCAGCCCCAGCGCGTGGCCGATCTCGTGCATCACCGCCAGGTAATCGAACGTGCCGGTCTGCGGCGGGGTGGTCCAGCTCCGCTTGAACCAGGCGTCGCCGCCGGCGCCGGCCGTGGGCATATAGGCCCACGCATAGGCGCCGCTGGAGTCGACCGCGCCCGAGCGGCCGAAGCGCATGTCGCCCGCGCCTCCGCTGGTCTCCGTGAAGGTCAGGTTGGCGAAAGAGGAATACTCGGCCAGCACGGAGCGGACCATGGTCTGCTGGGCGGCGGTGAACGCCGCAAAGCCTTGCCGCGTTTCCGCGTAGCCTCCCGCCCAGTTGTAGTCAGCGCCATACTGGCTCGCGAGCGTCGGGAAACTGAAAGTCAGGTTCGCGGTGTTCCAGGGCACGCCGGACAGCAGACCGTCCACAGTGCTCTTGCCCGTCGGGGCGACATACACGCCGAAAGCCATGCAGCAACTCGCATCCTTCGCCACTGCACAATGCAAGTGGTAGGCGTGTAATTGATTATTGCACGTTATAGGCGCACTAAGCGGATCGCTCGCATTCGAACGATCGGCCACTTATTCGTGCTAAGGCCATGGAACGGGAGGCTGAGCTTGCGCCGGGCTCGACCATGCCTATAGTCCCGCGCGATTTCCCACGGCGAGGCCGGCGGTTCTCGTTCTGCGAGGCGCGCCGGCCGCAGAGAGATGACGATCATGGCCGAGAAGCGCGTCAACAAGGTCGTGCTCGCCTATTCGGGCGGGCTGGACACCTCCATCATCCTGAAGTGGCTGCAGACCACCTATGGCTGCGAGGTCGTGACCTTCACGGCCGATCTCGGCCAGGGCGAGGAGCTGGGCCCGGCGCGCGACAAGGCCCTGCTGCTCGGCATCAAGCCCGAGAACATCTTCATCGAGGACGTGCGCGAGGAATTCGTGCGCGACTACGTGTTCCCGATGTTCCGCGCCAACGCGCAATATGAGGGGCTGTACCTGCTCGGCACCTCCATCGCCCGCCCGCTGATCGCCAAGAAGCAGATCGAGATCGCCGAGAAGGTCGGGGCGGACGCCGTCTCGCACGGCGCCACCGGCAAGGGCAACGACCAGGTCCGCTTCGAGCTCGGCTACTACGCGCTGAAGCCCGACATCACCATCATCGCGCCCTGGCGCGAGTGGGACCTGACCTCCCGCACCAAGCTGCTGGAGTTCGCCGAGCAGAACCAGATCCCGATCGCCAAGGACAAGCGCGGCGAGGCGCCCTTCTCGGTGGACGCCAACCTGCTGCACGCCTCCTCGGAGGGCAAGGTGCTGGAGGACCCGGCCCAGGAAGTGCCCGACTACGTCTACTCGCGCACCATCGACCCCGAGCAGGCGCCCGATACGCCCACCATCATCACGATGGACTTCGAGAAGGGCGACCCGGTCGCGATCGACGGCGTACGGATGTCGCCCGCGACCCTTCTGACCAAGCTGAACGAACTCGGCCGCGCCAACGGCATCGGCCGGCTGGACCTCGTCGAGAACCGCTTCGTTGGCATGAAGAGCCGCGGCATGTACGAGACGCCCGGCGGCACGATCCTGTATTTCGCCCACCGGGGCATCGAATCCATCACGCTCGACCGCGGCGCGGCTCACCTCAAGGACGAGCTGATGCCGAAATACGCCGAGCTGATCTACAACGGCTTCTGGTTCTCGCCCGAGCGCGAGATGCTGCAGGCCCTGATCGACAAGTCGCAGGAGGCCGTCACCGGCCGCGTCACCCTGAAGCTCTACAAGGGCTCGGCTTGGGTGATCGGCCGCGAGAGCCCCTATTCGCTCTACGACCAGGACCTCGTCACCTTCGAGGAAGGCGCCGTGGCCTACGACCACCGCGACGCCCAGGGCTTCATCCGCCTCAACGCCCTGCGCCTGCGCACGCTGGGCGCGCGCAAGCGCAAGCACGGGCTCTAAGGCCCCCGATCACGCATCCGTGTGGCCGCCGCGAGGGCGCCACACTTGCCGGGTACCGGGTCGCGATCCACCTTTCTCGGGATGCGTCGGCCCCAGGCGGGGCCGGGCCCGGCCCGGAGGCGTAGCCGCTGCGGATGAAACGAGCGCTGTTCATGGCGGCCGGCATGTTTGCGGTCGCGCTCGCGGTCGTGGCCGCCGCCTACGCCTATTCGCGCCCCACCGAGCTGACCGTCGCGGTGGGTCCGCCCACCAGCGAAGACGCCAGGCTCGTCCACGCGGTGGCGCAGAACCTGCGCCGGGACCGCGCCGCCATCCGGCTGCGCATCGTCACGGTGCCCGGCCCCGCCGAGGCGGCCGCGACCTTCGACGACGGCAAGGCCGACCTCGCGGTGGTGCGCAGCGACCTCGCGACGCCGGCCGCCGGCCAGCTCGTCGCCATCCTGCACCGCAACGCCGCCGTCCTGCTGGCCCCCGGGGGCAGCGCCATCTCGGGCGTGGGCGACCTGCGCGGCAAGACCGTGGGCGTGCTGCGCCATTCCCCCGTGAACGACCGGCTGCTGGAGACCATCCTGCAGCAATACGAGGTGCCCGGCCACGAGGTGGCGCGCGTCGCGCTCGATCCCGACGACGTGCTGCCCGCCGTGCGCGACCGCCGCGTGGACGTGGTGCTGGCCGTGGGGCCCGTCACCGGCAACCTCGTCCCGGCCGTCGTGGCGGCGGTGGCGGCGGCCAACGGCTCCGCGCCGGTGTTCCTGCCCATCGCCGAGGCGGACGCCATCGCGCAGCGCACGACCGCCTATGACAGCCTGCAGATCGTCCGCGGGGCCTTCGGCGGCGCGCCCCCGAAGCCGAGCGAGTCGGTCTCCACCATCGCGGCGGTCTACCGCATCGTGGCCCAATCCAAGCTGGCGGACTCGCTGGTGACCGATTTCACCCGCCGCCTCTACGAGATGCGGCCGGACCTCGCCGCCGCCGTGCCGCTGGCCGCCCGCATCGAGGCGCCCGACACCGAGAAGGGCGCCCGCATCACGGTGCATCCCGGCGCCGCCGCCTATCTGGACGGCGACGAGGAGACCTTCCTGGATCGCTATGGCGACTGGTTCTACATCATCGCCATGGTGGTGGGCGGCGTGGCCTCCGCCGGCGCCGCCTTCGCCGGCCGGCTGCGCACGCGCGGCCACGAGCAGGCGCAGCGGCTCGAAAGGCTGCTCGGCATCATGCGCAAGGCCCGCACGGCCGAGAGCCAGAAGGCGCTCGACGATCTCGAGGTGCAGGCCGACGAGGCCTTCTCGGAGACCCTGGCGCTGGCCACCCGCGAGCAGATCGACACCGGCCGCCTCGCCACCTTCTCGCTGGCGCTGGAGCAGGTCCGCCACGCCATCTCCGAACGCCGCCGCGTCCTCCCCGACAGACCCGCCGACGACCGCGCCCCCCGCACCCTCACCCCCCTCCGCGCCGCGGGGGAGTAGGGGGGGGAGGGGAGCCTCAGGCTTGCTTCTTTTGCAGCCCTTTAGCACACCAGCTACGGCTTCTGTTGAGCTTCACTAAGTCCGATAGAGACGGTGGCTGATGTCTTCGGTTTGTCGCCGCTCCTATTGGGCAGCAAATCGCGGTAAGAACAATGTCCTATAAGAGGCCAACGAAACCGGGAAACACGCCGACTCGGGCGAGTCTATTCACCTCCCCCTTGTTCTCCACCAACCGCGCCCCATCTTTCTTCTACCGACGCGTGCGCTGGTCAGCCGCCGCCGGGACGCTCCCGTGACGCAATCCTTCGTTGTCCGGGGAGCCCCGGTGTGCTATTGCGCCGCAACGAATGAATACGGACAGGCCGAGGACCAGCCCGACTCCCACGGAGCCGGGCTTTGGCGTTTGGCGATTGAGAGATCACCCATGAAGCTGCGCAACATCGCGATCATCGCCCACGTCGACCATGGCAAGACGACCCTGGTGGACAAGCTCCTCGCCCAGTCCGGCACCTTCCGCGAGAACCAGAAGGTCGCCGAGCGCGCGATGGACTCCAACGACCTGGAGCGCGAGCGCGGCATCACCATCCTGGCCAAGTGCACCTCGGTGCAGTGGAAGGATGTCCGCATCAACATCGTCGACACGCCCGGCCACGCCGATTTCGGCGGCGAGGTGGAGCGCATCCTCAACATGGTGGACGGCGTCGTCGTGCTCGTCGACGCGGCCGAGGGCCCCATGCCGCAGACCAAGTTCGTGGTCGGCAAGGCGCTGAAGCTCGGCCTCAAGCCCATCGTGGCCATCAACAAGATCGACAAGCCGGAGGCGCGCGCCACCGAGGTCGTGAACGAGGTGTTCGACCTCTTCGCCGCGCTCGACGCCACCGACGACCAGCTCGATTTTCCCATCCTGTACGGCTCGGCCAAGCAGGGCTGGATGGCGAAAAACCCGGACGGCCCCAAGACCGACCTCGCCCCGCTCTTCGACCTCGTGCTCGAGCACGTCGCGCCTCCGGCCGTCGAGGAGGGCGCGTTCCGCCTGCTCGGCACCATCCTGGAGGCGAACCCCTATCTGGGCCGCATCGTCACCGGGCGCATCACGTCCGGCACGGTGAAGCCGAACCAGGCCTTCAAGGTGTTCGACGCCAAGGGCGCGCTCATCGAGCAGGGCCGCATCTCCAAGGTGCTGGGCTTCCGCGGCCTGGAGCGCGTGCCGGTGGACGAGGCCGAGGCCGGCGACATCGTCGCCATCGCCGGCATGGTGAAGGGCACCGTCGCGGACACCTTCTGCGACCCCTCCGTCGAGGGCCCGCTGCCGGCCCATCCCATCGATCCGCCCACCGTCACGATGCAGTTCCGCGTCAATGACAGCCCGCTCGCCGGCACCGAGGGCGACAAGGTCACCAGCCGCGTCATCCGCGACCGCCTGCTCAAGGAGGCCGAGGGCAACATCGCGCTGCGCGTCACCGAGTCGCCCGACAAGGACGCCATGGAGGTCGCCGGCCGCGGCGAGCTTCAGCTCGCCATCCTGATCGAGCAGATGCGCCGCGAGGGCTTCGAGCTCGCCGTGTCGCGCCCGAAGGTGGTGTTCTCGCGCGACGAGGCCACCAACGAGATCCTCGAGCCCATCGAGGAGGTCACGATCGACGTGGACGAGGAGCATTCGGGCGTCGTCGTGCAGAAGATGTCCGAGCGCAAGGCCGAGATGATGGAGATGCGGCCTTCGGGCGGCAATCGCCTGCGCCTCGTGTTCCACGCTCCGACCCGCGGCCTGATCGGCTATCTGGGCGAGCTGCTGACCGACACGCGCGGCACCGCGATCATGAACCGCATCTTCCACGAATATGCGCCGTGGAAGGGCGAGATCGCCGGCCGCCGCAACGGCGTGCTGATCTCCAACGACATCGGCGAGGCCGTGGCCTATGCGATGTGGAACCTGGAAGACCGCGGCCCGATGATGATCGAGCCGGGCTGGAAGATCTACCAGGGCATGATCGTGGGCGAGCACAGCCGCGACAACGACCTGGAAGTGAACCTGCTGAAGGGCAAGAAGCTCACCAACGTCCGCGCCGCCGGCAAGGACGAGGCCGTGCGCCTCACCCCGCCGATCCGCATGACGCTTGAGAAGGCGCTGGCCTATATCCAGGACGACGAGCTGGTCGAGGTCACCCCCAAGGCGATCCGCCTGCGCAAGGTCTGGCTGGACCCGAACGACCGCAAGCGCGCCGAGCGCGCCAAGGAAGCCGTGGCGTAAGCCATTCCGGTCTCCTGAAACGAACAAGCCCCGGGTTGCGCCCGGGGCTTTTTTGTCTCTTGCTCTCCCGGTCCGGGAGGGGGGCTTACTTCGCGTACAGGTCCTTGTGCTGCTCGCGCAGCACGTTCTTCTGCACCTTGCCCATGGTGTTGCGGGGCAGCTCCTCGGTCAGGAACACGCGCTTCGGCTGCTTGAACTTGGCCAGCCGGCCCTCCAGGCGCGCCAGCACGTCCTTTTCGGTGAGCGTCGACCCGGGCGGCACCACCACCACCGCCGTCACGCCCTCGCCGAAGTCCGGATGCGGCACGCCGATCACGGCGCTCTCCACCACGCCCGGGATGGAGTCGATCTCGGTCTCGACCTCCTTGGGATAGACGTTGTAGCCGCCCGTGATGACGAGGTCCTTGCCGCGGCCGACGATGTGCACATAGCCGCGCTCGTCGATCTTGCCGAGGTCGCCGGTAATGAAGAAGCCGTCGGGCTTGAACTCCGCCGCGGTCTTCTCCGGCATGCGCCAGTAGCCCTTGAACACGTTCGGGCCCTTCACCTCGATCATGCCGACCTCGCCGTCCGGCAGCGCCGCGCCGCTCTCCGGGTCGACGACGCGCAGCTCCACGCCGGGCAGCGGGAAGCCGACGGTGCCGGGCACGCGGTCTCCGTCATACGGGTTGGAGGTGCTCATATTGGTCTCCGTCATCCCGTAGCGCTCCAGGATGGCGTGGCCGGTGCGCTCGCTCCAGGCGCGGTGCGTCTCGGCCAGCAGCGGCGCCGAGCCGGACACGAAGAGGCGCATATGCGCCGTGGTCTCGCGGTTGAGCCGCGGCTCCTGCAGCAGGCGCACATAGAAGGTCGGCACCCCCATCATGGTGGTGGCGCGCGGCATCAACCGCATCATCTCGTCGGCGTCGAGCTTGGGCAGGAACAGCATCGAGGCGTTCGCCATCAGGATGGTGTTCGTCGCCACGAAGAGGCCGTGCGTGTGGAAGATCGGCAGCGCGTGCAGCAGCACGTCGTCGGCGGTGAAACGCCAGTATTCCTCCAGCGTCAGGGCGTTCGAGGCGAGGTTCCAATGCGTCAGCATGGCGCCCTTGGAGCGGCCCGTCGTGCCTGATGTATACAGAATGGCCGCCAGGTCGTCCTTGCCGCGGGCGACGTCGGCGAAATCGGCCGGCATCGTCCGGGCGAGCTCCATCAGCGATCCGTCGCCGGACGTTCCCAGCGTCTCCGTGGCCGCAACCCCGAGCCGCGCGGCCAGTTCGCCCAGCGCCGCGCCGTTGCGCGGGGAGGCGACCACCATCCGGGGCTCGGCGTCGCCGATGAAGTATTCCAGCTCGGCCAATGTGTATGCCGTATTGAGCGGCAGGTATACCGCGCCCGCCCGCAGGCAGGCCAGGTAGAGCATGATCGCCTCGGCGCTCTTCTCCACCTGCACGGCGACGCGGTCTCCGGTCTGCACGCCCCGGGAGGTCAGCCCATGGGCGAGCCTGGCCGAGAGCTCCAGCATGTCTGCGTAGGTGAAGCGCCGGCCGTCGCTGGTTTCGATGAACAGCTTGCCGGGCGTGCCGATGCGCTGGCGAACGAGCGCGAAGAGATTGTCGGACATGATGCGTCTTTCGGTGTTGCTCTACTGCAGCGGGACGACGTCGCGGGAGGGAAGGTCCGACCTGAGCGCGCCGCGGACGCTGGAGGCGGCGGCCACCCGCCCCTTGTTGACGAAGGCCTCGTGGTTCCGCTCGATGTCGTCGAGGTCGTAGAGGTAGTTGACCATCAGCCCGTGGGCCTGGGCCATGCCCTTGCGCGACGCGTCTCCCAGCCAGTTGATCCGCTCCAGGCGGGCGCCGTTGCCCAGATGGAAGCGGGCCACCGGGTCCACCGGTCGTCCGCCGGGGGTCTTGGCGCGCAGGAAGTAGTAGGCCGCGGCCTCGGTCAGGGTGCGCCGGAGCGCCGGCAGCCGGGCCGGGTCCTGCGCCCAGCCCTCCTGGTCCAGGCCCTCCAGCACGGTCTTGTCCTCGCGCGTCAGCGCCTGAGACGCCTCGTTGCGGCGCTCGCGGGCCAGCCAGGAGGCGAAGCCCGGAACGGGCGAGAGCGTGACGAAGGCCTTCAGGGTTGGAACCTGCCGGGCCAGTTCCTCGACCACCTGCTTGATCAGGAAATTGCCGAAGGAGATGCCGCGCAGCCCCTCCTGGCAGTTCGAGATGGAGTAGAACACGGCCGTGTTGGCCTGCCGGGGCTCGATGACGGCGCGGTCCTCGGCCAGCAAGCCGCCGATGCCGCCGGGGATCTCGGAGGTCAGCGCCACCTCCACGAAGATCAGCGGCTCGTCGACCACCTGCGGGTGGAAGAAGGCGAAGCAGCGCCGGTCGGCGGGCTGCAGCCTGCGGCGCAGGTCGTCCCAGCTCTCGATGGCGTGGACCGCCTCGTAGCGGATGATCTTCTCCAGGATGTTGGCGGGGGTCGACCAGTCGATCGGCCGCAGCACCAGGAAGCCGCGGTTGAACCAGGAGGAGAAGAGGTGCTGGAAATCGGCGTCCAGCGCCTCCAGCTCGGGGTGCTCGCGCTGGTGCCTGAACAGCTCCTCGCGCATGCGCACGAGGCGCAGCGTGCCGCCGGGCGACAGGTTCAGGCGGCGGATCAGCTCCTGCCGGCGCGGCTCCGCGGCCTTGTGCAGGTCGAGCAGCGTGCGATGGTCGGGGGCGGCCCGATAGGCCTCGATGGCCCGCTCGAGCTGCTTCGGCTCGGCCCCGAAGCGCAGCACCAGCTCGCGCAGGAAGGCGCATTTGCCGGCGTCGTCCAGCAGGTCGTAGCGGTCGAGGACCTCCCGGGCCAGGGCGACGCCTGAGGCCTCGCCGCGGCTGGAGAGGAGCTCGGCGCAGAGCCCCGCCAGGTCCTTGCCGCCGCCGAGCCGCCCGCTCGTGATGATGGCGCGGCCGCGGTCGGCGATCGACTGCAAGAGGTCGCTGAAGAAGGAGATGTTGACCGCCTGCCTCCAGCCTGGCGCGGCGGCGGCGACGGCTCCGGGGGTCTCTGGCTCGAGATTCGTCATTTGGTCGGTCCTGCCGGGCCCATCACCAGATCGGGCAGCAATGTCGAGATCTGCGGGAACAGGCAGAGCAGCAGCACCGCCAGCGCCATCAGGATCACGAAGGGCACCGTCCCCATGATGACGTCCCGGAGCGGGATGTCGGGGGCGATGTTGCTGATCACGAAGATGTTGAGGCCCACCGGCGGGTGGATCAATCCCATCTCCATCACGATGGTCATCACCACGCCGAACCAGATGAGGTCGAATCCGGCGGCCTTGAGCGGGGGCAGGATGATGGGCGCGGTCATCAGGATGATGGAGACCGGCGGCAGGAAGAAGCCCAGCACGATCACCATCAGCAGGATGACGATGAGCAGCAGCCACTTGGACAGTCCGAGCGCGACGATCCATTGCGCGGTGGACTGGCTGATGTGGAGATAGCTCATCACATAGGCGTAGAGCAGCGACATGCCGATGATGAGCATCAGCATCGTGCTCTCGCGCAGGGTGGCCTGCAGGATCGGCGAGAGGTCGGCGGGCTTCCACACGCCGTAGATCGCCGCGATCAGGGCGAGCGCCAGCACGCCGCCGAGCCCGGCGGTCTCGGACGGGGTCGCGAAGCCGCCATAGAGGGCGATCATCACGCCCGTGAGCAGCAGCACGAAGGGGATGACGCGCGGCAGCAGCGAGAGCTTGGCCTTGGTGGTGAGAAGGTCCTCCTCGAGGATGGGCGAGGATGGACCGCCCGCCTCGAAGGCGCGCTTGGCGGCCGCGTATTCCTGCCGGAAGCGGACGCCCGCATAGCCGGCGAAGAGCGCCACCAGGAGGAAGCCCGGCCCGATGCCGGCCAGGAACAGCCGCCCGAGCGACTGCTCCGCCGCGACCGCATAAAGGATCATCGTGATGGAGGGCGGCAGCAGGATGCCGAGCGTCCCGCCGGCCGCGATGATGCCGGCCGCGAACCCGCCCGAATAGCCGCGCCGGCGCATCTCCGGGATGCCGGCCGACCCGATGGCCGAGCAGGTCGCCGGGGACGAGCCCGCCATGGCGGCGAACAGCGCGCAGGCGAACACATTGGCGATGCCGAGCCCGCCGGGGATGCGGTGCATCCAGGCGTGCAGGGCGGAATAGAGGTCCTGCCCGGCCCGGGATCGGCCGATCGCCGCGCCCTTCAGGATGAAGAGCGGGATGGCCAGCAGCGTGATGGAGGACATCTCCTCATAGACGTTCTGCGTCACCGTATCGAGCGACGCGCCCGGCATGAAGAAGGCCATGAACAGCACGGCCACCGCGCCCAGCGCGAAGGCGATCGGCATGCCGGAGAACATGGCGCCCAGGGTCGCCCCGGCGTAGAGAAGTCCGATGGCTCCGGTGCTCAACGCCCGCTCCTGTTCAGCGCGACAGCCGCCTGCAGGAGCAGCTGGATGGTGAGAAGCAGCATGCCGGCGGCCATGAGCGAGTAGGGGATCCAGAGCGGAGGCCCCCATGTCGAGGACGAATGCTGGTCGTCCACCCAGGCCTCGTGCAGCAGCGTGAAGCTCTTCCACGTGAAGAAGGCGCAGAACGCCGCCGACGCGAGGTCGGTGCAGATCAGCCGGATCCGGTTGGCCCGGGGCGACATCAGCGCCGCGAAGGCCTCGATGCCGACATGGCCGCGGCGCGCCTGCACGGCCGCGCCGCTCAGGAAAGTCGCGCCGACCAGCAGGAAGACGGCGGTCTCGTCCTGCCAGTCCGTCGGGATCCTGAGGAAGTAGCGGACGACGACGCTGTAGCTCAGCACCACGGCGGCGGCCACGACGGCGACGCCGCCGACGCCGAGCACCAGGCGATTGACCACCGTCATCGCCCGCACGAGCACCCCGAGCGGCCCCGGGACGACCGGGGTCTCGACCGGCGCGACGACATCCGGCATGCCATGGCTCACGCCACCTGCTCCGCCAGCTTGAGGAGTTCGGCGCAACTGGCGTTGCGTTCGGAGAAGTCCTTCCAGGCTGTCTCGCGCGAGAGCTTCCGCCACTGGTCGAGGGTCGCGTCGTCGAGCGTCTTCACGCTGGCGCCGGCCTTGGCGAACACCTTCTCGACTTCCTCGTCGTCGGCCTTGGCGCCGGCCGTGCCGAACGGCTCGAGCTCCGCTCCGACCGCCAGGATGGCCTCCTGATGGGCCTTCGGCATCGCCTCGAACAGCGACCGCGACATCAGGATCGGCTCCAGCATGAACCAGTAGAACCGGCCGCGGCCGGAGGTCAGGTGCTTGGCGAGCTCCTCCAGGTGGAAGGAGATGAGGCTGGTCGAGGAGGTGACCACCGCATCGCAGGCCCCGGTCTGCATCGCGGCGTAGGATTCATTCGACGGAATGTTCAGCGTCGACGCGCCGGCCGCCTTGAATACCATGTCCATCTCGCGCGAGCCGCCGCGGATCTTGATCCCCTTGGCGTCCGCGGGCGTGACCACGGGCGTCTTGCTGGCGACGCCGCCCGACTGCCAGACCCAGCTGACGATCATGACGCCCTTGTCGGCCAGGATGTCGGAGAGCTTCTTGCCGATCGGCGACTTCTTCCAGGCCGCGCCCTGCTCGTAGGAGGTCACGAGGCCGGGCATCAGGCCGATATTGGTCTCCACGACCTCGCCGCCCGCATAGCTGAGCGGGTAGAGGCTCATGTCCAGCGCGCCCTTGCGCAGGGCGGAGAACTGGGCGTTGGTCTTCATCAGGGACGAGCCCGGATAGACCTGGGCGGTGAGCTCGCCCTTGGTGCGCTTCTCGATCTCGGCCGCGAATTTGCGGCACATGCGATCGCGGAAGTCGCCCTGGTCGGCGGTTCCGCCGGGAAACTGATGCGAGATCTTGATGGTCTTCTGCTGCGCGAAGCTGCCGCGCGGAAGACTCAGGATCGCCGGGGCCGCGAGGGCGGCCCGGACCACGGAACGACGGGAAATCAGCATGTGGCGGTTCCTTCCAAGGTGATCCGCCGGTGTCCGGCGGGCGCTCTTCGCGGCGATGTGGATTTCGTAACCTGTCTTGTACAGCGCGTCAATGTGCGTGTATACATGAAGGCCGAAGCAGGTGCACAAACATGAACCAGATTCCGGCTCCCGCCTCCCACGCCAGGCTGCGCGACCTCATCGAGCAGGCCATCCTGGTGGGCGACTTCGCGCCCGGGGAGAAGCTCGAGGAAGTCGCCCTGGCGCAGCGCTTCGGCGTCTCCCGGACTCCGGTCAGGGAGGCCCTTCACCAGCTGTCGGCCGCCGGCCTCGTCGATTCACGCCCCCGGCGCGGCGCTTTTGTGGCCTCGGTCACTCCCGAGCGCCTGATCGAGATGTTCGAGGTGATGGCCGAGCTCGAGGCCTATGCGGCCAAGCTCGCGGCACGCCGCCTCACGCCCGAGGCGGAAGCCGAGATCGTCGAGGCTCATCGGGCCTGCAAGGCCGCGCTCGGCAAGGATCCGGACGCCTATTACTACGAGAACGAGCGCTTCCACTTCGCCATTTTCCACGCCAGCCGCAACGGCTTCCTGATCGAGCAGGCCTCCGCGCTGCACCGCCGGCTGAAGCCCTACCGGCGCTTGCAGCTGAGGGTGCGCAACCGCGTGGCCGCATCCTTCGCCGAACACGAGGCGATCGTGGCCGCCATCCGGAGCGGCAAGGCCAAGAAGGCCGCCACGCTGATCCGCGACCACATCGCCGTCCAGGGCGAGCGCTTCGCCGACCTGATGGCGAGCCTTCCCAGCCTGCAGGCCGGCTGACCTCACGCCCGCAGGAAAGCGGCGATGCGCCCCCATTCGTCCGCGAGCGTCCGCGCCCCCATGAACAGCGCGAGGTGGCCGCAGGGCGCCGTCACCGCGTGGACCGAGCGGGCCGGAGCGCCGACGAGGCGCGCCGCCGCGAGGGCCTGGGGCGCGGGCGCGATGACGTCGTCCCGCCCCGCCAGCACGAAGAGCGGGCAGCGGACGTCGCGCAGGTCCGCGAGCCTGCCCAGCGCCGGGAACGTGTTGCGGGCCAGCCGGTTTTCGCGGAACAGCCACTCCGCCGTCTGCAGCCAGTAGCGGCCCGGGAGATCCAGCGTCCGGCCGTTCCAGGCCTCGAAGGCGGGCGCGAGATCCGGCCGCGTCGCCTGGAACACCTCCTCGACGTCGGCGCTCTGCAGGGCGGAGGTCTCCAGGAACTGCAGCATGCGCGACCCGCTCACGACGCCGTCGCTCCAGGTCACGAAGGCGTCCAGCGCGGCCGGGGCCATGCCCCGCGTCGCCTGCACGATGCCGGACGGGGCCGCGTCGCAGTCGACAGGAGCGCCCGCCAGGACCAGCCGCTCCACCTTGGCGGGAAACCGCGCCGCGAACAGCAGCGACTGCCAGCCGCCCTGGCAGACGCCCGCCAGGCGCGCGGTCCCGCCCAGCGTGTCGACGGCGACGTTCAGCGCCGCGAGCTGGTCGTCCACCCCGTGGAAGCGCATCTGCGGCGTGGCCGAGGCCCATTCCAGCAAATGAAGGCCGGGGACGCCCGCATCGCGCAGGCGCCGCATGAGGCTGTGCCCCTCGGCGAAGTCCGCCACGGTCGCGCCGTGGATGGCGTAAGGCGCCACGACCAGCGTCGCAGGGCCGGGCGGGGCCGGATCGCCGAAGCGCCGCAGGCGCAGGCTTTCGAGCTCGAGCACCACCTCGTTGGGGGTGGCCCAGCACGCGTCCGGCTGCGCCGCGGTCTCGGCGGGGGCGACGAAGGGCCAGATCCAGGGCGCCCAGGGCGATGGCGTCATGCGTGCCTCTATGGCGGGAACTCGTCGCCTGGCTGAAGTCCCAGGCCGCCATCCTGCCACGGGGCGCCAGGGTCCGCATTGATCCGTCTCACGCCTGTCTCCGATCGCGCCCTTGCGCCGGGCGGGGCGCGCCGGTCTACTCTCCCGCCGGGCGCATCCGCCCCCGCGCGACGGCGAGCCACCATGTCCGGACCCAGACCCCCCGCCTTCGAGACCCTGAGCCTCCACGCCGGCCAGCGGCCCGACCCCGCCACCGGCGCGCGGGCGACGCCGATCTACCAGACCACTTCCTATGTGTTCGAGGACTCCGACCACGCCGCCGCCCTGTTCAACCTGGAGAGGGCCGGCCACATCTACAGCCGCATCTCCAACCCCACCGTGGCGGTGCTGGAGGAGCGGCTCGCGGCCCTGGAGGGCGGCGTCGGCGCGGTCTGCGCCGCCAGCGGCCAGGCCGCCCTGCATCTCGCGATCGCGACGCTGCTCTCGGCCGGCGACCACATCGTCGCCTCGTCGTCGCTCTATGGCGGCACCATCAACCTGCTCGCCCACACGCTGCCGCGGTTCGGGATCACGACCAGCTTCGTCAAGCCGCGCGACCATGCGGCGATGCGGGCCGCGATCGGGCCGCGCACGAGGCTCGTCATCGGCGAGACGCTCGGCAATCCGGGGCTCGAGGTGCTCGACATCCCGGCGGTCGCCGCCATCGCGCATGAGGCGGGCGTTCCCCTCCTCGTCGACAACACCTTCGCGACCCCCTGGCTGTGCCGGCCGATCGAGCTCGGCGCCGACATCGTGATGCACTCCGTCACCAAGTGGATCGGGGGCCACGGCGTGGCGATCGGCGGCGCGCTGGTGGACGGAGGGCGCTTCGACTGGGGGCGCTCCGGCCTGTTCCCCACCTTGACCGAGCCCTATGCGGGCTATCACGGCATGGTCTTCGCCGAGGAGTTCGGCCCCGCGGCCTTCATCATGCGGGCCCGCGCCGAGGGCCTGCGCGACTTCGGCGCATGCCTCAGCCCCACCAACGCGTTCCACCTGCTGCAAGGCGTCGAGACGCTGCCGCTGCGCATGCAGCGCCACATGGAGAACACGCTGGCGACGCTGCGCTTCCTGCAGGCCCAGCCGGCGGTCGCCTGGGCGCTGCATCCGAGCCTCCCCGACCACGCCGACCACGCGCTGGCGCAAAGGCTGCTGCCGCGCGGCGCGGGATCGATCGTCAGCTTCGGGATCAAGGGCGGCCGGCCCGCCGGGAAACGCTTCGTGGACGCGCTGCGCCTGGCGAGCCACCTCGCCAATGTGGGCGACGCCAAGACGCTGGTGATCCATCCCGCCAGCACCACGCACCAGCAGATGGACGCCTCGCAACTCGCGGCCGCCGGCGTGGGGGAGGACATGATCCGCCTGTCCGTCGGGCTGGAGAACGTCGACGACCTGATCGCCGACCTCGCCCAGGCGCTGCGCGCCTCCCAGAGGGGCTGAGCCATGCGCGTCACGCTCGATGGCCAGACCGTCTTCGCCGCCACCGGGGGCCGGCCGTTCGACCCCGCTCTCCCGACGGTCGTCTTCATCCATGGCGCCGGGATGGACCACACCGTGTGGGCTCTGCAGACGCGCTGGTTCGCCCATCACGGCCGCTCCGTGCTGGCGTTGGACCTGCCCGGCCACGGCGCCTCGACGGGCGCGCCGCTCGCCGGCGTCCCCGCCATGGCGGACTGGGCGGTCGGCGTGCTCGATGCGCTCGGCGTCGCCAACGCCGCCGTCGTGGGACATTCGATGGGAGGCCTCGTGGCGCTCGACGCCGCCGCGCGCCATCCGGAGCGGGTGCGGGCCGTCGGGCTCGTCGGGACGGCCGGCGTGGTGCCGGTCTCGGCCGACCTGCTCGCCGCCGCCGAGCGGAACGAGCGGCGCGCCATCGACATGGTCTCGCTCTGGGGCCATGGCCCGCGAGCCGGACTGGGCGGATGCGCCGTCCCGGGACTGTGGATGGCGGGCGACGGGACGCGCCTCCTGGAGCGGGCGGCCCCTGGCGTGCTCCACGCGGACCTCGCCGCCTGCGACGCCTATCGGGACGGGCTGGCGCGCGCCGCCGCCCTGCGCTGCCCGGCGGTGCTGGTGCTGGGCGAGCGCGACCAGATGACCCCCGCGAAGGCCGGGCGGGCGCTGGGCGACGCCATCCCGGGCGCCCGCACCGTCGTCGTCCCGAAAGCCGGCCACATGCTGATGATCGAGGAGCCTGACGCCGTGCTGGACGCGCTCGCGCCCGCGCTGTGACGCTTCACCCCTCCGTCCGGCGCGCTTCCTCGTCCCGCAGCTCCGCCACGATCTCGGGCGGCGCGGCTTCGGGCCGTTCCTGCGGGGCGAGGCGGCCTTCCTCGGCCTTGTAGTAATATTGCGAGCAGACCAGCCAGCCCTTCAGCGGCCGCAGAGGCGCGACGCAGAGCAGAAGCAGCAGCGGCAGCGATACGAGCAGATGGCCCCACCAGGACGGCTGGTAGGCCGCGTCGTACCAGAGCGCGAAGCCCAGCACCGGGAAGCTCATGATCATCATGGCGAAGAAGGCCGGGCCGTCCGCCGGATCGGCGAAGTCATAGCTCAGCCCGCAGACCTCGCAGCGCGGCGCGAGCTTCAGGAAGCCGGAGAAGAGGCTTCCCTTGCCGCAACGGGGACATCGGCCCCGCAGGCCGGTGGCGGTGGGCGGCGGCGGCGACACGGGCGCCCGGCCGGGGGGACTTGCGCGGGGCGGGATTTCGGGACTCATGGCGTGGCCTCCAAAGGGTTCGCCGCGCCGCGCGGCGGGTCGCGCCGAATTGCGGCCCCCTCATGCGCCGGCGGCGCTAACGCCGCGCGGACGAACGTGGTTGAACTGCGCGGCGACAGGTCAACAGTCGAAGGGAGCGGAGCGTTCATGGCCACCTTGGGGGTGCTGCTCTTCGCCTATGTGCTCAGCCAGTTCTTTCGCGCCTTCCTGGCCATCGTGGCCAGCGAGCTGACGCGGGAGCTGGGGCTCGACGCGGCGCAGCTCGGTTCGCTCTCGGCCGTCTGGTTCGCGGCGTTCGCTTTCGCGCAGTTTCCGGTGGGCGTGACGCTCGACCGCTTCGGCCCGCGCGGGACCATCGCGGGCTTCATGCTGCTGGCGGTCGCCGGGGCCGCCTGGTTCGCCAGGGCGAGCGGCTATGCGGACCTGCTCTGGGCCATGGCGCTGATCGGCGCCGGCTGCGCCCCGGTGCTGATGGGCAGCCTCTATTACTTCGGCAGGACCGCGCCGCCCGAGCGCTTCGCCATGATGGCGTCCATCGTCATCGGGGTGGGATCCTTCGGCAACCTGCTCGGGGCGACGCCGCTGGCGCTGGCGGTGGCGCAGTTCGGCTGGCGGCCCAGCATCGGGGCCATCGCGGCCGTGACGGCGCTGAGCGCCGCGCTGGTGGCCCTGACTCTGCGCGATCCGCCCCGCATCGGCACTAAGGGCAAGCCGGACGGCGTCGTGGACGGGCTGGTCGAGATCGTCACGCTGCGGCCGCTCTGGCTCCTGCTGCCCCTGGCGATGCTGAGCTACGCGGTGGTGATCGCGCTTCGCAGCCTCTGGATCGCGCCCTTCTTCGGCGGCGTCTACGGGTTCGACGCGGCCGAGCGCGGCCACGCCGCCACCGCCATGGGGGCGGCGATCTCCGTCGGCGCCCTGGCCTATGGCCCCATCGAGCGATGGGCCGGCGGGCCCAAACACGCCACCCTGGCGGGAAGCGTCGTCACCGGCGCGGCGCTGCTGGCGCTGGGCGTCCCGGGCTGGCTCGGCGCGCCGGCGGCCGTGACGCTCTATGTCGTGATCGGGGCGGCGGGGATGACCTACGGCATCCTGATGGCGCATGCGCGCCTGTTCTTTCCGCCGCATCTCCTGGGGCGCGGCGTGACGGCGCTGAACTTCGTGTTCATCGGCGGCGCTGGCCTGCTGCAGTGGATGTCCGGCCGCTTCGTGCAGGCCGGAATCGACCGGGGCGCCCCGCCCGCCGAGACCTATGCGGGCCTGCATCTCGCGCTGGCGGCGGCGCTGCTGCTGGCCACCGCCGTCTATGCGTTCGCCCCGGCCAGGCCGCGGGCGGCCTGAGCCTCAGGCCACCTTCCGGGGAACCAGCCGCTCGGACCCGAGCGCCTCGCGGACGCCGCTCTCGCCGGATTCGTGATACTCGGCGTCCTCGTTGACGTCCCAGATGTCGTAGAGCCGCTCGCCGGCCAGGATGTTGCGGACCGTCAGCATGGCGGTCATCATCGCGTGGTCCTGGTTGTTGTACTTGTGCATGCCGTTGCGGCCGACGAGGTGCAGCGTCGGGAAGCGCGCCTCCAGGTCGAGCCGCACCATGGCGACGTGGTCCTTGTACTCGTCGTCATAGACCGGATAGGCCTTGGCCTGGCGCACCACGCAGGCGTCCACGACCTCGTCCTCCCTGACCAGGCCGATCTTGGCGATCTCGGCCTTGGCCAGCGCGATCAGCTCGTCGTCCGGAGCCGACCAGACGCCGTCGCCCTCGAAGCAGAAATATTCCAGCCCCAGGCAGGCGAGGTTCGGATCGGGCACCATCTCGGGCGACCAGGAGCGGAAGTTCTGGATGCGGCCGACCTTCACGGACGGGTCGTGGATGTAGATCCAGTTGTCCGGGAAGAGGTCCTGGCGCGTGGTGATCAGCGCCACGGTCAGGAAGTCGCGGTAGCGCAGCGCCCGCGCATGCAAGAGCGAGATCGGCGCCGGGGCGATCGCCCGGGTGAGCTCCGTGATGGGGGCCGACGAGATCACGTGGCGGGCCGTATGGGTCTCGACCGCGCCGTCGCCACGGCGCACCGTCACGGTCCAGAGCTTCGCCGCGTCGTCATAGCGCATCGTGTCGAGGCTGCGGTCCATCAGCACCCGGCCGCCCTGCTCGCGCGTCTTGCGCGCCGCCGCGTCCCACATCATGCCGGGACCCTTGCGGGGATACTGGAAGGATTCGATCAGCGTCTTGATGACCTCGCCGCCGGCCTGCGGCTTCGGCTTGCCCCGGAACGCGCGCCCGAGCGCGTTCAGGACCGCGCCGCCGAGGCTGAGGCCCTTGATCCTCTGGGCCGCCCAGTCGGCCGAGATCTCGTCGCAGGACATGCCCCACACCTTCTCGGTGTAGGTCTTGAAGAAAATGGAGAAGAGCCGCTCCCCGAACGCGTTCCGCACCCACTGGTGGAAGGTCTTCGGGTTCTCGATCGGCCGCAGCTTGGCGACGCCATAGCTCAGCATGCAAAGCGCGCTCTGGAGGACGCCGAGGTTCCACAGCGCCTCGAACGCCTTCAGCGGATAGGAATAGAGCTTGCCCTTGTAGTAGATGCGGGAGATGCGCGGGCGCTCGATGAAGTCGTCCGGCAGGATCTCCTTCCACAGATCGACCACCTCCTTCGCCTTGGAGAAGAACCGGTGGCCGCCGATGTCGAACAGGAATCCCTTGTAGTTCACCGTGCGGCTGATGCCGCCGACCATGTCCGGGTCGCGCTCGATCACGGTGACGTCGCGGCCCTCCTTGGTCAGCAGGTAGGAGGCGGTGAGCCCGGCCGGGCCCGCGCCGATGATGAGGACGTCCGTGTGCTGGCAGGCTGGGCTCTGGGTCATGACGCGCACCTTGCGAAGAGTCAGGCCTTGGCGGGGGCGAAGGCGAAGAACTTGTGTCCGGCGAAGCCGGCGAACGCCGCCAGTCCGGCCCCGACCAGCAGGTCGAACAGCCGGGGCAGGGCGGGGACCGAATAGACCAGGGTCAGGAACACGCCGTAGCTGAGCCCCTGGGCCAGGAGCGCGACAGCCGTGTAGCGCAGCGCCTCGACGGGAGCCTTCCGGCCGCTCGCCGCGAAGGTGAAGGCGCGGTTGAGCCGCCAGGTGACGCAGGTCGCCACGCCCAGCGAGATCGCCCGCGAGATCTCCGGAGCCATGTGGCGGGCGTCCAGCACGCTGAAGATCGTGGCGTCCGTCGCAAGCCCCAAGGCCCCGACGCTGAGGAAGCGGCTGAAGGCCTGGACGATCGGAAGCGACAGCAGGGCGCCCAGCGGCGTCGACCGGAACCGCGTCGAGCGCAGTCCCGCCCACCGCCACAGCCTGGCCAGCAAGGCGGGGTGGGCGAGGGCCGTCATCTGTCGCATCGACTTCGAATTCCTTGTCAGCCGCGGACTTGGCCCTGGCTCCGCCGCGAAGATCTAGCGCTGGACCTTGGAATATTCGGTAAACGACCTCGCCGGCCGGTCCGCCACGCTGAACGAGCCGTTAACGCCCTCGCGCTATGAGAGCAGAAGTGCCGAGGCCCATCCGATGATCGACATGACCGCGAGCGCGGACGCGAGCCCGAAGGCCTGCGGGGAGCCGAGGCCGACATCCTTCTGGCCGCCCGTCCTGCTCGCCTGGGTGGTCGCCCTGCTGTTCGGGGGCCTGCCGCCCACCCTGGGGGTCGCGTTCCGCGACACCGACGACGCCATGCGGCTCGTGCAGGTGCGCGACCTCCTGGCCGGGCAGGGGTGGTTCGACCTCGTGCAGCATCGGCTCGATCCCGCCCATCCCGTGCCGATGCACTGGTCGCGCCTGATCGACGCGCCTCTCGCCCTGCTGATCCGCGCGTTCGGGCTCGTCGCGGACGCGGCCGCGGCCGAGCGCCTGGCGCTGGCGACATGGCCGGCGCTCGTGCTGCTGGCCGCGCTGCTGGCCGTGCGCGAACTCGCGCTGCGCCTCGGCGGACCCAAGGCGGCGCTGCCCGCCCTCATGATGCTGGGCCTCGGCCTCTCGATGCTCTGGCAGTTCGCGCCGGGCCGGATCGATCACCACAACGTCCAGGCCGTGCTGACGCTCTGGATGTTCGCGACATTGCTTCGGGACGGCCCGCGCCAGGCGGCCCGATGCGGCCTGCTCACGGCCCTCATGCTCGCGGTCGGGCTCGAGACGCTGCCCTATGCGCTGGCGGGCGCGCTCGTGATGACCGCGCGCTGCTTCGAGGGGGACGCCCGACGGGCCGAAGCCCGGGCCTACGGACTCGTCCTCGCCGTCGCGGTCGCGGCGCTGACGGTCGCGACCGTTCCGCCCGCGCTCTGGACGGCCGGCGCCTGCGACAGCCTCTCGCTCACCTATGCGGCGACCGCCGCGACCGGCGGCCTGGGCCTGGCCGCGCTGGCGTCGGGCCGCCTCTCCCAGGGCGCCCGGCTGGCCTGCCTGTGCGGCCTCGCAGGGGTGGTCCTCGCCCTGTTCGCGGCGATCGAGCCGGCTTGCCTCAAGGGTCCCTTCGGCCAGGTGGACCGCCGCCTCTGGCCGGTCTGGCTCGACTACGTCGACGAACTCAGGCCCTGGACGACGATCTTCGCCGATGACCCGACCAGCGCGACCGTCATGGCGCTCGGACCGGCTCTGGGCCTGGCCTCGGCGGCCGGGCTCCTGCGCGATCTTTGGCGCCGGCGCGACTGGGCCGTCCTGGCCTATCTGGCCTCGGCCCTGCTCGCCTTCGTGGCGGGATGCCTGCAGATTCGCACGATGTTCTACGCCAACATCTTCGCGCTGCCGCTGGTCGCGGCCGCGATCGGCAGGCGGGCCGAAGCGGCCGCCGGCGCCGGCAGGTCCGCCCTGCTGGTCGCCCTGACCGGCGGGGTGATGCTGGGCAGCACGACCTGGGCCGTCCTGGCCTCGGCCGTCTTTCCCGACGACTCCGCCCAGACGGACCACTCGGCCGGCGCCGCCGCGACCGCGGTCGCCCGCCCCAGGGCCGGCGTGGACGATTCCGCCTGCCAGGATCTCCGCCAATACGACGTCCTGGCCCGGCAGGCCCCCGGCCTCGTGGTGAGCCCCCTGGGCCTCGGCCCCTTCGTGCTGGCGGGGACGCCCCACAGCGTCCTGTCCGCCCCCTATCACCGGCAGTCGCGCGGGATCGTGGACGGGGACGCCATTCTGTCCGCCCCGCCCGCCCTGGCGCTGGACAGGCTCCGCGCCCGGGGCGCAGCCTATCTCCTGCTCTGCTCCCGCTCGCCCCAGGCCCGGGATCATGATGGACTGAAGGCCCGGCTGATCCGCGGAGAGGCCGTGGCCGGGCTGGAGCCGATTCCGACCGGCGGAGTGTTGCAGCTGTACCGCGTCGCGCCGCGCTGACAGGCGGCCGGCGCCGAGACCACGAGGAGCCCCGCATGCGCCTTTCCGTGTCGCCGCTCATGCCCGCCGCCATGACGGCCGCCGCCGTGGCGCTTTCGCTCTGGACGGCGCCCGCCTCGGCGGAGCCTCCCGCCAAGGAGCTGTTCGGCGCGGTGACCCGACCGGCGGACATGCCCTCGCGGGTGCTGGGCTTCTACGCCAAGGGCTGCCTCGCCGGCGCCGAGGCGTTGCCGGCCGACGGCCCGGCCTGGCAGGTGATGCGCCTGTCGCGCAACCGCGCCTGGGGGCATCCCGCCCTGATCGAGTTCCTCGAGAAATTCGCCCGCGCCGTGCCCAGGACCAATGGCTGGCCCGGCATCCTGGTCGGCGACATCGCCCAGCCGCGCGGCGGGCCGATGAAGACGGGCCACGCCTCCCACCAGATCGGCCTCGATGCTGATGTCTGGCTCACCCCCATGCCGCCCCGCGTGCTCTCCAGCCAGGAGCGCGAGGACATCGCCGCCGCCGACATGGTCCGCGACGACAAGCTCGACGTCTCGCAGAACTGGACCAAGGGCCAGCACGCGCTGATTAAGGCGGCGGCCCAGCAGCCGCAGGTGGAGCGCATCTTCGTCAACGCGGCGATCAAGAAGGCGCTGTGCCGCGAGGCGACGGGCGACCGCAGCTGGCTGCGGCGCGTCCGGCCGATGTATGGGCACAACTGGCACATGCATATCCGCATGGCCTGCCCGGCCGGCGAGACGGACTGCCAGTCGCAGGACCCCGTGCCGGCTGGCGAGGGCTGCGGCAAGGAGCTCGACTACTGGTTCTCCGATGCGGTGCTGCACCCCAGGCCCGGCGGCAAGCCCAAGCCCCCGATGGAGATGTCGGCGCTGCCCCAGGCCTGCCGGGCGGTCCTGAAGGCCCCCTGAGAGGCGCGCGCGGCGCTCAGTGGCCCTTGGCCTCGCCTGAGATCTTGTCCGTCAGCGCCAGGAAGACGCCCGAGATCACGAACACCATGTGGATGACGACGTACCACATGAGGTCGCGGTCGCTCGTGTTCTTGACGTTCATGAACGCCTTGAGGAGCTGGATGGCCGAGATCGCCACGATCGACGACAGGAGCTTCAGCTTCAGCCCCGTAAAGTCGATCTTGCTCATCCAGTCCGGCCAGTCCTTGTGGGCGGCCTCGTCGATCTTCGAGACGAAGTTCTCGTAGCCGGAGAAGATCACGATCACGATGAGCGAGCCCGTGAAGGTGAGGTCGATGAGCGACAGAACGCCGAGGATGACGTCCGACTCGGTCGCGCTCGGAATGTGCAGCACGAAGTGCCAGATTTCCCGCAGCGTCCTGGCCAGCAGCACCAGGAGCCCGAACACCAGCGTCACGTAGAAAGGGGCCAGCAGCCAGCGGCTGGCAAACAGAAAACGCTCCAGATTCCGCTCGATCATGGGTCCCCCGCGGCTCTCAACGTCAGTGCGGGCGGCCGCATCCGGACCGCCCGCTCAATGAATTCCTCAGAATCGCGACGGTCAGCCGATGGCGACGCCCGTCCCGATGGGGCACGAAACCCCGGTGCCGCCCAGGCCGCAATAGCCCATCGGGTTCTTGGCCAGATATTGCTGGTGATAGTCCTCGGCGAAGTAGAACGGCCCGGCGTCCGCCAGCTCGGTGGTGATCGGCCCGTAGCCCCGGGCGGCGAGCGCCCGCCCATAGGCGGCCCTGGAGGCCTCGGCCGCGGCCCGCTGCTCCGGCGACGTGGCGTAGACGCCCGACCGGTACTGCGTGCCGACGTCGTTTCCCTGGCGCATGCCCTGCGTGGGGTCGTGGTTCTCCCAGAACACGCGCAGGAGCTCCTCGTAGCTGACCTGCTTCGGATCATAGACCACCAGCACCGCCTCGGTGTGGCCGGTCATGCCCGTGCAGGTCTCCTCATAGGTCGGGTTGGGGGTGACGCCCCCGATATAGCCCACGGCGGTCGTCAGCACGCCCGGCGTCTGCCAGAACTTGCGCTCCGCGCCCCAGAAGCAGCCCAGCGCGAAGATCGCGGTCTCCGAGCCGGCCGGATAGGGGCCCTTCAGCGGCGAGCCGTTGACGAAGTGCGTCTCCGCCGTTGGCAGCGGCTGGGCGCGGCCCGGCAGGGCCTCCTCGCGCGTGGGCAGGGCGGTCTTCTTGCGAAAAGCGAACATGGGGGACCTCGCGGCGGGAGGGAAAGCTGCAATGTGGGGTGCGGCGGGCGTTTTTTCGAGAGGGCTCGCGGCGCGCCGTCGCGGCTGAGAGCATGCAGCGAAAAGGTGGAATCCGGCTTTTCGCACGATGCATGCGGCAACCAAAACACCTAGACCCTGCTGTGTTTCCATCAAGACGCAGCATGGTCTAGTCGCGCGGGGCGTGGCCCACCACGGGCTCCGGATCCGCCGCGAGCCGGACGAGCAGGAGCCCCAGCCCCAGCAGCGCCAGCGCCAGCGGCGCGCGCAGCAGCAGGGCGGCGCCGGAATCCCACAGGGCGGGGTGAACCCGGCCGAGCCCGGCCTGCATCCACGCCTGGGCGGCGGGCGCGGCGCGCTCCAGCGCGGCGCCGATCGAGGTCCAGGTCAGCGCCGCCGACGCGATGGAGCGCGTGCCGTCCACGGTCGCGCTCACGAAGGCGCCCGCCAGCGCGAAATACCCGATGGCCCTGATCAGAAAGCGGATCATCCCGGCTCCACGCCCCCGCGATTCGCGACCCGCGTCTCGATGCGGCCTCGACGGTACGGCTACCGCCTCGCCGCCCGCCGCGCAACCGAAGCCTTCCGCCCGCCCGAAACCCCCCGCCCCGTGCTCCGGCGCGCCTCCTGCCTGCTCCCGGCGCCGCCCGCGCCCCGTCCGCCGCCGCCGCCCGGAACGCCGCGGCCTTTGTCCGGTTCGCCTTGCGCCTCCCGCCGTCTTGATGCTAGGAGGCTGCCTCGCGTCCCCACGGGACGCACGGAGGGGTGGCCGAGTGGTTGAAGGCGCACGCCTGGAAAGTGTGTATACGGGAAACCGTATCGCGGGTTCGAATCCCGCTCCCTCCGCCAGCCTCATTCATCCAAATTTGTAAACGGTTTTAGAATCTTAGGCCGAAGGGCCTGCGTTGGTGCCCCCCACGCTACCCCTCACCCGGGCGCCCTGCGCAAACCAGACCCACTCCCTCTTCCATCTCCCGCCGCTTGGCGTCCCCCATAAAGGGCAGCTTGGGGTGGCCTAAGGTGGCTATGAGGTAGACCTGATGCTGGCCACCTCGGGGTCCCTTCCGGCATTGGACCGCTCCTCATCACCATCCCTCAAAGCGACTGCATAGTGGGGCTTCGAGGTTTCGTCTCCTGGGGTGATCGGAGCGCCCTACACCCTGCGCACCCTCAAGCACCCGACCCCTTCAAGCCCTAACCTCAAGCCCACCGGAGGGCGGGGACGGTGGAAGAGGCCTCACCGCACGGGCAGCCATAGGGTTAGCGCCACGCACGCCCACGATGTCAGACAAGGGGTCTGCCAACGGGTCCACTCAAGGGGACCTTGTAGCGCTTGGGCGCAAGCTTGCGATCGAAGGGACGCATCGCCGGCCTCACAGATAGATCATGTTGGCGAAAGTGAAGCCGATGATTTCATCTCGGCCGCCCCGCCTTCCAGCATGGAGCGGTTTGTCGCGCTTGTCTTGATAGGAGGAGCGCGGTGGGTCGGCCATACCTAGATCTGGTAGGGTCACCGTGCATCAAGAAACGGTCCCGTCGGGGGCTCGGCGGGAGGCAGCGGAGGCTTCCGCTGTAGGTCGCTTCGCGCCGGGGAAGAGGCGGTTAGAGCCGAAGCTCGTCGCAGACGAGCGCCGTCGTCACGGCCTGCGTCTTGTTGCAGGCGTTCAGCTTGCGGACCGACGCGGCGACGGCGGCGGGGCGTGGATCTTGGCGGAAAGACCTTCCATCACGAGGGCTCCCAGGGCGGGGAAGAGGTTGGCCTGGGAAAATTAGCCCTGGAGCGCAGGCGGCGTAACTATCAGTTCTGGTGAGTGGACTGCCGCCGCGCCCCTTCGCGCTCGCGATCGTACGTCCCATGACCGGGCGGGCGCCGCGTGCAACCGGATGGCTCCGCTCGAGTTTGTCTCACCGTTACGCGCGATGTCGGAGCCTCGATGAGGCGGCGATGGCGGGGGCCGGTGCGGGCCCGTCGGCGCAGGCCGTGAGGGGTTCCGGGAGCGCGGACGGCGTCGCTCCCGAGGGGCGGACGGATGCTCATTCGGAAGGCCCCGGCGGCGGGCGGCGTCTCCCACACTCACCGGTGAGGAGACCACCATGGCGCGCACTTCCCTGACGCCCTTCCGCTCGGGCGGCCTGCTCGGGGCGGACCCGTTCCTGTCGCTGCATCGCGAGATGAACAGGCTGTTCGACGACGTCATGCGGGGGGCGCCGCTCTCCGCCGCAGGCGGGCAGGGCGGCTCCACCCTGATCGCGCCGAACATCAATGTCAGCGAGACCGACACAGAGGTCCGCGTCACCGCCGAGTTGCCCGGCGTGACGGACAAGGACATCCATGTCGACCTGAATGACGACATCCTGGTGATCCGCGGCGAGAAGAAGCTGGAGAAGAAGGAAGACAAGGAGAACTTCCACTATATCGAGCGGTCCTACGGCACCTTCCAGCGCGCGCTGCAACTGCCGTTCCCGGCCGATCCCGACCAGGTGAAGGCGCATTTCGAGAACGGCGTGCTCACCGTCACCCTGCCCAAGAACGCCAGGCAGGAGCGCGCCCGCCGCATCCAGGTGCAGACGGGAGGCGCGTCGCAGGGCGGCGCCGAGATCGCCCCCCAGGCGGGAGGACAGTCCGGCCAGGGTTCCGGCGCGGGGCAGGGCGGCGCGGCCCAGCCGGGCGGCTCGTCCAACCCGCCGGCCTGACGGGCGCTGTCGCGCGGACGGCCGGGCGGCCGTCCGCGTCGCTCACGCGGCGGTGCGCGACAGGCCGCCGGCCATCTTCCTGCGGCTGAAGATCAGCCAGCAGACCGCCGCGAGGTTGAAGGCGTTCCACAGGATGCCGTTCAGGAAGGCCATGCGGTAGGAGCTCGTCTCGTCGAAGATCACGCCCGACACATAGCCGCCGAAGGCCATGCCCAGGATGGTGGCCGAGACGACGAGGCCGATCTTCGATCCCGCCTCGCGCGGCGGCAGGAGTTCGCGGCAGATCACCGCGTACATCGGCACGATCCCGCCCTGGAACAGGCCGAAGATGCCCGACACGATGTAGAGCGAGGTCAGGCCGTCGAAGAGGGTGTAGAGCGCCAGGGCGACGCCCTGCATCAGCGATCCGATGAGCAGCGTCGTGGTCGCCCCGATCCGGTCGGCGACGAGGCCAGACCCGATGCGCGACACGATGCCGAGCGACAGCATCAGGGACAGCATCTCGGCCCCGCGGGCGACGCCGTAGCCGAGGTCGCCGCAATAGGCGACGATGTGGACCTGCGGCATCGACATCGCCACGCAGCAGGAGAAGCCGGCCGCGACGAGCAGCATCACCAGGAGCCGCGGCGAGACGCCGATGCCGGCCCGCGCGGACTCGGTCGCCGCCTCGGCCTCGGCCATCATCTGCGCCGAGGGCCGGCCCCGCATGAAATAGGCGAGCGGAATCACCGTCACGGCGATGAAGACGCCGATGCCGATATAGGTGGCGCGCCACCCCACCGCCGGGATGCCCCATTTGATCACCAGCGGCCAGATCGTGCCGGCGAGGTAGTTGCCCGACGCCACCACCACGACGGCCAGCCCGCGCCGCTTGATGAACCAGTGGGAGATGTCGGCCATCATCGGCGCGAAGCCGACGCCGGCGAAGATGCCGATGAGCAGGCCGTGCACGGCCGAAAACACGGCCAGGCTGGGCGCCATCCCGGCGAGCACGAAGCCTCCGCCGAGCCCCGCCGCGGCGACGGCCAGCAGCGCCGCGACGCCGGTCCGGTCCATGATGCGCCCCAGCATGATGGTGCCGAAGGCGACGCCGAACATCATCAGCGTGTAGGGCAGGGAGGCGCCGGCGCGGTCCGCGCCGAACTCCGCCTGCACGCTGGGCAGGACGACGATCACCGCCCACATGCCCGCGCCCACGATCGTGGCGATCAGGAGCGAGAGAGCGAGGCGCGTATACGCGTAGGCGCTGTCGGGCGCGCGCGGGCCGGAGCCCTCCAGGGTGGCAAGCATCGCCATGATGAAGCTCTCGCCGCTGCGCAGGGGCCAGGATGGCGCGCCTGCGACACCGCACAGAGCATCTTTGCGGCGGTCGTTCAAGCCGGCCCTGGGGACGGTTCGCGCTCCCCGGCGCCCCGCAGCGCGGCCCAGACGCGCTGGGGCGTGGCGGGCATGTCGAGGTGCTCGATCCCGAACGGCGCAAGCGCGTCCAGGACGGCGTTCATGATCGTGTGCGGCGCCCCGATCGCGCCCGCCTGCCCGGCGCCCTTCGCCCCGATCGGGTTCGCGTCGGTCGGGATCTCGACGAAGCGGACGTCGAAACGGGGCAGGTCCGCCGCGCGGGGGGCCTGGTAGTCCATGAAGGTCGCGGTGAGGAGCTGCCCCGAGTCGGGATCGTAGCGGATCTCCTCCATCAGCGCCTGGCCGACGCCCTGGGCCAGGCCGCCATGCACCTGCCCCTCGGCGAGCAGCGGGTTCACCAGCGCGCCGTAGTCGTCCACCGCCGTGTAGGCCAGCAGCCGCGTCTCGCCGGTTTGCGGATCGATCTCGACTTCGGCCACATGGCACCCGTTCGGGAAGGTGTAGCTCTCCGAGGGATTGTGGCCGTGGCCCTGCAGCGCCTCGTCGCCGGCCGAGGCGGCCTCCGCCGCCGCGCGGGCCAGCGAGATGGAGCGGGACGGCCCTCCGTCGCGCGGGCGCAGCACGAACTCGCCGGCCGCATAGGTCACGGCGTCCGGTTCGCCCTGCAGCAGGCGGGCGGCCAGGATGCGTCCGTTCCGGACGAGGTCGTCGGCGGCCAGCAGCAGCGCCGCGCCGCCCATGTGGAGGGAGCGGGCGCCGCCATGGCCTCCGCCCCGCGGAAGCTCGCGGGTGTCGCCCTGCACGAAGCGGAACGCCTGGGCCGGCAGGCCCAGTCTGTCGGCCGCGAGGCGCACGAAGCTGGTCTCGTGGCCTTGCCCGTTGGATTGCGTCCCGACGGCGAGGTCGATGCGGCCGTCCGGCGCGACCCTGAGCCAGGCGTCCTCCTTGGGCTGCCCGCGCGAGGTCTCCAGGAAGCAGCCGATCCCGATCCCGCGCAGCCGGCCTGCGGCCCGGGACGCCTCGCGGCGCGCCGGAAATCCGGCGTGGTCGGCCGCCGCCAGGGCCCTGTCGAGGTTCGAGAGCGCGTCGCCCGAATCGATCGCATAGCCCAGCGCGTTCCGGTGCGGGAAGCTGCGGATCAGGTTGCGCCGGCGAAGCTCGGCCGGGTCGAGGCCGAGCCGCCGCGCGGCGACGTCGACCAGCCGCTCGATCACGTAGTTCGCCTCCGGCTTGCCCGCGCCCCGATAGGCGTCGATCGGGGCCGTATGGGTGAACGCGCCGCGGACATCCATGCTGACGGCCGGAATGTCGTAGAGCCCGCCCATCGCCGGGGTCGGGGCCGTCGTCGAACTGCCGGGCCCGAGCGAGCTCACATAGGCCCCCAGATTGGCGATCGTTTGGACCGCCAGGGCCAGGAAGCGGCCGTCCGGGGCGAGGCCGAGCCGCGCCCGGGTCACGTTGTCCCGCGCATGCACGCCGGCCGCGAACTCGTCGATCCGTTCGGCCGTCCAGCGGACGGGCGACCCCAGCCGCTTCGCCGCCCAGAGCACGAGCGCGTATTCGGGATAGACGACGTTCTTCATCCCGAACCCGCCGCCGACGTCGGGGCAGACCACGTCCAGCCGGTCGAGGGGGATGCGGAACACGCCCTCGGCCAGCTCGCGGCGGATCTGGTGCGCCGAGGCCCCGCTCAGCGTGAGCAGGTAGCGCTGCGCCGCCGCGTCCCAGGCGCCGATAGCGCCCCGCGTCTCCAGCGCCGCGGCCGCGATCCGGTTGTTGACGAGGGTGATCTCGACGACGTGGGCCGCCCCCGCCAGGGCCGCCGCGGTTTGGTCGCCGTCGCCGCGGCGATACCGGAACGCCAGGTTGCCCGGCGCCTCGGGCCAGACCTGGGGCGCGCCGGCGTCCAGCGAGGCTTGCGTGTCGGTGGTGGACGGCTCGGTCTCGTAGGCGACCACGATGAGGTCCAGGGCGTCGATGGCCAGCTGACGCGTGTCGGCCGCCACCAGGGCGACCGGGTCGCCCACATGGCGCGCGCGGTCGAGGCAGAGCGCCGGGCGCTCCGGGACGACGAGGCCGCATTCCGGCCCGAGCGCGAGGGAGCACGGCAGCGGCCCCAGGCCGTCGGCGGCCAGGTCCCGCCCCGTGAAGGCGCCGCGCACGCCCGGCGCCTGCAGCGCGGCCGACACGTCGACGCTCAGGATCCTGGCGTGCGCATGGGGCGAGCGCAGCACCGCCGCGTGCAGCGTCTGGGCCGGCCCGTCGTCGTCCACATAGGTCCCGCGTCCGGTCAGGAAGCGGAGGTCCTCGGCGCGCCGCTCGGATCGCGGGTCGCCGGACGCATCCTGGAGGAGCGTCGCTCCGCCCTCGTTCCGATTCGGCATTCCAGATCGCCTTCCGCCCGGTCGGCGCCGGCCAGCGGCGACACGTGTCCCAGCCGGGTCTCGTAAACGGACGGCGGCCCGGATTCAACGCACGAACCTGTCGGCTCTGTGCCGATTGTCACACCTGAAGCGGCGCTCAGGGTCCATGATCCCGTCGAGGGATGACCATGCGCCATCGATCCATCTATGCGGCGGCGTTCCTGGCGCTCGCGGCGGCGGGCCAGGCCAGCGCCTGCGACGGCCAGGCCTTGGCGACGCGGATCGCGTCGGCGGACGAGCACCGGTTCTGGGTGGACTTCTGGGCGGATCTCGACCCGCGGGAGGCCGTCGCGGAGGCGGGCTACTACGCGGCCGACCTTAAGGAGGCCTGGAGCATGGCGGCGGAGCCGGACTGCGCCTCCGCGCCCGACCTGCGCTGGACGAAGGCCCTGCTCAAGCGCCGTCTCGCCGCCCTGCAGGCCAGCCAGCTCGCTGCGGGCGCGCTGCCCGGCCGCTGACGTCCGGCGCACGGTCGCGAACACAGACGCCGATGGGCTGCGCCGCAGCCGGAAGGCGGTCTAGAATCACGCCCGCGAGGGGGCGAGGGCCGAGGAGGATCGGTCATGGAACAGCGCGTCGCAGGCCAGCCGCCCCAGGTGGACCTTGAGGAGCACGAGCGCACCTACCGGATGTTCGTCCGCGGATGCCAATATGTGGCGCTCGCCGTGCCCCTGATCCTGCTGTTCATCTTCTACTGGACCGAATGACGCTCATCCGGCCTTGGCGATCTCGCGCTCGACGGCGGCGATGAGGGCGGAGGCGTTCGGTTCGGTCGTCGTCGGGAACACCCCCGCCAGGCGCCCGTCCGCGCCGACGAGATATTTGTGGAAGTTCCAGCGCGGCAGGTCGCGCGGGCGCTCCGCCGCGGCCCACCGGTAAAACGGATGGGCGTCCGGCCCCAGCACCTTGACCTTGGCGGCCATCGGGAACGTCACCCCGTGCTGGCGCGCGATCCCGGCCGTCTCGTCGGACCCGCCGGGCTCCTGGCCGCCGAAATCGTTCGACGGGACGCCGATGACGGTGAGGCCCCGCGGCTGCATCGCGGTCCAGAGCGCCTGCAGCCCGCCCAGTTGCGAGGCGAAGCCGCAGAAAGAGGCCGTGTTGACCACCAGGACGGGCCGCGGCGCATATTCGGCCAGCCGCAGGTCCTTTCCGTCCAGCCCCGCGAAGGTGAAGCTCCACGCGGTCCTGCCGCTCATCCCGGGAGCGGTCTGGGACAAGGCCGGAGCGGCCCAGGAGGCCGCCAGGCCGGCCAGGATGGCGCGACGATCGAGGTTCATGGGATTCCTCCGGCTCGCTCTGCAGGCACGATGCGTCTACGGTCCGCTCCGGCCATCGGTTTCATGTCGCCGCGGATCATGCCGCCGCGTGCAACCTCAGGACGGCAATGGGCGTTGTCGCGTGACGCCGGCGGCGGAGCCGCCGTTCGCGCATTCGGCTGCGCATCATTTCATCACAGGGGAGCGACATGAGCGACACGCGCAAGACACTCACGACGCGTCAGGGACGCCCCGTCTCCGACAACCAGAGCCTGCGTTCGGTCGGCGAACGCGGCCCCGCCACTCTCGAGAACTACCAGTTCATCGAGAAGATCACCCATTTCGACCGCGAGCGCATCCCGGAACGGGTGGTGCACGCCCGCGGCACGGCCGCGCACGGCTATTTCGAGGCCTATGGCAAGATCGGCGACGAGCCGGCCGCCAAGTACACCCGCGCCAAGGTGCTGACCCAGGCGGGCGTGAAGACGCCGGTGTTTCTGCGCTTCTCCACGGTGGTCGGCGGCAAGGAGAGCCCCGAGACGGCCCGCGACCCGCGCGGCTTCGCCATCAAGTTCAAGACCGTGGACGGCAACTGGGACCTGGTGGGCAACAACCTGAAGGTCTTCTTCATCCGCGACGCCATCAAGTTCCCGGACATGATCCACGCGTTCAAGCCGGACCCGGTGAGCAATCGCCAGGAGGCGTGGCGCTTCTACGACTTCGTCATGCACCACCCCGAGTCCCTGCACATGGTGACCTGGGTGAAGAGCCCCTGGGGCATCCCGGCCGACTACCGGCACATGCAGGGCTCCAGCGTGAACACCTACAAGCTGGTCAACGACCAGGGCGAGGCCGTGCTGGTGAAGTTCTCCTTCGAGCCCAAGCTCGGCGTGAAGAACCTGACGAGCCCGCAGGCCGCCGAGATCCAGGCCCGCGACGTCGGCCACGCCACCCGCGACCTCTATGACGCCATCGACCGCGGCGACTATCCCGAATGGGAGATGTGCGTCCAGATCATGTCGGACGACGATCATCCGGAGCTCGACTTCGATCCGCTGGACGACACCAAGCGCTGGCCCGAAGACCAGTTCCCGCTGCTGCCGGTCGGCCGGCTGGTGCTGGACAAGAACCCCAACAACTTCTTCGCCGAGACCGAGCAGTCGGCCTTCGGCACCGGCGTGCTGGTGGACGGGATCGACTTCTCGGACGACAAGATGCTGCAGGGGCGCACGCTGTCCTACTCGGACACGCAGCGCTACCGGGTCGGCCCCAACTACCTGCAGCTGCCCGTCAACGCCCCGCAGGAGCGGGCCCGCGCCGCCACCAACCAGCGCGACGGGCAGATGACCTACCTGGTGGACGGCGGCGGCGAGAACCCGCACGTCAACTACGAGCCGAGCGCCATGGGCGGCCTGAGCGAGGCGCCCAAGCCCGCCAAGGACTACCATCCGTGGGTCGAGGGCCATCTCGGCCGCTACCAGACCACCCGTACGGCCGACGACTACAAGCAGGCCGGCGAACGCTACCGGACCTTCGAGGACTGGGAGCGGGACGACCTGATCGCCAACCTGGTGGACGACATGAAGCAGTGCCCGGAGCCCATCGCGCTGCGCATGGTCTGGCACTTCTGGCATTGCGATCCCGACTACGGCCGCCGCGTCGCCGAGGGCGCGGGGATCGACCTGGAGAAGGCCAAGGCGCTGCCGCCGCTCGAGGGCAAGCCCGCGCCCGGCCGCAACCGCGAGGGCGCGACCTACACGGACGGCAAGCGGGAGGGCGGCGCGCGGCGGGCGGACGCGGCCGAATAGCCGTCCTGCGTCAGGACTCCGGGCAGGCCGGCCTCGCAAGGGCCGGCCTGCCTGCGTCCGGGCCGCCTTGGCGCTTGCGTTCCGCGCGGCGAGCGCTCAAACCACCGGCATGGACGCACGCCCTCCCTTCGACGCCGGTTTCGGGGTCTATATCCACTGGCCCTTCTGCGCCTCGAAGTGCCCGTATTGCGACTTCAACAGCCATGTCCGGCGCGCCCCGGTGGACGAGGCGCGCTATGTGGCCGCCTTCCGGCGCGAGATCGCCCACCAGGCGGCCCTGGCGCCGGGCCGCAAGGTCAGCTCCATCTTCCTGGGCGGCGGCACGCCGTCGCTCATGCAGCCCGCCACCGTCGGGGCGGTGCTCGACGCCGTCGCGGCGAACTGGGAGGTGGCGCCCGACGTCGAGGTGACGCTGGAGGCCAACCCGACCTCCGTCGAGGCCGCGCGCCTGCGCGGATACCGGGCCGCGGGCGTCAACCGCGTCTCCCTCGGCGTGCAGGCGATGAACGACGCCGACCTCGTCGCGCTCGGGCGCCTGCACACGGCCGAGGAGGCCATGGCGGCCGTCGCGGTGGCCGCCAGCGTCTTCGACCGCTACTCGTTCGACCTGATCTACGCCCGTCCGGACCAGACGCCGGCCGCCTGGGCCGCCGAGCTCAAGGAGGCGATCGCCCGCGCGGCGGAGCACCTGTCGCTCTACCAGCTCACGATCGAGCCGGGCACCATGTTCGAGCGCCTGCGCGACGCCGGGAAACTCGTGGTGCCGGATGCGGACGCCGCCAGAGCTCTCTACGAGACCACCCGGGAAGTCTGCGAGGCGCATGGCCTGCCCGGCTACGAGATCTCCAACCACGCCCGGCCGGGCGCCGAGTGCCGCCACAACCTCGTCTACTGGCGCTACGGCGAGTATGCCGGCGTCGGCCCCGGCGCCCATGCGCGGCTGGCGACCGGCAACGGCCGGCTGGCGATGTCGACCGAACTCGTCCCGGAGAGCTGGCTCGCCCGGGTGGAGACCGAAGGGCACGGCGTGGTCGACGTCGAGCGCCTGTCCGCCGAGGCGCAGGGCGACGAGTTCCTCCTGATGGGGCTGCGGCTGGTGGAGGGCGTCGATCCCGCCCGCTACGCCGCACTCGCCGGGCGCGACCTCGATCCGCGCCGCATCGCGGATCTGTCGGGCGAGGGGCTCGTGGAGCAGCTGCCCGACAGCCGCCTGCGCGTCACCCGCGAAGGCTTCCCGGTGCTGGACGCCATCGTGGCGGATCTGGCGGCCTGAAGCGTCCGGGGCTTCACCTCCCCCCGGCCCGCGCCAGCTTCGGCTCGCGGTCGCGCTCCCGTCCGGGGTCGCGCGCCTGCAGCACGTCCATCAGGTGCCGGCGCACGGAGGCCTGGCGGGCCGCGTTCGCGATCTTCGAGCCGGTGAGGTCGGTGACGTAGAAGACGTCCACGGCCTTCTCGCCGAAGGTGGCGATGTGGGCCGACGCGATGTTGAGGTTCAGCTTCCCGAGCGCGGTGGTGAGTTCGTAGAGCAGGCCGGGCCTGTCGAGCCCCGACACCTCGATGACCGTGTGGCGCATCGAGAGCGCGTTGTCGATCATCACGTCCGGAGACACCGTGAAAGCCTTGGACGCCGAACTGCGGTCCGGCGACCGGGCCGCGACCGCCTCGGCGATCCTGATCTCGCCCTTCAGGGCGCGCTCGATGTGCTGCGCCACCCTGTTGGCGCGCCGCAGCTCGTCGTCGTCCAGATCGAAGGCGCGCGAGACGAAGATCGTGTCCAGCGCCATCCCGTCCGTGGTGGTGAAGATCTGGGCGTCGACGATGTTGGCCCCCGCCGCCGCGCAGGCGCCGGTGATGATCGCCAGCAGGCGGGGATGATCCTGCGCGGTGACGGTGAGCTCCGTCACGCCCCGGAAGCTGTCCGTCGCCACCTCGGTGGCGAGAGAGCGCAGCTCCTTCTCGGCCCCGCGCAGGAAAAGCGCGTGCTTCACCTTGCGCGGCAGGTCCACCTTCAGCCAATAGGCGGGGTAATGGCGCGCCACATAGGCGTCCACCTCGGCGTCCGGCCAGGTCGGCAGGGCCTTGCGCAGCTCGTCCTGGGCGTAGCGGACGCGCTGGGCGCGCTCGATCTGGGAGTGGCCGCCGGCCAGCACGATCTCGGTCTCCCAATAGAGCGTGCGCAGCAGCTGGCCCTTCCAGCCGTTCCACACGCCGGGCCCGACCGCCTTGATGTCGCAGACCGTCAGCACGAGCAGCATGCGCAGGCGCTCCAGCGTCTGCACCGTGGCCGCGAAGGTCTCGATCGTCTTGGGGTCCGACAGGTCGCGGCTCTGCGCGATGGTCGACATCAGCAGGTGGTGCTCCACCAGCCAGGAGACCGTGTCGGTCTCGGCAGGCGTGAGCCCGAGCCGCGGCCCCAGCTTGCGGGCGATCCGCGCGCCCGCGATGGAGTGGTCCTCCGGGCGGCCTTTGGCGATGTCGTGGATGAACAGCGCCACCGCCAGGACGGTGCGGTTGCGGATCGCCGGCAGGATCTCGTTGGCGACGGGCAGCTCGTCCTTGAGCCGCCCGTTCTCGATGTCGGCCAGGATGCCGATCGAGCGGATCAGGTGCTCGTCCACCGTGTAGTGGTGGTACATGTTGAACTGCATCATCGCCACGACGCGGCCGAATTCCGGCGTGAACCGGCCGAGCACGCCGGCCTCGTTCATGCGCCGCAGCACCACCTCGGGGGCGTTGGTCGAGGTCAGGATCTCGACGAAGAGCCGGTTGGCCTCGGGCGAGCTGCGGACCTCCGGGCCGATCAGCTTCAGCGACCGCGTGACGAGGCGCGTGGCGTCCGGGTGGATCGCCCGGTTGAGCTTGTCGGCGATCCAGAACAGCCGGATCAGGTTCACCGGATCGCGGGCGAAGACGTCGTCGCGCGCCACGCTCAGGCGGTCGTTGTCGATGACGAAGTCCTTGCTCTCCGAGATCGCGCGGCCGCTGCGGCGGAACCGCCCCACCAGCCGGTCCAGCATGGCGCGCGGCTTGGCGTGGCGCGCCTCCAGGGCGGCGCACACGATGGCGGTGAGGTCGCCCACGTCCTTGGCCACCAGGAAGTAGCGCTTCATGAAGCGCTCCACCGCCGACATGCCGCCATGACTGGAATAGCCGAGCCGCTCGGCGATCTGGCGCTGCAGGTCGAAGGCGAGGCGCTCCTCGGCGCGTCCGGTCACGTAGTGCATCTGGCAGCGCACGCGCCACAGATACTCGTCGCAGCGGCGGAAGAGGTCCGCCTCCTCCTGCGAGAACAGTCCGGCCTGCACCAGGTCGGCGCTGCGCTTCACGCGGTAGACGTATTTGGCGATCCAGAAGAGCGTGTTGAGGTCGCGCAGGCCGCCCTTGCCGTCCTTGACGTTGGGCTCGACCAGATAGCGCGACTGGCCGGCCCGGTTGACCCGCCGCTCCCGCTCGCCCAGCTTCTCCGCCACGAACTGGGCGGCCGTGCCCTGCACCACCTCGCGGTCGTAGCGCTGCTCGAACTCCTCGAACAGGGCCGCGTCGCCCAGCAGCAGCCGCGCCTCCAGCAGCGCGGTGCGGATGGTGAGGTCGCCCTTCGCCTCGCGGATGCATTCGTCGAGGCTGCGGGTCGAATGGCCGACCTTCAGCTTCAGGTCCCACAACGCGTAGAGGATGCTCTCGATGACGCTCTCGGACCAGGGCGTCGTCTTGTAGGGCAGCAGGAAGAGCAGGTCGACGTCCGATCCCGGCGCCAGCGTGCCGCGGCCGTAGCCGCCCACCGCGACGACGGCGAGACGTTCGGAGGCCGACAGGTTCACGGCCGGATGCAGCACCCGCACGGCGATGTCGTGCAGGGCGCCGACCAGCGCGTCCATCAGCCCCGACAGGCGCCGGGCGCAGGCGAGCCCGTTGCGCTCGACGTCCAGCAGCGCCCGCGCCTTCTCCCGGCCCTCGTTCAGGGTGTCGCGCAGCACGGCGACCACCGCGGTGCGGCGCACCGCCGGGTCGGATCCGGCCTCGCGGACCGCCTGCTCGAGGGAGAGGGCCAGGTGGGCGCTGTCGAAGACAGGCGACGGGTGGGCTGGGCTGCTTCGGGGCGCGACCATGGACGTCCGTTCCAGAGAAGGGCTAGGTTTCGGAGGATTCACGGCATCCGTCAAATGCGGCCTTGCCGCATCGACCCGCCGCCGCGCCGCCAGGCTAAATCACGCAATGCGATGTGGAATTTCAGGAACCACGTTGCGTTTGACATACAGAACGATCGAACCTATAAACCAAACACGCGCCGATTTGAGCGAGCAGCTTGCTGGGCGCGGCGGCCGGGATCCGCAGGGTCTTCGGCCACACAAATGCAGCTAAAGCGCCGCGGGCGGATCGGGGTTCAGCGCCCTCCTCCCACGACCGCGCCCTGCAGCCGGGATGATGAGGAGGACGCATGTTCACGATCAATCGACGCCACACGCTCGCCTTGGCGGCCGCCCTTTGCATGACGGCCGGCGCGGCCCGGACCGCATCCGCCGAGGTCAAGGAGATCCGCATCGACTGGGCCACTTACAACCCGGTCAGCCTCGTCCTGAAGGACAAGGGCCTGCTCGAGGAGGAGTTCAAGAAGGACGGGATCACGATCCGCTGGGTCCAGTCGCTCGGCTCCAACAAGGCCCTGGAGTTCCTGAACGCCGGATCGCTGGATTTCGGCTCGACGGCCGGCTCCGCCGCCCTGGTGGCCAAGATCAACGGCAACCCGATCAAGTCCGTCTACGTCTATTCCCGCCCGGAATGGACCGCGCTGGTGACGAAGTCCGACGCGATCAAGACCGTGCAGGACCTCAAGGGCAAGCGCGTCGCCGTGACCCGCGGCACCGATCCGCACATCTTCCTGGTCCGCGCCCTGGCCGACGCCAAGCTCACCGAGAAGGACGTGAAGCTCGTCCTCTTGCAGCATCCGGACGGAAGGCTCGCGCTGGAGCGCGGCGACGTGGAGGCCTGGGCCGGGCTCGATCCCCTGATGGCCGCCTTCGAGGTGGAGGGCGGCGCCCGCCTGTTCTTCCGCAACCCCGCCGCCAACACCTGGGGCGTGCTGAACGTCCGCGAGGAGTTCGCGCAGCAGAACCCGCAGATCGTCTCGCGCGTGCTGAAGGTCTATGAGCAGGCCCGCCAGTGGTCGCTCGCCAACCCCAAGGACCTCGCCGCGACGCTGGTTGCGGCCACCAAGCTGCCGGATCCGGTCATCGCCAAGCAGCTCGAGCGCACCGAGCTGACGCACGGACCGATCGGCCAGCCCCAGGCCGAGACCATCCTGGCCGCCGGTCTCGCCTTGCAGCAGGCGGGCGTGATCGACGCCGGCGTGGACGTCAAGGCGACCGTGGCGAGCCTGATCGAGCCGAAATACCTCGCCGGAAAAGCCGCGACCCAGTAAAGCCTGTCCGGAGCCAAGACCGGAGACGCCACGTTTGGACGCCTCGACGATCCCATCGCGTCCGTCGACCTCCCCTCCGACGGACGCAAGCAACGCGGCGCCGCCCCTCACGGCGCCGCGTTCGCGTGTGCGTCGGCCCGGCTGGGCCGTCGGCCTGCTCCTTCCGCTGGCGCTGGCCCTCGGGTGGGAGGCGGCCGTGCGCCTCGGCCTGGCGCAGGGGCGGCTGATGCCGCCGCCTTCCCGCATCCTCGCCGCGTTCTGGAGCCTCGCCCGCACCGGCGAACTGTGGACGCATGTGGGGGCGACGCTCGCGCGCGTCCTGGCCGGGTTCGCGCTCGGGGCGATCTTCGGCACGCTGGCCGGGGCGCTCGCGGGCGCCTCCGTCAGGTTCCGCGCCCTCGTCGATCCCAGCCTGCAGGCCCTGCGGGCCGTGCCGTCCATCGCCTGGGTGCCGCTGTTCCTGCTCTGGTTCGGCATTTTCGAGACGTCCAAGGTCGTCCTGATCGCGGTGGGGGTCTTCTTTCCCGTCTATCTCGGCGTCGCGGGCGCGATCGCCAGCATCGACCGCAAGCTCCTGGAGGTCGGCCGCGTCTTCCGGCTGGGCGACGCCGCGATGGTCCGGCGCGTGATGCTCCCGGCCGTCCTGCCGGAATGGATCATCGCCTTGCGGTCCGGCCTGGGCCTCGGCTTCATGTTCGTGGTGGCGGCCGAGCTGATGGGCGCCTCGGAGGGCCTCGGCTATCTGTTGCTCGACGGGCAGCAGATGGGCCGCCCGGACCAGATCCTCGCGGCCATCATCGCCTTCGCCCTTCTGGGCAAGCTCTGCGACGGCGTCCTGGTGGCCTCCACGTCGCGCTTCGTGGCGTGGCAGGACACGGCCCGGGGCCGGTTGTGAGTCTCCTGTGATGTTCATCGTCGATCGCCTCTCCAAGACCTATGCGGACGGCACCCGCGCGCTCCAGGACGTCTCGGTGTCGGTCGAGGCCGGCGAGATCCTGGCCATCGTGGGCGGCTCCGGCTGCGGCAAGACCACGCTGCTGCGCCTCGTGGCCGGGCTCGACGTCGCCACCGACGGCGAGATCACGGTGGACGGCGAGCGCATCGCCGCCCCTCATCCGGCCGTCGGCATCGTCTTCCAGGAGCCCCGGCTGCTCCCGTGGCTGACGGTGGCCGACAATGCGGCCTTCGGGCTCATGGACCTGCCCCGCGCCGAGCGGGAGGCGCGCACCGCCGCCGCGCTGCAGCGGGTCGGGCTCGCCGAACATGCGGCCCGCTGGCCGCGGGAGCTCTCCGGAGGCCAGCAGCAGCGCGTCTCCATCGCGCGGGCGCTGGTCGCCGGACCCAAGGTGCTGCTGCTCGACGAACCCTTCTCGGCGCTCGACGCCTTCACCCGCGCCAGCCTGCACGAGCACCTGATCGCCTTGTGGGAGGCGAGCCGCCCCACGGTGGTCATCGTCACGCACGACGTCGATGAGGCGGTGTCCCTGGCCGACCGGGTGGTGATCATGCGCCCGCGGCCGGGCCGCGTCTTCGAGACCGTCAGGGTGACGGCGCCCCGCCCGCGCGACAAGTTCGCGCCGGGTTTCGACAAAGCCAAGCGCAGGGTCTTGAATGCGCTCGACCGCTCGCTCAAGAACACGGGCGAAGACGCCCAGAACCCCACCGCCGGCGGCGCCGAGCTGTGGTGGTGACCTCCGGAGGACAGCTCATGACCGACGCCATCGACGCGACCGCCCTGCGGGCCATGCAGGCCCCCATCAAGGCCAAGTACAAGGACGCGCCGGACGCGGCCGTCATCACCCTGAAGGCCTCGGGCGAGATCGACGAGGCCAAGATCGCCTGCAAGGTGGAGACCGGCCGCGCGCTCGCGGTCGCGGGCCTGCACCCGGCGACCGGCGGCTCGGGCGCCGAGCTCTGCTCGGGCGACATGCTGCTGGAGGCGCTGGTCGCCTGCGCGGGCGTGACCCTCAAGGCCGTCGCAACGGCCCTCGAAGTGCCGCTGCGCAAGGGCGTGGTCCGCGCCGAGGGCGACCTCGACTTCCGCGGCACGCTGGGCGTCGACCGCGAGGCGCCCGTGGGCTTCCGCGCCATCCGCCTCGCCTTCGACCTCGACACCGACGCGCCGCAGGAGAAGATCGATTCGCTGATCAAGCTCACCGAGCGCTATTGCGTGGTTTTCCAGACCATCAACGCCAAGCCGCAGCTCAGCGTGCAGGTGAACCGGGGGTAGGAAGGCTTCGCGTCTTTGCGGGCTGCGCCACAGCCGGAACCCTCTCCCGCGAAGCGGGGGAGGGCGGGGAGGGGGCGGCCGAGCGCCGGCGTCCGCGAAATCGGGGCGCACGCCCTCCCCCTCTGTCGGCTCCGCCGACATCTCCCCCGCTGCGCGGGAGAGACTTACGCGACGCGCCTCAGCTCCGCCCGACCTTGTCCTCGATGCACTCCCAGATCGAGACGGCGAGGTCGGGCCCGCCCAGGCGCTTGATGGCGCGCAGGCCGGTCGGCGACGTCACGTTGATCTCGGTGAGGTTGCCCGCGATGACGTCGATGCCGACGAAGAGCAGGCCCATCTTGCGCAGATGCGGCCCGATCCGCTCGCAGATCTCGCGCTCGCGGTCCGACAGCATGGTGGTCTCGGCCGCCCCGCCGCGCACCATGTTGGAGCGGATGTCGTTCTCAGCCGGAACGCGGTTCACCGCTCCCAGCGGCTCGCCGTCGACCAGGATGATGCGCTTGTCGCCCTCGCTGACCTGCGGCAGGAAGCGCTGCACCACCCAGGGCTCGCGGAAGGTGACCGAGAACAGGTCGAACAGCGAGCCGAAATTCGGGTCCTTCTGGCCGACCTTGAACACGGCCGCGCCCCCGTTGCCGTAGAGCGGCTTCATCACGATGTCGCCGAACTCGCGCCGGAAGGCGTTGATCTCGTCCATGTCGCGGGTGATCAGCGTCGCCGGCATCAGGTCCGGGAACTCGGTGACGAAGATCTTCTCCGGCGCGTTGCGGACATGGGCCGGATCGTTGACCACCAGCGTCTTGGGATGGATGCGCTCCAGGAGATGGGTGGTGGTGATGTAGGCGAGGTCGAAGGGCGGATCCTGGCGCAGCAGCACCACGTCCATCTGGCCGATGTCGAGCCGCTCGGCGTCGCCCAGGCTGAAATGGTCGCCCTTCACGTCCCGCACCTCGATCCGGAAGGCGGGCGCGGTGATCCGGCCGTCCCGCATCGAGAGCTTGTCGGCCGTGTAGTAGAAGAGCGTGTGGCCGCGCGCCTGCGCCTCCAGCATCAACGCGAAGGTGGAGTCTCCGGCGATGTTGATGCGCTCGATGGGGTCCATCTGGACGGCCACGGTCAGCGACATGGGGTACTCCTGCATCGGCGGCGGCGCGGGGCCGGGCTGGACGGTTCGGCGGCACCTTCGTCCGGTTCAGGCGCGGAGGCAACCCGCCGCGGCTTTGCGCCGGCGCAAGGCTCCGGCCCGTTCAGTCCTGCATCGTGAACGCGTCGGGGATATGCCGGGGCCAGCGCCAGGGCGCGAGCAGGACGGCGTCGCAGCGCAGCGTGAAGCGCATGGCCCAGCCGTTGCGGGCGAGCCAGCGCCGGGCCGCCCGGCCGAACAGCCTCTGTTTCTCGGCTCCGATCGCGACGGCGGCGGCGTCCAGGGTCGCCCGCGCCTTCACCTCCACGAACGCGATGGTGTCGCCGCGCCGGCAGATCAGGTCGATCTCGCCGCCCTTGCCGCCATAGCGCCAGGCCACGATCCTGTAGCCTTTCGCGAGCAGGAACAGCGCAGCGGCAACCTCAGCGCGCAATCCCCACCGCAGAGCCGCCCGGCGTGCGGACGGATCGCGGCGAGGGCGCATGGTCACTCCTTGACGATCATCACCGCGCGTCCGTAGACGCGCTTGCGGGGCAGCCCCGTCTCCTGCGCGACGATCGCGACCGCGTCCTTGACGGAGAGCTTGGCGAGATGCTCGCGCAGCTTCGCGTCGATGGCCTCGTCGTCGCCGGCCTCGTGGGCCGCCTCGGCGCCGGGCGGGCCGATCAGGACCACGATCTCGCCTTTCGGGGCGTCCTCCCCGGCGTATCGCGCGGCGAGCTCGCTCAGCGGCCCGCGGCGCACCGTCTCGTAGAACTTGGTCAGTTCGCGCGCGACCGCGGCGGGCCGGTCGCCCAGCACGTCGCGCGCGTCGGCCAGCATCTCGGCGACGCGGCGGGGCGATTCGAAGAACACCAGGGTGCCCGGGATGGCCCGCAGGATCTCCAGCCGCTCGCGGCGCCCGACGCTCTTGGGCGGCAGGAAGCCTTCGAAGAAGAAGCGGTCCGTCGGCAGGCCGGCCACCACCAGCGCGGCCAGCACCGCCGATGGCCCCGGCACGGTGGTGACCGGGATGTCCTCCGCCAAAGCCGACTGCACGAGCTTGTAGCCGGGGTCCGACACCAGCGGCGTTCCGGCGTCGGAGACCAGCGCCAGCGGCTCGCCCTGCTTGAGGCGGGCCAGGATGCGCGGCCTCATCTCCTCGGCGTTGTGCTCGTGATAGGCCACCAGCGGCGTCGTGATGCCGTAATGCGCCAGGAGCGTCTTGGTCACGCGCGTGTCCTCCGCCAGCACGGCGGCGGCGGCGGCCAGGGTGCCGAGCGCCCGGAAGGAGACGTCTCCCAGGTTGCCGATGGGCGTGGCGACGACATGCAGCCCGGGGCCGAGGCGCGTGGCCTCCGCCCGCATGCCGAAAGCGGTGAACCCGGAGGGCCTGTCGGCCCCGGATCCCTGATGCGTGTGTTGCGCCATTGCCTCGATTCCCGGTTGGATCGACCATCGCACGCGGCGCAGGGTTCGCAAAAGGCCCCCCAGCGGCTAGACAGGACGATGTTCCGTCATCGGAGCGGGGGTCCGCCGTCCGTGCGGGCGATCGGGCAGGCGAGGAGGTTGACGTGTCCTGGATAGCGACGCCGGCCATTCGGCCGTTCGGGTCCGCGCGGATCTTCGCCCGGCTCGCCGCCGTCAGCCTCGCCGCCGCCCTCACCTCGGCCTGCGTCGGCTCCATGCCGGGCATCGGTTCGCTCGGCGCCGCTCCCGCCCCTGCGCCCGCCCCGGAGGCGCCCGCCATCGAGGCCGGGAAGCTGCGGGTCGGCCTCATCCTTCCGCTCACCGGCGGCGGGAACGCGGCCGTGGCGGCGAACTCGCTGAAGAACGCCGCCGACATGGCGGTGGCCGAGTTCTCCAACTCCAATGTCGCGCTGCTCGTCAAGGACGACCGCGGCGCGCCCGACGGCGCCCGCGACGCCGCCCAGCAGGCGCTGGCCGAGGGCGCGGAGGTCATCGTCGGACCGCTCTTCGCTCCCTCCGTGCAGGCCGCCGGCCAGGTCGCCCGGCAGGCCGGCAAGCCCGTCATCGCCTTCTCGACCGACGCCGGCGCCGCGTCGCGCGGCGTCTACCTGCTCAGCTTCATGCCGGAATCCGAGGTCGACCGGATCGTCGAGTTCGCGGCCTCCAAGGGCAAGCGCTCGATCGCCGCGATGATCCCGAACACCGCCTACGGCACGGTGGTGACCGCCGCTTTCCAGGAGGCCGCGGCCCGGCGCGGCGTGCGCGTGCCGGCGCTGGATCGCTACAATCCCGATCGCGCGTCCATCGAGGCGGCCGCCAAACGGATCGCCGCCCTGGGCGACCAGGCCGACGCGCTGTTCGTTCCGGACGGCGGCGACGGCATGGGCCTCGTCGGCGCCGCCCTGGCCGCCAATGGGGTGGCGGGCGCGCGCATGCAGCTTCTCGGCACCGGGCTTTGGGACGACCCGCGCGTGTTCGCCGCCAAGGGCCTGCAGGGCGGCTGGTTCGCCGCTCCCGACAAGGCCGGATTCAACAACTTCGCCGCGCGCTACCGCGCCCGCTTCGGCAGCGATCCCACCCGCATCGCCACGCTGGCCTATGACGCGGTGTTCCTGGTCAATGCGCTGAACGCCAAATACGGGGCCCAGGCCTTCAGCGAGCCCACTTTGACCAACCCGGACGGCATCATCGGCACCGACGGGCTGTTCCGCTTCCGGCAGGACGGCGTCAGCCAGCGCGGGCTCGCCGTGCTGCAGGTCGGCGCTGGATCGGCCAGCGTGATCAGCCCGGCGCCGCGCTCCTTCACGCCGGGCGCCTGAGGTCGGCGCCGCCGACGGCGCGCTTCCGCCCTTGATTTTTGGGCTGCGGGGCCTGATATGCGCCCCATCCCCGTCCATTGCGTGTACAAGCGACAGTCATGACCGATCACGATCCGCAGACCGACAAGTCCCCCGAATCCGCTTCGTCGCCGGCCGCCGGCCAGGAGGGCGCGCCCGAATTCTCGGCGCAGGGCGCGGACGCGGAGCGCGACGTCCACTCGGTCATCGAGGCGCTGAACGCCGAGAACACGGGCCTGAAGGACAAGGTCCTGCGGACGCTGGCCGAGATGGAGAACCTGCGTCGCCGGACCGAGAAGGAGGTGGCGGACGCGCGCGTCTACGCCACGACGAACTTCGCCCGCGACATGCTGACCGTGGCCGACAACATGCGGCGCGCCCTGGAGGCGCTGCCGGCCGAGGCCGCCGCCGGAGCCGAAGGTCCGCTGAAGGCGCTGATCGACGGCATCGAGCTCACCGAGCGCGATCTTCTGAAGACGCTCGAGCGCCACGGCATCCGCAAGCTGGAGCCCAAGGGCGAGAAGTTCGACCCCAACCTGCACCAGGCCATGTTCGAGGTGCCGGATCCGTCCGTCCCCAACGGCACGGTGCGCGAGGTCGTGCAGTCCGGCTTCGTGATCGGCGATCGCGTGCTCAGGCCGGCGCTGGTGGGCGTCGCCAAGGGCGGGCCGAAGCCCGGGCAGAACGGCGGCGAGCCGGCGGGCGCGGGCGTCGACCGCCAGGCGTGAGCCGCCGCGCCGGTCAGATCGGCTTCCAGTAGAAGAGCGTGTCGCAGGGCCGCCCGTCCGGCCAGAGCGCGTAGCCGGGGATGACGCCGACGCGCCGGTAGCCCAGGCGGTCGTAGAGCCGCGCCGCGTCGCCCTCCAGCTGGGTGTCGAGCGTCAGCATGGTGCGGCCCAGCGCCCGGGCGTGCGCCTCGGCCGCCAGCATGAGGCGCTCGGCGTGGCCGAAGCGCCGGCTGTCGCGGCGCACCAGGAGCTTCATGATCTCGCAGCGATGCGGCTGGTTCGGCTTGCCGGAGGGCGCGAGCTGCACCGTGCCGACCAGCCGGTCGCCGTCGAAGGCGCCGAACAGCACGACCTCGCCGGCCTCCACGGCCGCCGCGACCTCGGCGTAGAAGCCGACTCCCTCGGCCATCGAGAAACCGTCCATGAAGCTCACCGACGCGCCGCCTTCGACGCAGTCGACGAGCACGGCCGCGAGGTCCGGGATCCTGGCCCGGGCTTCCGCGGCCTCCAGCGTCCGCACCTGCATGGCGCGGGCCTGCGGGGCGCCGGCCTCGCTCACGCGGCGAGGACCTGCTTGGTGGCCACGGTGGAGTCGGCGTTCAGTCGATAGACCAGCGGCACGCCCGTATCGAGCTCCATCGACGGGATGGTCTGGGGGGTGAGGCGGTCGAGCACCATCACCAGGGCCCGCAGCGAGTTGCCATGCGCGGCCACCAGCACGCGCTCGCCGCGCAGCACGCGCGGCAGGATCTCCTGGCAGTAATAGGGCAGCACGCGCGCGACGGTGTCCTTGAGGCTCTCGCCCCCGGGCGGCGAGACGTCGTAGCTGCGGCGCCAGACATGCACCTGCTCCTCGCCCCAGCGCGCCCGCGCGTCGTCCTTGTTGAGGCCGGAGAGGTCGCCATAGTCGCGCTCGTTGAGCGCCTGGTCGCGGATGGTCTGGAGCCCGGTCTGGCCGAGCTCGGCCAGGATCAGGTCGTTGGTGTTCTGCGCGCGCGTCAGCGCCGACGTGAAGGCGATGTCGAAGGACAGCCCCAGCGCCTTCAGCCGCTGGCCCGCCGCCTTCGCCTCGGCGACGCCCTTCTCGGTGAGGCCGGGGTCCTTCCAGCCGGTGAACAGGTTCTTCAGGTTCCAGTCGCTCTGGCCGTGGCGGACGAGGACGAGCAGTCGATCCATGGGGCGGTGTCTCCGATGCGTGGAAAGGGTGTCAGATGTCGCCGAGGCCCAACACGTCGTCCATTCCGTAGAGGCCGGGCTTGCGGCCCTTGCCCCACAGGGCGGCCCGGACGGCGCCGCGCGAGAACAGGCTGCGGTCTTCGGCGAGATGCGTGAGGACGAGGCGCTCATGCGGCCCGGCGAAGACGACGCTGTGCTCGCCCACCACGGTGCCGCCGCGCAGCGCCGCAAAGCCGATGTCGCCCGCCCTTCGCGCGCCGGTCTGCCCGTCGCGGCCGCGGTCGGAACGCTCGGCCAGCGAGATCCCGCGGCCCGAGGCGGCGGCCTCGCCCAGCAGCAGCGCCGTGCCGGACGGCGCGTCCACCTTGGCCCGGTGATGCATCTCGACGATCTCGATGTCGAACTCTTCCCCCAGCGTCCGCGCGACCTTCCGGGTCAGCGCCGCCAGCAGGTTCACGCCGAGGCTCATATTGCCGGACTGGATGACCACCGCGTGCCGGGCCGCGGCCTCGAGCCGTCCCATGTCGGACGCGTCGAGGCCCGTGGTCCCGACGACATGGACGATGCGGGCCTGCGCGGCCAACTCCGCGAAGCCGGAGGTCGCCGCCGGGCTGGTGAAATCGAGCACGCCTTCGGCCTGGGCGAACACCGGCAGGGGATCGTCCACGATGCGCACGCCCGTCTCGCCGATCCCGGCGAGGAGCCCGGCGTCCTGGCCCAGCGCGATGGAGCCGGCATGCTCGACCGCCCCGCACAGCGTCGCGCCGGGGGTCTCGTGGATGGTCTTGACCAGCATCCGGCCCATGCGCCCGGCGGCGCCGACGACGACGAGACGCATCTCGGACATGGCTGAACTCCTCTCAACCGCGCCGGTATAGAGCATTTCCGGCCAAAAGGGACCCGGCTTGCGCGGCCCGGGCGAGCCCCCGACTCAGAGGCGCTTGGTCACGACCGGCCGGCCATGGCCGAGGCGCGCGACGGCGTCGGGCGTCCGGGCCTCGTCCAGCGCCAGGTAGCCGCGGCGGAACATGAACTCGGCCGCCTCCGCGTCCTGCGGGACGGCCAGGACGGAGGCGTAATAGGCCCAGCGGCCATATTCCTCGACGGTGGTGACCAGCGCCGAACCCACCCCCTGCCGGCGCGCGTCCGGGGCCACCGCGAGCGTCTCGACGGTCATCATGCCGTCGATGTCGCCGACCGCCGCCACCCCGACGAACTCGCCGGTGTCGTCCCGGACCGCCACGAAGCCCCGCCCGGCGATCGAGAGAGCCTCCAGCATCGGCAGGTCGACCGGATGGCCGGACCGGGCCGCGAGCGCGAAGAGCGCGTCGGACTCCGATCCCTCCGCGTAGCGGATGGAGAGCCCGTCCGCGAGTTCGCGCTTCACGAGGGCTGCGGCCCGTCATACCCGCCGATGATGATCAGGTCGGAATAGGCCGCGTTCTTGCGGAAGGCGCGGGCGCGGCTGTATTCGGGCGAGTGGAAGCAGTCCACGGCCTGCTGGTAGGTCGGGAACTCGATGACGATGTTGCGGGACTTGGCGCCGCCCTCGGCCACCTCGAAGGGGCCGCCCCGCACCAGGAACTTCGCGCCGTATTTAGCGAAGGCCTCGGCGTTGGCGGCCCGGTACTTCTCGTACTCCTCGGGGTTGGTCACCTCGACATGCGCGATCCAGTAGCCCTTGCTCACGGCTGCTCTCCATCGAAGCCTTCGACCAGCAGGAACTCGCCGCGGCTGACGCCCTCGCGGTGCTTCTTGGCGGCCTGGTATTCGGGCGAGTCGTAGTAGCGCCGGGCCTGCTCGTAGCTTTCGAACTCCAGGATGACGTTGCGCTTGCGGGCCTCGCCTTCCAGCGCCTCGCTTCGGCCGCCTCGCGCCAGGATGCGCGCGCCATGGATCCGCATGGCTTCGAGCGCCCCCTTGGCGTAGAGCGCGTACTGGTCCGCGTCGTCCACGTCGACACGGGCGACGATGTATCCCTTGGGCATATCATGATCCTCGCGGGGTCTTCGCCCCGATCCGGGCAGCCAAGCCCATCAGGGACGCGGGGTCAATCGCGCAGAGGCGCTCAGAGCGCGCCGGCGATCTCGTCGACGATCGCATCCGCGGCGGCGCGCGGATCCGCGGCCTGCGTGATCGGCCGGCCCACCACCAGCGCGTCCGCCCCGGCTCGGATCGCCGCGGCCGGAGAGGCGGCCCGCTTCTGGTCCCCCAGCGCCGCGCCCGCCGGCCGGACGCCCGGCGTGACGAGGTCGACGCCCGGGCCCACCAGCGGCCTGATGGCGGCAAGCTCCTCGGGCGACAGGATCAACCCGCCGGCCCCGAGGTCGCGGGCCTGGCGGGCGCGGCGCGCCACCAGATCCTTCACGGCCAGCCCGTAGCCGGCTTCGGCGAGGTCCGCGTCGTCGTAGGACGTCATCACGGTGACGGCCAGGATCTTGAGCCCGGAGCCCTGGCTGGCGGCGACGGCCGCCCTCATGGTCTGCGGATAGGCGTGGACGGTCAGATAGGTCGCGCCGAGCCGGGCGATCTGCTCCGTGGCGCGGGTGACCGTGTTGGGAATGTCGTGGAATTTCAGATCGAGGAAGACCTTCTTGCCGTCGCCGATGAGCCGCTTGGCGAAGTCGAGCCCGCCGGCGTAGATGAGCTCGAGCCCGACCTTGTAGAACGCGACGCTGTCACCCAGCCGCTCGGTCATGGCCTGCGCCTCGGCGACGCTGGGCAGGTCGAGCGCGACGATCATGCGGTCGCGCGGGTTCTGTGCTCCGGTCATTCGGGCTCTCCGATTCTGGCGTCCTCGATGGGGCGCCAGCGGTGGAGCACGCGCAGGGTGGCCCTGTCAAAGGCGAAGACGTTGCCGCCGCCATTCGCGGGCTGATCGAAGCTGCGGTCGATCGGGACGCCGCTCAGGGCGCAGGAGAGCAGCGTGCCGACGCCGCCATGCCCGCTGAGCGCGACGTCCCCCGCCGGGGCGGCGTCGAGCGCGCGCCGGGCGGCCGCAAGCACGCGGGCCTGCGCGTCGACGGCGCGCTCCCAGCCGCGCACGCTGTGCGTCGGGCGAGCGAAGAACGCGTCGGCGGTCGCCTCGAACTCCGGCGGGGGCAGGAAGCCGGTGGCGCTGCGGTCGTTCTCGTGAAGCCCCTCCATCACGGTCACCGGGGCCCCGGAAGCCTCCGACAGCAGCATCGCCGTCTCCACCGCCTTGACCTCGTCCGAGGAGATGATCGCCTTGAGCGCCGCGGCCCAGGGCCGGCCGGCGACGGCGGCCAGCCGCTCGCGCCCGAGAGGCGACAGGGACCACCGGGGGACCGGGACGGAAGGGTCGATGCGGACCTGGGGATGGCTGACGTAATAGACCGTCGGCACGCGGGCTCAGCCCTTGCGGGCGTGCTGGCGCGTCCTGAGCGCGCGCAATTGCGCGTCCGCCGCCACATGCGCGTCGGGGCCTTCCATATGGGCGTTGATGCGGCGCAGCAGCTCCAGCGTGGGACGCACGCGCTCGTCGCGCAGCACCCGGTCGGAGCGCTCCTCCCAGGCCTGCTTCATCTTGTCGGCGCCGTCGAGCAGATCGTCCCGCACCCGGTCCGTGTGGGCCTTCAGGCGCCGGATGAAGGCGGCGTCGACCCGGCGCGGCGCGCGGGCGGCCTCCAGCGTGGCCTCGTCCGCCCGGCGATAGACCCACACCCGCGCCGGCGGGATGTTGAGCCAGACCGGAGGCGACACCTCGGCGGCCACGCCGGGCCCGCGCGGCGCGGGCGAGGTCAGCCCATAGGTGAACTGGATGAAGGGCGCGCTCGGCGCCATCAGCCCGAAGGCCCGCACGAGCAGCTGCGCCCGCTCGGCTTCGGGGCGCGTCAGCAGCGGCAGGCTCGACACCACCGCCGCGGCCGGGGCGGGGAGCAATCCCCGCAGCGTCTCGTCGATGGCGTAGGCGTCGCCCTGGACGATCCGGGCGCGCGGGAAGCGGCGGGCGAGGAGCTTGCAGAATTCCGGGTCGAATTCGACGAGAATGAGCCGGTCGGGCGCGACGCCGCGCCGGATCAGGGCCTCGGTGACGGGGCCCGTGCCGGGCCCGAGCTCGATCACGGGGCCGGGCTGCGACGGGTCGACCAGCGAGGCCATCTCACGGGCGAGGGCCGGCCCGGACGGCGCGATCGCCCCGGTCAGCAGCGGATTGTCGAGCCAGCTCTTGAGGAACCGCGCCTCGTCCTGCAGCCGCCTGCCCAGGGGCCCGTGGAAACGGGCCTCCTTGGCTTTGGCCTTGGGACGTCGAGCTTGCGGCTGCAAGGGGAACTCCAGCGATCCTGTCGACACCCACACTTAGGAGCGTGGGCTGAGGCGGTCAACTTTCGCAAGCGGACCGGCGCGGCGCGTCGACGAGCGAGGCGGCCTATTCCGCCCCGCCGAAGAAATCCCGGACCTTGGCGAAGAAACTGGCGCTTTCGGGCTGGGTGTCCTTGGAGCTCTCGGTCTCGAACTCGCGCAGGAGCTCCTTCTGGCGGCTGCTGAGCTTCTGCGGCGTCTCAACGACCACCTGGATGTAGAGGTCGCCGTGGTCGCGCGAGCGCAGGATCGGCATGCCGCGGCCGCGGATGCGGATCTGCTTGCCCGTCTGGGTGCCCTCCGGCACCTTGACGGTGCATTGCTCGCCGTCGAGCACCGGCACGCTGACCTCGCCGCCGAGCGCCGCCGTCACCATGGAGACCGGCACGCGGCAGAACAGGTCGGAACCGTCCCGCTGCAGGAACGCATGCGCCTTCAGCGACAGGAAGATGTAGAGGTCGCCATTGGGGCCGCCCCGCAGCCCCGCTTCGCCCTCGTTGGCCAGGCGGATCCGGGTGCCGTCCTCGACGCCCGCCGGGATGTTGACCGACAGGGTCCGCTCGCGCGTCACCCGGCCGGCCCCGCCGCAGGAGCGGCACGGGTCCTCGATCACCTCGCCGCGGCCGTGGCAGCTCGGGCAGGTGCGCTCGATGGAGAAGAAGCCCTGGCTCGCCCGCACGCGGCCATGTCCGCCGCAGGTCGGGCACTGCTTGGCCTTGGAGCCCGGCTTCGCGCCCGTGCCCGAACACGCCTCGCAGGCGATGGAGGTCGGGACCTTGAGGGTCGCGGTCTTGCCCGCATAGGCCTCCTCGAGGGTGATCTCGAGATTGTAGCGCAGGTCCGAGCCGCGCTCGCGGCCGTTGGCCTGCTGGCGCCCGCCGCGGCCCGTGAAGTCGCCGAACAGGTCCTCGAAGATGTCGGCCATCGAGGAGGCGAAATCATTGCCGAAGCCCGGGCCGCCCCCGCCGCCATTCTCGAAGGCGGCGTGCCCGAAGCGGTCATAGGCCGCCCGCTTCTGCCCGTCGGAGAGAACCTGGTAGGCCTCGTTGAGCTCCTTGAACTTCGCCTCGGCCGCCTTGTCGCCCGGATTGCGGTCCGGGTGATGCTTCATCGCAAGCTTGCGGAAGGCGGATTTCAGCTCCGTTTCGGTCGCGGTGCGGCTGACCTCGAGCAGTTCGTAATAATCTGTCTTGGCCATGGATGTCCGGCACGGTCGTGCAGAGGAATTCGGCCCCAGGGGCCGTCAACCTACAGCGCCACAGAATCACAGCGCCTGCAACATGAACGCGGCGCGTCCAAGGCAAGCTTTCAAAGAGTGTGAGAGATTTGGCGCCCCCTGGCCGGGCCGGGGGACGCCTGTTCTCCGGAACGGACGATCAGGCCCGCTTCTTCTTGTCGTCGTCGCCGACTTCGCGGAAGTCCGCGTCGATGACGTCGTCCTTCTTCTCCGCGCCGGCTTCCTGCTCGCCCGCCTCGCCGCCGCCCTGCTGGGCCGCGTACATGGCCTCGCCGAGCTTCATCGAGAGCTGCATGAGGTCGTTGGTCCGGGCCTTGATGGCCTCGACGTCCTCACCCGCGATGGCGGTCTTCAGGGCCGCGATCGCGCCCTCGATGGCCGACTTGTCCGCGGCCGCGGCCTTGTCGCCGAGGTCGGCCACGGTCTTCTCGGTCTGATGGACGAGGCTCTCGCCCTGGTTGCGGGCTTCCACCAGCTCGCGGCGCTTCTTGTCCTCGGAGGCGTGCGCCTCCGCGTCCTTCACCATCTTTTCGATGTCGGTCTCGCTGAGTCCGCCAGACGCCTGGATGCGGATCTGCTGCTCCTTGCCGGTGGCCTTGTCCTTGGCCGACACGTTGACGATGCCGTTGGCGTCGATGTCGAAGGTCACCTCGACCTGCGGCACGCCGCGCGGCGCCGGCGGCAGGCCGACGAGGTCGAACTGGCCGAGCAGCTTGTTGTCGGCCGCCATCTCGCGCTCGCCCTGGAACACCCGGATCGTCACGGCGGTCTGGTTGTCCTCGGCGGTGGAGAACACCTGTCCCTTCTTGGTCGGGATGGTGGTGTTGCGGTCGATCAGGCGCGTGAACACGCCGCCCAGCGTCTCGATGCCGAGCGACAGCGGCGTCACGTCGAGAAGCAGCACGTCCTTGACGTCGCCCTGCAGCACGCCCGCCTGGACCGCCGCGCCGATGGCCACGACCTCGTCCGGGTTGACGCCCTTGTGGGGCTCCTTGCCGAAGAACTGCTTCACGATCTCCTGGACCTTCGGCATGCGCGTCTGGCCGCCGACGAGGATCACCTCGTCGATCTCGCCCGCCGACAGGCCGGCGTCCTTGAGGGCCTTGCGGCAGGGCTCGATGGTCTTCTGGACGAGGTCGTCCACCAGCGCCTCGAACTTGGCGCGGGTCAGCTTCAGCGTGAGATGCTTGGGCCCGGACGCGTCCGCCGTGATGTAGGGCAGGTTGATTTCGGTCTGCTGGGCCGAGGACAGCTCGATCTTGGCCTTTTCGGCGGCCTCCTTCAGGCGCTGGAGGGCCAGCTTGTCCTTCTTGAGGTCGATGCCGTTCTCTTTCCGGAACTCCTCGGCCAGATATTCGACCAGCCGCATGTCGAAGTCTTCGCCGCCCAGGAAGGTGTCGCCGTTCGTGGACTTCACCTCGAACACGCCGTCGCCGATCTCCAGGATCGACACGTCGAAGGTGCCGCCGCCGAGGTCGTACACGGCGACCACGCCGGTCTTCTTCTTGTCGAGGCCATAGGCGAGCGCGGCCGCGGTCGGCTCGTTGATGATGCGCAGCACTTCGAGTCCGGCGATCTTGCCGGCGTCCTTGGTGGCCTGGCGCTGGGCGTCGTTGAAGTAGGCCGGCACGGTGATCACCGCCTGGGTGACCGGCTGGCCGATGAACGCCTCCGCGGTCTCCTTCATCTTCTGCAGGATGAAGGCCGAGATCTGGGAGGGAGAATACTGCTTGCCGTCCGCGTCCACCCAGGCGTCGCCATTGCCGGCGCGCACGATGTTGTAGGGCACGAGGCCCTTGTCCTTCTGGGTCATCGGGTCGTCATAGGTGCGCCCGATGAGGCGCTTGATGGCGAAGAAGGTGCGCTCGGGGTTCGTCACCGCCTGGCGCTTGGCCGGCTGGCCGACGAGGCGCTCGCCTTCGTCCGTGAACGCCACGATGGACGGCGTCGTGCGCGCGCCCTCGGCGTTCTCGATCACCTTCGGCGTCGTGCCTTCCATGATGGCGACGCACGAGTTGGTGGTTCCAAGATCGATTCCGATCACTTTACCCATGGTGGTAGTCCCCTTTTGCGGCGAGACCGCCGAGCCCCGAAAGCGCTCCGGCTGAAGGCTTTCCGCCACGCCTCGACCGAGGCGGGACCGAGAGCCAGATCCCCTAGGTTTGGCGGGTATTCCCGCAGTCGCCGGGTATATAAGGAGGGCTGAACGGGCCTGCAAGGCGAGACGGCGAACCGGTTCCGCCCGGGCCCGCGACGCAAGAAGGCCACACCTCGACAGGTTCTCCGGGCCTCCACCCAACAGGCGATTCGCGACGACTGTAGGGCATGATACATTCCGCGCTGTGTTTCAGCCTCGAGCGACCCATTTGAACCGACCTTTAGCGATCGCATTCTCAGGCCTCGGCCTCGCGGCCCTCCTGCTGCGCCCGGACGTCGCGGCGGCCCAGCTCGTGCTTCCCGGAGCGGGGCCGGGGACCGCGCCCGGAGCCGTCCAGCCGGCCGCCCCCGTCCCGTCCGCCCCGAAGCCGCCTCCCGGCCCCGTCGTCGTGAAGCTCGTCGGCGAGGAGAGCGTGGTCGGCAAGACGCTGCTGCTGAACGGCGCGCGCGGCAAGCTGCAGATCGAGCGCAAGGACAAAAGCTCCCTGCAGGCCACCATGATCGCGGTCGGCGAGAAGATCTCCGATCCGTCGCAGGCCTGCGGCGTCGATCTCGGGGGAGGGCGCCCGCTGGACCTTGCGCCCGCCGGCCGGCCCGAGGGCGTGATCCGGCTGTCGCTGGACGCTCCCTCCTGCCCGCTCACGCTGGACGTGCTCGACGGCGCGGTCCTGGTGCGCGGGGCGGAAGCCGCCTGCACGTTCAAGGACGCCGATTGCCGCGTCGAGGCGCGCGGCCTGTGGGGTCCGGCCCCGACGGCGTTCGAAGGCCAGAAATGGATCGAGAGCGACCGCTCGCGCGCCGACAAGGCGGTGCGCGAGAACTTCAAGGCGCTGATCCATCGCACCCAGGGCAAGCAGGAGATCAAGGCCGTCGCCGCCGAGCAGGCAGGCTTCACCTCCGAGCGCGAGACGGTCTGCCGCGACTACGCCCGGGAGGCGGCGCACGGCTATTGCGCGTCGCGCTACACGGAGTTGCGCGCAGCCGGGCTCGCCGCCCGCCTCAACCGCCTGGACGGCAAGCCGGAGGGCGCGGTCGTGGCCGCCGCCAAGCCGCGCAAGCCCAAGCCCAGGCCGGAAGCCGCGACGGTGGGCGAGGTTCCGACGAGTTCGCCCGCCCTCGCGCCTCCGCCCGAGGCGCCGGCGCCGGCGCGAAAGTCGCTGTTCGACATCTTCCGCTGATCCGGCGCGCGGAGGGCTCAGCCCGCCGCGGTCTGGCCCGCCTCCCAGCCCAGGATGGCCTGCTTGCGGGTGAGGCCCCAGTGGTAGCCCGTGAGCGCGCCCGACCGGCCCAGCACGCGGTGGCAGGGCACCACGAAGGAGATCGGGTTGCGCCCGACGGCGGCCCCGACCGCGCGGGCGGCCTTGGGCTTGCCGATATGGCGGGCGATGTCCGAATAGGTGGTCGCCCGCCCCATCGGGATGCGCAGCAGCGCCTGCCAGACGCGGACCTCGAAATCGGATCCGATCAGCACGACCCGCAGGGGAGTCTCGCTCCTCCAGGCCTGCGGATCGAAGCAGCGCCACGCCAGGTCGGCCGTGGCTTCGGCGCTTTCGGCGAATTGCGCCTGCGGCCAGCGCCGGCGCATGTCGGCCAGCGCGGCGTCGCGGTCGCCGTCGTCCACGAAGCCGACGCCGGCCAGCCCGCGCTCCGTCGCGACCACGATGGCCTCTCCGAAGGGCGACGCGTGGAACCCGTACGCCATGGCGACGCCGCCGCCCTCGGCCTTCCACTCGCCCGGGCTCATCGCCTCGTGGGTCACGAACAGGTCGTGCAGGCGCCCGGGCCCCGACAGGCCCACCTCATAGGCCGTGTCCAGCACGCTGGCCGAATCGCGCAGCAGCGCGCGGGCGTTGTCGAGCGTGATCGCCTGCAGGAAGGCCTTGGGGGTCAGCCCGGCCCAGCGGCGGAACACGTGGTGAAGATGCGACGACGACACCCCCACATGGGCGGCGATGTCGTCCAGCGACGGCTGCTGGCGCCAGCGCTCGGTGATGTAGGCCAGGGCGCGGCGGACGCGGTCATAGTCGGACAGCGGGCCGGCGTCGATGTCCGCGGCGGACAGCGGAGCGAATTCGGCGGTGGACTGAAGCATGGCTCTCTCCCAGGTCGCCCCAATCTAGGGGCGGCCCGCCGCCGCCGACACCCGAAACCTGCGCGCCGGCCGCGTCAGGGATTGTAGGTGACGCCGCGCCGCGCCTCGGCGAGGGCTGCGGAGAGCGCCGTCCCGAAACTGGCCTTCTCGTCCGGGGACAGAAAGGCCGCCAGGCCGACGAACTGCCCCCGCGACACCAAGGCGAGCCGCTGGACCCCGAACTCGGCGTGCTCCTCGCGGTGGAGGCGGGTCCAGGCCGGGTTGAACCGCCACTCGCTCACCGGGCCGTCCACCGGCGCCTTGCGCAACAGCACCTCGAGGGGCGTGACGCTCACCTCCTCGTAGGAGCGGGCCTGCGCCATGCTGGAGCGCAGCGCGAAATACAGGATGGCGACGTCCAGGCCGTAGAACCCGGCCACGGGCCAGAAACCCAGGATCAGGAACGGCACGCTGGCGACGCAGCTCGCCAGCGCGACGAGCACGAGCACCAGCCTGACGCCGCGCAGATCCAGCGAGCGATGCGGCGTCAGCACCGCCGAGAACACGGCCGGCGCGAAATCGGGTGGTGAATCGGACACGGACATCGCAGGTTAGCCTTGCCGCCAGACGACCCCCGAAACTATAGGCCAGCCATGCCGTCGCGTAAGCCGCTCTCCGTTCACAAGGCCAAGAGACCCATTGACGCGGGGCCGGCTCCGGACGCCGGTCAGAGGGGCGTCCCCAAACCGGCGTCCCACCAAGGCGCGGCCAAACCGAAAGGTTCCGCCAAGCCGAAAGTCGCCAAGCTCAAAGCCGGCAAGGCCCCCAAGGCCCCCAAGCCGCTGGAGCCGCCGCTGGTGCGGGAGATGTTCGAGCGCTTCCGCGAGGCCGAGCCGGAGCCCAAGGGAGAGCTGGAATACGTCAATCCCTTCACCCTGCTGATCGCCGTGGTGCTGTCCGCGCAGGCCACCGACGTCGGCGTGAACCGGGCGACCCGCGCCCTGTTCGCGGTCGCCGACACGCCGCAGAAGATGCTGGACCTCGGCGAGGACGCCGTCCGCGAGGCGATCAAGACGATCGGGCTCTTCCGGAACAAGGCCAGGAACGTCGTCGCGCTCTCGCGCCGTCTCGTGGACGAGTTCGGGGGCGAGACGCCCCGCACCCGGGAGGAGCTGGAGACCTTGCCCGGCGTCGGCCGCAAGACCGCCAACGTGGTCCTGAACACGGCCTTCGGCCAGCCCACGATCGCGGTCGACACGCATCTGTTCCGGGTCTCGAACCGCCTGCCGCTCGCGCCCGGGAAGACGCCGCTGGACGTGGAGCTCGGGCTGTTGCGCGTCATCCCGGCCGAATTCCTCCAGCATGCGCATCACTGGCTGATCCTGCACGGCCGCTATGTGTGCAAGGCCCGCAAGCCGGACTGCCCGCGCTGCATCGTCAGCGACATCTGCCGCTTCGAGCCCAAGACGCCGCCCGGCGAGAGCCCGCCCGATTCGCCCGACCCGGAGGACGCGCCGCTGCCCGCGTGACCCTGCTCAGCCATAGACCCAGAGCGCGGCCAGCCCCGCCGAGCCGACCAGGATCCGCCACCAGGCGAACACCGCGAAGCCGTGGCGCGACACGTAGCCGAGCAGGCCTTTCACGACGAAGAGGCCGGAGACCAGCGCCGCCACGAAGCCCATCGCGATGATGCCGATGCCCTGCGTGTCGAGCGTCTTGTAGTTCTTCAGGAGGTCATACGCGAAGGCGCCCGCCATGGTGGGCATCGCCAGCCAGAACGAGAACTCGGCCGCGGCGCGCTTGTCGGCGCCCATCAGCATCGCGCCCACGATGGTCGCGCCGGAGCGCGACACGCCCGGGATCATCGCCAGGCACTGGGCGAAGCCGATCTTGACGTACATCGAGAGCGGGAACTGCGTGGCGTCGTGGTGCTTGGCCGTCGGGCTGCGGACGTCGACGACGAGGAGCACGAAGCCTCCCACGATGAGCGCGACGCAGACGATCAGCGGATTGAACAGCACGCCCTTGATGAAGCCGTGCAGAACCGCCCCGATGACGGCGGCGGGCAGGAACGCGGCCAGCACGCCGATGACGAAGTTGCGGGCCCGCGGATCCGTGGGGAGCGCCAGGACGATCTGCAGGAGCTTGTGGAAGTACACGCCCAGGATCGCCAAGATCGAGCCGAGCTGGATCAGCACCGCGAAGGTCTTGTCGAATTTGTCGTCGGCGAAGTTGAGGCCGAGGAAGTGCTCCGCCAGCAGGAGGTGCCCGGTCGACGACACGGGCAGGAACTCCGTGAAGCCTTCGAATATCCCGAGCACGATGGCCTTCAGGGCGGAAGCGAGATCCATGGGGAGGTCCTGACTGAGGGGGGCGCCCGGGCTCGCGGTGGGCCTCGGGACCGGACGTAAGCTGTGCGCGGGGGACGATTGGTGTTGTGGCGAGCGCGTCGCGGTTTTATACGCTGACCCCTCGCGACGCCACCCTGCGTGCGTCGAAACGGCCGTCGCCGCCGCTGCGGCGTCCCATGCTCCCCTTCCGGAGACGAAGCCTCTGCCCATGGCGACGCTCTTCCATCACCCCCTCTGCCCGCATTCCAGGTTCGTTCGGCTTCTGCTGGGGGAGTTCGGGATCGATGCGTCCCTGGTCGAGGAGCGCGCCTTCGAGCGCCGCACCGAGTTCCTGGTCATGAACCCGGCCGGGACCACGCCGGTGTTCTGCGAGGAGCAGATCGGGAACGTCCCCGGCGCCTCCGTCATCGCCGAGTATCTGGACGAGACGCGCGGGCTCGCGCTGGGCGATCGGCGCCTGCTGCCGTCCGATCCCAAGGGGCGCGTCGAGGTCCGCCGCCTCGTCGACTGGTTCAACGGCAAGATGCACGCCGAGGTGACCGGCTATCTGGTCACCGAGAAGGTGTTCAAGCGCTTCATGCCCGTGGAGGCCGGCGGCGGCGCGCCCGACATGGCCGCGATCCGCGCGGCGCGGTCCAATATCCGCTACCATCTGTCCTATATCGGCTTCCTGATGCAGGGCCGAAATTGGCTCGCCGGCGACAAGCTGAGCTGGGCCGATCTCGCGGCCGCGGCGCAGCTTTCGGCGGCCGACTACCTGGGCGACGTGCCGTGGAACGAGAACGAAACCGCCAAGCACTGGTATGCGCGGGTGAAATCGAGGCCGTCCTTCCGGCCGCTGCTCGCCGACCGGGTGCTCGGAATGGACCCGGCGGAGCACTACGCGGACCTGGACTTCTGACCGGCGCGGCGCTGAAAGCCGCCCTGGCGGCGGACGCGCGCCGCGAAGGCTTCGTCTCGGTGCGGGTGACCACGCCGGACTCCATCCCGCAGGCTCCCGCCCAGCTGGAGGAGGCCCTGGCCGAGGGGCGGCACGGCGACATGGCGTGGATGGAGCAGAACCGCGACCGCAGGGCCGACCCGCGCGTGCTCTGGCCGCAGGTCCGCAGCGTCGTGATGCTGGGCGCCAGCTACGCGCCCTCCGCCGACCCCCTGGCGAGCCTCTCGCGGCGGGACCGCGGCGCCATCTCGGTCTATGCCCGGTCGCGCGACTATCACGACGTCCTCAAGGGCAAGCTGAAGCTGATCGCCGGCCGGCTCGCGGCGTCGGGCGGGGCCGACGTCAAGGTCTTCGTCGACACCGCGCCCGTCATGGAGAAGCCGCTGGCCGCCGCCGCCGGGCTGGGCTGGCAGGGCAAGCACAGCGTGCTGGTGTCGCGCGAGCACGGATCCTGGCTGTTCCTGGGCGCGATCTTCACCACGGCCGAGCTGCCGCCGGACCCGCCGGGCGAGGACCATTGCGGATCCTGCACGCGCTGCATGGCGGTCTGCCCGACGGACGCGTTCCCGCGCCCCTATCAGCTCGACGCGCGGCGCTGCGTCTCCTACCTCACCATCGAGCACAAGGGCCCGATCCCGCGCGAGCTGCGGGCGGGCGTCGGCAACCGGGTGTTCGGCTGCGACGATTGCCTGGCCGTCTGCCCGTGGAACAAGTTCGCCGAGGCCGGCCGCGAGGCGAAGCTCCAGGCCCGGGAGGACCTCGACGCCCTGCCGCTGGCCGACCTCGCCCGCCTCGACGACGCGGCGTTCCGGGCCCGCTTCTCCGGCACGCCCGTCAAGCGCACCGGCCGCGACCGCTTCGTGCGCAACGTGCTGGTGGCGATCGGCAACTCCGGATCGCCGGACCTCGCCGCCGCCGCCGAGGCGCTCCTGGACGACGCCTCCCCGCTGGTGCGCGGCGCCGCCGTGTGGGCGGTATCGCGCCTCAGCCCGCCCGACCGCCTTTCGCGTCTCAGGGCTGCTAGGATGAGCGTCGAATCCGACCCCGACGTTCTCGCCGAATGGAGCGCCGAACCTTGAACCTGCTCGTCTTCGGCTACGGATACACCTCGTCGGCCTTCATCCGCGCGGAGCGCGGGCGCTTCACGGACATCGCCGCGACGGTCAGGACGCCCGAAAAGGCCGCCCTGCTCGGCCGCGACGGGGTGCGCGGGCTGGTGTTCGACGCCCACGCGCGCGACGCGGACCCGACCGGCCGCGTCGATCCGGAGATCCTCGCCTCGATCGCCCAGGCGGACGCGCTGCTGGCCTCCATTCCGCCGGACGCCGAGGGCGATCCCGTCCTGCGCGCCTTCGAGGACCGGATCGGGGCCTCCGCTCCCCTGCGCTGGATCGGCTACCTCTCGACGGTCGGGGTCTATGGCGACCATGGGGGGGAGTGGGTGGACGAGCAGACGCCGCTTCGCCCGGTGAGCGAACGGTCGGCCCGCCGCGTCCACGCCGAGGAAGCCTGGCTCGCCTTGGGGCGGCGGTCCGGCAAGCCCGTGCACGTCTTCCGGCTGTCCGGCATCTACGGCCCGGGCCAGAACGCGCTGGTCAATCTGCAGGCGCGCACGGCGCGGCGGCTGGTGAAGCCCGGCCAGGTGTTCAACCGCATTCACGTGGACGACATCGCCGGCGTCCTGGCCGCCTCGCTCGAGCGGCCCGGCGGCGGGATCTACAACGTCACTGACGACGAGCCCGCGCCCCCGCAGGACGTGGTGACCTACGCGGCGGGCCTGCTCGGCGTCCAGCCCCCGCCCGAGATCGCCTTCGAGACGGCCCACCTGTCGCCGATGGCGCGCAGCTTCTACGGCGAGAACAAGCGCGTCTCCAACCGGCGCGTCCGCGAGGAGCTCGGCTACGCCTTCCGCTATCCGACCTATCGCGAGGGCCTGCAGGCGCTGGCCGCCGCCGGCGAGGGCCGCAGCTAGCTTTCAGCCTGCGTGCCGGGTGGCGTCCGCACCGAAATGCTCGATGTAGCGGGAGTGGATCGCGCTGACCGGCAGGACCACGAGCACGTCGGTCGTGCCGAACTGACGGTCCACCACCGCGCCGTCCCCGAAGCGGGCGCCGACCCGCAGATAGCCCTTGATCAGCGGCGGCAGGCTGTGGAGGGCGGCCTTCGGGTCGATGTCGGCGGCCGCCAGCATGTTCATGTCCACCCGCCTGGACCGCGTCGCCGAGGCGCGCCACTCGGCGGGGGCCTGGGCATGGTGGTGCAGGAAGCTGAGCGGCAACGCCAGCCGGGCGGGGTCGACGCCCTCCAGGCTGGCGCATCCGAACATCACGTCCATGCCGTGCCGCCGGACATAGGTCCAGACGCCGTGCCACAGCAGCTCGACCGTCCGCTTGTCGCGGTAGGGCTGGAGCACGCAGGAGCGCCCGAGCTCCAGGAAACGCTTGCCCGGATGGGCGTCCAGCAGCGGCTGGATCTCGAACTCGCCCGCCGAGTAGAATCCGGCGTGCCGCTCGGCGATCTCCTGGCGAAGCAGCCGGTAGGTGCCGACCACCTTGGGCTTTCGGGCCCCCGGCCCGGACGCGCCGACGATCGCCGACGGGGCGTCGTGGTCGATCACCAGCAGGTGGTCGCAGATGGCGTCATAGGCGTCGATGTCGCGGCGCTTCAACCGCGAGCGCAGGTCGGGCACGGCGGCCATCTCGTCGTAGAAGACGCGGTAGCGCAACTTCTGCGCGCGCTTCACGTCCTTGGCGGTCTGGGCCAGCCGCACCTCGAGCGACCCGATGCGGCCGAGCACGCCGTCGAGCCCGGCGGGCGAGGGCAGGGGCGTCGCCCGGCCTACATGCGGCGCCAGGATCGCGGAGCCCTTCTGGAGGCCTCCCAGCAGCCGGGCGGCGAAGCCTGTGGGGCGATCGGCGAGATCGGACGGGTTCGACATGCGGGCGCTGACACCGGTGAGCCTGAGCGGCGCAGGAGCCGCCCGATGAAGGCGAAGCGCCGCGCTCGCGACGGCAGGCAGACCATATCCGCCTGACGGGATTGTGACAAACGGGCCTGCGGCGCGGCCTCAGCCCGTCCGGGCGAGGCTCTCCAGCCCGAGCGACGCGATCAGGGCGGCGGGGTCGAGGGGCTTGGCCACGGTGGCGTCCATGCCGGACGCGAGGGCGAGCCTGCGGTCCTCCTCGAACACGTTGGCGGTCAGCGCGACGATGCGGGTGCGCGGAAGGTCCAGCGCCGCTTCGGTCTCGCGGATGCGCCTCGCCGCCTCGTGCCCATCCAGCCCGGGCATGCGCACGTCCATCAGCACCAGGTCGAAACGCTCCTGCGGCGTCGTGGACGCGGCCGAAAAGCACTGGACGGCCTCGACGCCGTTCTTGGCCCAGGTGACGCTTGCGCCCATTTTCTGCATCAGCCGCGTGGCCAGGAGAGCGTTGATGTCGTTGTCCTCCGCCAGCAGGACCTTCATGCCCGCCGCGACCGCTCCGTGGACGCCCTGGGCCGCGCCGGCCGCCGCGACGCCCGGGACCGCCGCGTCCTCCGAAGGCGTCAGCCGCGACGACAGGGACCGCGCCCGCACCGGCTTCACCAGGTAGCCGTCGAAGCCCGCTGCGGAGGGCGGCCCGAAGGAGCGCCGTTCGAAGGGCGACAGCAGCACCAGCCTCTTCTCGACGCCGGAGCGCTTGGCGAGGGCCGCCAGCGTGCGCGCGTCCTCTTCGCCGACGGCGCCGTCGATCACCAGGAGGTCGGGAACATAGCCGCCGTCGTTCAGGCGGACGATGGCGCCTGCGGTCGTCCCGGTCGCATGCGCCCGGAACCCGAGCTCCTGCAGGCGCCGCACCATGTAGGGCCCCTCGAAGGGCGAGCGGGACACCACCAGCGCGGTCCGCCCGTCGCAGCGCGGGGACGCGTCGCCCGCGATCCCGGGCGCCGCCTCCTCCAGGTCCAGCGTGAACGAGAAGGCCGAGCCCCGGCCCGGCTCGCTGGCGACGGAGAGCTCTCCTCCCATGCCGGCCACGAGGCGGCGGGAGATCGCCAGCCCCAGGCCGGTGCCGCCGTGCCGGCTGGACGCCGAGCCGTCCACCTGCTCGAACTCCTCGAAGATGCGCGCCAGCCGGTCGGCCGGGATGCCGATCCCGGTGTCGGTGACGCAGAAGGCGATGCGTCCGTCCGGCGTCCGCTCGACCGAGACCCCGACGCCGCCCTGGTCGGTGAACTTGACCGCGTTGCCGGCCAGGTTGGTGAGCACCTGCCGCAGGCGGGCGGCGTCGCCCATCACGGTGCGGCGCAGATCGGCCGCGACGAATCCGGCGATCTCGATGCCCTTGCCCTGGGCGCGCGGCGCGAGCAGCTCCACCGCCCCCTCCACCAGCGACGCGAGATCGAAGGGCTCGCACGCCAGCTCCAGCTTTCCGGCTTCGATCTTGGAGAAGTCCAGGATCTCGTCGATGATCGACAGCAGCGCCTCGCCGGACGTCTTGACGGCCCGCACATAGGTCGTCTGCTCCGGGTCGAGCCGGGTGCCCGCCAGCAGGTCCGCCATGCCGAGCACGCCGTTGAGCGGCGTGCGGATCTCGTGGCTGACGGTGGCCAGGAAGCGCGACTTCGCCTCGCTGGCGGCCTCGGCCTTGGCGCGCTCCTCCGCCAGGGCGGCCTCGGCGGCGCGCCGGTCGGTGATGTCGCGGCCGACGGACTGGATCTCGGTGTCGCCATGGGCGCTGCGGACCGGGGTCTCCAGCCAGGAGATCCAGCGCGGGCCGCGAACGGTCTCGATCTGCTGGTCGTAGCTGCGCGAGCCGTCCGGGTCGCGGCGATCGCCGCTGGTCTCGATGGCGGGGATCTGGAACGTCGTGTCCAAGAGGTCGTCCCGCGACCGGTTGGCCAGGATGACGAAGGCGGCGTTCACATAGGTCAGCCGGCCCGACTGGTCGCGGCGCAGGATGAGGTCGTCCTGCCCCTCGATCAGGTTGCGGTATCGGTCCTCGCTTTCGCGAAGCTCCCAAACCGTGTCCTGCAGGCCCTCGTTCTCCGCCTCCAGCGCGGCCGCATGGGCGCTGATGCGGAAATGGTCGCGCAGCAGCAGCGCGGCGACCACGACGGCGACGAAGGACAGCGTGCCGAACGCCGTCAACGCCAACCCCCCGGTCGTGATGGTCTGGAAAAAGCTCATGTCGGTCCTCGCCGCCACCTTACGCGCGCGAGGATTGAGAAACCGTTCGAAACGGCCCGATCCGCCGTCAAGCCTCCCCGGCGTTCTCGCGCGGGCGATAGGACAGCGCCTCGGCGATGTGGATGCGGCCGACCCGGTCGGCGCCGTCGAGGTCCGCCAGGGTCAGCGCCAGCTTCATGACGCGATGGAAGCCGCGCGCCGTCAGCCGCATGGCGTCGGCGGCGTCGCGCAGGATCTTCACGCCGGCGGCGTCCGGCCGGGCGACTTCCTCCACCAGGCCGGCCGGGCAGGCGGCGTTCACCCCCGCGCCGGCGTCGCCGAGCGCCGCATAGCGGCGGGCCTGGCGCTCCCGCGCCGCCGCCACCCGGGCGGCCGCCTCGGCCGATCCCTCCGCCGGCGCGGGCAGGATCAGGTCCGCCGCGCTGACGGCCGGCACGTCGATATGCAGGTCGATCCGGTCCAGGAAGGGGCCAGAGATGCGGCTCTGGTACTGGGCGGCGCATTTGGCGTTGGGCGCGCGCCGGCAGGCGTAGCCCGGCTCGTTCGCCCGGCCGCAGCGGCACGGATTCATGGCCGCCACCAATTGAAAGCGCGCCGGATACACCACCCGCCGGTTGGCCCGCGCGATCGCCACCTCGCCGGTCTCCAGCGGCTGGCGCAGGCTGTCGAGCGCCTGCGGGGCGAATTCCGGCAGCTCGTCGAGGAACAGCACGCCGTGATGGGCGAGCGACGCCTCGCCCGGCCTGGCGTTGACGCCGCCGCCCACCAGCGCCGCCATGGAGGCCGAATGATGCGGCGCGCGGAACGGCCGGCGGTCCGTGAGCCCGCCTTCCGCCAGGAGCCCGCCGACGGACTGGACCATCGACGCCTCCAGCAGTTCGGCCGGCCGCAGCGGCGGCAGGATGGAGGGAAGGCGCGCCGCCAGCATCGACTTGCCGGAGCCGGGCGGGCCGCACATCAGCAGGTTGTGGCCGCCGGCCGCCGCGATCTCCAGGGCGCGCTTGGCGCTCTCCTGGCCCTTGATGTCGCGCAGGTCCGGCAAGGGCGGCCCCGCCCGGCGCACCGCCGGCGCCGGCGGGGAGAGCACCTGCGTCCCCCGGAAGTGGTTGGCGAGCTGGATCAGCGACCGCGGCGCCAGGATGGTCATGTCCGCCGAGGCCCACGCGGCCTCCGGGCCGCAGGCGGCGGGGCAGATCAGCCCATGGTCGCGCTCGTTCGCCGCGATGGCGGCCGGCAGCACGCCCGACACCGGCGTGATGGAGCCGTCCAGCGCCAGCTCGCCCAGCACCGTGAAGCCGTCCAGCGCGTCGGACGGGATCGCCCCGATGGCGGCCATCACGCCCAGCGCGATCGGCAGGTCGTAGTGGCTGCCCTCCTTGGGCATGTCGGCCGGGGCCAGGTTGACGGTGATCCGCTTGGAGGGAAGCGCCAGCCCGGACGCGACCAGCGCCGAGCGGACGCGCTCGCGCGATTCGCCCACCGCCTTGTCGGCCAGCCCCACGATGGTGAAGACGACGCTCCCGGGCATGAGCTGCACCTGGACGTCCACCGGGCGCGCCTCGACGCCTTCGAACGCCACGGTGGCGACGCGCGTCACCATGGCGGGGGGCGTCGCTTCCGGACGCTGAACGCAATCGTCATGAAATCCGCAGGCTGAAAAGACGTGCTGAAACTCGGCCGAGCCTAGTCGATCCGGCCCACGACTCAAGCAACCCGAAGCTGCGCGAAGTTGCGCCCCGCCGGCCTCGCCCGCCTCAGCCGGCCTCGCCGGCCCTGGCCTGCTTCAGCCGGTAGAGCGCCTCCAGCGCCTCGCGCGGGCTGAGCTCGTCCGGCGATATCGCGTCGAGCGCGTCGCGCAGGGCGTCCGGCCCGCCTGCGGGCGGGGCGGCGAGGCCGCCGGCCGGGCGCGCCGCGGCGAAGAGCGGGAGGTCGTCGACCAGCCGTTCGACCGGCGCCTGCCGCTCGGAGGCCTCCAGCTCCTCCAGGATCACCCGGGCGCGCTCGACGACCGACTTCGGCAGGCCGGCCAGCTTGGCCACCTGGACGCCGTAGCTGCGGTCGGCCACGCCGGGCGTGACCTCGTGCAGGAACACCACGTCGCCCTGCCACTCGGTCACCCGCACGGTGAGGTTGAGGAGCCGCGGCAGGCGCCGGGCCAGGGCGGTGAGCTCGTGGAAATGCGTCGCGAACAGCGACCGGCACAGATTGCCGTCATGCAGGTGCTCGATGGCCGCCCAGGCGATCGACAGGCCGTCGAAGGTGGCGGTGCCGCGCCCGATCTCGTCCAGGATGACCAGCGACCGCGCCGTCGCCTGGTTGAGGATGGCGGCGGCCTCGATCATCTCCACCATGAAGGTGGAGCGGCCCCGGGCGAGGTCGTCGGCGGCGCCGACGCGCGAGAACAGCCGGTCGACGACGCCGATATGGGCCTTCTCGGCCGGCACGAAGGAGCCCATCTGGGCCAGCACGGCGATCAGCGCGTTCTGGCGCAGATAGGTGGACTTGCCGGCCATGTTGGGGCCCGTGATCAGCGCGATCCGCCCGCCCCGGGCCGAGGCTGGGGCCGAGAGGTCCGCGTCATTGGCCACGAAGGACTGGCCGTCGCGCTTCAGCGCCGCCTCCACGACGGGGTGGCGGCCCCGCCGGATCTCGAAGGCGAGGCTCTCGTCCACCACCGGGCGCACCCACGCGCCGGCGTCGGCCAGCTCCGCCAGCGCGGCCGCGACGTCGATGCGGGCCAGCGCCGCCGCGACCGCCTTCAGGCCGGCCGCGCCCGCGACCGCGAAGGCCCTCAGCCGGTCGAAATGGGCGAGCTCCAGGGCCAGCGCCCGGTCCGCCGCCGAGGCGATGCGGCTCTCCAGGTCGCCCAGCTCGGCGGTGGAGAAGCGCATCGCGCCCTGCATGGTCTGGCGGTGCACGAAGACGGCGTTCAGCGGCGGCCGGACCAGCGTCTCGCCGACCGCCTGCGTCACCTCGACGAAATAGCCGAGGAAGTTGTTGTGCTTGACGCGCAGCGTGCGCGCCCCGGTCTCCTCCGCGTAGCGCGCCTGCAGGGCGGCGATGACGCGCCGGCTCTCGTCGCGCAGCGCCCGCGCCTCGTCCAAAGCGGGGTCGAACCCGGCCCGCACGAAGCCGCCGTCGCGGCGGTTGAGCGGCAGCTCGTCGTCGAGGCAGTCGCCGAGCGCGGCTTCGAGCGCGCCGTCGATCCCGGCCAGCAGGGCCGCCGCCTCGGCGATCTCGCGCGGCGGCAGCGCCGCGCTCTGCAGGATCGCCCCGACCGCGCGCGCCGCGGCCAGCCCGTCGCGCAGGCAGGCGAGGTCGCGCGGCCCGCCGCGGTCGAGCGTCAGCCGCGACAGCGCCCGCGTCACGTCCGGGGCCCGCTTCAGCGCCTCGCGCACCCGGCGGCGCGCGTCCGGGTCGTCGGCGAACCACGCCACCGCGTCGAGCCGCTCGTTGACGGCGGCCGGATCGGTGAGGGGGCCGGCCAGCCGCTCGGCCAGCAGGCGCCCGCCGGCGGGCGTCAGCGTGCGGTCGATCGCGGCCAGCAGGCTGCCGGCGCGCTCGCCGCCCAGCGTGCGGGTGAGCTCCAGATTGGCCCGCGTGGCGGCGTCGATCGCCAGCGTGGCGTCGGCGGCCTCGCGCGTGGGGGCCGACAGCGGCGGCCGCGCGCCGAACTGCGTGCGCTCCACATAGGCGACCACGGCGGCCGCGGCGGCGATCTCGGCGCGGGAGAACTGCCCGAAGCCCGCCAGCGTCGACACGCCGAAAAAGGCGCAGAGCCGCCGCTCGCCCGAGGCGGCGTCGAACCCGTCGCGCGCCAGCGGCGTCACGTGGGCGCGCGTCTCGCGCCACAGCGCCTTCAGCTCGGGCTCGTCGATCACCGCGTCGGGGACCAGGATCTCGCTCGGCTCCAGCCGGGCGATGGCCGCCGCGAGCCCCGCCTGGGCGACCTCCCCGACCGTGAAGGTCCCGGTCGAGATGTCCACATAGGCCAGGCCGTAGAGCCACGCCTCGCCGGCGCGCACGCGCGACAGCGCCGCCAGCAGGTTGGCGCGCGAGGGCTCCAGCAGCGTCTCCTCGGTGATGGTGCCCGGCGTTACCAGCCGCACCACGCCCCGCTTCACCACCGATTTGCCGCCGCGCTTCTTCGCCTCGGCCGGGTCCTCCTGCTGCTCGCAGACCGCCACCCGGTGGCCGGCCGCGATCAGGCGGTGCAGGTAGTCCTCGGAGCGCTCCACCGGCACCCCGCACATGCGGATGTCCTCGCCCAGGTGCTTGCCGCGCTTGGTCAGCACGATGCCCAGCACCCGCGACGCGACCTCGGCGTCGCCGAAGAACAGCTCGTAGAAGTCGCCCATCCGGTAGAACAGCAGGCAATCCGGGTTGGCGTGCTTGATCTCCAGATACTGCGCCATCATGGGCGTCAGCCGCCCCTCCGACGCATCGGCGGCCGGCTGCGGCAGGGTCAGGGCTGGACCTTCGAGACTCATGCGCGCGACGCTAGCAGAGGCAGGCCGCGCTGGCGCGGGGGCGCGGGGGGTTTTGCACGGGGAATGGGGTTGGGGGTGGCGCCTGTCCGGCACGGCTGAACGGGGAGGGACTGAGAGACTCTCGTTAGGTTGCCTTTCAGGGCCGTATTTCTGGGGTTGTCCCGAGCTAACACAGCTTCTGTGGGTTGCCGGCGATAGTCGCCGAGTTCAGAAGGGCGACGTTCCAGTGCGACCTTGGCGCCACCGCTCAGAAATTCTGTCCTGCATTAGGCGTGAACTCAAGCGGACGTGTGCTGGCGCACTCGGGGAGTAGCTCATGACAGATCTTAGCTGAGATGGCACCGTGACAGCTGTGGGATAGCAGCTATAAATAAGGTGTCCATGTCGAATCAGGGCTGAGAAAAATGGCTGAACTTTCATCTCAATCAACTTCAATTCAGACAATTTACTCCATGTTTAGCGACGAAAAACTTTTTGTTAATAGGCGTTAGCAGCGTAAGTTAGTGTGGACACTGCAAGAAAAACAAAAATTAGTTGAGTCAATTCAAAAAAAATATCCAATCCCGGCCATACTTATCGCGGAACGCGAAGAGAATTCAGGAACTTACGAAATTATTGATGGGCTACAACGTTTACACGCAATTATTTCCTTCATCGAGACTGCGTTTCCTGACCTTGCCGGTCGGCGTTTTAACATTGAGCATTTTCCGAATGCCAAGCGTGTTGCAGATGAGGGCGGGTTCGAGCCTGGAAAGTCGGAGGAAATGCTATCACAGCGAGCCGTAAGTGATATGCTAAACTATAACTTAGCAATTTCATACATGCGAGGTGCTACAGAAGTTGAAATAAATGATGTTTTTGACAGAATTAATACGTATGGGCATCGACTTAGTGACCAAGAGCCACGCCAAGCGGGTGTGCAAAACGAATTCTCAGAGATGATCCGAAATATTGCATGCACAATACGAGGAGACGAAACTCATGACATTGTTCGTTTAAGGGCAATGCCTTCTATTAGTATCGATTTGCCGATGACGAAGCATGGCTACCATGTGCAGGCTGACGAGGTATTTTGGGTTGAGCACGGAATTCTGCGTGCTACAGATCTTCGTGATAGCATGGACGAGCAGTGTATTGCGGATATTGCGGCGTGCGTCGTAGGCGGAGAATTGATCGATCGATCCAAGGAAGCCCTGGATTTAGTCTACACCGAAGGAACGGCCGAGGCGGACAGAATCAGTAACGCGTTGACGGTTTATGGTGCCGATAGATTTTCTGACGAGTTCAAATTCTGTATTGACGAAATTCTGAAAGTCTGTGGCGAAGGTGGGGGGACGAAGCTTAGAGAGCTAATTTTTAAGAAAAGCCAAACTAATGCGTTTCCATCTGTGTTTGCCATAATTATACTCGCATTCCATGAATTGATCGTGCGGGATTCTCTGATCATCTCAGATTATTCTGGCGTGAAAAATTCGATGAAGGACAGTGCTGAGCGTATAGAGCGTGGTAGGAAGGCAACGTCTCCAGAAGAACGTCGGAAGAATATTGATATTGTCAAGGGGCTAATTGCATCGAAGTTCATTGAACCTAATGTAAAGCCAAAAATATACAGCAATCATAGCACTGCCGACATTGACACCGCTATAAGGCGCTCAGAGCTAGAGTTATCTGACTATGAGTTGAAGCAAGGATTGCTGACTTTAAAGGAGCCGCGTACTATCGATGGAAACATTATCGATAAAGTACTTAAGACTATCTGCGCAATGGCAAATAACGGGCCTGGACGGTACGGCCGAATCGTTATTGGAGTCACTGACAAAGATTCGGATGCGGCAATAATAAAAAAGCTTGATGGTATTGAAGCGAGACAAGTTGGGAAACGGCGAGTTGTCGGAATCGCTCGGGAGGCAAAATTCCTAGGCATCAACATGGAGCAGTATTTGGCAAAATGGAAAGACGGGATAAAGAACTCAACGATCACTTCTTCCGTTCGAGATAGTGTTATGTCAAGTATTGACTTTAATTCATACTTCGGATTAGGGTTGATTGTTATCACAGTTCCGGAGCAAAAAGAGCTTTGTTACTTCAATGGGCAGATTTATTGGCGAAAAGGAGACAGCACAACTGTCGCGGCTAAACCCCAGGAAATTGTTGCCATTGCTGGACGGTTTTGACCGACCGCTCAACAGGACTGACGGGCCGGGCGATTGATCGCGTCTCGCGTTCCCCCACCTTGACAACCTAGCAAAATAATCCTACACACCTCCAGCCCGGATGCGTCCCGGGAGCCGGCACCGGCTCCCCGCCCATCCGCAACGAGCTTCATGGTTTCGCGCCCGCATCTCCACCAGGACGTGCGGGCCGGAGCGGTCGGGCTCTCGCGCGCCGAGGCTCAAGCCTCCTGGGCGGACGCAGCATACGTCCGCGACTGCCGCGGCCTTCGGGCCGCCCCTTGCCGGAGCGGGGTCAGGCCCGGTCCCGGACGACGCAGGGTGACGGTCGTCCCTCGTGAAGCGGGGTCAGGCTTCGCTCCAGCGGATGGGGAGACCTCCGCTCCGAGCCGCGTCCGGGAGATGCGCGGCCCGACCCGCCGCGGGACGGCGGGGGAGACTGCGCCAGCCTCAGGCGCCGCGCGCGAGAGCCGCCGACCGTGCAACCCCGCGCCCGCAGGCGACGGGGCCGCGGGCGCATCGCCGCTTGAGAAACCGCAAGCGTGTCCGTAAGTTGGCCGCCCCCGCTCCACCCATCAACCGGGCCGGCCATGACAGACAAGAACGAGACTCCGAGGAAACGCACCCGTCCCACCATCACGGACCAGGAGGCGCTGACGTTTCACTCGCGCGGCCGGCCGGGCAAGCTGGAGGTGGTCGCCACCAAGCCGATGACGACCCAGCGGGACCTGTCGCTGGCCTATTCGCCCGGCGTCGCCATCCCGGTGCTGGCCATCGCCGAGGACCCGTCGAAAGCCTATGACCTCACCGTCAAGGGCAACCTCGTCGGGGTGATCTCCAACGGCACCGCCATCCTGGGGCTCGGCAACCGCGGCGCGCTGGCGTCCAAGCCCGTGATGGAGGGCAAGGCGGTGCTGTTCAAGCGCTTCGCCGACGTGGACGCCTTCGACCTGGAGATCGGCACGGAGGACCCGGACGAGTTCATCGCCGCGGTGCGCTATCTCGGGCCGACCTTCGGGGGCATCAACCTGGAGGACATCAAGGCCCCGGAATGCTTCATCATCGAGGAGAAGCTCCGCGAGCTGATGGAGATCCCGGTCTTCCACGACGACCAGCACGGCACCGCCATCATCGCGGCCGCCGGCATCATGAACGCGCTGCAGCTCACCGGGCGCGACATCGCGACGGCCCGGCTGGTGTGCAACGGGGCCGGGGCGGCCGGCATCGCCTCGCTGGAGATCCTCAAGGCGCTCGGTTTCAGGGATGAGAACGTCATCCTGTGCGACACCAAGGGCGTGGTCTACAAGGGCCGCTCCGAGGGCATGAACCAGTGGAAGTCGGCCCACGCGGTCGAGACCAAGCTGCGCACCCTGGAGGAGGCGATCGCCGGCGCGGACGTGTTCTTCGGCCTCTCGGTGAAGGGCGCGGTCTCGGCCGAGATGGTGCGCTCGATGGCCGCCAACCCCATCATCTTCGCGATGGCGAACCCGGACCCGGAGATCACGCCCGAGGAGGCCTTCGCGGTCCGCGACGACGTCATCATGGCGACGGGGCGCTCGGACTATCCCAACCAGATCAACAACGTGCTGGGCTTTCCCTACATCTTCCGCGGCGCGCTGGACGTCAGGGCCCGCACCATCAACATGGAGATGAAGATGGCCGCCGCGAAGGCGCTGGCCAGCCTCGCCCAGGAGGACGTCCCCGACGAGGTGGCGTCGGCCTACCAGGGCGCGCGGCCGCGCTTCGGGCGGGACTACATCATCCCGGTGCCGTTCGACCCGCGGCTGATCTCCACCGTGCCGCTGGCCGTGGCCCAGGCGGCCATGGATTCGGGCGTCGCGCAGCGGCCCATCGTCGACATGGGCGCCTACAAGGCGCAGCTCTCGGCCCGGCGCGACCCCGTCGCCGGCGCCCTGCAGCGCACCGTGGAGCGCGTGCGGCGCTATCCCAAGCGCGTCGTCTTCGCCGAGGGCGAGGAGGAGCAGGTGATCCGCGCGGCGGTGAGCTTCGTCAGCCAGGGCTTCGGCACCGCCATCCTGGTCGGCCGCGACGACCGGGTGAAGGCGACGGCCCAGCAGGTCGGCATCGAGATCGACGGGCGCAGCGGCATCGAGATCCACAACGCCAGGCTGAGCCACCGCAACACCGCCTATGCGCAGTACCTGTATGACCGGCTGCAGCGGAAGGGCTACCTGTTCCGCGACTGCCAGCGCATGATCAACCAGGACCGCAACCACTTCGCCGCCGCCATGGTGGCGCTGGGCGACGCGGACGCCATGGTGACGGGCGTCACGCGCAACTTCTCGGTGGCGCTGGACGACGTGCGGCACGTCATCGATCCCAAGCCCGGCCACCGGGTGATCGGGGTCTCGCTGGTGCTGGCGCGCGGCCGCACCGTGCTGGTGGCCGACACGGCCATCACGGAGCTGCCCAGCGCCAAGGACCTCGCCGACATCGCCGTGGAGGCGGCCGGCGTGGCGCGCAGGCTCGGCTACGAGCCCCGGGTGGCTTTGCTCGCCTTCTCGTCCTTCGGGCATCCGCCCGGCGAGCGCACCGCCCATGTGCAGGAGGCCGTGCGCCTGCTCGACCAGCGCCGCGTCGACTTCGAGTATGACGGCGAGATGGCGGCGGACGTGGCCCTGGATAAGGAGCTGATGGCCCAGTACCCGTTCTGCCGCCTGTCGGACGCCGCCAACGTGCTGGTAATGCCGGCGTTCCACTCCGCCTCCATCTCCACCAAGATGATGCAGAGCCTGGGCGGATCGACGGTGATCGGGCCGCTGCTGGTGGGCATGGACCGGGCCGTCCAGATCGTGCCGCTGGGGGCCAAGGACAGCGACATCGTCAACATGGCGGCCCTGGCCGCCTTCAACGTCGGCGGCTAGGCCGGCGGACGAAGAAGCGGTTTTCGGGCGCAGCTTTCGGGTGGAGCCCGGTCGCCGTCTGCACTGTCATGAGGGCCTCGCCACGCAGGAGTCCCTCATGACGTTCCGAATCACCGGCCTGTCGGCCGAACCGTTCCGCCCCCTCTACGGCCTCCCGGACGCGGAGCTCGCCGCCCGCGGCGTCCTGCGCTACGCCGTCGACGCCGCGTCGGGCTACCCCGACCGGATCGAGATGCGCGAGGCCCGGCCCGGCGAGACCGTGCTGCTCCTCAACCATGTCTGCCAGCCGGCGCCGTCGCCCTATCGGGCCACCCACGCCATCTATGTGCGCGAGGGGGCCGAGACCGCCTATGACCGCACCGGGGAGGTCCCGGAGGTCATGCGCAGCCGGCTCCTGTCGGTGCGCGCCTATGACGAGGCCGGCATGATGCTGGACGCCGACGTGGTCGACGGGCGCGAGGTGGAGCCCCTCATCGCGCGCCTGTTCGGGAACCCGGCGGTCGCCTACCTGCACGCCCACAACGCCAGGCGCGGCTGCTACTCCGGCCGCATCGACCGCGCCTGAGCCCTGGCGCGCGTCAGTCGCCGATCGCCACGCCCTCGCGGCGGGAGTCGGCGCCGCCGACGAAGCCGGAGGGCGTCAGCACGATGGCCTGAATGCCGGAGGTCATCTCCAGCAGCTTCACCTCGTGGCCCTTGGCCTCCAGCGCCGGCTTCCAGGCTTCGGCCTCGGTGCCGGCCTCCAGCTCGGTCGGGCCGTTGCGGCTGCCCATGTTGGGCAGGTCGACCGCGACCTGCGGGTCGAGCTTCCAGTCCAGCAGGCCGACCAGGGTCTTGCCCACGAAGTTGATGATCTGGCTCCCGCCCGGCGAGCCCGTGACGGCGTAGAGCCGCCCGAAGGCGTCGAACACGATCGTGGGCGCCATCGAGCTGCGCGGGCGCTTGCCGGGCTCGACCCGGTTGGCGACCGGCTTGCCGTCGGCGACGGGCGCGAAGTTGAAGTCGGTGAGCTCGTTGTTGAGCAGGAAGCCGCCCTTGGTCATCAGGCGGGACCCGAAGCCGTCCTCGATCGTGGTGGTCATCGACACGGCGTTCAGCTGGGCGTCCACGATGGAGATGTGGCTGGTGCCATGCTCGACGCCATCGGACGGGCCGAGAAGGAGCGTCTTGCGCATCGGCGGCTCGCCCGGCTTGGCGGCGCCCATGCTGCGGTCCGGGCTGGCCAGCGCGGCGCGGCTCCTCACATAGGCGGGGTCGATGAGGCCCTCCACCGGCACGCTCACGAAGGCCGGGTCGCCCAGATAGAGGTTACGGTCCGCGAAGGCGAGCCGCCCCGCCTCGGCGAACCAGTGCGCGGCCTCCGGGCCGGGCTTCAGGCGGCCCATGTCGCGGGTCTCGAGCACGCCCAGCATCTGCTGCACGGCGACCGCGCCGGAGCTGGGCGGGCCCATGCCGCAGATCCGGTAGGCCCGGTAGGCCCCGCAGACGGGCTCGCGCTCCTTCACCGCATAGGAGGCCAGGTCCGCCAGGGTCATGTCGCCCGGATTGGTCGGATGCCCCTTCACGGTGGCGACGATGTCCTCGGCGATCGGCCCGGCGTAGTAGGCCTCCACGCCCTTCTCGGCGAGGGTGCGCAGCGTCTGCGCGAAGGCCGGGTTCTTCAGCGTCGTGCCGACCGCGAGCGGCTTGCCGTCCGCGTCGTAGAACAGGGCGCGGGCCGCCGGGTTGGCGGAGAGGAACTTCTCCTGCCCGAGCAGGCCGCTGAGCCGCGGCGAGACCGAAAAGCCGTTCTCGGCGAGGCGGATCGCGGGCTCGAACAGCTGCGGCCAGGGCAGCTTGCCCCAGCGCTTGTGGGCCTCGGCGAGCAGCCGCGGCGTGCCCGGAACGCCGACGGACCGTCCGCCCACCACGGCGTCGTAGAATTTCATCGGCTTGCCGTCGGGGGCCATGAACCGGTCGGGCGTCGCCGCCGCCGGGGCGGTCTCGCGCCCGTCGAGCGTGGTCAGCGTCCGCCGGGCCTCGTCCCAATGCACCATGAACGCGCCGCCGCCGATGCCCGAGCTCTGCGGCTCGACCAGGTTCAGCACCAGCTGCGCCGCGATGGCGGCGTCGACCGCGCCGCCGCCGGCGCGCAGCATCTCGCGTCCCGCCTCGGTGGCGAGCGGGTTCGCGGCCGCCGCCATGTAGCGGGTCGAAGCGCCGTGGTCCCGGACGCTCCGCCCCGTGGGCGCCTCGGGGGCGGGAGCGAGCTGGGGAGACGTCTGCGCGAAAGCGCCGCCGCTCACGCCCAGGACGGCGACGGCGGCGAGCAGGAAGCGACGGATCTGCATGGGGCGTTCCTCCGTGGTCGCGAGAGCTTAGACGCGCGGCGGGCGCGCGCAACCGCAGCCCTCCCGCCGCGACCGCGCTCACCAGCGCATTGCTTCGCCGCCGTCCGCCCGTGTATGCCTTGGAACCATGCAGGCCGATGAGGGGCCGCAATCAGCAGGAGCTCCGAATGGGCCAGGGCGCGCTTTATCCCGATCTCGCCGGCAAGGTGGTCATCGTGACCGGCGGCGGAAGCGGCATCGGGGAGGCCATCGTCCGGGCCTTCGCGCGGCAGAACGCCAAGGTCGGCTTCCTCGACATCAACAAGCCCGCCTCCGAGGCGCTCGCCGCCGATCTCGCCGGCAAAGGCGCCACGGTGCGCTTCGAGCACTGCGACCTGACGGACGTGGAGGCGCTGCGCCGGTCCATCGCGGCGATCAGGGAGCAGCTGGGACCCGTCTCGGTGCTGATCAACAACGCCGCCCATGACGAGCGCCACCGGACCGAGGACGTCACCCCCGAATACTGGGACGGCCGCGTCGCGGTGAATCTGCGGCACCAGTTCTTCTGCGCCCAGGCGGTGCTGGAGGACATGAAGGCCGCGCGCGACGGCGTCATCATCAATTTCGGATCGGTGTCCTGGATGGTGGGGCAGGGGGGCATGGCGGCCTACACGGCCTCCAAATCGGCCGTGCTCGGCCTCACCCGCTCGCTCGCCCGCGACTTCGGCCCCTACAACATCCGGGTCAACGCCATCGCGCCGGGCTGGATCATGACCCAGCGCCAGATCGACCTCTGGCTCACCCCGGAAGGCGAGAAGGAGCTGATGGATCGCCAGTGCCTGAAGCGCAAGCTGGTTCCCGACGACATCGCCCGGGTCGCGGTCTTCATGGCGTCCGAGGAGGCCAGCGCCTGCACCAACCAGCATTACGTCGTCGACGGCGGCTGGGTTTGAGCGGGACTTCCGTCCGATGACCGCCGCGGACCCGGACAGCCCCGCCCTCATCGCCCTGGATTGGGGCACGTCGCGGCTGCGCGCCTATCTGGTGTCGGCTTCCGGGGCGGTGCGCGACCGCCTCGGCGCGGACGACGGGATCGCCGCCGTGCCGGCGGGAGGGTTCCCGGCGACCCTGCGCCGGCATGTCGGCCCCTGGCTCGACCGCGACCCCTCCCTCCCGGTCGTGATGGCCGGCATGGTCGGAAGCCGCAATGGCTGGGTCGAGGCGCCCTACCTGGAGTGCCCCGTCGAGATCGACGACCTTGGCCGGAGTTTCGCCCGTGCCGACCTCGGAGGCGGCCGCGAGGCGCTGATCGTCCCCGGCCTGACATGCCGCCGGCCGGGCGGCGCGCCCGACGTCATGCGCGGCGAGGAGACCAAGATCGCCGGCGCCGGCGTGCGCGACGGCGTCGTGCTGACGCCGGGCACCCATTCCAAATGGGCCGAGGTGGCGCAGGGGCGAATCACGGGCTTCTCCACCTTCATGACGGGCGACGTCTACGCGGCGCTGAAGGACCATACGATCCTGGGCATGCTGGCCCAGGACCCGCCGGACGAGACGGGCTTCGCCCGCGGCCTCGCCGCCGCCCGCGGCGCGGGCGGGCTGACGCATCTGGCGTTCTCGGCGCGGACGCTCGTCCTGATGGGAGAACTCGCTCCCGCCCAGGTCGGCCCCTATCTGTCGGGCCTCCTGATCGGCGTCGAGATCGACCAGGGGCTCGCGATGGCGCCGCCCGGCGCGGAGATCACGCTGGTGGCCGAGGGCGTCTTCGCCGCATCCTATGCGGCCGCGCTGGCGGACCGGGGCCGGACCTGCCGCGTCCTCGATCCCGAGGCCGTCATCGTCGCCGGGCTGCTGCGCATCCTCGACGCCACACACCGCTGACCGCGAGCCAGACCATGTCCTTTCGCAGCCTCTTCGACGACGCGTTCCGGCGCTGCTCGCTGATCGCCATCCTGCGCGGGCTCCGGCCCGACGAGGCCGTCTCGATCGGTGAGGCTCTGGTCGGCGCCGGCTTCACCATCCTCGAGGTGCCGCTGAATTCTCCCGATCCGCTGGACAGCGTCGCCAGGCTCTCCCGGGCGCTGGCCGGCCGGTCGGTCGTCGGCGCCGGCACGGTCTACCGGCCGGCCGAGGTCGACGCCGTGGCCGAGGCGGGCGGAACCCTGATCGTGTCTCCCAACGCCAACCCGGCCGTGATCGGCAGGACCAAGGAGCTGGGGCTCGTCTCCGCCCCGGGGGTCATGACGCCGACCGAGGCCGTCGCCGCGCTGGACGCCGGGGCGGACGTGCTGAAGTTGTTCCCGGGCGAACTCATCGGGCCCGCCGGCGTCAAGGCGATGGGCTCGGTCCTGCCCAAGGGCCCGCCCCTCGTGATCGTCGGCGGCGTCACGCCCGAGAACCTGCAGGCCTATGCGGGCGCGCCCGCCGACGGCTTCGGCATCGGCTCGGCCCTGTTCAAGCCCGGCCTCGACGCCGCCGCGGTGGCCGAGCGCGCCCGGGCCTTCATGGCCGCCCATGCGGCCTGGCGGAGGACCGCGTCGTGATCGTGACGTTCGGCTCCGTCAACGTCGATTTCGTCACCCGGGTGGAGCGCATCCCTTCCCCGGGCGAAACGGTCATGGGCCCCGACTACGCGGTCATTCCGGGCGGCAAGGGCGCCAACCAGGCGCTCGCGGCCCGGCGCGCCGGCGCCGAGGTCGCGCTGGTCGGCGCCGTCGGACAGGATCCGTTCGCCGCCATCGCGCTGTCTTTGCTGCGGCGGGACGGCGTCGACCTGTCCCGCGCGGCGGCCGTGGACGCGCCGACCGGGGCCGCCTTCATCGCGGTGTCGGCGGCGGGCGAGAACGCCATCGTGGTCGCGGCCGGCGCCAACGCCAGGGTCGTCGCGAGCCAGATGGACGGGCTTCCCCTCGGCGCGGGCGACACGCTCCTCCTGCAGCGAGAGGTCCCCGAAGAGGAGGTCCTGAAGGCGGCGCGCGCGGCCAAACGGGCCGGGGCCAGGGTGATCCTGAACGCCGCGCCGGCCGGCGAGGTGAGCCGCGAGCTCCTCGACGCGCTCGACATCCTCGTCGTCAACGAACACGAGGTCGCCATCGTGGCGGCCGGGCTGGGGTTGGCGGGAGGTCCCGACGATCTCGCCCGCCAGATCGACGCGGACCATGGCGTGGCCACCATCGTGACGCTCGGCGGCGAGGGCGCGGTCGGCTGGACGGGCGGCGTCCGGCGCAGCGCGCCCGCGCTCCCCGTCGAGGTCGTCGACACCACGGCGGCGGGGGACACGTTCTGCGGCGCCTTCGCGGCCGCCATGGACCAGGGTCTCGGCTTCACCACGGCCCTGGCGAGAGCGGCCGCCGCCGGCAGCCTCGCCTGCGCGACGGCCGGCGCCCAGCCGAGCATCCCCGTGAAGGCCGCGATCGATGCGGTCGCGGCCGATTTCCTGGCCTGACGCCGCCCTGCGATCCTTGCGCGGCGCTTACCGGGTCGGGTCGCATTCGCGCGACGGTCCAGACGGTTCCTGAACGCCGTCCGGCTAGGCTCTCCCGGCCGAGACGGAGGGTTCGATGCTGAAAATCGCGTTTGGGGCGGCCCTGATGATCGTCGCCAGCGTCGTGGCGGTGCGGTTCGCCGGAAACCTCCCGGCCCGGCCGGCGTCCCCGATGGCCCAGGCCGCCTCGGCGCAGGTCGCCGCGCCGCCGGCCGCGCCCAAGGGCCAGCTCCACGGCTCCTACGGGCGCGCCACCGTCGTGCTGGCGGCGGATCCGCGCGGGCATTTCTCGGCGGAGCCGTCCATCAACGGCGTGAAGATCCGGACCCTCGTCGACACCGGGGCCTCGGTGGTGGCGATGTCGGCGGAGGATGCGCAGCGGGCCGGAGTCTTCCCGGCCGGAGCGGACTTCCAGATCCCCGTCTCGACCGCCAACGGCGTCGTCAAGGCGGCCGCCGTCCGGCTGCGCGAGGTGCGCATCGACAACATCGTCCTGCGGGACGTCGAAGCGATGGTGCTGCCCCAGGGCCGCCTCGGCGGGACGCTGCTCGGCATGTCCTTCCTGCGCCGCCTGACCGGCATGGAGGTTTCCGACGGACGGCTGATCCTGACGCAGTAGCCGCAGGCCAAGCTTCCGCCGCAGTCGGCGTCAAGGGTGCTGGAACCGTTGCAAGCGCGCGCCGTTCAGGTATGGCTTGCGACGCCCTTCTCCTCTTGCAGCGACAGGCCCCATGTTCCCCAAGCCCGTACCCGCCCTCAAGGTCAACACCTACGAGTACGAGACCATTCCGATGGTCAAGCCCACCGGCTTCCGGGAGTATGACGCCCGCTGGCTGTTCGAGAAAGAGATCAACCTGATGGGGATCCAGGCCCTCGGCATGGGCCTCGGGACCATGATCCGCGACATGGGCGTCAAGCCGGAGATCGTCACCGGCCACGACTATCGCGGCTACTCGGCTTCGATCAAGCTGGCGCTGATCAGCGGGCTGATGGCGGCGGGCTGCAAGGTCCACGACATCGGGCTGGCCATGTCGCCGATGGCCTATTTCGCCCAGTTCGAGCTCGACGTGCCCTGCGTCGCCATGGTGACGGCCTCGCACAACGACAATGGCTGGACGGGCGTCAAGATGGGGTCGCAGCGCCCCGTCACCTTCGGGCCGGACGAAATGAACCGCCTGAAGGACATCGTCCTGAAGGGCGAGTACCGGACCGCCGAGGGCGGATCCTACAACTATGTCGAGAACTTCCCCGAGCGTTACATCGCCGACCTGACCTCTCGCGCGCCCATCCGGCGCAAGCTGAAGGTGGTCGCGGCCTGCGGCAACGGGACGGCCGGCGCGTTCGCGCCGCAGATCCTGGAGAAGCTCGGGGTCGAGGTGATCCCGCTCGACACCGAACTCGACCACAGCTTCCCGCGCTACAATCCCAACCCCGAAGACATGGAGATGCTGCACGCCATCGCGCACGCCGTGAAGGAGCATGGCGCCGATGTCGGGCTCGGCTTCGACGGCGACGGCGACCGCTGCGGCGTGGTGGACGACGAGGGCAACGAGATCTTCGCCGACAAGATCGGCGTGATGCTGGCGCGCGACCTCTCCAAGCTGCACCCCAACGCGACCTTCGTGGTCGACGTGAAGTCCACCGGCCTCTTCGCCACCGACCCGGTCCTCCAGGCCAACGGCGTGAAGGCGGACTACTGGAAGACCGGCCACTCCTACATCAAGCGCCGCGTCGCCGACCTGCAGGCGCTGGCCGGGTTCGAGAAATCGGGGCACTTCTTCTTCAACAAGCCCGTGGGACGCGGCTACGACGACGGCCTGGTGACGGCCATCGCGGTGCTCGACATGCTGGACCGCAGCCCCGAGAAGTCGATGGCGGACCTCTACCGCGACCTGCCCAAGACCTATGGCACGCCCACGATGGCTCCCCATTGCGACGACGAGGTCAAATACCAGGTCGTCGAACGGGTGGTGAAGCGCTTCCAGGACATGCAGGCCAAGGGCGAGACCATCGCCGGCGAGCCGATCCGCGATCTCGTCACCGTGAACGGCGTGCGGGTGACCGCGACCGACGGCACCTGGGGGCTGGTGCGGGCGTCCTCGAACAAGCCCGAGCTGGTCGTGGTGATCGAGAGTCCGGTCTCCGAGGAACGCATGCGCGCGATGTTCAAGGCCGTCGACGGCGTCCTGCGGGAAAACCCCGAGGTCGGCGCCTACAACCAGACGATCTGACCCTGTCGGAAACGCGAAGCGGCCCGACGGGCGGGCCGCTTGGGCGCCGGCCGGACGGCGGTCAGGAGCAGTAGGTCTGCCCGGTCGCCGGCTTGCCGCTGCTGGGAATGCTGGACTCCGTCCGGCCCACATAGGTCGAGATCCGGGGGCGCATGAAGATGCGCTCCTGGAGGTTGAGGGAGCCGGTGATCACGTAGCCCATCACGGGCTTGTAGGTGTACTCGACTTCCGCCATCACGAGCGACGTGCCGCTGTCGCTGCGCAGCGCCGAGGGAACCTCGGCCGTGTTGAACGTCCGCCCGCGCGCATAGGCGGTCCAGCCGCTGGGCGAGCTCGGTCCGACCTCGCTCCAGCAGGCCGTCGCCTCCTTGCCGGAGGTGTTGGAGATCGCGATGCTGGTGATCCGCATCCGGGCGTCGGCGGTCTTGAGCGGCGAGAGCACGACCTTTCCGGCGTTCATGATCGTCTTCAGCTGATTGATCTCGGTCGTGTCGTTCTGGCTGACCAGGTCGGCCAGGGTGCGCGTCAGCAGCACCACCTTGCGGTCGGCGCTGAGGCCCATGCTGACTTCGACCGAGCCGATATACAGGCTGAGCATCACCGGCAAGATCAGGGCGAATTCGATGGCGGCGATCCCGCGCGCGTCCCGCACGAAATCGGCGCAGGGACGGAGACGTCGGGCGGCGAAGGCGCGGGCCGCGGCGGAGAGGGCTGTCATGCTGGTCATCTCACGGCGAGCTCGGAGCCGCATAGGGCTCGGTCTGGAACGCGGCAGTCGCCATGATCAGCATCTTGCCGCCCTTCAGGTTCACGAAGCTGGTTCCGATCAGGGGAACGACGATCGGGTAGGCGATCACCGCCCGCACGATGTTGATCGTCTTGGGTCCGCCCGGATTGAAGGCGAAGCCGCTGGTGTCGAGGTTCTTGCCGCTGTCGATCGGCGGGCCGTCGATCTGGGCGGTGTCGAAGCTGCCCACCGTGCGGACGTCCACCTGCAGCAGGTTCTTGCAGTCGAACATCGCCTTCACGCGGCTGCAGACCTCGTCCTTGAATTTCTGCTGCGTCCAGCTTCCCGACTGCGCCTGGCCGGTCAGGATCTTGCGCGATGCGTCCGTCACCGCGGTCTGCAGCACCTGGCCGCTCACATGCACCATCGACGTTTCGAAGATGGCGTAGATCAGGCTCATGAACGGGATCGCCAGCATGGCGAATTCGATCGCAGTCGAACCGCGCTCGTCACGGCGCAGACGCCGCATCAAGCGGCGCTTGGCGCCGAGTGCGTTTCGAAACGGGAACACCTTCATGATGAAGTCTCGCAAGGGCCAGATCAGGCTCTGGCCAAGCACCATGGGCATGAACCCGTTGATGTTACCTTGCTGACTTGCAAAAGGCAGGATCAGAAGAACGTCTTGCTTAACAAGTTCGAAAGAAGATCGATGGAAACGGCGGTCGACGCCGGGGCGGCGGCCGTCGCCTACTTGGCGAGGCCGTTCCGGACGGTCGTCTGTCCGCCCACGCCGTCGAAGTGGCGGGGAACGTCGCCCAGCGACAGCGTCGGCTGGCAATTGGGAGCGCAGGAGTAGGTCTCGCGCTCCATCCCGCGCTGGACGACGATGACGTTGTCCGCCGAAGCCTCGACGCGGATCAGCGATTCCCCGATCACCGCGCCGCTGGAATCCTGGGCGATCAGGTTGGTCACGCCGTAGCTCTTGCCGGTGAGGATCATCGAGCCGTTCTTCTGGACGGCGATGTCCGCGATCATCGGGTTGCCGATCACGATGGTGGTGGCCTTCGGCGGCATCTTCAGCACCTGGGCGCGGTCCGTCTGGACGACGATGCTGTCGACGGCGGCGGCCGGCGCGACGGCGGCCGCGCCGAGCAGGATCGCGCAGGCCGCGCGAACCGCCAGCGACGTCACGATGGTGTCGGCGTTCGCGAAGCGGGAAGCAAGCATGATGAGTCCTCGGTCGATGTGAGGCGAAGACTGGGTCAGAATGGTGAATATTGAGATAACGAGGCCGCCGGAGGGCGCCTCCGGCCGCGCGGGACGCCCGTTTGAAGCAGAAGCGCCGACGTCCGCCTGTATAGCAGGCATTAACCCTCAATCGTGACGCACGCAAAAGTTGTGTTTTGGGCCCGGCGATTAACCTGGATGCAACTGACCACAACCTATGGTCGTAATCGGTTCTGGCGAGTTTCGGTCAATGCACGCAAAGAAAAGCCAGACGGGTGCAACAGTGTTCGCAAGGAGCAGATCATGAAGACCCTTTTCTCGCGTTTCGTGAAGGACGAGTCTGGCGCGACGGCCATCGAGTACGGCCTGATCGCCGCCATCATTGCGGTCGGCATCATCGCCGCTCTGCAGGGCCTGAAGTCCAACCTGAACTCGACCTTCAACAAGATCAGCACCAACGTCGGCTCGGCCAACTGATCCGCCGCGCGTCTGTGCTTGAGACGAGAACGGCCCCCACGCGGGGCCGTTTTCTTTAGGGCGGCGTCGCTCGCGCCTCCTAACGAGGGATCAACTTCTTTGGTCCATACTCGGTCTTCGACTAGCGCCATTCGACGCAGGACGGCCCGATGACCCTGACCCACTTCGCTCTGTTGTCGCTCTTCCCGGCCCTGATGGCCTACGCCGCGTGCAGCGACCTTCTCTCGATGCGGATCTCGAACCGGGTCTCCCTGCTGCTGTTCGCGGGCTTCATCGTCATGGGCCTGGCGGTCGGGCTGCCGTGGGAGACGTGGTTGATGCACTTCGCCGCAGGGGGGCTCGTGCTGCTGATCACCTTCGGCATGTTCGCGGCGGGCTGGATCGGGGGCGGCGACGCCAAGCTCGCGGCCGTGACCGCGATGTGGATGGGCTGGGGATCCCTGCTCATCGAATACGGCGCCATCGCCTCGCTGTTCGGCGGCGCGCTCACCCTCGCTCTCCTGAATTTCAGAACCTTCCCGCTGCCTCAATTCGCGCGCTGGCCGTGGCTGCTCCACCTGCATCATCACCAGACCGGGGTGCCCTACGGCATCGCCCTGGCCGCGGCAGGGTTGGCGGTCTACCCCGACAGCCAGATCTGGATGCAATCTCTGACTGTATAGTCGGACCCTCGCACGGACTTGAGGAATGATTGCTTCCGCATTTCGGGATTACTAATCCTTAACCATGATGACGCGATGATCCTGATCGGGAACGGGCCGATGTCTTCGGCTCGGTTCGATCTGGACAGGTTCACATGACCCCTGCGCGTATCGCCATCCTGGGTATCGCCGTCTCGGCCGGTGCGGTCGCGGCGTATCTGGCGTCGGGCTCCGACCCCGCCGCTCCTCCGCCGGTGCAACAGGCGGCGCCGGCCATCAGGACCGTGGAGGTGCTGGTCTCGGCCGTCGAGATCCCGCTCGGTGGGACGGTGGGCCAGAAGGAGCTCAAATGGCAGACCTGGCCGGCTGACGGCGCGGGAGACGGCTTCATCACCCGCCAGGCGCAGCCGACCGGCGTCGAGGACTTCACCGGGTCCATCGCCCGCGTCTCCATGCTGCCGGGCGAGCCTGTCCGCCGCGAGAAGCTGATCAAGAGCGACACGGCAGGCGTGCTCTCCGCCATGCTGCCCGCCGGCTCCCGCGCCATCGCGATCACGATCGACAACCGCGGCGCCAACACGGCGGGCGGCTTCATCCTCCCCAACGACAGGGTCGACGTGATCCGGATCTACCGGGACGACGCCGCCTCCAAGGTCCAGGGAACGGACGTGGTCGTGAGCGAAACCCTGCTGCGCAACATCAGGGTCCTGGCGATCGGCCAGAACATCCAGGAGCGGAACGGCGAAAAGGTCGTCGTCGGCGAGACGGCGACGCTGGAGCTCGACCCGCGCCAGGTCGAGACCGTGACCCTGGCGCAGCGCCAGGGGCAGCTCTCCCTGTCGCTCCGCAGCCTCCGGGACATGACCAAGACCGACGAGCAGATCGTGAAGCCCGAAGACGTGAACCTCACCATCGTTCGCTACGGCACGTCCTCGCAGCGGTGACGGGACAGGGAAATACGATCATGAAAATGTCTTTGCTCGCCGCGGTCCGCCGTCACGCCGCCATCGCCGCCCTGCTGCTGGGCGCTCTCGGCCCGGCCGGAACCGTCCACGCCCAGCAATCGCCGCCCGCCATCACGGTGTCCGACAGCGAAGGCGGGCAGGCCCGCCGAATCGATCTCGGCATCGGCAAGTCGGTCATCGTGGACCTGCCGCGGGACGCCAAGGAGGTGTTCGTCGCCAACCCCAAGGTGGCCAACGCGATCGTCAGGTCGACGCGCAAGATCTTCGTGATCGGTGCGGCCGACGGCCAGACCAACGTCGTCGTGATGGACACCGAGGGCCGGCAGATCGCCAATCTGGACGTGAACATCGGGCGGGACCTGAACGTCCTCAGGCGCATCCTGAAGACCGCGATGCCGACGAGCGACGTCAACATCGTGGCCGTCCAGGACACGATCGTGCTGACCGGCACGGTCGCGTCCGCGGGCGACGCGCTCCAGGCCATGGACATCGCCAAGGGCTTCGTCGGGACCAGCCTCGTCGGAGCGACGGGCGTCACCGGCACGGTCGTCAACTCGCTGACGGTCCGCGGCCGCGAGCAGGTCATGCTCAAGGTCACGATCGCCGAGATCCAGCGCAACGTGCTCAAGCAGCTCGGCATCAACATCACCGGGAACTGGCAGCTCGGCAACTTCGCCGGCGCGCTCGGGCTGACCAATCCGTTCAGCTCGCCTCCGGCCAACGCCATCTCGGCGACCCTGAACGGGACGAAGTTCACCCTGAACGCGGCCGAGCGCGCCGGCCTCATGAAGACCCTGGCCGAGCCCACGCTCACCGCCATCTCGGGCGAGAGCGCCAAGTTCACGGCCGGAGGGCAGATCCCGACCGCCGGCTCCACGACCTGCGACGCCGGGACGGCGCGCTGCGTCTACGGCATCGAGTACAAGACGGTGGGCGTGGCCCTGAACTTCACCCCGATCGTGATGTCGGAGGGACGGATCGTCCTGCACGTGTCGACCGACGTCACCGACATCGACCCGTCCAACCAGATCAACACCGCCACCGGCATCGTCGCGCTGTCCTTCAAGACCCGCAAGATGGAGACCACGGTCGAGCTGCCCTCCGGCGCGACGCTGGCCTCGGCGGGCCTGATGCAGACCCGGAGCAGCCAGACCATCAACGGTCTGCCCGGCCTGATGAACCTGCCGATCCTGGGCGCGCTGTTCCGGTCTCGCGACTACATCCGCGAAGAGACCGAACTCCTCATCACGGTCACGCCCTACATCGCCAAGCCCACCAACGCCCAGGAGGTCGCCCGTCCGACCGACGGCTTCGCCGACTCCACGGACCCGCAGGCGATCCTGATGGGCCAGCTGAACCGGATCTACGGCGTCAACGGCGCCGGATCCGCCCGGGCCGCCTACAAGGGCCGAGCCGGCTTCGTGGTCGAGTGATGGAGGACCGCATGCGCTCCCGGCCGACCACACGACCCCTCAACGTCCTCATGGGTAAGCTCATCATGTCCAACACTGCAGCCCGGTCCCGTGCAGCGGCGCTCGGAGCGGTCCTGGCCGCCTCCGCGATGACGGCCGGCTGCAGGACCGACGGCGAGGTCACCGCCTCGATCTATCCAGCCGACTACCGGGTCCGTCACCCGATCGCGCTCACCTACGCCCCCAACACGCTGGACCTGTTCATCAGCCGGAACATGACCGGCCTCGACGCCCGCCAGGCGGAGGACCTGCGGGCCTTCGCGGCGGAGTATCGCCGCTCCGGCCGCGGGCCGATGACGGTGCTGGTCCCGGTCGAGCCGAACGCGCCGGCGGCGTCCCGCCGGGGAGCGGACGCGGTCCGGTCCGCCCTCGCGGCCGCAGGCGTCAGCCGCGCCTATCTGCAGGTGCAAAGCTACCCCGGGCCCGGCAATTCCCTGGCCAGCCCGGTCCGGCTGGTCTTCAGCAAGCTGCAGGCGAAAGTCACCTCCGAGTGCGGCCAGTTCCGCACCGACGTCGGCGGAACGGGGGGCACGATCGAGGGCTGGCAGAACCGGGATTACTACAACTTCGGCTGCGCCAGCCAGACCGCCCTGGCCAACCAGGTCGCCGATCCGCTCGACCTGCAACGCTCGCGCGTCGAGGAGCGGTCCGACGTCCTCAAGCGCATGAAGGTGTTCGACGACGCCCGCAAGGGCTCCGACCCGAGCACCACGTGGAAGACGGAAGCGGCGGCCGTGAACGGGGTAGTGAACTGATGGCCAGAGAGAGCATGTCGGCCATGGCCCGGACGCAGGACGCGTCCGAGGTCGGGCACATCGGACCCGTTCCGCGAATCGCGATCCAGGCCTTCTGCGAGACCTCGGCCGTCGCGAGGACCATCGAGGAGGCCAACGCCGACCGGCGGATGGACAAGGCGCATCTCAAGGTCCAGATGGGCGGCGCGCAGGCGGCCGTGGAGGTCTACAGGACCGCCGCGACTCCCAACCTGGTCATCCTGGAATACGCCCAGGGCGACGGCGCCAAGCTGCTGAGCTCGCTGGACGAGCTCGCCGAGAGCTGCGACGCCGGCACCAAGGTCGTGGTGATCGGCCATTTCAACGACGTCGTCCTATACCGCGAGCTGCTGCGCCGCGGCGTCAGCGACTATCTGATCGCCCCCATCACGACGCTGGGCTTCATCAAGTCCGTCTCGGAGCTCTACCACGCTCCGGGAGCCGACCCGGTCGGCCGGACGGTGGCGGTGATCGGCGCCAAGGGCGGCGTGGGCGCGTCCACGATCGCGCACAACCTCGCCTGGGCGATCTCGCGGGGCCTGTCCACCGCGACGGTGATCGCCGATCTCGACCTGCCCTTTGGCACCGCCGGCCTGAACTTCAACCAGGATCCGCCGCAGGGCATCGCCGAGGCCGTGTTCGCGCCGGACCGCCTGGACGCGGCCTTCATGGATCGGCTGCTCTCCAAATGCTCCGAGCAGCTGCACCTGCTCGCCGCGCCCGCCACGCTGGACCGGCTCTACGACTTCCCGGAGACCAGCTTCGACGGGGCGATCGACATCCTGCGGGCGTCGACGCCCTGCGTCGTGCTCGACGTCCCGCACCAGTGGACGGCCTGGACCCGGCGGCAGCTGATCGGGGCGGACGACATCGCCATCGTGGCGGCGCCGGACCTCGCCAATCTGCGCAACGCCAAGATCCTGATGGACGTGCTGCGGCAGACCCGCACCAACGATCATCGGCCGAAGCTCGTCATCAACATGCTGGGGGTCCCGAAACGGCCCGAGATCGGCGTGGGAGAGTTCGCCAAGGCGCTCGACTGCGAGCCTTCGGCCGTGATCCCGTTCGACCCGCATCTGTTCGGGACGGCGGCGAACAACGGCCAGATGATCGCCGAGATCCAGGCCAATGGCCGGATCACCGAATCGATCCTCGATCTCGCCAGGACCCTCGTGGGGCGCTCGGAGGTCAAGAAGCCCAGCCGGTCCCGGCTGCCGCCCTTCCTCAGCCGGCTGGCGCGAGCCAAGGGTTGACCCGGAAATTTGACGTTCACCAGAAGGACCGGCGTTCACCACTCCGAAACGCCGGGTCGTCATAAGGAAACAGCATGTTCGGCAAGCGCTCCACTCCAGGAACGATGAAGCCCGGCGGCGGCTTTTCGCCTGCGCCCGCCGGGGTGCGCCTGAGCGAGCCGCCGCCCCTGACCGTGCCGCATCTCGACGTCCCCGCGCCGTCCGCGCCCAAGTCCCATCCGACCGCGGCCGCCGCCGAGAGGTCGAAGTCGGAGGACTACTACCAGACCAAGAGCACGATCTTCGGCGCCCTCATCGAGGCGATCGACCTGTCGCAGCTGAGCAAGCTGGACAGCGACGCCGCGCGCGAGGAAATCCGCGACATCGTCAACGAGATCATCGCGCTCAAGAACCTGGTGATGTCGATCGCCGAGCAGGAGGAGCTGCTCGACGACATCTGCAACGACGTGCTCGGCTACGGGCCGCTGGAGCCGCTGCTGTCGCGCGACGACATCGCCGACATCATGGTGAACGGCCCGGAGCGGACCTATATCGAAGTCGCCGGCAAGATCCAGCTCACGAACACGCGTTTCCGCGACGCGGCGCAGCTGATGAACATCTGCCAGCGCATCGTCAGCCAGGTCGGCCGACGCGTCGACGAATCCTCGCCGATCTGCGACGCGCGCCTGCCCGACGGGTCGCGCGTCAACGTGATCGCCCCGCCGCTGGCCATCGACGGCGCCGCGCTCACGATCCGAAAGTTCAAGAAGGACAAGCTGACCCTCGACCAGCTGACCAAGTTCGGCTCGATCAGCCCGGAAGGCGCGCAGATCCTGCAGATCGCCGGCCGCGTGCGCTGCAACGTCGTCGTCTCGGGCGGCACCGGCTCGGGCAAGACCACGCTGCTGAACTGCCTCACCCGCTACATCGACGACGACGAGCGCATCATCACCTGCGAGGACGCCGCGGAGCTGCAGCTCCAGCAGCCGCACGTGGTGCGCCTGGAGACGCGCCCGCCCAACCTGGAGGGAAACGGCGCGGTCACCATGCGCGACCTCGTCAAGAACTGCCTGCGCATGCGTCCCGAGCGCATCATCGTCGGCGAGGTCCGCGGCCCGGAGGCGTTCGATCTGCTCCAGGCCATGAACACGGGCCATGACGGCTCGATGGGCACGCTGCACGCCAACTCGCCGCGCGAGGCGCTGTCGCGCATCGAATCCATGATCACGATGGGCGGCTTCACGCTGCCGTCGCGCACCATCCGCGAGATGATCTGCTCGTCGGTGGACATCATCGTCCAGGCCGCCCGCCTTCGCGACGGCTCGCGCCGCATCACCCACATCACCGAGGTGATGGGGATGGAGGGCGACACCATCATCACCCAGGACATCATGATCTATAAGATCCTGGGCGAGGATCCCTCCGGCCGCCTCATCGGCCGCCATCAGTCGACCGGCATCGGCCGCCCCCGCATGTGGGAGCGGGCGCGATACTACAACGAGGAGAACCGCCTCGCGGCGGCCCTCGACGGCATGGAAGAAGTCGACGATGCCAAGATCGCCTGATCGGTCGCGGGGGACGCGGCGATGAACATGACCCAACTGGCGGTCGGACTGCTCGCCGCGCTGGCGGTGGGCGGCGCCGCCTACGCGCTGATCTATCCCTATCTGTCCGGAGAGATCAGGGGCGAGAAGCGCCAGCGGGCGCTGGTCAACTCGGACCGGCAGACGCGGGCCGGCGGCGACCCCGCCGCATCCGCTCTCGCCCGCCGCGAAAAGGTGACGAACAGCCTGAAGGAGATCGAGGCCCAGCAGAGCAAGGCCTCGAAGATCTCCCTCGAACGACGCATGCTCCAGGCCGGCCTGGACTGGGACAAGAAGAAGTTCACCCTCTTCAGCCTCGCATCGGCGGTGGTGCTGGGGGGGCTGCTCTACTTCATCACCGAGCACCCCCTGGTGGGCGGCGCGGGGGTCTTCGTCGGCGGCCTGGGGCTGCCGCGCTGGATCCTGAATTTCATGCGCAAGCGGCGGATGGCCAAGTTCATCGACGAGCTGCCCAACGCCATGGACGTCATCGTGCGCGGTCTGCGGTCCGGGCTCCCGCTGGGCGACTGCGTCCGCATGATCGCGTCCGAAGCGGCCGAGCCCGTCCGGAGCGAGTTCCGCCAGATCGTCGAAGCCCAGACCATGGGCCTGTCCATCGGCGACGCCGTCGGCAAGCTCTATGAGCGCGTGCCCGTCCAGGAGGCGAACTTCTTCGGCATCGTCATCGCCGTGCAGCAGAAATCGGGCGGCAACCTGTCGGAGGTTCTCGGCAACCTCTCGCGCGTGATCCGCGACCGCAAGAAGATGCGGGGCAAGATCTCCGCCATGAGCATGGAGGCGAAAGTCTCGGCGCTCATCATCGGCTCGCTGCCGATCTTCGTCGGCTTCTCGGTGTACGCCACGACCCCGGACTACATCTCCCTGCTTTGGACGACGATCCACGGGCGGATGTTCATGGGCCTCGCGGCGGCGATGATGATCACCGGAACGTTCGTCATGAAGAAGATGATCAGCTTCGACATCTAGGGAGGGCCTGACATGCTGACTGCGCTCGTCCTGAAGCTGAGCGACCCGAAATTCCTCGTCATGATCTTCGCCGCGATCGCGGCGGCCGCCGCGGTCCTGACTTTGGCCATGCCGTATCTCGAGACGGACCGGTTGCAGCGGCGCATGCGCGACGTGTCCGTGGAGCGCGACCAGATCCGCGCGCGCGAGCGCGAGCGCCTCGGACGAGGCGGCGGCGCGAACGAGAAGGTGTCGCTGCGCTACGCCCCCAAGGCGCAGATGAAGCAGGTCGTCGACCAGTTCAGCCTCGACAAGTGGCTGGGCACCGAAACGGCCAAGATCCAGCTGAACCAGGCGGGGTATCGGGGACCTCAGGCGGAGGTCGCCTTCCTGTTCTTCCGTCTGGTCATGCCGATCATCTGCCTGATTTCGGCGGCGTTCTATTCCTTCGTCCTGTGGGAGACGGACCAGGGAGCGCTGGTGAAGGGCGGCATCGTCATCGCGAGCGCCTATATCGGCATCAAGGCGCCGGAGATCTTCCTCAAGAACAAGATCACCAAGCGCCAGGCCAGCATGCGGCTGGCCTTCCCGGACGCGCTCGACCTGCTCCTGATCTGCGTGGAGGCCGGCATGTCCCTCGAGCACGCCTTCCGCAAGGTGGCCCTGGAGATCGGCTCGCAGTCGGTCCCGCTGGCCGAAGAGCTGTCGCTGACCACCGCGGAGCTGTCCTACCTGCCGGACCGGCGCAAGGCGTTCGAAAATCTGTCGAACCGGACGGGCCTGGACGCGGTCAAGAGCGTCACGACGGCTCTCGTCCAGGCGGAGAAATACGGCACGCCGCTGGGCCAGGCCTTGCGCGTGCTCGCCCAGGAGGGCCGCGACGAGCGCATGAACGCGGCCGAGAAGAAGGCCGCCGCCCTGCCGCCGAAGCTGACCGTCCCGATGATCGCCTTCTTCCTTCCCGTGCTGATCATCGTGATCATCACGCCGGCGCTGATCCAGGTTTTCGAATGGAATTAGCGTGAGGCGAACCGACGGGCCCTCCTGATCCGGAGGCCGTTTCGAGGACGACGAAAAGGCCGGCGCCCGCGAGGGCCCGGCCTTTCTTGCTGCAAAGTCCGGTCTGGGCGCCGTCAGTCGACGGCGGTCTGCGCGGTCAGGTCCAGCGCCGGGCCCGGCTTGGGGGCGCCCGCCTTCCTGGCGGCCGTCGTGCCTCCGGCGGCCGGCTTCGCGCCGGGCTCGGTGGACGCCGTCCTGGCGGCGGCCGGGCCGGCCTTGCCGTCCAGCTTGCGGATCTGGGCCCAGCTGTTCGGCTGCGCCACCATCTGCTTCATGGCGGACACGCTCTGGGCCGCCTCGACGGGCGCGAGGTCGCGCCGCGCGATCGCTTCCGCCTCGGCGAACTTGCCCTGCAGACCGAGGACGAGCGCGAAGTTCTGCCGGACGCGCGTGTCGGCCGCCGGAGACGCCGCCGCGCGGCGAAGCACCGCCTCGGCTTCGGGCAGCCGCTTGGACAGCGCATAGGAGAGCCCGAGATTGGAGAGCACGCCGGGATCCTCCGGGCGCAGGCGAAGCGCGCTCTCGTAGAGCGACTGGGCCTCGCCGTGGTCGCCCAGCTGGTCGGCGACCGCGCCCTGCGCGGAGAGCACCCGCCAGTCGGGGCGTTCGGGCGTGTGCGCCTTGGCGAGCACGTCGCGGGCCTGCTGCAGCTGGCCCACTTCGATCAGGGCCTTGCCGTAGGCGGACAGGATCTCAGGGTCGCGCGGGGCCTTCAGCGCGGCGGCCTGCAGGACGGCGACGGCCTGCTGGCGCTGGTCGATCATGCGCAGCGCGTGGGCGAAGCTGAGCGAGACGCCCTTGTCGCCCGGCTTGGCGTCGTACTTCTTGCCGAGGTCGTCGGCCGCGACGCGCCAGGCCTCCTGGCTGCGCGGGGCCGAGGCGGCCAGCGAGCCGGTCGAATCGGGTCCGTCCTTCTTGCATCCCGTGACGGCGAGAGCGGCGAGGCCGACGCAGGCCAGGAGGAGAGGCCGAAGCCGGCGCGAGACGGGGAGGGGGGCGGCGGGCATGTCATACTCCGGGGGCGAACGAGGAGCCCCGACCACCCCCATCAATGACTCGTTAAGCCTAATGTTGGGTTAAAACGGCCCGATCGCTCGCAGGCCGGGCGGGAAAGAGGCGGTCCGCTCACGCTTGCCGGGTCCCGGCGGCGTGCTAAGAGCTGGGGATCGTCCACCCCGAAGAGGCCCCGATGATCAAGCTGGTCCCGAACACAGGCTCAGAACCCTGCGCGCCCATCTGGTTCGTGGGGCCGGGCGACTGGCGTGAGCGGGCGACGGCGCTGGGGCCGGTCGCGGTCGCTTTCGCCGAAGCCAGCGGCTATGCGGCGGCGCCGGGCGCCGTCCTGCTGGCGCCGGGTCCGGACGGCCGGATCGCCGCGGTCCTGTTCGGCGACGACGCGGCCGCGGGCCGGCGCGACCCCTTCCACGCCGGGCGGCTCGCCTCCGCCCTGCCCGCCGGCTGCTACAGCCTGCCGGACGACGTCGCCCCCGGCGCGGTCCTGGCGTTGCTGCTCGGGTCCTACGCGTTCACGCGGTATCGCTCGGCGGCGTCGTCCCCCGACATCCGCATCGTCGCGCCCGGGCGGCTGGACGGCGCCGCGCTGGAGCGCATCGCCGCGGCGGTCGCGATGGGCCGCGACCTCATCAACACCCCGGCGAACGATCTTGGCCCCGCCGAACTCGAGCAGGCGGCGCGGACGCTCGCCGGCAAGCACCGGGCCGGCCTTCAGGTGATCGTCGGCGAGGACCTGCTGGCCCAGAACTTCCCGATGGTGCACGCGGTGGGGCGCGCCTCCAGCCGGGCGCCGCGCCTGATCGACCTGACCTGGGGCGAAAGCTTCAATCCGAAGGTGACGCTCGTCGGCAAGGGCGTCTGCTTCGACACCGGCGGCCTCAACATCAAGCCCGACGCCTCCATGCTGCTGATGAAGAAGGACATGGGAGGCGCCGCCACCGCCCTCGCGGCCGCCCAGATGATCATGGAGGCCGAACTCCCGGTGCGCCTGCGCGTCATCGTCCCGGCCGTCGAGAACGCCATTTCGGGCTCCGCCTTCCGCCCCGGAGACGTCCTGCCGAGCCGCAAGGGACCCACGGTCGAGATCGGCAACACGGACGCGGAAGGGCGCCTGATCCTCGCCGACGCGCTCGCGCTGGCCGACGAGGACGAGCCGGAGCTGCTGCTCGACTTCGCCACGCTCACCGGCGCGGCGCGAGTCGCGCTCGGCCCCGATCTCCCGCCCTTCTACACGGACGACGAGGCCCTTGCGGCCCAGGTCGCCGCGGCCGCGGAGGCGGTGAACGACCCGGTCTGGCGCCTGCCGCTCTGGAAGCCCTACCGGACGATGCTGGATTCCAAGGTCGCCGACATCAACCACATCGGCGGCTCCTTCGCGGGCTCGGTCACGGCGGCCCTGTTCCTGCGAAGCTTCGTCGAGAAGGCCAAGGCCTACGCGCATTTCGACATCTATGGCTGGACGCCGTCGGGCAAGCCGGGGCGTCCGGAGGGCGGCGAGCCCCAGGCGGCGCGCCTCGTGTTCGAGCTCGTGCAGAAGCGCTACGGCTCCCGAACTTAACCCTGACGTGCGGGGACGCTTGCATGGGGAGCCGGTTGGGTGAGACGTTTGGGAGCCGAAACGATCGGGTTCCCCCATGTCCGCGTTGCTCAGACCACTGCAGGCGTTGAAGCTTTGGCGCGACGTCACCCTCGACCAGGTTCGCGACGGCGAGCAGGACCTGTCCGCTCGCCAGACCGCCATCCTGCTGTCCATCTATCTCGACGCCCCGCCGCACACCGTGCGGGGACTGGCCAAGAAGCTCGGCGTCACCAAGCCCGCGATCACGCGCGCGCTGGACACCATGGGCAAGATGGAGATCGTGTCGCGCAAGCGCGACGATGTGGACCGCCGCAATGTGGTCGTGCAACGAACCGTAAAGGGTGCGTTGTATGTTGAGAAACTCGGCGACATGATCGTGGCCCGAGCCAAGGAACTGCCCCGATGACGAGCTTCGACCGGCGCATCACTCCCGTACGGCCCGATCTGGCGGCCGCGCATCTCGCCGGGCAGGTCGAATCCGCCCGCTTCGTCGAGCCGCGGCTCATGCGGGTCTGCGCGCCGTCGGCCTGGCTCCGTCGGGCGCCCGCGCCGGACGCGCCGGTGGACACGGAGGTGCTGTTCGGCGAGCGGGTCGCCGTCTACGAGACCACCGAGGAAGGCTGGGCCTGGGGGCAGGTCCAGACGGACGACTATGTGGGCTGGATGTCCGCCGAGGCGCTGTCGCCCGCCGGCGACGAGGCCGATCACCGCGTCTCGGTGCTGAGGACCTTCGTGTATCCCGGCCCGAGCATCAAGACGACGCCCCTGATGGCGCTGTCGATCGGCTCGCGGCTGCGCGTGCTGGACCGCCAGGGCCCGTTCGCGCTGACGGACGCCGGCGGCTTCGTGTTCGCCGCCCATCTTGCGCCGCTCTCCTCCCGCGAGGCGGACTTCGTCCCCGTCGCGTCGGCCTTCGTCGGGACGCCCTATCTGTGGGGCGGACGCACCAGCCTCGGCCTGGACTGCTCGGCGCTCGTGCAGCTCTCCTTGGCGGCCTGCGGCGTGGCCGCGCCGCGCGACAGCGACATGCAGGAGCGCGGCCTCGGACGGCCGCTCCCGGACCTCAGGAACGACGCGCTCCAGCGCGGCGACCTGGTGTTCTGGAGGGGCCATGTCGGAATCATGCAGGACGCCGAGACGCTCCTGCACGCCAACGGCCATCACATGCTGGTGGTGGCGGAGCCCTTCGCCGAGGCGCGGGCGCGCATCCTCGGCGCCACCGGCGCGGACGTGACGAGCTTCAAGCGGTTCTGATCTAGTAGCCGACCGTTCTGTCGACCGCGTGCTCGAAGGGCTGGCCGCCCTCGTGGCGCCGGATCTGCTCCGCCACCAGCGAGATGATCGCCTCCGGCTCCGACATCGCCGCGTTGTGCGGCGTGACGGTCACGCGCGGATGCGCCCAGAGCGGCGACTCCGAGGGCAGCGGCTCGGTCTCGAAGACGTCGAGCGTGGCGCTCGCGAGCAAGCCCTCGTCCAGGCAGGCGAGGATGTCGCTCTCGACCTGCAGCCCGCCGCGGCCGGCGTTGATCAGGTGGGCGCCGCCGACGCGGCCGTCACGCGCCAGCCCGCCGAGGAGCTTGCGGTCGATCAGGCCGCGCGTGTCGTCGGTGAGCGGCAGGAGGCAGACCAGGATGTCGGTCCGGGCCAGGAAGGTCGCGAGGCCCTCGTCCCCGGAGAACGTGGTCAGATCGGGCAGCCTCTTGGGGCTGCGGCTCCACCCGGCCACGTCGAAGCCCATGACCTGCAGCTTGCGCGCCGCGTCCCGCCCCAGCACGCCGAGGCCCAGAACGCCGACGCGCACGTGGCGCGCGGCCGGCTGGGAGTCGTCGTCGTCCCAGACGCGCTCCTGCTGCTGCCGCACATAGCGCATCTGCCGCCGCAGGATCTTGAGGCAGTGCAGCACCACATATTCGCTCATGCGGTTCGTCAGGTCGGGATCGACGACCCGCAGGATCGGCACGTCCGGCAGTTTCGGATCGCCGAGCAGATGGTCGACCCCCGCCCCCAGCGAGAAGATCGCCTCCAGGTTCGGCAGGCCCGCGAAGGCGCCCGCCGGCGCCTTCCAGGCCAGGGCGTAGTGCACCGCCCGCCGGTCGAAGGGTTCGCCCGGAACCACGACGCTCCGCCCGGGGAGCTCGCTCCTGAGCCGGGAGACCCACTGCTCCACGTCCCAGCCCCTGATGGCCACCAAGATCGTCATCACCGTCAGCCCCTATCCGTCGCCCCCGAACGGGCGCGGGCGTCGTCAGCCCCCTGCATCATCGGTGGGGCTTAGCTCACGGTCCAGAGCTTTCCGTCTCGAAACGCGCCACCACGGCGGGCGCGACCTCCTGCTCCTCGTCGCCGATGCGATAGGCGGCGAGCAACGCCGCCTGGGCGGCGTCAGCCGCCGCTTCCGTGCGGGCATGGACAGTCCCGAGCGGCTCGCCGGACGCGATCCGGGAGCCGACGCCGGCGAGGTCGGAGAACCCCACGGCGTGGTCCACCTCGTCCTGCGGGCGGGTGCGGCCCCCGCCCAGTCGGATGACGGCCACGCCCACCGCCCGCGTGTCGATCTCGCCGACGAAGCCCGCGCGTTCGCTCCTGACCACCCGGACGATCTCGGCCGCCGGGAGATGGTCCCTGGCCTTCTCGACGAAATCAGCGGGCCCGCCGAGCGCCCGCACCATGCGGCCGAAGGTCTCCGCGGCCGCGCCGGACATGATGGCGGCGTCGATGCGGGCCCAGCCGTCCTCGATCGAGTCCGCCAGGCCGCCGAGCAGCAGCATCTCTCCCCCGAGCGCGACGACGACCTCATGCAGCCGGGCGCCCCGGTGCTCGCCGGTCAGGTAGGCGACCGCGTTCATCACCTCCACGGCGTTGCCGGCGGCGCTGGCGAGCGGCTCGTCCATGCTGGTCAGCAGGGCGGTGGTCGGCAGGCCCGCCCCGGTCGCGACCTCGGCGAGGCTTTCCGCCAGTTCGGCCGACAGCTCGAAGGTCGGCATGAATGCGCCGTTGCCGGTCTTCACGTCCATCACCAGCCCCTCGAGCCCGGCCGCGAGCTTCTTCGACAGGATCGAGGCCGTGATGAGCGGGATCGACTCCACGGTCGCGGTGACGTCGCGGATGCCATAGAGCCGCTTGTCGGCGGGGGCGAGGTTCTCCGTCTGGCCGATGATGGCGCAGCCGACGTCGGCGACGACGCGGCGGAAGAGCTCGTTGTCGGGCTGGGAGCGATAGCCCGGGATGGCGTCGAGCTTGTCGAGCGTGCCGCCCGTATGGCCGAGGCCGCGGCCGGAGATCATCGGCACATAGCCGCCGCAGGCGGCCACGGCGGGGGCCAGCATCAGGCTGACATTGTCGCCGACGCCGCCTGTGGAATGCTTGTCGAGGACCGGGCCGGGCAGGTCCGGCCACACCATGGTGACGCCGGAGTCCACCATGGCCCGCGTCAGGGCCACGCGCTCGTCCATGGTCATGCCCTGGAAGAACACGGCCATCGCGAAGGCGGCGGCCTGGCCCTCCGTCACCGCGCCGCTGGTCAGGCCGCGGATCACGAAGGCGATCTCCTCGGCTGTCAGCTCCGCTCCGTCGCGCTTGCGGCGGATGATTTCCTGCGGGATCACGACGACCTCAATAGGCGTTCGGGGCGGGCGAGGGCGAGCCGCCCTCGACGACGGCGATCAGGGCCGCCAGCAGCCCGCTGGCTCCGATCCGGAAGGTGGTGGGGGCGACCCAGCCCGGGCCCATGATCCGCTCGGCCAGGCTCACATAGGCGACCGCGTCCTCGTAGGTGCGGATCCCGCCGGCCGCCTTGAAGCCGACCGGCCGTCCGGACGACGCGATCGCCTGGAGCATCGTCCCGGCGGCCTCCAGGGTCGCCGAGACGGCGATCTTGCCCGTGCTGGTCTTGAGGAAGTCGGCGCCCGCGTCGATCGCGAGGCGGCAGGCCTCCGCCACGCTGGCCTGGTCCGGGTAGGCGCCCGTCTCCAGGATCACTTTCAGCTGCTGGCCGCCCTGCAGCACCGCCTTGGCCTCGCGCACCATGCCGGCCGCGATGTCGGCCTCGCCGCGCAGGAAGGCCCGGTAGGGAAGCACGAGGTCGATCTCGTCCGCGCCGTCGCCCAGGGCCTCGCCCATGTCGTCGAGAACGCGCTCGAGGTCCTCCCCGCCGGCGGGGAAATTGACCACGGTCGCGATCCTCACGCCGGTGTCGCGCAGCGCGCGCGAGGCCTCGCCGACGAATTGCGGCCAGAGGCAGACCGCCGCGACGTGGCCGTGCGGCCCCGCCGCGCGGGCGCAGAGCGCCTTGACCTCGCCGGGCCCGCAATTGGCTTCCAGGTTGGTCAGGTCGAGGAGGCCGATCAGCCGCCGGGCCGTGTCGACTGCGGGTTCAGACATCGTCCAGCCCTTTCAGAAACGCCAGCAACAGCCGTTTCAGCACGATGCCGCCGGTCGAAGCTACGGTCTTGGTCTCGCCATGCGAAGGGCTCGAGCCCTCCATGCCGGCGGCGAGGTTGGTCACCACCGAGATCCCGGCGACGTCGATCCCGAAGCGCCGCGCCAGGATCACCTCTGGCACCGTGGACATGCCCACCAGGTCCGCCCCAAGGGCGCGCATCATCCTGATCTCGGCGGGCGTCTCGAAGCTCGGGCCCGACACCCAGCAATAGACGCCCTCGTGCAGCTTCACCCCGGCCTGCGTGGCGGCGCGCTTGATGCGGGCCCTCAGCCGCGGCGAGTAGGCGTCCGTCATGGACACGAACCGCCCGTCATCCGTGTCGCCGATCAGCGGGTTGGCGCCGGTCATGTTGATATGGTCGCTGATCAGCGCCAGCTGCCCGGGCTGGGCGTCCTTTCGGATCGCCCCGGCGGCGTTGGTGATCACGATGGTGGACACGCCCAGGCGCGACAAGGTCTCGATGGGGGTGCGCATCGCGCCGGCGTCGCCGGATTCGTAGTAGTGGCTGCGCCCCTGCAGCAGGATCACCCGCCGGCCTTCCAGCCTGCCGATGACGAGGCGCCCGGCATGGCCGGACACGGCGCTTCGGGGGAACCCCGGGATGTCGGCGTACGGGATGGCGACCGCATCCGCCACGGCGTCCGCCACGCCGCCGAGGCCGGTCCCCAGAATCACGGCGATGCTGCCCGGGCCGCCCACTTTCGGCTGCAGCAGGGCGGTGGCGTCGGCGCAACGATCGGGCATTCGCGTGTCCTGCATCAGCGGGGGTCCCGGGGCTGCATGGCGTGCGGCCCGAACCCGAAGGGGAGAAGCTCCTCGGCGGTGAAGCTGCGCCGATAGGCTTGCGCGTCCGCGGCCCACACGCGGGCATGGCGTCCGCCGAACTCGAAGATGCGCTGGCGGCACGCCCCGCAGGGCGTGACGAGCTCCGCGCCCTCCGCCGTCACGGCGATCTCGACAAGGCTCACATCGCCGCCCAGCACCATGGCGGACAGGGCGCTGGCCTCCGCGCAGACGCCGACCGGATAGGAGGCGTTCTCGACATTGACGCCCGCATAGATCCGCCCCGAAGCGCCGCGGGCCGCGGCGCCCACGCGGTAGCCCGAATAGGGCGCATAGGCGTGCTCGCGCGCGGCGACGGCCGCGGCCAGCAGGTCGGCGGGGCCCTCGATGCTCATCAGCGTTCCTTCACATAGGGCAGGCCGGAGGCCCGTGGGGGGATGGCTTTGCCGATGAAACCCGCCAGAAGGATGACGGTCAGCGCATAGGGGAGGGCCTGGATCGCCTGCACGGGCGCCAGTCCGATCCCGGGAAGGCTGACGCCCTGCAGCCGGATGGCCACGGCGTCCAGCAGGCCGAACAGGAAGCAGGCGCCGAGCGCCGGCCAGGCCCGCCACTTGGCGAAGATCAGCGCCGCCAGGGCGATGAAGCCCTTCCCGGCCGTCATCTGCGGCAGGAAACCGGCCGCCTGGGCGAGCGACAGATAGGCGCCGCCGAGGCCGCACAGCACGCCGGCGATGACGACCGCCGCATAGCGCAGCCCCGTCACCGAGATGCCGGCCGTGTCGATCGCGGCCGGGTTCTCGCCCACGGCGCGGATGCGCAGGCCGAAGCGGGTCCGCTTCAGGACGACGGCGGTCGCCAGCACGGCGGCGAGCGCGACATAGATGAGCGCCGTCTGCCCCGATACGATCTCGCCGTAGAGCGGGCCGAGCACCGGCGTCTCGCGAAGCTGCGCCGCGCCGGGCAGGGTGAGCGGCTCGAAGCGCATGGCGCCGTCCAGAGGCGGCGTGCGGCCGCCCTGCCGGTACCAGGCGTTGCCGATGAGGGCGGTGAGCCCGGCGGCCAGCATGTTGAGCGCCACGCCCGACACGATCTGGTTGCCGCGCTGGGTGATGGAGGCGAACCCGTGCACCAGCCCCAGCGCGACCGAAGCCGCGACGCCGGCGCCGAGGCCCGCCCAGGCGCTCCCGGTCGCATGGGAGGCCGCAGCGGCCGCGAAGGCGGCGGCCAGCATCTTGCCCTCCAGCCCGATGTCGACGACCCCGGCCCGCTCCGACCACAGGCCCGCCAGGCAGGCGAAGAGCAGCGGCGCGGCGAGGCGCACGCCCGAGTCGAAGATCGCGATGGCGACGCCGCCGAGATCCATGCTCACGGCCCCGCGCGGCGACGGGCCGCGAAGGCGCGGCTGAGAGGGCCGCGGAAGATCCCGTCCAGCGCGCCCGCGAACAGGATCACCAGCCCCGAGATCGTGACGATCATGTCGCGCGTGATCGCCGGCTTGTCGAAGGCCAGCTCCGCCCCTCCCTGGTACATCACGCCGAACAGCACGGAGGCCAGGACGATCCCCACCGGATGCGACCTGCCCATCAGGGCGACCGCGATTCCGATGAAGCCGTAGCCGGCCGTGAACTCCAGCAGCAGCCGGTCCTGCACGCCCATGATCTCGTTCACCGCCAGCAGGCCCGCGAGCCCGCCCGAGATCAGCATGGCGATCACCGTGATGCGGCTGATCGAGATCCCGGCATAGAGCGCCGCGGAGGGGTTCGCCCCCACGGTCCGGATGGCGAAGCCGAGCCGCGTGCGCCAGATCAGCGCCCACACGGCCGCGCAGGCCGCCAGGGCCAGCAGGAAGGAGGCGTTCAGCGGCGTCGCCGGGATGGACCAGCCCAGGCCCGCCGCCATCACATGCATGAACGGCACATGAGCGTTGGGGCCGAAGGTCCGCGTCTCGGGAGACATGGAGTCCGGCCGCCCGATGACGCTCACCAGGAGGTACACCAGCAGGGCGGAGGCCAGCATGTTGAACATGATCGTGGTGATGACGATGTGGCTGCCGCGCCTGGCCTGCAGATAGGCCGGGATCAGCGCCCAGAGCGCGCCGAAGCACGCGGCCGAGAGGCTCGCCAGGGGGATCAGCGCCCAGGCCGGCAGGCTCTCGAAGCGGAGGCAGACGAGGGCAGCCCCCACCCCGCCCAGGGCGGCCTGGCCCTCGCCGCCGATGTTGAACAGGCCGGCGTGGAATGCCACCGCGACGGCGAGGCCCGTGAAGATGAAGTTGGTCGCGTAGTAGAGCGTGAAGCCGATCCCCTCGCCCGTGCCGAGCGCGCCGCGCAGCATGATGGCGGTGGCTTCCAGCGGGTTCTCGCCGATCGCCAGCACCACGAGGCCGGCGGCCAGGAAGGACGTGGCGACCGCCAGGACCGGAACCAGCGCGTAGTCGGCCCAGCGGGGCAGCTCGAGCGGGGCGGCGCTCATGCGGCCCGGTCCGACACGCCGGCCATCAGCAGGCCGAGGTCGCGCTCGTCGGTGCGCCCGGGAAGCCGCTCGCCGGTGATGCGACCGCCGCACATCGCCAGGATCCTGTCGGCCAGGGCCATGATCTCCTCGAGCTCCACCGAGACCAGCAGGATCGCCACCCCCGCGTCGCGCAGCGCGATCAGCCTGCGGTGGATGAACTCGATGGCGCCGATGTCCACGCCCCGCGTCGGCTGGCCGACCAGCAGCACCTTCGGGCCGCGCTCGATCTCGCGGGCGAGCACGATCTTCTGCTGGTTGCCGCCGGAGAATTTCGAGGTCTTCAGCGTCGGCGCGCGAGGGCGGACGTCGTAGTCCTCCATCTCGGCGCGGGCGTGCGCCACGATGGCGCTGCGGTCGAGGAACATCCCGGCGCCGTATCGGGCCTCCTGCTGGAAGCCCAGCATGGCGCTCTCGCAGGCCTCGAAGGACGGAACGAGGCCGGTCCGCAGGCGGTCCTCCGGCACATGCAGCAGGCCGCGGGCCCGCAGGCGCGCGGGATCGAGGTCCTGGCGGCCCAGCGGCGCGCCCTCGAGCGTGATCGCGCCGGCCGCGATCGGCCTCATCCCGGCCAGCGCTTCGAGCAGTTCGCTCTGGCCGTTGCCGGCGATCCCGGCGATGCCGACGATCTCGCCCGCCCGCACCGTCAGCGACACGCCGTCGACGCGCAGGGACCCGCGCGCGTCCCGCACCTGCAGGCCCTCGACGACCAGAGCCGCCGCGCCGGGCGTCGCGGGCGCCTTCTCCACCCGAAGCAGCACCCGCCGGCCCACCATCGCTTCGGCGAGCTCCGGGGGCGACGTCGCGGCGGTGTCCAGCGTGGCCACCATCTCGCCCCGCCGCATGACCGAGACGCGGTCCGTGACCGCCATGATCTCGCGCAGCTTGTGGGTGATCAGGATGATGGTCTTGTCCTCGTCGGCCAGGATCCGCAGGAGCCGGAAGAGCCCGTCCGCCTCGTCGGGCGTCAGCACCGCGGTGGGCTCGTCGAGGACGAGAACGTCGGCGCCCCTGACCAGCGCCTTGACGATCTCCACCCGTTGCTGGAGCCCGACCGGCAGGTCGCCCACCACGGCGTCGGGATCGAGCGCCAGGCCGTAGTCGGCGGCCAGCCGCGCGAGCTTCGCCCGCACCTGTCTGGCCCCGGCGGCGAGGCGCGGCCCGCCCTCGGCGCCCAGCATGACGTTGTCCGTCACCGACAGCGGCTCCACCAGCATGAAGTGCTGGTGCACCATGCCGATCCCCGCCGCGATCGCCTCGCCCGGCGAGCGGATGCGGGCTGGCGCGCCGTTGATCCGGATCTCGCCGGCGTCGGCCTCGTAGAAGCCGTAGAGGATCGACATCAGGGTCGACTTGCCGGCCCCGTTCTCGCCGACGACGCCGTGGATCGAGCCCTTGCGCACCGCGAGGTCCACGGCCTTGTTGGCGTGCACCTCGCCGAAGCGCTTGTCGACGCCGACGAGCTCGATGGCGAGGGGAGGGGCGGGCGTGGCGTTCATGCGGGGATGGTCATCTCAAAAGGCCGACTTGCACCCAACGAATTCCAGTCCCAACGCCCCAGAACACCCTCATCCTGAGGAGCAGGCCCGCTTGGGCCTGCGGCTCGAAGGACGAGGGATTTGAGAAAGCTGCAATGCCGGAGCGAACTGGATCCCCTCGTCCTTCGAGACGCCATGCTGGCGCATCGTCCTCAGGATGAGGGGTGTTGTGTGTTGGGACGCACGACGGAGAGGCTGGCTCGCTACGCCTTCACGGGCACTTCTGGTCCGACATGTAGTCGTGAACCTTCACGGCGCCGCTGACGATGTCGGCGGCGGCCTTGTCGGCGGCGGCCTTCATGTCGGGCGTGATCAGGGCCTTGTTGTTGTCGTCGAGGGCCCAGCCGACGCCGTTCTCCTTCAGCCCCAGCACGGTGACGCCGGGCTTCCAGGTCCCGTCCTTGGCGGCCTTGAACGAGTCGATCGTCGCCACGTCGACCCGCTTGGTCATGGAGGTCAGGACCTTGCCGGGATGCAGCATGTTCTGGTTGGAGTCCACGCCGATGCCGAGCTTGCCCGCGTCGGCGGTGGCGCGCAGCACGCCGACGCCGGTGCCGCCCGCCGCGTGGTAGATCACGTCCGCGCCGCGGTCGATCTGCGCCTTGGCGAGTTCGCCGCCCTTCACGGGATCGTTCCAGGCCGCGCCGGTGGTGCCCGTCATGTTCTGCAGGACCTCGGCGGAGGAGTTGGCGTATTTCACGCCCTGCACGTAGCCGCAGGCGAATTTGCGGATGAGCGGGATGTCCATGCCGCCCACGAAGCCGACCTTGCCGGTCTTGGACGCCTTTGCGGCCAGGAGGCCGACCAGGAACGAGCCCTCATGCTCCTTGAACACGATGGACTGCACGTTCGGCGCGTCCACCACCATGTCGATGAGGGTGAACTTCGCGTTGGGGAATTCCTTGGCGACCTTCTCGACCGCGCTCGCCTGGCTGAAGCCGACCGCCACGATGGGGGAGAAGCCGTCCCGCGCGAACCGGCGCAACGCCTGCTCCCGCTGCGCATCGTTCTGGATCTCGAAGTCGCGATACTCGACGCCCGCGTCCTTCTTGAACTGCTCGGCCCCGTTATAGACGCCCTCGTTGAAGGATTTGTCGAACTTGCCGCCGAGATCGTAGACGATCGCGGGCTTGAGGGCCTGGCCCTGCGCCAAGGCCGCGCCGTTCATCACGATGGCGGCGGCCATCCCCAGGATCACGGTCCGCATGTGCAATGTCCCCCTCAATGCCACGTCTCAGGAAAAAGAGCCGTTTACGGCCCGCAGGATGGCATGCCGCCCTGCCGAGGTGAAGCGCGCAAACATCGCAGGAGCAGCCCATTGGCGCGGACAATCTCAGGTGGCACACTGCCGCAGGGGCCATGTCAGGGAGGGCGCTATGCCGGACCGCCGCACGTTCTCGCATCGCGCCCGCGAGAATCGTCGTTCCGCTCGCCTGCGAGCCTTCGACGCCAGGGCGGCGGGCGTCGCCCTGCTGGCGCTTCTGGCGATGGCGCTCCAGCCCGCCCCCGCGCAGGCCCGGGACGGCCCGAACGAGGTCGACGTCGAACTCGTGCTGGCGGTGGACATCTCCTATTCGATGGACCCGGAGGAGCAGGCCTTGCAGCGGCAGGGCTATATCGAGGCGCTGCGCTCGCCCGAGGTGATCGACGCCATCCGCAAGGGCGTCAACGGCAAGATCGCCGTCACCTATGTGGAGTGGGCCGGCGTCAACACCCAGGAGATCGTGGCCGACTGGATGGTGATCGACGGGCGAGAGAGCGCGGTGGAGTTCACCGCCCAGCTCGCCGCCAAGCCGATCCGGCGGCTCTACCGCACGTCGATCTCCGGGGCGATCGACTTCGCCGTCCCGCTCTTCGACAAGAACGACTATCGCGGCCTGAAGCAGGTGGTCGACATCTCCGGCGACGGATCGAACAACCAGGGCCGGCCGGTCACCGCGGCGAGGGACGAGGCCCTCGCCAAGGGCGTCACCATCAACGGGCTCCCGATCATGCTCAATCGCCCCAACGGGGGCTTTCCTGAGGTCGAGAATCTCGACGAATACTATCGCGACTGCGTGATCGGCGGCCCGGGATCCTTCATGATCCCCATCCGCGAAAGAAGCCACTTCATCGACGCGATCCGCACCAAGATCCTGCTGGAGGTCGCGCTCGCCCCGCCGCCGCGCTGGCCCGCGAGGGTGATCCCGGCCCAGGCGACGGAGCCGAGAAGCGCCTGCTTCTTCGGCGAGCGCCAGTGGCAGCAGCGCTGGGGAAACTGACCGCAGGCCGAAGCTCTTGCCACCGCGAAGCGGGGCGCCGCATAGATGGGGCTGTCCTGGCCCCGGTCGTCCCATGTCCCGCTTCCGCCTCGCCCTCATCGCGCATGACCAGAAGAAGGCCGCCATGGTGGCCTGGGCCGAGCGGCATCGCGACGACCTGAAGCGCTGCGAGCTCTTCGCGACGGGAACCACCGGCACGCGCATCATGGAGCGCTGTCCCGACCTGTCCGTCACCCTGATGAAGAGCGGCCCGCTCGGCGGCGACCAGCAGATCGGCGCGCTGATCGCCGAGGGGCGGCTCGACGGACTGGTGTTCTTCGTCGATCCGCTCTCGCCGCATCCGCACGACGTGGACGTCAAGGCGCTGACGAGGCTCGCTCTCGTCTACGACATCCCGATGGCCTGCAACCAGGCCACGGCGGATCTCGTCGTGGCCGGCTTCGGGGCGATGCGGCGCAAGGCGCCGCCGGCGTCCGCCTAGGGACCGGGTCCACGGGAGTTGCGAAGCCCCTCGTCCCGAGGAGCCATGCGCAGCATGGCGTCTCGATGGACGGGAATCGCCCCGTCATCCCCATGCGTCTCATCCTGAGGAGCAGGCCCGCTTGGGCCTGCGTCTCGAAGGACGAGGGGATGGAGGTCAGCGCAGGGTTCGGTCGATAAGCTCGGACCCTACGTCCCGCGCGGCTTGGCGCGGGCGGTCGGGGCCGCCTCGGCGGGGTCGTCCGGCCAGGGATGGCGGGGATAGCGGCCCTTCATCTCGGCTTTCACGGCCGCCCAGGAGCCGCGCCAGAAGCCGGGGAGGTCTCGGGTGATCTGGATCGGCCGGTGCGCCGGCGACAGGAGATGCAGCACCAGCGGCAGCCGGCCGTTCGCGACGGCCGGGTGCTGCTTCAGGCCGAAGAGCTCCTGCACCCGGATGGCCAGCACGGGCCCTTCCTCGGCCTCGTAGTCGATGGCGGCGTTGTTGCCGGTCGGGGCGGCGAAATGCGTGGGCGCCTCGGCCTCGAGCCGGCGCGCCATGTCCCAGGGCACGAGCGCCTTCAGGGCGCGGTCGAGGTCGTCCGCGGTGATCTGCGCCAGGCTGGCCCGGCCTTCGATGAAGGGCGCGAGCCACTCGGCCGCCGAACCCGCGAGCGCTTCGTCGGACAGGTCCGGCCAGCCGGGATCGGCGCGGCGCAGGAACATGACCCGGTTGCGCCATTGCGCCAGCGCCTTGCTCCAGGGCAGGCGGCCGACGCCGAGCGTCGCGATCCCACGCGCCAGCGCCTGCGCGGCCTCGGGCGTCGCCGGCGTCGGCAGGGTCTGCTCCGACAGCGTGATCGCCTGCAGCCGCCGCACGCGGCGCGCGCGCAGCGCGGCGGCCTGACGGTCGAAGGCCAGGTCGTCCGTGGTCTGGATATGGCCGGCGAATTCGGCCTCGATGGTCTCGAGATCGATGGGAGCGGCGAGCAGGATCCGCGCGGCCGCGGCGCCGCCCGCAATCTCGGCCACCGCCAGGAAGGGCTCGCGCGCCAGCGCGTCGTGCGGCTCCACTTGCGCGCCCCGGCCGTTGGCCATCACGAAGGCGCCGGGCGCGCCGCGCGCCTTGGCGACGCGGTCCGGATAGGCGAGCGCCAGCACGGCCCCGGCCTCCGCGACGTCTACCGGCCGGAACGGCGCGCCGACCGCCTCGGCCCAGCCGCGTGCGAGGCGGCGCATGTCCTCGGCGCGGCGGCCGCGGTCGCGCCTGAAGGCGTCGAGCCGGTGGCCGAGATGGGCGGCGTCGCCGCCCAGGCCCCGCTCGGTGATCACGGCCGCGATCTCGGCCGCCAGCGCCGCCTGCCCGCGCGCGGCGGCGCTCGCCACCATGCGGGCGAGGCGGGGCGGCAGCGGCAGGCCGCGGATCACCTTGCCCTCCGGGGTCAGCCGGCCCTGCGCGTCGATGGCGTCGATCTCGGTGAGAAGCGCCCGCGCTTCGGCCAGCGCCGGCCGGGGCGGCGGATCCAGGAAGGGCAGGGTCGTGGGGTCGGAGACGCCCCAGGCGGCGCAGTCCAGCACGAGGCCGGAGAGGTCGGCGCTCAGGATCTCGGCGGGCGCGAAGGGCTCCATCGCGCCTGTGGCGGCCTCCTCCCACAACCGGTAGCAGACCCCCGGCTCCGTGCGTCCGGCGCGGCCGCGCCGCTGGTCGGCGGCGGCGCGCGAGACGCGCACGGTTTCGAGCCGCGTCAGCCCGATGGCGGGCTCGTAGCGCGGCACGCGCGCCAGCCCGCTGTCGATCACCACCCGCACGCCCTCGATGGTGAGCGAGGTCTCGGCGATGGAAGTCGCCAGCACGACCTTGCGGCGGCCGGGTCGCGCCGGTTGCACGGCCAGGTCCTGGTCGCGCTGGTCCATGGCGCCGTAAAGCGGCGCGATGTCGACGGCCGGGTCCTTGATGCGGTCGGCCAGCATGGCGGCGACGCGGCGGATCTCGCCCTGGCCGGGCAGGAACACCAGCACGGAGCCGGGCTCCGCCCGCAGCGCCGTCATCACGAGGTCGGCGACCTGCTCGTCCGTGCGCCGGCGCGGATCGCGGCCCACATGGCGCGTTTCCACTGGGAAGGCCCGGCCCTCGCTCTGGATCACGGGCGCGTCGCCGAGCAGGCGCGCCACCCGGGCGCCGTCCAGCGTGGCCGACATCACCAGAATGCGCAGGTCCTCGCGCAGGCCCGCCTGGGCGTCCAGCGCCAGCGCCAGCCCGAGATCGGCGTCCAGCGAGCGCTCGTGGAATTCGTCGAACAACACGGCCGCGACGCCGGCGAGCTCCGGATCGTCCAGGATCATGCGGGCGAAGACGCCTTCGGTGACCACCTCGATGCGGGTGCGCGGCCCGACCTTGGAGCCGAGCCGCACGCGCAGGCCCACCGTGTCGCCGACCTGCTCGCCCAGCGTCGCCGCCATGCGGCTCGCCGCCGCCCGGGCGGCGAGGCGGCGCGGCTCCAGCAGGATCAGCTTGCCTGGGCGGCCGGCGAGGGTGGTCCAGCCTTCGTCGAGCAGCGCCAGCGGAACGCGCGTGGTCTTGCCGGCGCCCGGCGGCGCGACCAGCACCGCGCCGGTCCGCTCCGCCAGGGCGTCGGCCAGGGGCGCCAGAACGGCGTCGATCGGGAGCGGCGTATCGAAGCTGCGCATGGCGAGGGTGTGGCCGAGGCCGCTTCCCGGCGCAAGCCCGAAGCCGCGGCGGGACGCCGTCCCCGTCCGCCCTGTCCTTTCGGGCAGATTGCGACCTCTGCGTCGTTCACTAGATATCTTGGGCAATATGGGAGGTCCAAAGTGAAAGCCGCAACACCTGAGACTTCGACGCTCACCTACGTCATCGGCTGCTTGTATTTTTGTTCCGAGACCTTGAGCGCCCTCGGTCGGAAAGATTGCGCCGATGAACTCAGAAAGACCTGCGATCAGTTGGCCGGAAGCCTGGAGCGTCAGCAAGGTTGCAAGCTGAAGGTCGTCGCCTCCAACGGCTAAGCCGCCAGGCTGAACCTTACGCGCTTGTGCTATGATGGAGAGATTAGCGGGTCGCCAGGCCTCGGCTGGCGGCTCGCACTTTCTCTTTTCAGGGCCTCGCGATGGTAGTCATGCACAGGGACGGTTCCGCCCCAAGTTCAGCCGAAACCGCGATCGACAATCGCATGGCGGCGTTCATCAAAGCCCATGATCTCGCGCATTACGCCTATCATGTCCGCCTCGTTCCGGGCGAGATCGATCGGGACATCGTGCTCTATACGAGCTACCCGGAACCCTGGGTGCAGCATTACATCGATCACGACTACTTCCAGATCGACCCGGTCATGAAGCTCGCGCAGTACAACATCATGCCGATCGACTGGGACGAGTTCGACCAGAGCGATCCCAAGGTGGCGCAACTGGTGCGCGATCGGCTCGTGGTCGGCATCGGTCCCCACGGCCTGACGGTCCCGATCCGCGGGGCGGTCGGCGATTTCGCCTTGTTCAGCGTCACCAGCCGCGAGTCGCGCGAGGCGTGGCGCGACCGCCTCGCCAGCCTCGTCGGCGCCGTCGTGGTCGCGGCCTATGAGTTCCACGCCGCCGTCATGGACATGTGGGTCGACGAGGATCACGAGACCCGCCCGCTCTCGCCGCGCGAGCGGCAGGTGCTGACGCTGGCCGGCCGCGGCATGCCGCACAAATCGGTGGCCTTCGCGCTGGCGATCTCGGAAAGCGCCGTGAAGCTCTATCTGGACAGCGCCCGCCACAAGCTGGGCGCAAACAACACCGCGCAGGCCATCGGCTACGCGGTGTCGCGCCACCTCATCGCCAGCCCGCCCTGAGCGGCTGTCGCCGGCTCCCTAACCGGCGGCTCCGGCCCGGCCTTCACCAACGCCCCTCATCCTGAGGAGCAGGCCCGCTTGGGCCTGCGTCTCGAAGGACGAGGGGTCCAGGAGGCTGAACCGTCGCGCGGTCTGGAGTCCCTCGTCCTTCGAGACGCATCGCCGAGGGGCGATGCTCCTCAGGATGAGGGGATGGGGGGAGCCGAGAGAGGAGCTCGCCAGGGTGCGCGTGGAACGAAATTCGGCCTCGGCCCAGCCTTCACCAACGCCCCTCATCCTGAGGAGCAGGCCCGCCTGGGCCTGCGTCTCGAAGGACGAGGGGTCCAGGACGCTGCATCGTGGTGCGGTCTGGAGTCCCTCGTCCTTCGAGACGCATCGCCGAGGGGCGATGCTCCTCAGGATGAGGGGATGGGGAACCGAGAGAGGAGTTAAACCGCAAGGCTCCGCGCCCTATTCGCGCGCCCGCCAAGCTCGGCGCGGCTCACACCGGGAAGCCGTAGCGGCGCAGGTCGAGCGCCAACTGCTCGGCGGTGGTGAAGTTGACGGCGTGCATGCCCACCGCCCGCGCGCCCTCGACGTTCCTGGGCGAGTCGTCGATGAAAAGGCAGTCGGCGGCGTCGAGCCCGTTGCGGTCGAGCAGCACGTGGTAGATGGCCGGGTCCGGTTTCAGGAGCTTCTCCTCGCCCGACACGACCACGTCCCGGAACCCGTCCAGGAAGGGCCAGCGACGGCGCGCGATGGCGAATTTCTCGTGCGAGAAGTTGGTGATCGCCCAGGTCGGCACGCCCGCCGCCCGCAGCGTTTCCAGCAGCGCCACGCTGCCGTGGACCACGTCCGCCACGGTCTCGACCCAGCGCTCGTCGAAGGCGCGGATCTCATCAGCGAGGTCCGGGTGCCGCTCGGTGAGGAGCGCCACGGCGTCCGCGAAAGGCCGGCCGCGATCCTGCTCGATGTTCCAGGCGGGCGTGCAGACCTCGCCGAGAAACCACTCCATGCGGTCCTGGTCGGGGATGATCTTGCGGTAGAGGTGGCGCGGGTTCCAGTCGAGCAGCACCTCGCCGATGTCGAAGACGGCCTGGGTCGGGTTCGCCATGTCAGCGCGTGCCGTACATGCGGTCGCCCGCGTCGCCGAGGCCCGGCACGATATAGCCGTGGTCGTTCAGCTTCTCGTCGATGGCGGCGGTCCATACATGGACATCCGGATGGGCGCCGGTCAGGCGCGAGACGCCCTCCGGGGCGGCGAGGAGGCACACGAAGCGGATGTCCCTGGCGCCGCGCTCCTTCAGCCGGTCGATCGCCGCCACGGCGGAGTTCGCCGTCGCCAGCATCGGGTCGACCACGATGACCAGCCGCTCGGCGATGTCCGACGGCGCCTTGAAATAGTATTCCACCGCGGTCAGCGTCTCCGGGTCTCGGTAGAGCCCGATATGGGCGACGCGTGCCGACGGAACGAGGGTGAGCATGCCGTCCAGAAAGCCCACTCCGGCCCGCAGGATGGGGGCGAGCACCAGCTTCTTGCCGGAGATCATCGGGGCCATCATCGACGTGATGGGCGTCTCGGTCTCGACGAGCTCCGTCGGCAGATCGCGCGTCACCTCATAGGCGAGCAGCATGCCGATCTCGTTCAGGAGCTGCCGGAAGCCCTTGGTCGAGCGCGTCCGGTCGCGCATGAGCGTCAGCTTGTGCTGGACCAGCGGGTGGGACACGACGGTGACGCCGGGGTGGCTGACGTCCTGCATTTCGACCTCGATGCGAGCCAGTGGAATCGCGCCAGCATACAGCGGCGCAGGGCGGGGAGAACCGTAGCGCTTCAGAAAACCGTTCCGTCGCTGACGACCTGCAGGGGCGGGGACCCGTCGGGCCTCCTCTCCCGGGCGATCCTGCGGCCGGCCGCCCAGGCGCCGCCCTCCAGCGCCTTGGCCAGCGGGAATTGCTCGGCGGTGAGGCCCAGCGACGAGCGGACCAGAGCGGCGGTGTCGTCCAGGAGCGCGATGGTGAGGGCCCGCCATTCCACGATGAGCGGAGCGTCGACCGGGTGGGCCGTCTCGGCCAGCGCCGGGTCCCGCAGGGTGAGCACGCCCGTGTCGATGAAGAGGCCGCCATTGCGGTATTCGGCGAGGCCCGTCAGCGCGTCCATGCCCGAGACGCCGATCCCGGCGTCCTGGAGCGGCTCGATCAGCGAATAGGCCAGCCATTGCGAGAGCTTGTGGAATGGGACCAGGCCCGAGGTCGCGTCGTCGGTGACGAGGCTCGGATGGCGCCATGTGTCGCCGAGATTGACGCCGCCCAGCGTGATCCGGCCGGGCCAGATCGGGCCCAGATGGTCCAGGATGGCCCGCAGGATCGCTTCGGCCGGGAGCACGCCGCCCTCGGCCTGGGCGCAGAGATGGTCGAAGAGTCCGCCCGGGCGCGGGTCGTCGTGACGGCCGAACACCCCCGGGGCGGCCGCGACGACCTCGCCCAGCCTCGCCAGCAGGGCGAGGCGGCCGTCGAGGCCGGTCATCGGGTTCTCGGGGCCGACCTGGAAGGCCCGCGCGACGCCGGCCGGCTCCAGGGCGGCGAGCCGCGCCGCATCGGCCCGCAGCGGCTCGTTCGGCCGGGCCGAGAACAGCCCCGCCGAGAACATGTCGAAGCTCGCCACCGCCAGCCCTTCCGACCGGCTGAAGCTCTCGCCGCTGGCGTCCTCGCGGTAGCGCCAGCGCGGTCCCGCGCCCGCGTCCAGGAGCACGCTCACGATGGCGAGGTCGAACGCCGCCCGGCCCTTCGCGGCGCTGGACGGCCATGCGGCGTCCCGCGCCAGCGTCCCCCAGCGGTCGAACCCGCCCGCCGCGAAATGCCGCCAGCGGGCGTGGAGCGGGATCTGCAGGGTCGGATAGTTGCGCCGGATCGTGGCCGTCACATAGTCGGCGCAGCGGCACAGCTTGCCGGAATCCACCTCGAAATGGGGCAGTTCGCCCGCCACGCCGAGATGGAGGAGGCGATGCGCCCGCTCGCGGACGGCCTTGGGGGACAGCAGCGTTCGGGCGAGCGCCGCGTCCATGGCCTCAGCCCCCATCAGTACCGCTCCAGGGGGCGTCCCACGGTGTCCCGCAAGGCGTCCTGCCCGGGCGCGCCCTTCGGGGCGTAATAGCCGGCGGCCTTCTTGGCCTCCATCTCCACCGACGCGTCGGGGGGCACCAGCTCGTCCGGGATGGGCACCCGCTCGACGATCTCGATGCCCGAGCTCGTGATGGCGTCGTGCTTCATGTTCGACATGGAGACGAACCGGTCGATGCGGGTGATCCCCAGCCAGTGCAGCACGTCCGGCATCAGCTGCTGGAACCGCGCGTCCTGCACGCCCGCCACGCATTCGGTGCGCTCGAAATAGGTCGCCGCCTGGTCGCCGCCCTCCTGCCGCTTGCGCGCGTTGTAGACGAGGAACTTGGTGACCTCGCCGAGGGCGCGCCCTTCCTTGCGGTTATACGCGATCACGCCGACGCCGCCCTTCTGGGCCTCGCGGACGCATTCCTCGATCCCGTGCACCAGATAGGGCCGGCAGGTGCAGATGTCCGAGCCGAACACGTCCGAGCCGTTGCACTCGTCATGGACGCGGCATGCGATGGTGCGCCGCGGATCGGTCAGGCCCGCGGGGTCGCCCATGATGTAGACCGTCGCGCCCCCGATCGGGGGCAGGAACACCGACAGGTCGGGCCGCGTCACCAGCTCCGGGAACATGCCGCCCGTCTGCTCGAAGAGGGTGCGCCGCAGCTTGGTCTCCGAGACGTCGAAGCGCTCCGCCACCCCGGGCAGGTGCCAGACGGGGTCGATGGCGATCTTGGTCACCGAGATGTCGCCGCTGGGCAGGAGCACGCTCGCGTCGGCCGCCAGCCTGCCGGTCGCCAGCGAGGCGACGATCTCCGGCATGTTGAGCCTCGCCTTGGTCACCGCGATGCTGGGCCGGATGTCGACGCCCTGGGCGATCTCGGTCCCGAAGGCCTCCCCGGTCATAGCCCCCCAGGGGTCGAGCGACACGATCTTGCCGGGCTGTCCCCATTGCGGGTTCGGGCCGATCCCGACCACCGGATGCGTGTTGGTGAGGTCCGGGCGGATCAGCGGGTTGAGCGCTCCGGAGGAGACCGCGAGCGCCCGGTAAAGCGAGTAGGCCCCGCCATGCGCCCCGATGACGTTGCGGTCCGCCGGGTTGGTCACCGACCCGATCACCGGGCCGCGCTCGGCGGGGGACGCCGCGCCCCAGCGGATCGGAAACCGCGCCGCTCCCGTGCCTGGCTCAGGGTGCGAGGTCAGCCGGATGTGAGTGCTTCGGTTGTCCGTGCTCATGGCGGTCCTTTGCGACCCTGCAAAAACGCCGAGGCCCCTCGCGGCCGTCGCCGGAGGGGCCCGCATCGCACAGTCATGGTTACGCCAGCTTTCCGGAACGTCAACGTTGACGCTTATGGCGCGAAACCGTCCGCGCCGGAGCGCGTCAGATCCAGCTCGCTCCCGGCGCATGGGCCGGAAGGCCGAGATGGCGAGCGACCGTCTCGCCGATGTCGGCCAGGGTTTCGCGACGCCCGATGCTGCGCGGCTGCAAGCCCGGCCCGAAAGCCAGGATGGGCGTGTGCTCGCGCGTATGGTCCGTGCCCCGCCATGTGGGATCGTTGCCGTGGTCGGCGGTGAGGACCACGAGGTCGCCCGGCCGGAGCAGGCGCTCCAGCTCCGGCAGCCGCCGGTCGAAGGCCTCAAGCGCGGCCGCGTAGCCGGCCACGTCGCGGCGATGGCCGAACTCGGTGTCGAAATCGACGAAATTGGCGAACAGGAACCCGCCGCGGGCGAGCGCGGCCGCTTCGTCCAGCATGGCGTCGAAGAGGGCCATGTTGCCGGCGGCCTTCACCTCGCGGCCCGTGGACCGGTGGGCGAAGATGTCGCCGATCTTGCCCACCGTGACGACGGCCCGGCCCGCGGCCTCGGCCCGGTCCAGGATCGTGCCGGCGGGGGGCGGAATGGCGAAGTCCTTGCGGTGGGGCGTGCGGGTGAAGCCGGTTTCCGGCGCGCCCACGAAGGGGCGGGCGATCACGCGGCCGATGCGCAGCGGATCGCACAGGCGCCGGCCGATCCGGCACAGGGCGTAGAGCCGCTCCAGGCCGAAGCTCTCCTCATGGGCGGCGATCTGGAGCACGGAGTCGACGGAGGTGTAGCAGATCGGCTTCCCGGTCCGCAGATGCTCGGCGCCGAACTCGTCGATCACCTCGGTCCCGGAGGCATGCTTGTCGGCCAGGATGCCGGGCAGGCCGCCTTCGCGGATGAGCGCCGCCGTGAGGTCCGGCGGGAAGCTCGGCTGCGTGGCCGGGAAGTAGCCCCATTCGAAATCCACGGGCGTTCCGGCGATCTCCCAATGGCCGGACGGCGTGTCCTTGCCGCGCGAGGTCTCGACCCCATAGCCCCACTGTCCGCGCGGGGCGCCGGAGCCGCCGATGTCGAGCGGCGCGCCGCCCGTCGACGCCTGCCCGGCGAGCCCCAGGCCGAGGCCGTCCATGAAGGGAAGCCGCAGCGGGCCGGAGCGCAGCCCGCTCCGGTCTCCCTCCCGGCGCGCGCAGGCGGCGGCGATATGGCCCAGGGTGTCGGCCCCCTCGTCCCCATAGGCGCCGGCGTCTTCCGCGCCGCCGCAGCCGAACGAGTCGAGCACGATGACGAAGGCGCGCGCGCCGCTCATTCGCGGACCACGCCGACATCCGCGGTCTCGAGGTCGAAGGCGGCGGCGAACAGAGCGCGCGTGTAGTCGGTCCTGGGACGCGCGAACAGCTCCGCGGCGGGCCCCTGTTCGACGACCTTGCCGTTCTGCATGACGATCACCTCGTTGGCCAGGGCCCGGACGACCTTGAGATCATGGCTGATGAACATGTAGGCCAGGTTTCGACGCTGCTGAAGATCGCGCAGAAGGTCCACGATCTGCGCCTGGACGGACATGTCCAGCGCCGATGTCGGCTCGTCGAGCACGACGAATTTCGGCTCCAGCGCCATGGCGCGCGCGATGGCGATGCGCTGGCGCTGCCCGCCCGAGAACTCGTGCGGATAGCGGTCCATGGCGGCGGGATCGAGCCCGACATCCAGGAGGGCGCGGGCGATGACCTCCCGCCGGGCCTCGTAGGAGAGCCCGCGTTCGAGCGCGTCCAGCCCCTCCCCGACGATGTCGGCGACGGACAGGCGCGGCGACAGGGACCCGTAGGGGTCCTGGAACACGATCTGCAGATCGCGCCGGAGCGGGCGCATGTCCTTGGAGCCGAGCCCGTCGAGGCGCTGGCCGAGATAGACGATCGGCCCCTCCGAGGAGATCAGCCGCAGCATCGCCAGGCCGAGCGTCGTCTTTCCGGATCCCGACTCGCCCACGACCCCTACTGTTTCGCCCTGGCGCACCGCGATCGTGATGCCGTCGACGGCCTTCACATGGCTGACGACCTTCTTGAAGAAGCCCTGCCGGATCGGAAACCAGACCTTCAGGTCCTCAGCGCCGACGATCACGGGCGCATCGGCCTTCGGCGCCGGCGGGCGGCCCTTCGGCTCCGCCGCCAGGAGCTTGCGCGTATAGGCGTGCTGCGGGTTCTCGAACACCTCGCGCACGGGCCCGGTCTCGACGATCCGCCCGTTCGTCATCACGCAGACGCGGTCGGCGATCTTGCGGACGATGCCGAGGTCGTGGGTGATGAACAGCATCGCCATGCCGTGATCGGCCTTGAGGCGGGCGAGCAGCTTCAGGATCTGCGCCTGGACGGTGACGTCCAGCGCGGTCGTGGGCTCGTCCGCGATGAGGAGATCGGGCTCGTTCGCGAGCGCCATGGCGATCATGACGCGCTGGCGCTGCCCGCCCGACAGCTCGTGCGGATAGGCCCCGAGCCGCCCTTCCGGGTCGCGGATGCCGACCTGCTCCAGAAGCTCGATCGTCCTCGCCCGGGCGGACGCGCCCGAAAGGCCCTTGTGCAGCGAGAGGATCTCGCCCACCTGCCGCTCGATCGGATGGAGCGGGTTGAGCGACGTCATCGGCTCCTGGAACACCATCGTGACGGCGTTGCCGCGCACCTTGCGCAACTCCTCCTCGGAGGCGCGCAGAAGGTCCCGGCCCTTGAACAGCACCTCGCCGGAGGGATGGGACGCCGGCGGATAGGTCAGCAGCTTCAGAACCGAAAGCGCGCTGACGGACTTGCCGGAGCCGGACTCGCCCACCAGCGCCACCGTCTCGCCGGCATGGACGTCGAAGGACACGTGGTCCACCGCCGTGGTGGTCTTTCCGCCCTGGCGGAAGACGACCGAAAGGTCACGGACGGAGAGGAGGGGGGAGGGGGTCACAGGAGAGCCTGCACGAAGCGCAAGGCAGCGTCGTCAGGGGGCATCACAGGTATTGTTTCCGGCATCCGAATCCGCTGATCATTGGTCAACACGGCGGCGCACCCTTCGGACAACGCCGAGGCTGCGTGAATGGCGTCGATGGCCCTCTTCAGGAGAGGGTCCGATCCGCCCCTCAACTGAATGCGTTCCCGGTATTCGACAGCCGCGTAGATGACGGACCGGGTGACCGGGACGAGGCCGAAGTAACCGTTCAGCACCAGCAGATCGAGATACCGTCGATGAAGAGCTGCGCCGCCGCTTCGCTTCGCTCTCGACAGAACTTCAAGAAGCGTGACCTCGCTCGTGACCCCGTGCCCCCGATGTCGGCGCAGAAGATCAAAGATGGCGATCGCCGGCTTCGCGATCTCTCCCGTTCCCTCCAATGCGTAGATGAAGACGTTCGCGTCCAGATAGACGCGCTGGGCGGGCTCAGCGTTCATCGTCCCGACCTTCCCGGATCTCGGCCATGATCTCTTCTGCCGAGCGGAAAGGAGGGCGGCGCTGCGCGAAGATATCCTCGAAACTCATGACTTGGTCACGCTCCCGCGCGCCCAAATCCTCTTGGCTCATCGAATCCGGCTCCGTGGTCTCGATCGTGACCGTGACCTCGCGAGCATCGGCGAACTCGCGCCGAAGGTCATCCGGCAGTGCGCTGACGGGGTAATGGCGCCGGACGATCTTGTTCATGCTCGTCTCCCAACCACAGTTTACCATCGCCTCATCCAAACGTCTTTCGCGGATCGAACGCGTCGCGCACGGCCTCGCCGATGAAGATCAGCAGCGACAGCATGACGGCGATCACCAGGAAGCCCGTCAGGCCCAGCCAGGGCGCCGAGATGTTGCTCTTGCCCTGCAGCAGCAGCTCGCCCAGCGAGGGCGAGCCCGGCGGCAGTCCGAAGCCCAGGAAGTCGAGCGAGGTCAGCGTCGTGATCGAGCCGTTCAGGATGAAGGGCAGGAACGTCATGGTGGCCACCATGGCGTTGGGCAGCACGTGCTTGACCATGATCTTGGCGTCGCTCAGCCCCAGCGCCCGCGCGGCGCGGACATAGTCGAAGTTGCGGGCGCGCAGGAACTCGGCGCGCACCACATGGACGAGCGCCACCCACGAGAACAGCAGAAGGATGCCCAGCAGGGTGAAGAAGGACGGCTGGAAGAAGTTGGACAGGATCATCAGGAGATAGAGCGACGGGATCGCCGACCAGATCTCGATGACGCGCTGGAAATAGAGGTCGACCTTGCCGCCGAAATAGCCCTGCACCGCGCCGGCCATGATGCCGATCACGGACGAGATCGCGGCCAGGATCAGGCCGAACAGCACCGAGAGGCGGAAGCCGTAGATCACCCGGGCGAGCACGTCGCGCCCGCCGTCGTCCGTGCCGAGCCAGTTCCATTCGAGGCTGCGGCAGCCGAGCTTCCGGCCTGCGGCGTCCGGTCCGGCCTTCTTCTCCGCGACGGGGCGGCAGACCTCGTCGGCGAGGGTCCAGGTCGGCGGCGAGGGCGCCGCCGTCGGCAGATCGAGGTTGATGGTGTTCGACGCGAACCGGATCGGCGGCCAGACGGCCCAGCCGTTCTCGGCGATCTCCTTGCGGATCACCGGGTCGCGGTAGTCGGTCTGCGCCAGGAAGCCGCCGAACTTCTCCTCCGGATAGTCGACGAAGACCGGCGCGAGCCACTCGCCCTTGTAGCGGACCAGGATCGGCCGGTCATTGGCGATGAATTCGGCGAACAGGCACAGCACGAACAGGACCATGAAGATCCAGAACGACCAGTAGCCCCGCCGGTTGGCCCGGAAATTGGCCAGCCTGCGCTCGTTGATCGGCGACAGCCGCAGCAGGCCCTTGCGCGGCAGCGGCGGCGCGAGCGGCCCGCCGGGCGACGTTTCGGGTCCGAAGGCGCGGGCCGCGACGGGTGCGTCCATGTCTCAGACCTCCCGCGTCTCGAAGTCGATCCGCGGATCGATCCACGTGTAGGTGAGGTCCGAGAGCAGGTTCACCACGAGGCCGAGCAGCGAGAAGATGTAGAGATTGGCGAAGACGACCGAGTAGTCGCGGTTGACGATCGATTCGAAGGACAGGAGCCCCAGGCCGTCCAGCGAGAACACCGTCTCGATCAGCAGCGAGCCGGTGAAGAAGGCGTGGATGAACGCCCCGGGGAACCCGGCGATCACGATCAGCATGGCGTTGCGGAACACGTGGCCATACAGGACCTGACGCTCCGTGAGCCCCTTCATGCGCGCAGTCAGGACATATTGCTTGCGGATCTCGTCCAGGAACGAGTTCTTCGTGAGCAAGGTCGAGGTGGCGAAGGCGCCCAGCGCCATGGACAGGATGGGAAGCGTCAGGTGGCGAAGATAGTCCAGCGCCTTGGCGTACCAGGGCAACTGGGCGAAGTTCTCCGACGTGAGGCCGCGCAGCGGGAAGAACGGCATGAAGGACGAGCCCTCGCCGAACAGCACGATCAGCAGGATGGCGAAGAGAAAGCCCGGGATGGCGTAGCCCACGATCACGACCGCCGAGGTCCAGGTGTCGAAGCGCGATCCGTCCTGCACGGCCTTGCGGATGCCGAGCGGAATCGAGATGGCGTAGGAGAGCAGCGTCATCCACAGCCCGAGCGAGATCGAGACGGGCAGCTTCTCCTTGATGAGCTGCAGAACGGAGACGTCCCGGAAATAGCTCTTGCCGAAATCGAAGCGCAGATAGTTCCACAGCATCAGCCCGAACCGCTCGGGCGCCGGCTTGTCGAAACCGAACTGCGCCTCCAGCTGCTTGATGAAGGCGGGGTCCAGCCCCTGCGCGCCGCGGTACTTGGACGATCCCTCGCCGGCGGAGCCGCCCGGCTGGGTCTGGCCCCCGCCCGAGAAGTCGCCGCCGGCCCCGCCGGCGATGCGCGACGTCGCCGAGGCGTCGTTGCCCTGCAACTGCGCCAGCACGCGCTCCACCGGCCCGCCCGGCGCGAACTGCACGATCGTGAACGAGATGAGCATGATCCCGAGCAGCGTCGGGATCATCAGCAGGATGCGGCGGGACACATAGGCGAACATGGCTCAGCGCCTCGTCGTCATTGCGAGCGCATCTAACCGCAGCGGCCCACGATCCACCAATCCCCTCATCCTGAGGAGCATCGCCCCTCGGCGATGCGTCTCGAAGGACGAGGGACTCCAGCGTGTGAGCGGTGGTTGAGCGCTCTGGACCCCTCGTCCTTCGAGATGCAGGCCCAAGCGGGCCTGCTCCTCAGGATGAGGGGCATTGTTGAACACGAGAACGCAGCGGCTGCGCATCAAGCCTTTCCGATTCGCTTGGCCTTGGCCTCGTCATACCACCACGTGCGGGGAGCGCCCCGGTCGTATTTGGGCTTGGTGGCCGGCCTGCCGAACATGTCCCAATAGGCCAGCCAGTGGGAGGCCTTGTACCACATGGGGATCCAGTAGCGCCCGGCGCGCAGCACACGGTCGAGCGCCCGGCACGCGGCCTCCAGCTCGGAGCGCGCATCGGCCGCCAGGGCCGCCTCGATCAGCGCGTCCACGGCCGGATCCTGGACGCCGGCGACGTTCGAGGAGCCCGGCGTCTTCGCCGAGGCCGAGCCGAACATCAGCTTCAGGCCCTCGCCGGGGGTCGGCGACATGCCGTAGCGGCGCGAGACGATGTCGTAGTCGAACTCGTCCGTGCGCCGCTGGTACTGCGCCGCGTCCACGATGCGGAAGCGCGGCTCGATCCCGAGCAGCTTCATGTTCTTGAACAGCGAGCCCGTATGCGGCTGCAGCGAGCCCGAGAAGTCGAGGAACTCGATCTCGAAGGGCTGGCCATGGGGCAGCCTCAGCGCATTGCCCTCGCGCTTGCAGCCCGCCTCCCGCAGCAGCTGGTCGGCTCGCCGCAGCAAAGCGCGGTCCTGCCCCGATCCGTCCGTCACGGGCGGAACGAAGGGCTCGCCGAACGCCTCGTCCGGGATTTTGCCGCGCCAAGGCTCCAGCAGCTTCAGCTCCTCGGGCGAGGGCGGCCCCTCGGCCTTCATCTCGGAGTTCTCGAAGTACGAGGCCGTGCGCTTGTAGACGCCGAACATGATGGTGGCGTTGGTCCATTCGAAGTCGAACAGCAGCCCCAGCGCCTCGCGCACCCGCCGGTCCTGGAACTTCTCGCGCCGCGTGTTGAAGAACCAGCCCTGCGTGCCCGAAGGGGTCTCGTCCGGAACCTCCTCGCGCTTCACCCGGCCGTCCTTCACGGCGGGGAAGTCATAGCCGTTGGCCCAGTCGCGGGAGGTGAACTCCTCGCGGAAGGTGATCGACCCCGCCTTAAAGCCCTCCAGGGCGACCTGACGGTCCCGGTAATACTCGTAGCGCACGCCGGCGAAGTTGTTCTGGCCCACATTGACGGGCAGGTCCTTGGCCCAATAGTCGGCCACGCGCCCATATTCGATGAAGCGGCCCTGCTCGAAGCGCCCGACCTTGTAGGCGCCGGAGCCGAGCGGCGGCTCCTGGGTGGCGTCCTCGAAGTTCCTCGCCGTGTAGTAGGCCTTGGAGAAGATCGGCAGCATCGCCACGGTCAACGGCAGGTCGCGGGAGCGGCCCTTGGCGTAGCGCACCATGAGGGTGGCGTCTTCGGGCGCTTCGGCGCTCTCCACCATCCGGAGGGTCTGGGCGATGAGCGGATGGCCTTTCTGCTTCAGCAGCATGATCGAGAAGGCCGCATCCTGCGCGGTCAGCTTCGAGCCGTCGTGGAAACGCGCCTCAGCCCGCAGGCGGAAGGTCTGCGTCAGCCCGTCCTCGGCCGTGGAGACGCTCTTCGCCACGAGCCCGTAGAGCGCGTCCGGCTCGTCCAGCGCCCGCGCCATCAGGCTGTCGAACAGCATCTCGACGCCCGCCGCGCCGTTGCCCTTGAGCACATAGGCGTTCAGCGTGTCGAACGTGTCGAAGGCCTGGTTGCCAAAGGTGCTGCTGATCTGCAGCGACACCGCGCCGCCGACCGGCGCCTTCGGGTTCACGTAGGCGAAATGCGGGAAGTCGGCGGGGTATTTCAGCTCGCCGAAGGTCGACAGGCCGTGATGCTCCCCCACGGCCGCGGGCGGCACGGCTGGGGTGGGCGGGCCAGTTTGCGCCGACGCGCCATCCAACTTCCAGCCCAGCGCCGCCGCGAAAAGCCCTGCCCCACCAGCCAGCACGGCCCGGCGGGACGTTTCCTTCGCCCCGCTTGCGGGGAGAAGGTGGCCCGAAGGGCCGGATGAGGGGTCTGCCCCGGCCACCCTCACCCCAGCCCTCTCCCCGTCCCGGGGAGAGGGGGCCGATTGCGGCTGCGGCGCCGGGTGCGCCCTTCGCCCCGGAACGGGGAGAAGGCGGCCGAGCGAAGCGAGGTCGGATGAGGGGTCCGCCCCGCCCGAGAGCGGCGGCGCGTCGCGGCGCTTCACTGCCGTCCCCCGGTCTTCTGCGCCAGGGCGGCGTCCCACCACCACACGGTCGGGAACGCCGGGGACGCGTAGCGGGGCATCGTGGCCGGCCGGCCGAAGCGGTTCCAGCGCGCCGTGCGGGTCGTGGGCGAGGTCCATTGCGGGACCACATAGTCGTGGGCCAGCAGCACCCGGTCGAGCGCCTTGGTGGCGGCGACGAGTTCGTCGCGATCCTTGGCGAAGATCACCCGGTCGATCAGCGCGTCCACCCCGGCGTCCTTGATGCCGGCCGTGTTGCGCGACCCTGGCCGGTCCGCCGCCGCCGAACCCCAGAAGTCGCGCTGCTCGTTCCCGGGCGAGAGCGACTGGGCCCACAGATCCGTGGTGATGTCGTAGTCGAAGCTGCGCATCCGGTTCTCGTATTGCGACGGATCGACGATGCGCAGCGAAACCGCGATCCCCAGCCGCTCCAGGGAGGGCTTGTAGAACAGGATGAAGCGCTCGCTGGTGGGATCATAGGCGAGGAACTCGGCGCTCAGCTGCTCGCCCTTGGCGTTGACGCGCTTGCCGCCCTTGATCTCCCAGCCCGCCTCTTTCAAGAGGCGGTCCGCCTCGCGCAGGTTGTCGCGCACCGCCGTAGGATTGCCGTTCACAGGGTTGACATAGGGCGTGGTGAAGACGCTGGCCGGGACCTTGTCCCTGACGCTCTCCAGGATCTGCTTTTCGAGCCCCTCCGGCAGGCCCTTGGAGGCGAGCTCCGTGCCTTCGAAATAGCTGCCGATGCGCTGGTAGAGGCCGTAGAAGACGGTCTTGTTCATCTCCTCGAAATCGAAGGCCAGGTTGAACGCCCGCCTGATCCGCTGGTCCTGGAAACGCTCGCGCCGCAGGTTGAAGACGAAGCCTTGCATGCGCCCGCTGGCGCGCTCGCTGAACTCCTCCTTGACGACGCGCCCGTCCTTCACGGCCGGGAAGTCGTAGCCGGTCGCCCAGTTCTTGGCGCTGTTCTCGACGCGGAAGTCGTACTGGTCGCCCTTCAGCGCCTCGAACAGGACGGTCGAGTCCCGGTAATATTCGAACCGGACCTGGTCGAAATTGTTCATGCCGACGCGGGTGGGCAGGTCCTTGCCCCAGTAGTCGGCGACCCGTTCGTACACGGCGTTGCGTTGCGCGTCGAAGCCCTTGAGGCGATAGGGCCCCGACCCCAGCGGCGCCTCGAGGGTGGTGTTGCGGATGTCGCGCGGCTTGCCGTCCGGTCCCGCACCCTGCCAGTAGTGCCGCGGCAGGATGGTCAGCTGGCCGACGATCTGCGGCAGCTCGCGGTTGCCCGGCTGGTCGAACGTGAAGGTCACCTCGCGCTCGCCGGTCTTCTCGGCCTTGGCCACGTGGCTGTAGTAGAAGGCCATCTGCGGGCTGACGGCCTTGTAGGATTCGAAGGAGAAGATCACGTCCTCGGGCGTGACCGGCTTGCCGTCGTGCCAGCGCGCCCGGGAGTTCAGCCGATAGGTGACGGAGGAGAAATCCTCCGGGAAGCGCACCGCCTCGGCCAGCAGCCCGTAGGCGGTCGAGACCTCGTCCAGCGCCTGCTCGGTAAGCTGCTCATAGACGAGCCCGACGCCTCCCTCGAGCTGTCCTTTGACGCCGGCCACCACCGGATTGAAATTGTCGAACGCCCCCTGGCGGGCGAGGCGCACGGCGCCGCCCTTCGGCGCGTCGGGGTTCACGTAGTCGAAATGCTTGAAGCCGTCCTGGTATTTGGGCGAGCCCAGCAGGGAGGTCGCGGTCCGCCAGCCCGGTTCGGCCGCTCGCGCCGGAAAGAGCGCCCCTGCGGCGACCACACCCGCCGCCACCGCCAGCGCGGCCCAGAGGCGCGCCCCGATCCCGATCCCGGTCCTGGGGCGCGCTGCGCCGCTCGTCGTCGTCCTGGCGATCCGCATGAGGTCTCCCGTCGCGCGCCGGTCCGGCGGCTCCACGATGTGTCGTGCGGATTATGTCGCTTTTTCGCCGGCGGGCCAGAGCCGGCCCTTTCACGCAAAAGCCGGGCTCAGGGCCCGGCTTTCGGTGTCGTCAGGCGCCTGGGATCAGGGCTTGGGGAGTTCGACGGGGCTGTCGGACAGCGAGCGCAGATAGGCCAGCACGTCGGCGCGGCGATCGGCTTCCTTCAGGCCGGCGTAGCCCATGGCGGTGCCCTGGATGTAGCCCTTCGGGTTGGCGATGAACTTGTCGAGCGCGGCGAAGTCCCACTTCTCGCCCTTGGCGCCGTGCTCCTTCAGGGAGGCCGAGTAGTTGAACCCCGCATGCGAGGCCAGCGGGCGGTCGACGACGCCGTAGAGGTTGGGACCGACCTTGTTGGCGCCGCCCTTCTCGAAGGAGTGGCATGCCGTGCAGGGCTTGATCAGGCCTTCGCCCTTCTTGGCGTCCGCCTTGGCGAGCAGCACGGGGAGCGGCTCGGACTGGGCGGCCGGCTCGGCGGCGGAGCCGCCCTTTTCGGGCTCGGCGGACGGGAGCGCATAGCCGGCCACGATCGGCCGCTTCTCGGCGAAGATCGCCTCGGCGAGGATGCCCATGCCCATGACGAAGAGCAAGGCGCCGAGCACAGCCCCCGCGATCTTGTTGAACTCGAAGGAATCCATACCGAACATTCGCTTGCTCCGACCCGTGTGGGCTTGTCTCGGCTCGATGGTTCTGGGGAGGTCCCGGCAGGCGGGCGGAAGGCGAACCATGCCCCGGGTGCGTCGACCGGAGCCCGAACGCCCATGGCGAAAGGACTCCCGCAGCGGCGACCGCAGGGCGGCGGATGATTACCCGCTTTGCGAGGCTCTTGGCAACTCGTATAAGCGCGTTCCCTTTGATACTTTTTGCCGCCCGGCTCGCCCGCGGCGGTCGCGCTCTGGCCGGAACCGCCCATGTCCGATCCCGTCGTGCTGATCCCCGCCCGGATGGCGTCCACGCGCCTGCCCGGAAAGCCCCTCGCGGACATTCTCGGCGAGCCGATGATCGTGCATGTCTGGCGCCGCGCCATGGAGGCCGCGCTGGGCCCGGTCGTGGTCGCCACCGACGAGCCCGCCATCGTCGCCGCCATCGAGGCGGTCGGCGGAACCGCGGTCCTGACCCGCTCGGACCATCCGTCGGGCTCGGACAGGATCTTCGAGGCCGTGCAGGCCTTCGATCCGGAGGGCCGGCACGACGTGGTGGTCAACGTGCAGGGCGACCTGCCGACCGTCGACCCGCGCGCCGTGCAGGCGGCGGTGCTGCCGCTCGCCAACGCGCTCGTCGACATCGCCACCATCGCGGCGCCGATCGTCCGCGAGGACGAGCGCAACGATCCCAACGTGGTGAAGCCGGTCGCCACCCCGATCGCCCCGGGACTCTACCGCGCGCTCTACTTCACCCGCGCGACGGCCCCGAGCGGCCCCGGGCCGCTGTTCCACCACATCGGGCTCTACGCCTACCGCCGCAAGGCGCTGGAGCGCTTCGTGTCGCTGCCCCCGGCGCCGCTCGAGCTGCGCGAGAGGCTGGAGCAACTCCGGGCGCTCGAAGCCGGCATGCGCATCGACATCGCGATCGTCGACGACGTCCCGCTCGGCGTCGATACGCCCCACGACCTCGAACGCGCCCGCGAGATCCTCGCCGGCCGGCGCCCGCACTGACACCGCCGGAGCGCGCCGCGCCTCCCGCACAACGCACGAGACCCTCCATGCCGAACGTCAAGAAGGTCATCGCCTACCAGGGCGAGCCCGGCGCCAACTCCCACATCGCCTGCCTGGACGTGCATCCGGACTGGGAGCCCATGCCCTGCGCCACCTTCGAGGACGCCTTCGCGGCCATCCAGGACGGCACGGCGGGCCTCGGCATGATCCCGATCGAGAACTCGATCGCGGGCCGCGTCGCCGACATCCACCATTTCCTGCCCGCCTCCGGCCTGCACATCGTGGGCGAGTACTTCCTGCCGATCCACTTCCAGCTGCTGGGCGTGAAGGGGGCCACCCTGGCGACCGTCAAATCGGTGTTCAGCCACGTCCATGCGCTGGGGCAGTGCCGCAAGATCATCCGCACGCTGGGAGCCAAGCCGGTGATCACGGGCGACACCGCCGGCTCGGCCCGCGAGGTGTCCGAGTGGAACGACGTGACCCGCGCCTCCCTGGCGACCAGCCTGGCGGGCGAGATCTACGGCCTGGAGACGCTCGCCCGCGACGTCGAGGACGAGAAGCACAACACGACCCGCTTCGTGGTGCTCTCCAAGTCGCCGGACTGGGCGCCGGCGGGCCAGGGGCCCACGGTCACGACGTTCCTGTTCCGCGTCCGCAACGTGCCGGCGGCGCTCTACAAGGGCCTCGGCGGCTTCGCCACCAACGGCGTCAACATGACCAAGCTGGAGAGCTACATGGTGGGCGGCGAGTTCTCGGCGACGCAGTTCCTGGCGGACGTCGACGGCCATCCCGAGGAGAGGCCGTTGCGGCTCGCCCTGGAGGAGCTGGCCTTCTTCTCCAAGGAGGTGCGCATCCTGGGCGTCTATCCCGCCCACCCCTACCGCCTGGAGAGCCAGCCGGCGGCCGAGTGAGGCCGCTCAGCCGGTGTTGCGCAGCCCCGCCGCGATGCCGTTGATCGAGATGAGGATGCCGCGCTGCGCCTTGTCGTCGACCTGCCCGGCGCGCCATCGCCGCAGGAGCTCCACCTGGAGATGGTTCAGTGGCGCGATATAGGCGAAACGGTGCGCGATCGAGCGCGCCAGCGACGGATTGTCCGCCAGCCGCTGCGTCTCGCCCGTGACCGCCTCCAGGGCCGACACCGTCCGCCGCCATTCCGCCTCGATGGCCCCGAAGATCGCCTCCGCCAGGGCGCGGTCCGGCACCAGCTCGGCGTAGCGCCGGGCCACCGCGAGATCCGCCTTGGCCAGCACCATGTCCAGGTTGGACAGCAGCGTGCGGAAGAAGGGCCACTCGGCGTTCATGCGCCGCAGGGTGGAGAGCCTGTCCTGGCGGTCCTCGGTCAGGAACGCCTCGACCGCGGACCCGAATCCGAACCAGCCGGGCAGCGTCACCCGGCTCTGCCCCCATGAGAAGCCCCACGGGATGGCCCTGAGGTCCTCGATGCGGCGGTTGGCTTTCCGCGAGGCGGGCCGCGACCCGATATTGAGCTCGGCGATCTCCGCGATGGGGGTGGCGGAGAAGAAATAGTCCGTGAAGCCTGGCGTCTCGTAGACGAGCGCCCGGTAGGCCCCCGTGCTCAGCGTCGACAGCGCCGCCGCGGCCTCCAGGAAGGCGGGCTCGGGCGCCTGGCGGGAAGCCACCAGGGTCGCCTCCAGCGTCGCCGCCATGATGGTCTCGAGGTTGCGGCGACCGATCTCCGGATTGGCGTATTTGGCGTTGATGACCTCGCCCTGTTCGGTGAGGCGGATCTGGCCCTTCACGGTCCCGGGCGGCTGCGCCAGGATGGCCTGGTAGCTGGGTCCGCCGCCGCGGCCGACGGTGCCGCCGCGTCCGTGGAACAGCCGCAGCGTCAGGCCGGGCTTCTCGTCGAAGAGCTTCGCCAGCGCCGTGGACGCGCGGTAGAGCTCCCAGTTGGCGGTCAGGTATCCGCCGTCCTTGTTGCTGTCCGAATAGCCCAGCATCACGTCCTGCTCGGCCCCGGAATTGCGCACCAGCGCCTCGATCCCGGGCAGGTCGTAAAACCTGCGCATGATCGGCTCGGCCGCGCGCAGGTCCTCGATGGTCTCGAACAGCGGCGCGACGATCAGGTCCACGGTGGCCCGCGATGCTTCTCCCGGCGCGAGCGTCGCCCGCATCAGCCCGCACTCCTTCTGCAGGAGCAGGACCTCCAAAAGGTCGCTGACCGTCTCGGTGTGGCTGATGATGTAGTGCCGGATGGTGTCCGGCCCGAACGCCTCGCGCAGCTCGCGCGCCCTCTCGAAGATGGCGAGCTCCGAGCGCGTGGCGTCGCTATAGACCGCTCCGCGCACCCGCAGCGAGCGCGGCTCCTGCAGCTGCGCCAGCAGCAGCCGCTGCTTGGCCTCTTCGTCCAGCGCCGCATAGGCGGGCTCGATGCGGGCGGCGGCGAGCAGCTCCGCCAGGACCGCCTCGTGCCGGTCGGAGTTCTGGCGCAGATCCGTGGTGGCCAGGTGGAAGCCGAAGACCTCCACGGCCCGGATCAGCGGGGCCAGGCGCGAGCGGATCATGGCGCCGCCATGGTTCTGGCGCAGCGAGTCGCGGATGGTGACGAGGTCCGCCAGGAAGGCCTTCGCGCCCGGATAGGGCGCGCCGGGCGCCACCGCGTGGCGGAGCGCCTCGGCCCCGGTGAGGGCATGCAGCGTTCCGGCCAGGCGGGAATAGACCCCGGTGAGCGCCCGCCGGTACGGCTCGTCGGTGCGGTGCGGGCTCTCGTCGCCCGACCTTGCCGCCAGGGCCTCCAGCTCGGACGTGCACGCCACCAGCGTGCGCGACATGGAGAGTTCGGCCCCCAGATGGTGGACCTGCGTGAGATAGTGCCGCAGCACCGTCTCGGCGTGCCGGCGCACCGCCATGTCGAGGGTGTCGACGTCGACATTGGGGTTGCCGTCGCGGTCGCCGCCGATCCAGTTGCCCATGCGGAAGAACGACGCCACCGGGCGGCCGAGCGCGTCCTCCAGCTCGGCGTAGAGGCGCGGGATCTCGGTGAGGAACGTGGATCGGTAGTAGCTCAGGGCGTTCTCGATCTCGTCCCGCACCGTCAGCTTGGCGGTGCGCAGGATGCGCGTCTGCCAGAGCTGGGCGATGCGGGCCCTGAGCAGGGCCTCGTTCTCGGCCCTGTCGCGGGCGCTCCTCAGATGGTCGCGCGCGGCGAGCAGGTCGGCGATCGCCCGTTCGGCGTCGAGCGTGCTCTTGCGCTGCACCTCGGTGGGATGGGCGGTGAGGACCGGCGACACGAAGCCGCGCCTCAGCGCGCGCTCGATCCGGTCGGCATCCACGCCCGCGTCCCGAAGCCTCTGGAAGGTCCGCGCCAGGCTGCCGTCCTGCGGCTCGTCGATCATCTCGTGGACGGCGCGGCGGCGGACGTGGTGCCGGTCCTCGGCGAGATTGGCCAGATGGGAGAAGTAGCTGAAGGCGCGGATGACCGAGACGGTCTCGTTCGGGCTCAGCCGCTTCAGCAGGGTGTCGAGATTGCCGCCCGCGGTCGCGTCGGCGTTGCGCTGGAAGGCGACCGAGAGGCGCCGGATGGCCTCCACGATCTCGAAGGCGCCTTCGCCGTCCTGCTCGCGGACGGTGTCGCCCAGGATCTGGCCGAGCAGGCGGATGTCGTCCTGCAAGGGACGGTCCTTGTCCGACGCCTCGGGATCGGGTGGAGCGATCGTCGTCCCCATCGGGCCGCACCTCTCGGCAAATCCATCAACGAACGCCGCCTCCATGCAAGCCGTGGTCCAGCTCGAGGTCAACCCGCGCGGGCGGCCCGGAAATCCTCCCCGTCCTCGGCCCAGGCGCGCAGCAGCCCGTGCGCGATGGCGATGGGCGGGGGGCAGCCGATCCCGTCCGGATGCTGGCCCTTCAGCATGCTGCGGACCTCGTCCCGCGTAAACCAGCGGGCGTCCTCGAGCTCCTTGAAGTCGACCGTGAGATCGTCGGCCAGCGCCTCGGCCACGCAGCCGATCATCAGCGACGCCGGGAACGGCCAGGGCTGGGACGCCAGGTAGCGCACCTGTCCGGTCGCGACGCCCGCCTCCTCGAACAGCTCGCGGCGGACCGCGTCCTCCAGCGTCTCGCCCGGCTCCAGGAAACCCGCCAGGCAGGAATAGACGCCCTTGACGAAGCGCGCCTGCCGGCCGAGCACGCAGCGGTCGCCCCGCACCGCCAGCATGATCACCACCGGGTCCGTGCGCGGGAAATGCTGCGCCTCGCAGGCGGGGCATTCGCGCTTCCAGCCGGCCGACCCCACCAGGGTGGGCTGCCCGCAATTCGAGCAGAAACGGTGCCGCTGGTGCCAGTGCATCAGGCTCTTGGCCTGGGCCAGCACGCCCAGCATGGGCGGCGGCAGCAGGCCCTGCATGGCGATGGAGCGCAGGTCGATGGCCACCAGGTCGTCGCCGCCCTGGTCGTTTTCGGGCGCCGGCGCGTCCAGCAGCGCGGCGTAGACGGGCGCGTCGCCGTCGAGGCCGAGGAAGGCCTCCTCGCGCACCGAGCCCATGTCGGCCACTTCGGCCGGCCTGAACAGCGCGTCATGGCCATCGGCGACGCGCCGCAGCACCGGGACGTCGCCGCGCAGCACCACGCTGCGGGCCTTCGGGGAGACGGCGAGGCCGGCGAGGTAAGCGACGTCGTCCCGGTGCTCGGCGCGCCGGTCCAGGAGGTTGACCGAATAGCCGAGGCTGGCGGACCGTTCGGAGCGCTCGCTGCGGACGGGGGGGCTGGAAAGCGTGGACATCGGCGCGTCTCCGGAAGAAGCGGTTTCAGATCCGCCCGAAGGCGCGGGAGAGCATGGCCAGGCGCTCTTCGAGCTCGGCCGCCCCATAGGGGGTGGGCGAACCGGCGCCCCAGACGGGACGCGGCCAGGCCTCATCGGTCTTGAACCGTCCGACCACATGAACGTGCAGCTGCGCCACCATGTTGCCGATCGCGCCGATGTTCAGCTTGTCCGGCCGGAACAGCGTTTGCACCACCCGCGACGCCTGGATGATCTCGCCGAAAAGGCAGGCCTGCTCGGCGTCGGCGAGGTCCAGGATCTCGCGCACGCCCGCGCGGCGCGGCACGAGGATCAGCCAGGGGTAGCGCGCATGCTTCATCAGAAGCACGCGCGAGAGCGAAAGGTCGCCGACCGTGCAGGCGTCGGCCGCGAGCCGAGGATCGAGCTCGAAGGGGGCGGAGGAGGGCGTCATGGCGGGGCACGCTAATCCAATCCGGGCGATTTGAGATGCGCTTTTCGCAGGCTCCCGCCCGCTTGTAATCGCATCCCAGATCGCCGATATAGGGGACGGGAGGTTGGTGGTGGACGTTCCACTCGCCAACCGGGTCAGGTCCGGAAGGAAGCAGCCCTAACGAGAATCGGGCGGGTTACCGTCCAGCCTCCCACCCTTCGCGGCACATTCTGGCCTCGATCGAAAGGGCTCCGCCGCGACCGTCGGCAGAGCCGTCGCACCCCGGCCATGCGTCACCACAAGGCCCGATGAGCGACGAAACCATCCCAACGCAGGACAGCGCGACCTTCGACGACGGCCCCGGCCTTCCGGGGCTCGACGCGCCGCGCGAGGCCGGGCCGGCCTCCTCCGCCGCCACGCCCTACCGGGTGCTGGCGCGCAAATATCGTCCGCAGACCTTCGACGACCTCATCGGCCAGGACGCGATGGTGCGCACGCTGCGCAACTCCTTCGCCTCCGGGCGCATCCCGCAGGCCTGGATCCTGACCGGCGTGCGCGGCGTCGGCAAGACGACCACGGCCCGCATCCTGGCCCGGGGGCTCAACTATCTGCGCCAGGACGGGACCGGCGGCCCCACCGTCGAACTGCCCGACGAAGGCGTCCATTGCCGCGCCATCATGGAGTCGCGCCACGTCGACGTGCTCGAAATGGACGCCGCCTCCCACACGGGCGTCGACGACGTCCGCCAGATCACCGACGGGATCCGCTATTCCCCGGCCTCGGCCCGCTACAAGGTCTACATCATCGACGAGGTCCACATGCTGTCAGAGAAGGCGTTCAACGCCTTCCTGAAGACGCTGGAGGAGCCGCCGCCGCACGCCAAATTCGTCTTCGCCACGACCGAGATCCGCAAGGTGCCGGTCACGATCCTGTCGCGCTGCCAGCGCTTCGACCTCAGGCGCGTGGACGCCTCCCTGCTGGTCCAGCATCTCGACCGCATCTGCGCCCAGGAGGGCGTCACGATCGACGCCGAGGCGCTCGCCATGCTGGCGCGGGCGGCCGAGGGCTCGGTCCGCGATTCGCTGTCGCTGCTCGACCAGGCGATCGCCCACGGCGCCGGCCGCATCGACGCCGAGACGGTCCGCACCATGCTGGGCCTCGCCGATCGCGGCCGGGTCATCGACCTGTTCGAGGCGGTGATGAAGGGCGACGTCGCCGCCGCCCTGGCGGAGCTGCGCGACCAGTATGATTCCGGCGCGGACCCGGCCGTGATCCTGGGCGACCTCGCCGAATTCGTGCATTTCGTCACCCGGCTGAAGATCGTGCCGGAGGCGGCGCGCGAATCCAGCGTCACCGAGGTCGAGCGGGTCCGGGGCCAGGCCGCCGCGGCGCTTCCCATGCGCGTGCTGTCGCGCGCCTGGCAGATGCTCCTCAAGGGCGTCGCCGAGGTGAAGGATTCGCCCAAGCCCATCGCCTCCGCCGAAATGGCGCTGGTGCGGCTGGCCTATGCGGCCGACCTGCCCACCCCCGACGAAGCCCTCCGGGCGCTGCGCGACGCGCCCGCCGCGTCGCCGGGCGGCGCCCCGTCCGCCCCCGGCCCCGGGGGCGGCGCGAGGGCCTCGGCGCCGGACGGCGGCGGCCGGGCCTCCGCCCTCAGCGTGGCGACCCGGTCCGAACCGCGTCCGTCCGCGTCGCCCGCGCCGGCGCGCAGCCCCGCCCCGACGGCGGCGATCCGGATCAACAGGTTCGAGGACCTGGTGGCGCTCGCGGCCGAGAAGCGCGACATCACCATGAAGCTCGCGTTGGAGAACGACGTCAGGCTGGTGCGCTTCGAGGACGGGGCGCTGGAGTTCGCCCCGACCGACACCGCCTCGCCTCAGCTCGGCAGCGAGCTGTCGAAGCGGCTGGCGGACTGGACCGGCCGGCGCTGGATCGTGGCGCTCTCCTCCGAGCCGGGCCAGCCGACCCTGCGCGAAAAGACCGCGGCCGAGGAGCGCGACCGCCTGACCAACGTCCAGGCCCATCCGCTCGTGCGCTCGGTGCTGGACGCCTTCCCGGGCGCCAAGATCGTCGATATCCGCGATTCCCAGCCGGAGCCGTCCGAGGACGCCGAAGCGGCGGTCGAAGCCGCCCTCACGCAGGGCGGGATCGATCCGGCCGGCCTCGGCCTCGACGGCTTCGACGACGACCTCTGACCCTCTCAGCGATCAGGAGCCTCACATGAAGGACATCATGGGCATGATGAAAAAGGTCCAGGAGATGCAGTCCAAGATGACTGCGCTCCAGGACGAACTCGAAGCGCTCGAGGTCGAGGGCGCGGCCGGCGGCGGCATGGTCAAGGCGACGATGACCGCCAAGGGGCAGGTCAAGTCCGTCTCGATCGACGACAGCCTGCTGAATGCGGACGAGAAGGACATTCTCGAGGACCTCATCATCGCGGCCATGAACGACGCCCGCGGAAAGGCCGACCGGGCCGCGCAGGAGAAGATGTCGTCGATCACCGCCGGCCTGCCCATCCCGCCCGGCATGAAGCTCTTCTGATCCATGGCGTCGACCAGCGGTCCGGAGATCGAGCGGCTGATCCAGCTCCTGGCGCGCCTGCCAGGGCTCGGCCCGCGGTCCGCCCGGCGGGCCGCGCTGCACCTGATCAAGAAGCGCGAGCAGCTGCTCGCCCCGCTGGCGGACGCCATCCGGGTCGCCAACGAGCGCGTCGTGGTGTGCTCGACCTGCGGCAATGTCGACACGTCCGACCCCTGCACGCTGTGCCGCGACCCGCGCCGCGACGACACGGTGCTGGTCCTGGTGGAGGACGTTGCCGACCTGTGGGCGCTGGAGCGCGCGCAGGTGATCAATGGCCGCTATCACGTGCTGGGCGGCACGCTCTCGGCGCTGGACGGCGTCGGCCCGAAGGACCTCAACCTCGACAGGCTCGTGGCGCGCGTCGCCGAGGGCGGGGTCCAGGAGGTGATCCTGGCCCTGAACGCCACCGTGGACGGGCAGACCACCGCCCATTACGTCACCGACCTGCTGTCGCATCTGCCCGTCAAGGTGAGCCGGCTGGCCCACGGCGTTCCAGTGGGCGGCGAGCTGGACTATCTCGACGAGGGCACGCTGGCGGCCGCCTTCCGGCAGCGCACGGCGCTCTGACGCCGCCTCACTCGGCCCCGTAGCTCCGCCCGAGGGGGTTCGGCAGGCTCTCGGCCGGCGGCCCCGCCTCGACCTTCGCGCCCGGCGCCTCGAACTCCATCGCCTCGATCCGCTCGCCCCGCTTCAGGACCTTGTCGGCAGAGGTGACGATCATGCCGACATCTTCGGTCGCCTGCCTGAAATGCCCGTCGAGCTTCAGCGTCCGCTCCCGCAGGCGCTTGACGTCCTCGATCAGCTTGCCGACTTCCGCCTGGATCTGGTGCGCCTGCTCGCGCATGCGCGCGTCCCGCACGATGGCCTGCATGACCTGGATCGCCATCGCGAGGAGCGAGGGCGACACGATCAGCACCCTCGCCCGGTGGGCGCGCTGCACGAGGTCCTCGAAATGCTCCTGCAGGTCCGCGAAGAGCGATTCAGCCGGCACGAACAGCACCGCGATGTCCTGCGTCTCGCCGGGGATGAGGTATTTGTCGGCGATGTCCTTCACATGCGCGCCGACATCGGCGCGCACCCGCTGCATGGCGCTGCGCCGCGCCTCGTCCCCCTGCGCCTCGCGGAAGGCCGTGAAGCCCTCGAGCGGGAACTTGGCGTCGACGACGAGCGGCCGGTCGTCGCCGGGCAGCCGGATGACGCAATCGGGCCGGCGGCCGGAGGAGAGCAGGGCCTGGAACTCAAAGGCCGCCGGCGGCAGCGCGTCCCTGACGATCGCCTCCATGCGGCCCTGGCCGAAGGCGCCGCGCGTCTGCTTGTTGGACAGGATGTCCTTCAGCGACAGCACCTCGCCGGTGAGGTCGGTCAGGCGCTTCTGCGCGGCGTCGATCACGGCGAGCCGCTCGTTCAGCTTGCTCAGGTTCTCGCTGGTCTGCCGCGACGTCGCGTTCAGCCCGTCTCCGACCCGGTTCTGCAGGCTGTCCAGCCGCTCGGCGATCAGCCGCACGAGGTCGGCCTGCCGGTTGCCGAAGACCTCGCCGATGGTCTGCATCCGGCCGGTCATCTCGGACTGGATCTGGGTGAGCGCCGCCAGCTTTTCGTCCAGCTCGCGCTGGCGCTCGATCGCGCCGGCCGCCTCGAGGCTGCGCTCGCGGGAGGCGCGGCCCGCCGACAAGGCGAGCCAGAACAGGCCCAGCACCGCGGCGCCCAAGAGGGCGAGCACGGCTTCGCCCCAGGTGACGGCGTGCCCGCCGACGATCAGGATGACGCGATCCATGCGAGGCACAGTACCGCGATTCGCCCCAGAAGCGAGAACGAAAACGGAACGGTTTGATTTTGGCCGCCCGAGTGTTTATCTCGGGCACGTTTTCAAAGAGCGGCGCCCTTCATGTCTGTCCGACCGATCCTGATCATCCCCGACTCCAAGCTGCGGCTCGTCTCGGCGCCCGTCGCCAAGCCCGCGCGCGAGCTCGCGCCGCTGATCGACGACATGTTCGAGACCATGTACGACGCCCCGGGCATCGGGCTGGCGGCGATCCAGATCGGCGTCCCTGAGCGGGTGATCACGGTCGACCTCGCCCGCGAGGGCGAGGACAAGCAGCCGCTCGCCCTCATCAACCCGCAGGTGCTGTGGACCTCCGAGGAGCGCTCCGTCTACGAGGAGGGCTGCCTGTCGATCCCCGACTTCTACGAGGAGGTCGAGCGTCCCGCCAAGGTGCGGGTGCGGTTCACCGACCGGGGCGGAGCCGAGTGCGAGATCGAGGCCGACGGCCTGCTCGCCACCTGCATCCAGCATGAGATCGACCATCTCGAAGGCAGGCTCTTCATCGATCACATCTCCAAACTGAAGCGCGACCGGGTGATGAAGAAGTTCGCCAAGCAGGCCCGGCGCGAAGCCTGAGCCGTTCCCGCCGCGCCAGCGGCCGACCTGAACACGGGTGACAGATGCTGCGCGTCGTCTTCATGGGCACGCCCGATTTCGCCGTGCCGACCCTGTCGGAGATCGTCGGGCAGGGCCACGAGGTCGTCGCCGCCTATACGCGCGCCCCGGCGGCCGCGGGCCGCGGCATGGCGCTGAAGCCCTCGCCGGCGCAGGCCGCCGCGGAGCGGTTCGGGATCCCGGTCTTCACGCCTGCGACCCTGAAGGGCGAGGAGGCCGCGGAGACCTTCCGCTCCCTGCAGGCCGATGTGGCGGTCGTGGTCGCCTACGGGATGATCCTGCCGGAGGCCATCCTGGCCGTCCCGCCGCTCGGCTGCCTCAACCTGCATGCGTCCCTCCTGCCGCGCTGGCGCGGCGCGGCTCCGATTCAGCGCGCCGTGATGGCCGGCGACAGGGAGACCGGCGTGGCCGTGATGCGCATGGAGAAGGGGCTGGATACGGGGCCGGTCGGCATGGTCGAGCGCCTCGCCATCGGCCCGGACGCGACGGCGGGCGAGATCCACGACCGCCTGGCGCAGCTCGGGGCGGACCTGGTGGTCCGCGCCCTGGCGGCCCTGTCGCGCGGCGCCCTCGCCTTCACGCCGCAGCCCGAGGATGGCGTGACCTATGCGGCCAAGATCCAGAACGAGGATTCGCGGATCGATTGGGCCCGCCCCGCCCAGGCGGTGCACGACCAGGTGCGCGGCCTCTCGCCCTTTCCGGGCGCCTACTCGCTGGTCGACCTCGGCCGCGGGCCGGAGCGCCTGAAGATCCTGAAGACCCGCCTGGCGGAGGGCTCCGGGCCGGCCGGGGAGGCCCTCGACGACGGCCTGACGGTCGCCTGCGGGCAGGGCGCCGTGCAGGTGCTGCAGGTCCAGAGGGCGGGGTCGCGCGCCATGAGCGCGGCGGAGTTCCTGCGCGGCGTGCCCGTCCGGGCCGGGGCGAGGTTCGGCTGATGCCCCGCTACAAGCTCGTCATCGAGTATGACGGGACGCCTTTCGTGGGCTGGCAGTTCCAGGCCGTCGGACGCTCGGTGCAGCAATGCATCGAGGACGCCATCGGCCGGTTCACGGGCGAGACGGTGCGGATCCAGGGCGCGGGCCGGACGGACGCGGGCGTGCACGCCACGCACCAGGTCGCGCATGTCGACCTCGCGCGCGACTGGCCGACCGATACGGTGCGCGACGCCGTCAACGCGCATCTGCGCCCACACCCCATCGCCATCCTGTCGGCCGAGCGCGTGGACGACGGCTTCAACGCCCGCATGTCGGCGCGCGGCCGCCACTATCTCTATCGCATCCTGAACCGCCGGCCGCCCCTGGCGCTCGACGCCGACCGGGCCTGGCACGTGAAATGGCCGCTCGACGCGGAGCGCATGCACGACGCCGCCCAGGCGCTCGTGGGCATGCACGACTTCACGACCTTCCGCTCCTCAGACTGCCAGGCCGCCAGCCCGGTGAAGACGCTGTCGCGCCTCGACGTGGAGCGGGTCGGGCAGGAGATCCGCGTCTACGCGTCGGCGCGCTCCTTCCTGCATCACCAGGTGCGCTCCATGGTGGGGTCATTGCAGTATGTGGCGGCCGGGCGCTGGTCCAAGGCGGACCTGACCGCGGCGCTGGAGGCGCGCGACCGTTCGCGATGCGGACCCATGGCGCCCTCATGCGGGCTCTACCTGACCGGCGTCGACTACTAGGGCGCCGGCTTCAGGCCAGCAGCGAGGCGGCGGCGGTCACCAGCCCGTTGAGGCTGACATCGACCAGCACGAGGACGGCCGCCACGCCGCCCGACACGCCGAGCGCGGCTTTCGCCAGGAACCAGCGATAGTGCAGGACGATGAACCCGAAGGCGGCGAGGAACAGCGCCGCCAGCCCGTTGGTGGCGAGCCCCAGCACATGCAGGAAATGCGGCACGCACAGGATCAGGGTCGCGACCACGGCCGACCAGTTATAGGCGATGACATAGCCCGCATAGCGGCGCTCCAGCCCGAGCAGGCGCACGAGGCCGATCATTGCGGCCGGAAAGGCGAGCCAGCAGCCGGTGAGCAGCACGATTTCGCGGGTGACGAGGAGCGGGCTTTCGAACAGCCCGTCCTCGAGCGGCAGGCCGGCTTGCAGGCGGGCGTCCGCCAGCAGTACGATGAAGGCCGGCGCCGCCAGCAGCATCGCCCCGAACGATCGCCAGAACGCCCCGAAAGAGACCTCGTAGGCGCCGAGACCGGCCGGGTCGCGGTTGAGGAGCTTCAGGGCCCCTCCCAGCGATCGGCCGACTTCCTCCAGGCTGAGGATCATGTCGCGCTCCATCGATGCTGCAGTGCACAATGTAACTCGACTACGACTTTTGTCGAGCATCATGCGGCACATTCAACGGAACGTGATGCGCTTTGTTCCTTCCGTCTCAGCCGAGAACGCGCGCGAGCACGCGCTCGTAGATCCGGGTCAGCGCCTCGATGTCGGCGATCTCGGCCCGTTCGTCGACCTGGTGCATGGTTGCGCCGACCAGCCCGAACTCCAGGACGGGGCAGTAATCCCGGATGAACCGGGCGTCCGACGTTCCGCCGGTGGTCGAGAGCGCCGGTTTCCGGCCCGTCACCTCCTCGACGGCGTCGCTGACGAGGGACACGAACGGCCCGGGCGGCGTCAGGAAGGCCGGCGAATTGGAGCGGTCGAACGCGACCTCGTAGCGCGCCTGCGGCCCGGCGGCGCGCTCCAGGCGAGCGCGGATCTCCTTCTCCAGGGTCTCGGCCGTCCACAGGTCGTTGAAGCGGATGTTGAACACCGCCCGGGCCGCCGCCGGGATCACGTTGGTGGCGGGGTTGCCGACGTCCACCGTTGTGAATTCCAGGTTCGAGGGGCCGAACTGCGCCGTCCCGTGGTCGAGCGGCTCGGCCATCAGCGCCGTCAGCAGGGGCGCGAGGCGCCGGATGGGGTTGTCGGCCAGATGCGGGTAGGCCACGTGCCCCTGGACGCCCTCCACCGTGAGGCGGCCGGTGAGGGACCCGCGCCGGCCGATCTTGATCATGTCGCCGAGGGCCTCGGGATTGGTGGGCTCACCCAGCAGGCAGCAGTCGAACCGCTCGCCGCGGGCCTTCGCCCATTCGAGCAGCTTCGCCGTGCCGTTGACGGCCGGCCCCTCCTCGTCCCCCGTGAGTAGGAACGCGATCGAGCCCTTGGGCGGCGCGTCCAGGGCGGCCAGGTAGCGCAACGCCGCCGACACGGAGGCGGCCACGCCGCTCTTCATGTCGGTCGCGCCGCGGCCATACAGGACGCCGTCGACGATCTCGGCCGCGAAGGGCGGGTGGAACCACTGCGCCTCGTCGCCGGGCGGCACCACGTCGGTGTGCCCGGCGAACAGCATCACGGGCGCGTCTACGCCGATGCGGGCGTAGAGATTCTCCACATCCGCGGAGCCGGGCTCGGAGAAGGTCAGCCGATGGGTCTCGAAACCGGCCTTCGCCAGCACGTCCGCGAGGAGGTCGAGCGCGCCGTCGTCCGCCGGCGTCACCGACCGGCGGCGGATGAGGGCCTGCGTCAGGGCGACGGGATCCAGCGCGTCCAGCATGGCTTGGCCTCTTCCCCGGCGCGCCTCGTCAGTCGCGCAGCAGCTCGTTGATGCTGGTCTTGGAACGGGTGCGCTCGTCGACGCGCTTCACGATCACGGCGCAATACAGCGACGGCCCCGGCGAGCCGTCCGGCAGCGCCTTGCCGGGCATGCTGCCCGACACGACCACCGAATAGGGCGGCACGCGGCCGTAGAACACCTCGCCCGTCTCGCGGTCCACGATCTTGGTCGACGAGCTGATGAACACCCCCATGGAGATGACCGAGCCCTCTCCGACCACCACGCCCTCGACCACCTCGGACCGGGCGCCGACGAAGCAGTTGTCCTCGATGATGGTCGGGCCCGCCTGCAGCGGCTCCAGCACGCCGCCGATGCCCACGCCGCCCGACAGGTGCACGTTCTTGCCGATCTGCGCGCAGGAGCCGACCGTGGCCCAGGTGTCCACCATCGTGCCGCTGTCCACATAGGCGCCGATATTGACGAAGGACGGCATCAGCACCACGCCGGGCGCCACATAGGCGCCGCTGCGCACCGTGCAGTTGGGCACGGCCCGGAATCCGGCCTTCTGGAAGGCGGCTGCGTCCCAGCCCGCGAATTTGGACGGGACCTTGTCCCACCAGGACGAGGCGCCGGGGCCGCCGCCGATGAGGGCGTTGTCGTTCAGGCGGAAGGAGAGCAGCACCGCCTTCTTCAGCCACTGGTTGACGGTCCAGCCCTCGGGACCCTTTTCGGCCACCCGGGCGGCGCCCGCGTCGAGCAGCGCCAGCGCGTGCTCCACGGCGTCCCGGGTCTCGCCCCGGGTGGCGGGGCCGAGATCGGCCCGGGCTTCCCAGGCAGCGTCGATGACGGAGGCGAGTTGGGCGTGCTGCATGGCGGAAGTCCGGAGTTGGTGCGCGGGTCGCGCGTGCTTACCAACCTCGGGCCCGGCTGTCATCCGTCACGCCGCGCCGGCGACGTCCGGCGCGTCCCGCAGCGGCGTGTTGCTGCGCAGGAAATCGGCGAGGTCGACCGTGGAGTGGTGAATATAGGGCGCCTCCACGGCGGCCTGCTCCTCGGCCTCGCGATAGAGATCGAAGGTCTTCGGCAGGACCAGCACGGTCGTCATGCCCAGGGCGGCCGGCACCACGAGGTTCTTGGCCAGGTCCTCGAACATGGCCGCCTTCTTCGGATCGACGTCATGCCTGTCGAGGAACTTCTCGTAGGTCCGCGCCTCGGGCTTGGGCACGAAGTCCGCCGCCACGATGTCGAAGATCTCCTCGAAATGGTCGCGGATGCCGAGCTTGCCCGCCACGTTCTCGGCGTGCTGGCGCGAGCCGTTGGTGAGGATCAGCTTGCGCCCCGGCAGCCTCTCGATCGCGGAGCCGAGCGCCGGGTCGGGGTCCAGCAGGGACAGGTCGATCTGGTGCGCGAATTCGAGGAAGTCGGCCGGCTCGATGGCGTGCTCGTCCATCAGGCCCTTCAGGGTCGTGCCATAGCGGCCGTAATAGTATTTCTGCAAAGCCCTCGCCGAGAGCCCGTCCAGCCCGAACATCTCGGCCAGGAACAGCGTGATGCGCTGGTCCACCTGCGGCCAAAGCTGCGCGTGCGCAGGATAGAGCGTGTTGTCGAGGTCGAAGATCCAGGTGTCGACGTGATCGAAGCCCGGCGTCGCCGTCGCGTGCGGCGGAGAAACGTGACGTGTCATGGGACGAACGAACCTCGCATCGCACAACGTCGAGATTGTGGCGAAAGGGGTTCAGTGTCCGACGCAGAGGTTAAGGGATTGCGGGCTGCAACTCCCGGCTAGTGGATGCAACCGATCCCAATGTCGGAAACTCCGCGGAACACATCCGAGTACGACCGATGTCCGAGAAGCCGCCGCGGGTTCCACCGCGGCTTCGCGCCGTCCCAGCGATCAGGCAGCTTCTGTGGTGCGACTTTCCGAGAGACGCTCAACTTCCTGAGTTTTGGAAAACACGCCCGGTGATCGTCCTGTCGTTTCGAAACAACTTGTCAGGCGCGGTCACTGTCGTCCCATGCTCATCCAGCCCTCAGGACCAGAACGAATGGGCTTGCCGCCTGTCCACGACGATCGATGGAGGCCCGTCATGGGCCATTTGCGATAAGCTGACGACGGTGGCGGTGAGCCGGCTATCAGCTCCGGCTGCAGGAAAGCGCAGGCTTCCGCCTGAGGAGTTCAACGTAATCTTGGCTCTCGTGCTAAAGTGGCTTCCAACGCCAACTTGATTTTTTCACTCGGAGCGACGATATTGAGGGCACTTGCGGCCCCGAAAGGGTGTCCGTTTCCCCGCGAGGGGAGCTAGACGCCAGGGGAGCCGAGAGGCTCCCCTTGGTTCTTCAGGGCCTCACCGCGTGATGAGCGTGCCTGCGCCCAGGTCCGTCAGCAGCTCCAGCAGCACGGCGTGCGGCACCTTGCCGTCCAGGATGACGACGCCCTCCACGCCCTGCTCCAGCGCGTAGATGCAGGTCTCGACCTTGGGGATCATGCCGCCCGTGATGGTGCCGTCGGCGATGAGGCCGCGGCACTGGTCGACGGTGAGCTCCTTGATCAGCTGCTTGTCCTTGTCCAGCACGCCCGGCACGTCGGTGAGCAGCAGCAGGCGCTTGGCCCGCAGCGCGCCCGCGATGGCGCCCGCGAAGGTGTCGGCGTTGACGTTGTAGGTCTGTCCGTCGGCCCCGTTGGCCACCGGCGCCAGCACGGGGATCACCTCGCGGCCGAGCAGCGCGTCGAGCACGGTGCGGTCGACCTTTTCGGGCTCCCCCACGAAGCCGAGGTCCACATGGGTGTCCGTCTGGCTTTCGGGATCGTACACGGTCCGGGTCACCTTGCGGGCGATCACCATGTTGCCGTCCTTGCCGCAAAGCCCGATGGCGCGGCCGCCCTCGCCGTTGATGAAGCCGACAAGCTGCTTGTTGATCAGCCCCGCCAAAACCATCTCGACGACCTCGACGGTCTCCTTATCGGTCACCCGCAGGCCCGCCGCGAACTCGCTCTTGATGCCGAGACGGCTGAGCATCGCGCCGATCTGCGGCCCGCCCCCATGCACCACCACCGGGTTCACGCCGGACTGCTCGAGCAGGATCATGTCCTTGGCGAAGTCGCGCGCGACCTGCTCGTTGCCCATGGCGTGGCCGCCATATTTCACCACCACGGTCGCCTCGTCGTAGCGCAGCATGTGGGGCAGCGCCTGAACGAGGATCTCGGCCTGCAGGTGGGGGTCGTTGCTGTCGGTCATGATGTGGCTCGTCCGTCGGCGTCCTGGACCATGCTGTGTTCGACGGAAACACAGCATGGTCCAGGTTTGGGGTTGTCGCATGCTTTGTGCGCAAAGCCGGTTCCCACCTTTTCGCAGCATGCTCTCGGGGCGACCTTCTAGAGCATTTCGGCGTGCGGTGGATATGGGGGAGACGCGAAAAGCTGAGGAGCGCTCAGCGCCGGCCGAAAAGCCCCGCCGCGGCCAGCGTCAGCCAGCCTGCGATCATCGCGAAGCCGCCCGCGGGGGCCGCCATCGGGATGGGCCGCCAGCCGGCCAGCGCTCCCAGCGCCAGCGCGCCGGAAAACAGGGCGACGCCGAGGCCGAGCAGGGCGCCGGCGATCACGACCCAGCGGCTGGGGGCGGGGGACCGGTCCGCCAGCAGGCCCACGCCGAGCAGGGCCGGCGCATGGAACAGCAGGAAATTCGCCGCCGTGCCGAGATTGGCGCCTCCGACATGGGCCGAGGCGGCCCCCAGCGCCACGCCCGCCGCTCCGGTGAGGCCCGCGGCGGCCGTGAAGACGCGCGACGGCGCGTTCACGCCTTCTCGCCGGGAAGGTCGAGCGAGCCGCGCTGCACGAGCAGGCGCGCGATGGCGGCGCGCAGCTCCGGGATCCCGCCGCCGCCGTGGCTCGACGTCGCGGCGATCTCCGGGAACGCCGCCGGGCGCTTCTTCAGACGCTCCTGCGTCTCGGCGATGCGCTGCTCCAGCTGGCCCCGTTTCAGTTCGTCCGCCTTGGTGAGGACGATCTGGTAGGACACGGCCGACTTGTCCAGCAGGTCGAGGATCTCGGCGTCCACCGGCTTCAGGCCGTGCCGCGAGTCGATCAGCACGAACACCCGCGCCAGGCTCGCGCGACCGCGCAGATAGTCGTGGATCAGCCCGGTCCAGGCGGCCACCTTCTGCTTGGAGACGGCCGCATAGCCGTAGCCCGGCATGTCGACCAGCGTGAAGCGTCCGCCGCCGACGTCGAAGAAGTTGAGCTCCTGCGTCCGGCCGGGGGTGTGCGAGGTCCGGGCCAGCGTCTTGCGGCCCGTCAGCGCGTTGATCAGGCTGGACTTGCCCACATTGGACCGGCCCGCGAAGGCGATCTCCAGCGCCCCCATCGGGGGCAGCTGCCCGGTCGGGGCCGCCGCCCAGAAGAACTCGGCTTCGCCCGCGAAGAGCTTGCGGCCGGCTTCGATCAAGGCGGGGGAGGGAGGCTGCGCCTGCGGCGGAGCCGTTTCAGGCGCGGACTGCGGCTGGTCGCTCATGCGGTCCTCGCGGGTGGGAGCGGCCGGGCGCTTTCGCCCCGGCCGTCGCCGTGTCGGGTCAGGCCGGCTTGCCGGCCTTGGCGTCGGGCTTGGAGGCCGGCTTGGCCTCCACTGCGGCGGCAGGCGCCGCACGCTTGCGGAACACGCCGCGCAGGTTGTCCCACAGCTCCACCTTCACGCCCTGGCGCTTCATGATGAGGTACTGCTGCGACACCGAGAGGAGGTTGTTCCAGGACCAGTAGATCACGAGCCCGGCTGGGAACGACGCCAGCAGATAGGTGAAGAACACCGGCATCCAGGTGAACATCGTCTTCTGGACGGGATCGGCGGGTTCCGGGTTCATCTTCATCTGGACGAACATCGTCACGCCCATGATGAGCGGCCAGATGCCGATCATCAGCACGTGCGGCGGCTCCCAGGGGATCAGCCCGAAGAGGTTGAAGATGGAGGTCGGGTCCGGCGCCGCGAGGTCCTTGATCCAGCCGAAGAACGGCGCATGCCGCATCTCGATGGTGACGAACAGCACCTTGTAGAGCGCGAAGAACACCGGGATCTGGATCACCACGGGCAGGCAGCCCGCCACGGGATTGATCTTCTCCCGCTTGTAGAGCTCCATCAGCTCCTGCTGCTGCTTGACCTTGTCGTCCGGGTACTGCTCCCGCAGCGCCTGCATCTGCGGCTGCACGGCCTTCATCTTCGCCATGGAGCTGTAGCTCTTGTTGGCGAGCGGGAAGAAGATGGCCTTGACGATCACGGTCACGACCAGGATCGCGATGCCGAAATTGCCGACCAGCTTGAAAATGCCGTCCAGCAGCTTGAACATCGGCTGGGTGATGAACCAGAACCAGCCCCAGTCGATCAGCAGCTTGAAGCGCTCGATCCCCAGCGTGTTCTGGTAGGCGTCGATCGTGTTGACCTCCTTGGCGCCGACGAACAGGCGCGTGGTGGAGGCGGCCGGAGCGCCGGCCTGAACCGTCAGGGGCTGCAGGGTGACCAGCGTCTGGTAGGCGGGCTTCGCCCCGGCGGGGGGCGTCGACACCGTGAAATTGGCCGTATAGGGCGTCTTCTGGTCCGGGATCAGCGCCGCGGCCCAGTACTTGTCGGTCATGCCGACCCAGCCGCCCGTCGCCTGCGGGAAGCTCTTGCCCTTCTCGGTGGCCGACAGCGCCGGATCCTTCTCCAGCCCGTCATACTTCTCCTCCTTCAGCCCCTGGTCGCCCAGGATGCCGAGGAGGCCCTCGTGGAGGATGTAGTAGCCCTGCGTCACCGGCTTGCCGATGCGGCGCACGAAGCCGTAGGGGGTGAGCGAGGCGGTCACGCCGTCCTTGGCCTCGACGCTGTCGGCGACCGTCAGCATGTAGTTGGCGTCGATCGACACCACGCGCTTGAAGGTGAGGCCCTTGCCGTTGTCCCAGGTCAGGGTGACGGGCTTGGCTTCGGTCAGGGTCTGCGAATCGGCCGTCCAGACGGTCGTCGGCAGCGGCACGTCGACCGCCGCTCCCGCGGCGGGCAGCCAGCCGAGGCGGGCGAAATAGCCCTCCGGCGCGTTGGCCGGCGAGAACACGACGATGTTCGGGCTCTTCTTGTCGACGGTCTCGTGGTAGTCCTTCAGGGCGATGTCGTCGACTTCCGCGCCGCGCAGGTTGATCGAGCCCTGCACGCGGGGCGTGTCGATCTTGACGCGCGGGCTGCCGAACAGCGCGAGCTCGCGCGTGGGCGCGATCATCGGATTCGACTGGCTCTCGGAAGGCGGCGTGTTGGTCTGCGGGCTCGCGCCCGGGATCGGCCCCTGGCTGTTCTGCGACGCCACCTTCGCGTTCTGCGCCGCGTCCTGCCGGGCCTTGTCCATCGTGGGCACGCCGAAGAAGACGTTCCAGCCGATGAGCACCGCCAGAGAGAGGGCGATCGCGAGGAAGAAGTTCTTGTTGTCCTGCATGGCTCAGCGAGTCTCTCGGGGGCGGGGCGCCGCGGATAGGTCGCGAGACCCGGAGCGGTGTCTGGGGCGTTCAAGGCGGCCGATCGCGTCGACGATGTCCCCGATCAGCGTGGGGAACTCAGCCGACAGCACGTCCCGCCGCGCGACCACCACATAGTCGAAGCCTTGTTTGGGGACGAGCACCGTCTCCCGCAAGGCCCCGTCGGGATCCGCGATGCGCCGCAGGGCGGCCCTCAGCCGACGCTTCACGCGGTTGCGTTCGGTCGCGGTGCCGACCTTGCGGCTCACGGTCAGACCGAAACGGGGACCGGCGGCATCGCCCATCTCGGGCGTGCGCTCGATCCCCTGCAAAGTCAGTCTCGGCGTATGAAACCGACGCCCTTTGGCGGCGGCCAGATATTCCGCACGCCTCGTCAGTCGCCCCGGAAAGGTCCGGGTCCGCGAGGAGTCGGTCATGACGGGCGCGCCGCGCGCTCTCCGTTCAGGCCGAAAGGCGCTTGCGGCCGCGCGCGCGGCGAGCCGCGATCACCTTGGCGCCGCCCTTGGTGGCCATGCGGGCGCGGAAGCCGTGGCGGCGCTTGCGCACCAGCTTGCTCGGTTGATAGGTCCGTTTCACGGGTCTTCTCCGGTCCGGCCCGTCCGAAACTCGTCCATGGGCCTGTCAGTCTGGTATCGAACGGCGTCACCGGCGGTCCATCCGCCAGCGATCCCCTTCCGACATGTGCGATGACGCTCGAAAGCTCGCGGGCTTATGGCGGATGAGCGCCTGAAAGTCAACGCGGCCGAGGCCCGTGGCGATCATTCGCGCGAGGGCCTTCTCGGGGGGCCGGCGCCCTCGCGAAGACGCGTCCGGCAGGCGTTCGCGCGGGCTGTCACGCGGCGATTGCATTCCGGCGCCGGCGCGGGTCTGTTGACGACGTCAGGCGGCGCGCCGACTCTCAGAGGCCTGGATGATCGAGAACCTTCTCAAGCCCGACCTGTGCGTGATCGGCGGCGACCCGGCCGGCTCCTCGGCCGCGATGCTGGCCGCCGCGCTCGGGGCCTCCGTGATCCTGATCGAGCCTCCCCGCCCGGCCGGCCTGTCGTCGGACGAGGGCCGCCTCGCCCGGCTGGCCCTCAGGGCCGCCGCCCAGGCCGCGGGCCTGCTGCGGACCTCGGCGGCCTTCGGGGTCGCGGCGTCCAGGCCCCGGATCGACCTCGCCCGCGCCCTGGCGCATGTCCGCGCCGTCGTGGCGGCCTCCGCCGCGGACCGCTCCCCGGCCAGGCTCGCCGCGCTGGGCGCGCGCGTGATCGAGGCGGAGCCTTTCTTCGTGGGGCCGCGCCTCCTGCGCGCCGGCGAGGCCGTGATCCAGGCCCGCCGCTACGTCGTGGCCGCCGGCTCCGCGCCAGCCCTTCCCGCCATCGCGGGCCTCGAGGACACGCCGTTCGTCACTCCGGACTCGTTCCTGGACCTGGACGCCGCGCCCGGCAGGCTGATCGTGCTCGGGGGAGGGGCCGCGGCCGTCGAATGCGCGCAGGCCTTCCGCCTGCTCGGCGCGGACGTGGCGTTGGCGGCGCCGGGCCCGCTGCTCGACGGCTTCGACGCCGAGCTCGCCGCCCAGCTGGCGACGGCGTTGCGGCGCGACGGCGTCGACGTGCGCGCCAGCGTCGTGGTGTCGCGGGTCGCCTCGCGGGAGGGCGGCGTCGAGGTGACGCTGGAGAGCGGCGAGACGCTGTCCGGCGCGCGCCTCATGGTCGCCGGGGCGCGGCGGGCGAGCGTCGACGGGCTGGCGCTGGAGGCCGCCGGCGTCCTGGCGGACGCGTCCGGCGTCCTCGTCGACGCCCGGATGCGCACCGCCAACCGGCGGATCTACGCCATCGGAGGCTGCGTCGGAGGCCCGCAAGGCGTTCCCGAGGACCGTTCGCCGGCCCATCCGGGCCTGCAGGCCGCGCAGGCGGTCCAGAATGCGCTGCTGTGGCGCAAGGCCAGGATCGACGCTGCGCTCGTCCCCACCGTCGTCGCGACGGCGCCGGAGCTGGCCTGCGTGGGGCTGTCGGAAAGCGAAGCGCGGATGCGCCACAAAGCGATCCGAGTGCTCCGCTGGCCGTATTCAGAGAATGACCGCGCCCGGGCGGAGCGCTTGACCACCGGCGAGATCAAAGTCATCACGACCAGGTCGGGCGTGATCCTGGGGGCGGCGATCATCGGCGCCGGGGCGGCTGAGCAGATCGCGACCTGGACGCTGGCGGTGAAGAAGGGCCTGAACGTTGCCGAGTTCCGCGACCTCGCCTTCCCGCACCCGACCTATTCGGAAGCCTCCCGGCAGGCGGCCCTGTCCTTCTACGCGCCCCTGGCGGCGAGCCGCGGCCTGCGCCGTCTCCTGGCGTTCCTGCGCCTCTTCGGCTGAGCCGACGGGACGGCCATGACGAGCCCGGGGAGCGGCCAGCCCGACGTCCGGCCGCCCGGTCCCGATGAACGTCCACGCGTCGCGTGGCTGCCCGGCCGGCCGGGGCTGTCCGCCCGCCTGCTCGTGCTCACCGGCCTGTTCGTGATGCTGGCGGAGGTGCTGATCTATGTGCCCTCCATCGCGAATTTCCGGCGCAACTGGCTGAACGACCGCATCGGCGCCGCCCAGATCGCGGCGCTCGTGCTCGACGCCGCCCCGGCCGGCGCGGTGCCCCAGGGGCTCAGCATGAGCCTGCTGAAACAGGTCGGCGCCGTGAACGTGGCCGTCCGGTCGGGCGGCGCCCGGCGCCTTCTGGCCGCCTCGGACATGCCCCCGACGGTGGCGCTCAACGTGGACCTGCGCGAGATGTCGTTCTGGACGATGATCCGCGACAGCCTCGCCACGCTGCTGGCGAGCGAGCCCCGCTACATCCGCGTCGTCGGCGGCGGCATGGGGGCGGTGGAGTTCGTCGAGATCGTGCTCGACGAGGCGCCCCTGCGCGCCGCCATGGTCGGCTTCTCCGCCAACATCCTGGTGGTGTCGCTGATCATCTCCGGCATCACCGCGCTGCTCGTCTACGCCGCCCTGCTGCGCATGATCGTACGGCCGGTCCGGCGGCTCACCTCCAACATCGTGGCCTTCCAGCAGGACCCCGAAAACGCCGGGCGGGCCATCCAGCCCTCGGGCCGCTCGGACGAGATCGGCCTGGCCGAGAAGGCGCTGGCCAAGATGCAGACGAGCCTCGCCGACGAGCTGCGCCACAAGAAGCATCTCGCCGCGCTAGGCCTCGCCGTCAGCAAGATCAACCACGACCTGCGCAACCTCCTGGCGTCCGCGCAGCTGTTCTCCGACCGGCTGGGCGCGATCAGCGATCCCACCGCCCAGCGCCTCGCGCCGCGCCTCATCGGCGCGCTGGACCGGGCGATCGGCTTCTGCCAGTCGACCCTGGCCTACGGCAAGGCGGTCGAGCGCCGGCCGGCGCTGCAGCCGGTCAGGCTGGCCCCCCTCGTGGACGAGACCCGCGACCTGCTCGGGCTGTGGGAGGACGCCGAAGGCGCCGAGTTCGAGAACGCGGTGCCGGGCGGCCTCACCGTCGCGGCGGACCCGGAGCAGCTCTCGCGCATCCTGCTCAATCTGTGCCGCAACGCGCTCCAGGCGGTCCAGGGACAGGCGGGAGCGAGGATCGTCGTCACCGCCCGGCGGGAGCCCGGCCGCGTCGAGATCGACGTCTCCGACAACGGCCCCGGCGTGCCGGCCAAGGCCCGCGAGCATCTGTTCACGGCCTTCTCGGGCTCGGGCCGGCCAGGAGGCACGGGCCTCGGCCTGGCCATCGCGGCGGAGCTGGCGGCCGCCCATGAGGGCTCGGTCGAGCTTGTCCCGAGCGCCGCCGGCGCCCTGTTCCGCGTCACCTTGCCGGACGAGGCGCCCGGCCGCCGCGCGGGCGCCCGCTGAGCCGCCTGCGCCTCACTCGGCCGCCAGCGCCGGACGGCGCACGGCCGCGGGCTTGGCCGCCTCGGCGGGCGTCCGCTTGTCCCGGGCGATGAGGGTGTAGAACATCGGCACGACGAACAGCGTGAAGATCGTGCCGATGGACATGCCGGAGGCGATGACGAGGCCCATCGAGAAGCGCGCGGCCGCGCCGGCCCCGCTGGCGGTGAGCAGCGGCGCGACGCCCAGCACCATGGCGGCGGTGGTCATCAGGATCGGCCTCAGCCGCACCCGCGCCGCCTCCTGGATGGCCTCGCGCCTGTCGACGTTCTTCTTCACCTGAAGATCGTTGGCGAACTCCACCATCAGGATGCCGTGCTTGGTGATGAGGCCCACCAGCGTGATGAGGCCCACCTCCGTGTAGATGTTCAGCGTCGCCAGCCCCAGATTGAGGAACGCGACGGCGCCGAACATCGAAAGCGGCACGGACATCATGATGATGAACGGGTCGCGGAAGCTCTCGAACTGCGCCGCCAGCACCAGGTAGATGACGATGACGGCGAGCCCGAACGCCATGCCGATGGAGCTGCCCTCCTGCACCTCGAGCCGCGACTGGCCGGCGAAGTCCTCGTAGAAGCCCTGCGGCATCACCTGCGCGGCGATGGAGCGCAGCGTCTTCAGGCCCTCGCTCGTCGTCACGCCCGGCAGAGGCAGCGCCGAGAGCGTGGCGGAGTTCAGCTGGTTGAACTGCTCGATGGCGGCGGGAGCCGCGCTGGTCTCGATCTTCACCAGCGCGGAGATCGGCACCATCGTCCCGTTCGAGGCGCGGACGTAATACTGGCCCAGCCGCTCGGGGTTGAGGCGGTCCTCCTGCGCCACCTGGCTCACGACGTCGTAGCTGCGGTTGTCGCGGTCGAACTTGGAGATCGTGCCGCCGCCCACCAGCGCGCCCAGCGTGGCCCCGATCTCGCTGACCGGCACGCCGAGCGCGGCCGCGCGGTCGCGGTCCACCGTGATGCGGGCCCGCGGCGTTTCGAACGACATCGAGTTCTGGACGACGATGAACTTGCCGGACTGGAGCGCCTTGATGCGGACCTGCTCGGCCACCTCATAGGCCTGCGACGGGTCGCCGATGGTGCGCAGGGCGTACTGGATCGGCAGGCCGCTGCTGGCGCCCGGCAGCGCCGGAGGCGAGAAGATGAAGGCCTGCAGGCCGGCGTTGGAGTCGAGCATGGACTGAATGTCCTGCTTGATCGCCGCCGCCTTCCTGTGCCGCAGGCTCCATTCCTTCAGCTTGAAGCCTATGAAGGCCGTGCCGCCGCCGTCCGTGCCGGCGATCATGAACGTGTCGTCGATCTCCGGGATCTTGTCCTTCGGCGGCTTCATGAACGCCGAGGCGAAAAGCTGCGTGTAGTCGGACGTGGCGTATTTGGGCGTGTTCACGAGGCCCAGGAACGCGCCCTGGTCCTCCTCGGGCGCGAGCTCGGAGGGCGTGCGCATGAACATGAACGCCGTCGTGGCCAGCAAGGCGACCACGATCAGGAAGGTCACGGGCCGATAGTCGAGCGAGCCGCTGAGCCGGCGCCCGTACCAGTTCTCGAGCCGGGTGAAGCTGCGGTCGACGAATCCGGCGAAGCCTCGGCCGCCGCCATGCGGCTTCAGCAGCCGCGACGACATCATGGGCGACAGCGTCACGGCCACGATGCCGGAGATCACCACCGCGCCCGCCAGCGTGAAGGCGAACTCGCGGAACAACGTCCCGGTCAAGCCCTCGGTGAAGCCGATGGGCGCGTAGACGGCGGCCAGCGTCACCGTCATCGAGACGATCGGGCCGAAGATCTCCCGCATGCCCACGATGGCGGCGTCGACCGGCTTCAGCCCCTCCTCGATGTGACGATGGATGTTCTCCACCACCACGATCGCGTCATCGACCACAAGGCCGATGGCCAGGACCATGGCGAGCAGCGTCAGCAGGTTGATCGAATAGTCGAGGAGGTACAGGACGAAGCACACCCCCACCATCGACAGCGGGATGGTCACGATCGGGATGACGACGGACCGGAACGAGCCCAGGAAGAGCAGGATCACCAGGATGACGATTGCGGCCGCCTCGCCGATGGTCTTGAACACCTCGGCGATCGAGGCCGAGATGAAGTTCGAGGCGTCGTAGACGATCTCGGTGGTCATGCCCTTGGGCAGGGTCGGCCGGATCTCGTCGATGGCCTTCGTGACCTGCTTGGCGACGGAGAGCGGGTTGGCGGCGGGCGTCGGCGTGATGCCGATGAAGGTGCCTTCCTGCCCGTTGAAGCTCACCTTGGTGTCGGTGCTCTTGGGTCCGAGCTCGACACGGGCCACGTCCCGCAGCCGCACGACATTGTCGCCGTTGGAGCGGATCGGCAGGGCCCCGAAGGTCTCCGGCGTCTGCAGAGTGGTCTGCATCTCGATCGCGTAGGCGACATATTCGTTCTGGGTCTTTCCGGGCGCGGCGAGGAAGTTGCTGGCCCTGACCGCCGCCACGATGTCGCTCGCCGTCGCGTTGCGCGACGCGAGCCTGACCGGATCGATCCAGATCCGCATCGAGAAGTCGCGGCCGCCCAGGATGTCGGCCGATCCGACGCCCTCCAGGGTGGCGAAGCGCGGCTGCACCACGCGGGTCAGGAACTCGGACACCTGTTCCGGGCTCATCTCGGAGCTGGCGAAGGTGAGATACATCAGCGCGAAGGTCTGGCCGGTGCCCTTGACCACCACCGGGTCCTCGGCGTCCTTCGGCAGCTGCGCGCGCACCTGCTGGACCTTGGCGGTGACTTCGGTGAGGGCCGCGTTCGGGTCCGTGTTCAGGCGCATGCGCACCGACACGGTGCTCAGGCCGAGCCGGCTCTGGGACGTCACATAGTCGACGCCCTCGGCGCTCGACACGGCCTTGGCGATCGGCGTCGAGATGAAGCCCTGCATCAGGTCGGCGCTGGCGCCCGTATAGACGGTCGTGATGGTGACCGTGGTCTCGTCGATCTTGGGATACTGGCGCACCTGCAGGCTGATCAGCCCCTGGGCTCCCAGCAGCAGGATCATGAGGCTGACCACCATGGCCAGGACGGGACGTCGGATGAAGAGCTCGGTGAAACTCATGCGCCGGGTCCTCACTGTCCGTCCGCGGTCTTGCCGCCCGGGCTCCGGCCCGGCGCCTGCCCGGCCGCGATCTTGGTGACGTCGATGCTGTTGTCGATCTTCACCGCAGCGCCGGGCGTCAGCTTGTTCTGGCCCGAGGCGACCACTCTCTGCCCCGCCTGAACGCCCGATGTGATCTCCGAGATCCCGCCTTCGCGGCGGCCGACCTTGACGAAGACCTGCTTGACCACGAGCCTGGTCTGCTCGCCCTGCTTCTCCTCCTCCAGGGCGAAGACGTAGTCGCCATAGAGGCTGGCGATCACGGCGGTCTGCGGCACCGTGACGATGTTCGGCTCCGGCGGCAGCTCCACACGCACCCGCAGGAACTGGCCGGGCACGATCGCCTCGTCGCGGTTGTCGTCGACGACGGCCTGCACCGACACGAGACGGGTCTGCGGGTCCACGCGCGGGTCGATGCCGGTGATCCTGCCCACATGGGTGAGCTGGTCGTCGCTGACGCCGGTGCGGATGGGCTGGCCGGCCTTCACCCTGGAGATCATCTGCTCCGGGACGGTGAAGTCCACCTTCATCGACTGCAGGTTCTGGAAGGTCGCCACTACGGTCCCAGGCTGGAGATACTGGCCCGGATTGATGCGCGGAATGCCGATCGTGCCGGAGAAGGGCGCCTTGAGGGCCTTCTGGTCGATCACCGCCTGGATGCGCTGAAGGCGCGAACGGGCGGTCGCCAGCTGGGCGATCACCTGGTCGAAGGCGGCCTGGGTGTCGAAGCCGCGCTGCCGCAGCGTGGTCGAACGCTCCAGATTCGCCTCGCTCAGCTTCACGGCCGCCTGCGCGTCGACAAGGTCGGCGCGCTCGATGGAGTCGTCGAGCTGGACCGCCACGTCGCCCTGATCGAGGCGCTGGTTGGCCTTGAAGCGGATCTCCCGCACGACGCCGCCGATCTCGACCGCGAGTTCGACGCCCTTTTCGGCGCGGGCCGTGCCGATGGCCGAGATGCCGGGCGTCCAGGTGATGGCGCGCGCTTCTGTGGCGGACACGGTCTGGGCCGGCCGCTGCATCGTGGCGAAGAAGTTCGCGATCATCTTGTCGCGGAAGAAGTTGAACCAGACCAACGCCCCGCACAGGCCGACGGCCAGCAGGAAGACGAGGGTCACGACCAGGCGCCGCTTCATGGGTGGTCCGTTTCTGATGATCGGTCTACGCCGATTTGCGCGTGAGGGCCGACCGTACAGTCGCGATGAGGCGCTTGCTTGGCGGCCAGCAGCCGCTTATAAACCGACCAGACGGTACAGTTCAAGGGCCATCGGCCAGGGCGGCGGGCGGATCGATGCAGGGCGGACCGATGAGCGAGACGCGCCGGGGGCGCGCCAAGTCCCGTGGCCGCATCCTGGACGCGGCGGCCGAGATCGTCGCCGAGATCGGCGCGGGCAAGCTCACTCTGGACGCCGTCGCGCAAAGGGCCGGCCTCAGCAAGGGCGGGCTCCTCTACAACTTCCCCAGCAAGGACGCCCTGCTGGCCGGCATGATCGAGCGGATGATCGACGACTCACGCGCCGAGAAGGAGCGGCTGCGGCCCGAGATGCAGGGCCGGCGCAACATCGAGGCGCGTCTTTCGGCCGCAGTGTCGTTGCGCATGAGGGCGGGGACGAAGGACGTGTCCAGCGGCCTCATGGCGGCCCTGGCCGAAAACCCGTCGCTGCTGGACCCGGTCCGGCGCCTCATCGCGCAGGACTGGCGCGAGATCAAGAACACCTCCGAGGACCCGGACGCCGCCATGATCGCATGGCTGGCGGTGGAAGCCCTCGGCAGCCTCGACATGCATGGCGTCAGCCCGGTGACGCCGGCGGACAGGTCGAGGATCGAGAAGGCCGTCCAGCGGCTGCTGGACAGCGGGATCGCCGGGGACGCTTAGCGCGCGGGTGCGCGGCGCGTCAGGTCGATGGTCGTGCGCGGCGGGATCGACACCCGGAAGCGCCGCGCCTTCTCGACCACGACGGTGCGGGTCGTCCGGGCGCGGGTCTCGACCGTGGTCGTCGAGCGGTTCTGCGACGCGGCGACCTCCTTGGCGACGCGCGGCCGCACCTCGTCGGGCGTCAGGTCCATCAGGCCGGCGACGATGTCGGTCTGCTGGTCGACGTCGTCCGTCAGCCCTTGGGCGGCGAAGACGGCCTCTTCCAGCGTCGGCGGCTCCTTGCGGACGCGCAGCGGTTTCAAGTCGCGGGTCATGGCCTTGGCAGGCACGTGTCTCTCCATTGCTTTGGACGTCACCGTAGCGGATTCGAAATGATTGTGCATTGCAACATTTTCAAGGGTGGTGCGCTTTTTCGCCGTCCGTTCCGCTCCGATGCGACCATTTCGCCTTGGGGTGGCGCCGATCCGTGCAGGAAGGGGGCGGAACTGTGGCGAGCGGATCGCATTATGGCGGCTTAGGGGGGACGTCCATGAATCATCCAGCCTCGGCGCGACGCGATCATGACCATGAGGGCCATGCGGTTTTCGCGCGCGACCTGCCCTTCGGGGCGGCTTGCCATGACGGCGGCGTGACCTTTCGCTTCTGGGCGCCGAAGGTAGAGCGCGTGGACCTCGTCGTGGAGGGCGGCGATCCCGTGCCGATGACCAACGGCCCGGATGGATGGCGCCAGGCGACGGTGGCGGGGGCCGGCCCCGGACTGCGCTACGCCTACCGCCTGCCTGACGGGCGCGAGGTCCCGGATCCCGTCTCCCGCTTCCAGCCCGACGACGTGCATGGCCGCAGCGAGGTGATCGACCCCCGGCGCTTCGCGTGGGCCCATCCCGACTGGGAGGGCCGGCCCTGGGAGGAATGCGTCGTCTACGAGCTGCATGTCGGCGCCTTCACGCCGGAAGGCACGTTCCAGGCCGTGCGCGGCAAGCTCGACCACCTGGCCAGCCTGGGCGTGACCGCGATTCAGCTGATGCCGATCGCCGACTTCCCCGGCCGGCGGAACTGGGGCTATGACGGGGTGCTCCCCTTCGCCCCCGACAGCGCCTATGGCCGGCCCGAGGACCTGAAGGCCCTCATCGACGACGCCCATGGGCGCGGCCTGATGGTCTTCCTGGACGTCGTCTACAATCACTTCGGGCCGGACGGGAACTACCTTCCCCTCTACGCGCCCATCTTCACCGACCGGCACAGGACGCCGTGGGGCGGCGGCGTCGATTTCGACGGGCCCGAGAGCCGCCCCGTTCGCGACCTCGTCATCGAGAACGCGCTCTACTGGCTGCAGGAATACAGGTTCGACGGCCTGCGGCTCGACGCGGTCCACGCCATCATGGACGACAGCGGCAACCATCTCCTGCGCGAGCTGGCCGAGCGCGTGCACGCCGAGACCCGGGGGCGCTCGGTCCACCTCATCCTGGAGAACGAGGAGAACGAGCCCGAGCTGCTCCTGCGCGGCGAGGACGAGCGGCCACTTCTCTACACCGCCCAGTGGAACGACGACGTCCATCACGTGCTGCACACGGCGGTCACGGGCGAGACGGCCGGCTATTACGCCGACTACGCCGGCGACGCCGCCCGCCTGGCCAGGGCGCTCGCCGAAGGGTTCGCCTTCCAGGGCGAGGTGATGCCCTATCGGGGGTCGGCGCGCGGCGGATCCACGGCCGAGCTGCCCCCGACGGCCTTCGTCAGCTTCATCCAGAACCACGACCAGGTCGGCAACCGCGCCTTCGGCGACCGGATCACGGCGTCGGCGCCCGCCGAGGCGGTCCGGGCCGCCGCGGCCGTGAGCCTTCTGTCGCCCCAGATCCCAATGCTGTTCATGGGCGAGGAGTGGGCGTCCGACAGCCCTTTCCCGTTCTTCTGCGAGTTCGGCCCCGAACTCGCGGAAGCGGTCCGCACGGGCCGGCGGGCGGAGTTCGCGCGCTTCCCGGAGTTCCAGGACGAGGCCGCGCGCGAGCGGATCCCCGATCCCACCGCGGAGGCCACGTTCCTGTCCGCCAAGCTCGACTGGGACGCGCTGCACGACCCCGCCCATGCGGCCTGGCGCGACTGGTACGCCCGCATCCTCGCCGTCAGGCGCAGCGCCATCGTCCCCCGCCTGGCGACGGTCCGGCGCGGCGGGACGGCGCAGCGGCTGGGCAGCGCCGCCGTGGCGGTGCGCTGGGACTTCCAGGGCGGGGGCGGCCTGACGCTGCTCGCCAATTTCAGCGATGCGCGGGTGACGGCGCTCGGCGCGCCTTTGTCGGAGCCGATCTGGAAGGAGGGGGAGGTCTCGGTCGACGCTCTTGGCCCCTGGTCGGTGGGGTGGTGGGTCGAGTCCGGCTGAACGGCGCTTGAGCGCCGCGGCGCCGCCGACGCGTGGCGCCGTAGCGCTATGGCGCTTTCTTCGCCCTCAGCTCGGCCACCGATGGGTGGCCGTACTGCTTCAGAGCGGCGTCGACGCCTTCCATGATCACGTCGTGGATCTTCTGGTCCGTCGTGTAGGCGATCTCCCGCAGCTTCAGATAGACGGGCTTCGGCAGATAGATGCTGGTGTGGATCACGTCCGGCCGCGGCTTGCGGCCCGCCTCGCTTTCGGGGCCTTTGGCCGGGGAGGCGGACTTGGGCGAGCCCTCGAGCTTGAGGTCGCCCAGGACGGAGGGACGCTTGCTCACGCGCGCACGCTCTTTCTGGCGGGTTTCGCCTTCATCTTGTGGTCCACCCAGGCCCAGAGCATGCGGATCTCGTCGGCCGCCTTGCCCTTGCCGGCGTATTCGGTGACGCCCTGGCCTGTCGCCATGGCGTCCTGGTGATCCGCCCGGAGCCCGAGCGGCGGGTCGGCCAGCACGCCGAACTCGGCCAGGCCGCGCGCCGCTTCCGAGGATCGCGTGCCGCGGCCCGTCGGGCACTGGTTGAGCACGAAGGCGAACCTGTCGCGCATGCCGAGCCGCACGAGCGATTCCAGCGTCGGCAGCGTCGCCTGCAGGTCGAGCCGCGATGGGCGGGCCGGCACGAGGCAGAGCGTGGCGGCCTTCATGGCGAGGTTGCCGCCGGTGCTGCCCACGCCGGCCGTGTCCAGGATCGCCAGCGTGAAGCCGCGGCCCTTCAGCGCCTCCAGCACCTGCGGCAGCCGCGGCAGAAACTCCGCCCCGACCTGGTCCACCGCCACCGTGGCCTCGCTGCGGGCTTCGCCCCATCCGGCGAGCGAGCGCTGGGCGTCGAGGTCCAGAGCGACGACGCTTTCGCCCGCGGCGGCCGCGGCCACCGCCAGCGAGGCGGCGATCGTCGTTTTGCCCGTGCCGCCTTTCTGGGTCACAAGCGTGATCGTCCGCAACGCCCGTCTCCTCGCACCTGAACGCGGCGCCGTCGCCCTGCGGCGCCATGGCGCCGTACGCAAGGCGGCGCGCTCGCCGTCATGATCGAGTCAAAAGCTGATTCTCTGTCGTTTTTCCATGTTTAACGGCGCCCGGCGGCGTTCCCGCCGAAGGCGGCCGCGCGCGGCTGCAGCGCGGCAACACTCCTCCGCGCGCCGGTTCAGCCCTTGCGCTTGTGGGGCTTGTGCTGCCGCTTCGGCCCCTCGGCGGGCTTGCGCTTGTCGGGCCGCTCCGGCTTGCCGCCCTTGGGGGCGAACCTCTCCGGCTTGCCCGCCTTGCCCGGCGGGCGCTCGCCGAAGGGACGGTCGCCGCGCGGGCCCGGCCTGTCGGACGGCACCCTGTCGGCGGCCCGGTCCGGCGCCGGGGTGAACCGCTCCTTGCTCCGCGGCGGCCGGGGAGCCTCAGATTCCGCGCGCTCCGGGGCTGGGCCGCGCTCGGCGAAACGCGGGCGCGCCGCATCGCGCGGGCCGGCGCTCGGCGCTTCCGACCGCTCGATGCGGATGTCCTCGCCCTTGCCGCCCTTGCCGACCGCCTCGGCGAAGCGTCCGGCGGCGTGCTCGGCGACCTGGAACTTGGTGTCCCGGTCGAAGATCCGGATCGCCCCGACCTCCTTCTTGGTCACGTGGCCGCGCCGGCAGATGATGGGCAGCAGCCAGCGCGGATCGGCGTTGTTGCGCCGCCCCACGCTCATCCGGAACCAGACCATCTCGCCGTCGCCGGCGTCCTCGCCCAGCGGATGGTAGGTGGCGCGGGGCTCCCGGGGCGGCCGCTCCCGCGCATCGCGGTCGCGGTCGCGGGGCGCGTCGCGCGAAGGCCCGGCGTCGCGGGAGGGCCCGGCGTCGTAAAGCTCTTCAGGCTCCGGCAGGCGCGTGCGGAAGGACCGCACGAAGGCCGCCGCGATCTCCTCGGGCGAGTGCTGCGCCATGATCAGGCGGGCGGTCTCCAGGTCCTCCTCCGAGTTCTCCTCGGTGAAGATCGGGTTCTGGATCAGGCGTTCCTGGTCGCGCTTGCGCACGTCCTCGGCGGCGGGCGGGCCCAGCCATACGGCTTCGATGCCGGCCTGCGCGAACATGGTCTCGGTCCGCCGGCGGCGGTTATAGGGCACGATCAGGATGCACACGCCCTTGCGGCCGGCCCGGCCCGTGCGCCCGCTGCGATGCAGCAGCGATTCGCGGCCCTTCGGCAGGTCGGCGTGGATGACCAGATCGAGGTTGGGCAGGTCGATGCCGCGCGCCGCCACGTCCGTGGCGACGCAGACGCGGGCGCGCCCGTCCCGCAGCGCCTGCAGCGCGTGGGTGCGCTCGTTCTGGGTCAGCTCGCCCGAGAGCGCGACCGCCGCGAACCCGCGCTCGACGAGGCTGCCATGCAGCCGCCGCACCGCCTCGCGCGTATGGCAGAACACGAGCGCGCCGGGGGCCTCGAAATAGCGCAGCACGTTGACCACCGCGTGCTCCACCTCGTTCGGGGCGATGCGGACGGCCTTGTACTCGATATCGCCATGCGGCTGGCTCTTGTCGACCGTGTCGATGCGCAGCGCGTCGTGCTGGAAGCGCTTGGCCAAAGTGGCGATGTCGCGCGCGATCGTGGCCGAGAACAGCAGTGTCCGGCGCTCGGTCGGGGCGGCGTCCAGGATGAATTCCAGGTCCTCGCGGAACCCGAGATCCAGCATCTCGTCGGCCTCGTCCAGCACGACGGCGCGGAAGCGGGACGGGTCCAGCCGCCCGCGCTCCAGGTGATCGCGCAGCCGGCCCGGCGTGCCCACCACCACGTGGCAGCCGTCCGCCAGCTGCCGGGCTTCGCGCCGCACGTCCATTCCGCCGACGCAGGACGCGATCCGCGCGCCCGCATGGGCGTACAGCCACTCGAGCTCGCGCTGCACCTGCAGGGCGAGTTCGCGGGTGGGGGCGATGACGAGCGCGAGCGGCTCGCCGGGCGCGCCGAACCGGTCGGCGTCGCCCAGGAGGGTAGAGACGAGCGCGAGCCCGAACGCCACCGTCTTGCCCGACCCGGTCTGGGCCGAGACGAGCAGATCCCGTTCATGCGCGTCCGGCTGCAGGACGGCGTCCTGCACGGGGGTGGGTTCGGCGTAGCCGCGTTCGGCGAGGGCGCGCTCGACGCTCGGTCGTGTAGCGGGGAAGGGCATGGGGCATCCGGCCGACTGATGGAAGAGATCTGTCCTTCTGCCCATCCGTCGCGCGGCTGAAAGGACCCCGCTGCGCCTGTGCGCGCGGGTTTCTGAAGGATTGGCTAGCGGCCCGGCCGTCGCCCGTCAACCGCGGCCGTGTCCGGACGGCCCGAGCCCATGGCCCCGACGGCGTGCGGATTCGCCCGCAGCGCCCCTTGCGGCGCCACGGAAGCGCCCGCGGCCCGCGGCCGCCTCAGGACGCGCCGGGCGCCTGGGCGCAGGCCACATAGGCGGCGAGCGGGAGGCTGAAGCCATCGTCGGACGCGAAACGGCCGCGGATGTCGGCCTCCATGGCGGCCTTGATGCAGGACAGCCTGAATTCGCCCTGCTCCCGAAGCCGGGCGCCCGACCGCACGGACCCTCGCAGCTCCGCCTCGAACAGGTCGTGCGGCGAGCGCATCCTCCAGGTGACGGCGCACAGGGAAGAGCGGATGCTCATGCGCTCGAAGCCCGCCCGGCGCAGCAGGCGCGTCCTTCCGTCCGGGTTGGTCAGGTGGTGATAGTCCGGGCCGCGCGGCACCTCCGTGTCGGCGCTGGCGAAGCTCTCCACCGCCCGTTCGAGGACGTCGCCCGCGCAGTTCAGGCAGTTCTCCGCCCACACCGTGAAGGCGCAGAAGCCCCCCGGCTTCAGCACGCGCGCCATCTCGGCGAGCGCGCGGCCCGGATCGGCGAAATGCTGCGCGCCGAAATTGCAGATCACCGCGTCGAAGCTGGCGTGGGCGAAAGGCAGGCTGTGCGCGTCCCCTGTCGCGAAGGCGATCACGTCGGGGCTCGTGGCGCGCGCCAGCCGGATCATGCGGGGGGAGAAGTCGAGCCCCGTCACGACGGCGCCCGCCGCATGAGCCGCCCGCGCGGCGTAGCCCGGCCCGCAGGCGAGGTCGAGCACCAGGCTCCCCCGGCGGACGCCGGCGGCCGCCAGGAGCCCCGGCGCGAAGGCCGCCGTGACCGGCCCCCAAACGTCGTCATAGGCTTCGGACAGCGCTTCCCAGCCGCGAAACTCGAAATCGGCGAACGCGGACGCGGCGGGGGGCGGCGCGGTGTAACTGGCCCTAAGCAGCCTTTGCGGCATCGAGGTAGCCTTCTCCGGCGTCATAGATGAGGGTCGCGACGAGGTGGTCCGGGCAGCGCTCCGCGATGCGGCGGGCCAGCACGTAGTTGCCGCCCGCGGACGGGCCGGGGAAGATCCCCGTATCGGCGGCGAACAGCCTCTGGCCGAGCCTGGCGTCGGCGTCCGACACGGTCTCGATCCGGTCCAGGGCGTTCAGGTCGAGGAAGGGCGGCGCGACGCCGACGGCCGTGCCTTTCTGGGCGTGGTCGGAGTACACGCCGGTGCGGTAGCAGCATCCCTGCGGCTGGTTGAGGACCACGGTCAGGCCGGGGATCCGGGCCTTCATCGCCTGGCTCACCCCGCTGGCGCTGGCGCCGGTCCCGGCGGCGACCACCAGGATGCAGCCCTTGTACTGGTCGAGGTGAGGCCGCAGCTGCGCGGCCAGCTCCGGGCCGGTCTCCTGCAGGTGGGCCTCGATGTTCCCGGGATTCGAGAACTGGTCCGTGAAGTAGTAGAGGTCGGGCTCCTCGGCCAGGAACTTGGTGATGACCTCCTTGGGCTGCAGCCCCTGGCGCAGCAGGTCCACTCCGATCAGCCTCGCGCCATATTCCTGGCAGAGCGCGCGCTTGAGCGGCGAGAAGCTCAGCCCGATGACGAGGTCGACCCCGATGCCGTGCCGGGACGCCTCATAGGCGAGACCCACGCCGAAGTTTCCCCCGCTCTTCTCGATGATCCGGCGGGGGCCGTGCGGCGTCAGGTCGCCGCTCTGGATGGCCCGGGCCACCACGCGCCGGGCCGCGCGCATCTTGTGGCTGCCGCCCGGGTTGAAGAGTTCGAGCTTGGCGAACAGGTTGGGCCGGGCCCGAATAGTGGGCGTTCCCGCCATGGCGTCCGCGGTCATGCTCTGGGTTGTGGCGAGAAAGGTCATGCGCGAGCCTCGCGCAGGGGCTTCACTCCATCTCCAGCCAGGCCGAGCGGCCCCAGATGGGACCTCGGCGCCGGGCGGTCGAACTCCAGCGCCTGGTCGCGGCGCACCAGCACCCGCGCGCCGGCCGGGAGATCGCGCGTCACCGTGGCGTCGGGACCGATGACGCAGTCGTCGCCGATGCGGACCGGGCCGAGCACCTTGGCGTTGCCGGCGATCTGCACCCGGTGCCCGATCGTGGGGTGCCGCTTGCCGTCCCGCGCGTCGCCGATCATGCGGCCGCCGAGCGTCACGCCGTTCAGGATGTAGCAGTCGTCCCCGATCTCGACGGTCTGGCCGATCACCGTCCCGAAGCCGTGGTCGATCACCAGCCGCGCTCCGATCGAAGCCTCGGGGTGGATCTCCACGCCCGTGTGGGTGCGGGCGCAGAAACTCAGCCGCATGGCCGCCACCACCGCGTCGTCGCTGTCGTCGGGCGCCGATGCGATCAGCGCATGCGCCAGTCTGTGGCAGGCGATGGCGAAGAAGGTGGAATGCCGGGACAAGAGGCACGCCCGGGGCTTGCCCCGCGAGGCAGGGTCCCGCTCCTGGAAAGCCAAAAGATCCTCGTCCATCTGAACCAGGACGGCTTCCAGGAGCCGGGACGGGAAAATGGATTGGTGATCAATCAATGCGAGGTCGAACGCGAGCCCGGAGAATTGGGCCAGATCCGATCGGACCGGCGGGGGAGAAGGTCGCCGGAACGCCAATCCGTTGAAAATCATCGGTCCGCCATGTGTCGTTTTGCAATGCGAGAACGCTAGCTCCGGCGGCGGGGGCCGATATTGTAAAATCCTGCGGCTTGGGCCAGCGTGAGCCACGCTTTAGAGTGGGTCCGGGGCGAGGACCGATGCGACGCAGCGACGACATTCGGCTTTGGCGCGACGCGAGCCTTCCGGGTCGCCTGGAACTGCTTCGCGCGTCGGTGACGAACCACCGGTATCCGGCTCACCAGCACGACGAGTTCGTCATCGCGGCCTTCCTGCGCGGGGCGCAGAAGCACCGCATCTCCGGCCATTCCGGCGTCGCGCACGCCGGCTGCGTCATGGTGATCGCCCCGGGCGAGGTCCACACCGGCGAAGGCGCGGAGGTGGACCGCGTCTGGGAGTATTGCGCCTTCTATCCCAGCATCGAGACCCTCTCGGACATCGCCGAGGACGTCATCGGCGGGCGGGCGGTCAGCTTCGGGGCCGAACCGCTCATCCGCGACAGGGTCCTGGCGTCTCACCTTCTGGCCGCCCACCGGGTCGCCGAGCTGTCGCGGGATCCGCTGGAGAAGCAGTCGGCCGTGATGGAGGCTTTCGCGCTCCTGATCCGGCGCTATGGGCAGATCGCCGGCCAGTGGCGCTCGCCGCCGCCGCGCGACGCCGACATCACCCGCGCGCTGGAGCTGATGAACGCCCGCTACCAGGAGAAGCTCACCGTCCACGAGATCGCCGCCGCGGTCGGGCTCAGCGAGTATCATTTCATGCGCACCTTCCGGATGAAGACGGGCATGACGCTGCACGGCTTCGTCACCCAGCTGCGCCTGCGCCGGGCCAAGGACCTGCTGGAGGGCGGCGTGACTCCGGCCGAAGCCGCCGTCGCGGTCGGGTTCTTCGACCAGAGCCACTTCACCCACACCTTCCGGACCCATTTCGGGTTGACTCCGAAGCGCTTCGCGCAGGCCTGCCGCTGACTGGACAGGAGCCGGTCGCCGTGCGACCGAAGACGCGCGGCTGGGGGCGCCGCGACACTCCGGCCAGACACGGTGGCGCGACCATGACCGATCGTAAGTCCATTCTCGACGAGCTCAGGACCGAGGCGGCGTCCGCCTCCGGGATCGCGGCCCTTTTCGACCAGGATCCGCGGCGCTTCGAGCGCTACAGCGCGCGCGGCGCCGGCCTCCTGCTCGACTTCTCCAAGACGAGCCTCACCGACGCCGCCCGCGCGAAGCTGCTGGCGCTGGCGCGGGCCTGCGGCGTCGAGGCGAGGCGCGAGGCCATGTTCTCGGGCCAGCGCATCAACGTGACCGAGAACCGCAGCGTGCTCCACGTGGCCCTGCGCAGCGCCGAGACGACGCTCGTGGTCGACGGCCGGGACGTGATGGCCGACGTGCGCGCGGAGCTTGCGCGCGTCTGCGCCTTCGCCGAGGCGGTCCGGTCCGGCGCGATCGCCGGCTCGGGCGGACGCCCCTTCACGGACGTGGTCAATATCGGCATCGGCGGCTCGGACCTCGGCCCCGTCATGGCGACGCTCGCCTTGGCGCCCTATCACGACGGCCCCCGGACGCATTTCGTCTCCAATGTGGACGGCGCCCACATCGCCGACGCGCTCTCGACGCTCGATCCGGCCACGACGCTCTTCATCGTGGCGTCCAAGACCTTCACCACGGCCGAGACCATGGCCAACGCCGGCACGGCGCGCGCCTGGGTGGAGAAGGCGCTCGGGGCCGACGCGGTGGGCGCCCATTTCGCCGCCGTGTCCACCGCCCTGAAGCACGTGCAGGAGTTCGGCATCTCGCCCGACAGGATGTTCGGCTTCTGGGACTGGGTGGGCGGGCGCTATTCGCTCTGGTCCAGCATCGGCCTGCCGATCGTGATCGCCATCGGGGAGCGTTGCTTCCGCTCCTTCCTGGAGGGCGGGCGGGAGATGGACCAGCATTTCCGCACCGCCCCGCTGGAGGCGAACCTGCCGGCGCTCCTGGGCCTCGTCGGGGTCTGGCACCGCAACGCCTGCGGCTACCCGGCCCGCGCCATCCTGCCTTACGAGCAACGGCTGACGCGGCTGCCGGCCTATCTCCAGCAGCTGGAGATGGAGTCCAACGGCAAGAGCGTCCGGCTCGACGGATCGCCGGTGGACGTCAGGACCGGGCCCCTGGTCTGGGGCGAGCCGGGCACCAATGGCCAGCACGCCTTCTTCCAGATGCTGCACCAGGGCACGGACGTGATCCCGGCGGAGTTCATGGTCGCCGCCGAGGGCCATGAGCCGGATCTGGCCCGCCAGCACGCCATGCTGGTCGCCAACTGCCTCGCCCAGTCCGAGGCGCTGATGCGCGGCCGCACCGCCGAGCAAGCGCGCGAGCAGCTGCTCGCGATGGGCCGCACGCCGGAGGATGCGGCGCGTCTCGCCCCGCACCGCGCCTTCCCGGGCGACCGGCCGTCCACGACGCTCCTCTATCGCAAGCTCGACCCGCGCACGCTGGGCGCGATCGTGGCGCTCTACGAGCACCGCGTCTTCGTCGAGGCCGTGATCTACGACATCAACGCCTTCGACCAGTGGGGCGTCGAACTGGGCAAGGAGCTCGCGACGAGCCTCCTGCCGCTGGTCGCCGGCGAGGCTCCGCTCGCCTCGGCCCCGCCCAGCACGCGCGGCCTCGCCGCGGCGCTGAAAGACCTCGCCGCCCAGGCCTGAACGGAGGACGACATGAAGCAGACCGTTTTCGAGACGAGCCGGGGCGCCAGGCTGAAGGTCAGCGCGATGGGCTTCGGGGCCGCGCCGCTGGGCGATCTTTACGAGCGCCTCGACGAGGCCGCCGCGCTCGCCACCGTGGAGGCCGCCTACGAGGCGGGCGTCACCCTGTTCGACGCCTCGCCGCATTACGGCAACGGCCTCGCGGAGGCGCGCTGCGCGGCCGTGCTGCGCCGCTTCCCGCGCGAGGACTTCGTGTTCTCCACCAAGGTCGGGCGCGTGATGGAGCCGTTCGCCCCGGTCGAGAAGCCGCGCGACGACGTGGTCGCTCCAGGCTTTGCGGGCGGCTTCCCGCACCGCGCGCGCATCGACTATTCCTATGATGGGACCATGCGGGCCGTCGAGCAGTCCCTGCTGCGCACCGGATTCGACCGCATCGACATCCTGCTGATCCACGACGTCGACGTCTGGACCCACGGCGCCGACTACGAGCGCCGTTACGGCGAGGCCATGGAGGGCGCCTACCGGGCGCTGGACGAGCTGCGCCGCACCGGCTTCGCCAAGGCGATCGGCGTCGGGATCAACGAGGCCGACGTGGCGTCGCGCTTCCTGCGCGAGGGCGACTTCGACGTGGTGCTGCTGGCCGGCCGCTATTCCCTGCTGGAGCAGCCGGCCCTGACGGAGTTCCTGCCGCTCGCCCTGGAGAAGAAGGTCGGCGTTCTGCTCGGCGGGGTGTTCAACTCCGGCATCCTGGCCACCGGGCCGGTGGAGGGCGCGAAGTTCAACTACGCGCCCGCGCCCGAGCACATCATGGAGCGTGTCCGCCGCATCAAGGCGGTCTGCGTCCGCCATGGCGTGGGCCTGCGCAGCGCCGCGCTCGCCTTCGCGGCCGCGCACCCGGCCGTGATCTCGGTGGTGATCGGCGCCGTGCGCCCCGAGGAAGTGCGCTTCAACGCCGCCGACATGGCCGCCGACGTCCCGAGCGAGCTCTGGAGCGACCTGAAGCGCGAGGGCCTGCTGGCCGAAGGCGCACCCACGCCGGCTTAGGGACGGGGTGGGGGCTCCCTCCTCGCAACCCTCATCCTGAGTAGCGCCCGCAGGGCGCGTCTCGAAGGACGAGGGACTCCAGTAAGCTCGACGATCGCATTCGCTGGAGCCCTCATCCTTCGAGACGCAGGCCCAAGCGGGCCTGCTCCTCAGGATGAGGGGATTCAGGGTCTGAAGGCCACCGACCGCCGAGGCGAAGGCGCGCGTCGCGTCGACAAGCCCAGCAACGATCCTTCGCGCTTTCCGACTGCGCGGTCACATCTGGCATGCGCGGGGCAAGGGCCGTCGCAATTCCCTTTCGCCGAGCCTTGGTGTAGTCGTCGCGCGCAACGAGAAGACCACCGAGGATCGCCCGTGCCGCATTATCGCTCCCGCACCACCACCCATGGCCGCAACATGGCCGGCGCCCGCGGATTGTGGCGCGCCACCGGCATGAAGGACGGCGACTTCGGCAAGCCGATCATCGCGGTGGCGAACTCGTTCACGCAGTTCGTGCCCGGCCACGTCCACCTGAAGGATCTCGGCCAGCTCGTGGCCCGCGAGATCGAGAAGGCCGGCGGCGTCGCCAAGGAGTTCAACACCATCGCGGTCGACGACGGCATCGCGATGGGCCATGACGGCATGCTCTACAGCCTGCCCTCGCGCGAGATCATCGCCGACAGCGTCGAATACATGGTCAACGCGCATTGCGCCGACGCCATCGTGTGCATCTCGAACTGCGACAAGATCACCCCCGGCATGCTGATGGCCGCGATGCGGCTCAACATCCCCGTCGTGTTCGTGTCGGGCGGCCCCATGGAGGCCGGCAAGTACATCGCCGAAGCGGTGGGCAAGCCGTCCGTCACCAAGAAGGTCGATCTCATCGACGCCATGGTGGCGGCCGCCGACGACCGCGTCTCCGACGAGGAGGTGAAGGTCATCGAGCGCTCGGCCTGCCCGACCTGCGGGTCGTGCTCGGGCATGTTCACCGCCAATTCGATGAACTGCCTCACCGAGGCGCTCGGCCTCGCGCTGCCCGGCAACGGCTCGACGCTGGCCACGCATGCGGATCGCGAGCGCCTGTTCGTGGAGGCCGGCCACCTGATCGTCGACGTCGCCAAGCGCTACTACGAGCAGGGCGACGAGAGCGTGCTGCCGCGCAACATCGCCAACTTCAAGTCCTTCGAGAACGCGATGACGCTCGACATCGCGATGGGCGGGTCCACGAACACGGTGCTGCACCTGCTGGCGGCCGCCTATGAGGGCAAGATCGACTTCACGATGGCGGACATCGACCGGCTGTCGCGCCGCGTGCCGGTGCTGTGCAAGGTCGCGCCCTCGGTCGCCAACGTCCACATGGAGGACGTGCACCGCGCCGGCGGCATCATGGCCATCCTGGGCCAGCTCGAGCGCGCCGGCCTCGTCGACACCAGCATGCCGACCGTGCACAGCAGCAGCATGGCGGACGCCATCGCGCGCTGGGACGTCTCGCGGACGGAGAGCGAGGCCGTGCGCACCTTCTACCGCGCCGCGCCCGGCGGCGTGCCGACCCAGACGGCGTTCAGCCAGAGCCGCCGCTACGACGAACTCGACCTCGACCGCGCGGCCGGCGTCATCCGCGACGCCGAGCATGCCTATTCGAAGGACGGCGGCCTCGCGGTGCTCACCGGCAACATTGCGCTGGACGGCTGCATCGTGAAGACCGCCGGCGTCGACGCCAGCGTGCTCAAGTTCACGGGCCCGGCCCGCGTCTACGAGAGCCAGGACGCTGCCGTGAAGGGCATCCTGGGCGGCGAAGTCAAGGCCGGCGACGTCGTGGTGATCATCTATGAAGGCCCGCGCGGCGGCCCCGGCATGCAGGAGATGCTCTATCCGACGAGCTACCTGAAGAGCCGCGGACTCGGCAAGGCCTGCGCGCTGATCACCGACGGACGCTTCTCGGGCGGCACGTCGGGCCTCTCCATCGGCCACTGCTCGCCCGAGGCCGCCGAAGGCGGCCTGATCGGCCTGGTGCAGACCGGCGACACCATCGAGATCGACATCCCTGAGCGCCGCATCGCATTGGCCGTGCCGCAGGACGAACTCGACCGCCGCCGCCAGGAGATGGAAGCCCGCGGCCCGCAGGCCTGGAAGCCCGCCCCGCGCGAACGCAAGGTCACCATGGCGCTCAGGGCCTACGCGGCCCTCACAACCAGCGCCGCCAAGGGCGCCGTGCGGGTCGTGCCGGACTGAGGAGGTCGCCGGCTTCGGGCCTCAGGGTCCGAAGCCGTAGACCTGCGCCGGGTTGTCGGCGAGGATCATGCGCCGGACCGCCTCGTCCGGCGCCCAGTCCAGCAGGACGTCGAGCAGCATGGCGTCGTCCGGCGGCGCGCTGACGGAGACATGCGGCCAGTTGCTGGCCCAGAGCATGCGCTCCGGCGCGGCCCGGATCGCCTCCTTGGCGATGGCCCCGACATCGGCGAAGAGCGGCGCGCCCGTGACGGAGGTCTCGTAGGGCCCGCTCAGCTTCATCCAGGTCCGGCCGGCGTCGAGCAGCCGCAGCAGCGCGGCGACGCCCGGATGGTCGGTTGGAACCGGGACCAGGAACTTGCCCACATGGTCGATGACCAGCCGGCAGGGGAGGGCGCGCAGCATCGCCTCCCTGTCGGCGAGGAGCCGGCCGTCCATCTGCAGCTGGATATGCCAACCGAACTCGGCCGCCCGCGTCGCCACCGGCTCGAGGTCGTCCCACGGCACGACGCCGCCGGGCAGCATCTGGAACCGCGCGCCGCAGACGCCGGCGTCGCTCAGGCGCCGCAGCTCGTCTCGCGTGACGCCGGCGTTCACCACGGCGACGGCGCGCGTGCGTTCCCGCCCGAGCGCGGCGACCGCCGCCACCGTGCAGGCGTTGTCCGTCCCGTAGGCCGTCGGTTGCACGACGACGGCACGCTCGACGCCGAGACGCGCCTGCACGCGCCGATAGGCCTCCACGGTGGCCCAGGCCGGACCCGGGCTCACGGCGGTCGCCACGGCCGGCTGGGCCGGATCATAGATGTGGATGTGGCAGTCGCAGGCGCCGGGAGGCGCGGCGAGGGCGGGGCGGTCCTGGCTCATGGATGCGGCCTGCGGGTCCAGCGGTCGGCGTTCACGGCCCCCTCAGGGATCTCGCCGCCCAGGATGGCGCGCGCCTGGCGGACCGTATCGAAAGCCTGCGATTCGGTCGCTTGCGGCGTCAGCCCGCCGATATGCGGCGTCGCCACTACGTTCTCCAGCCTGGCGATCTCCGGCGAGGGCATCTGGTCCGGCGCGCGGCCGACGTCGAGCGCCGCGCCGGCGATCCGGCCTTGCTTCAGGGCGAGGGCCAGCGCCGCCTCGTCGACCAGGTTCCCGCGCGAGAGATTGATGAAGCAGGCGTCCGGCCGCATGCGGGCCAGGGCGTCGGCCCCGATCAGGTTCTCGGTCTCCGCGGTGGCGACCGCCAGGCAGATCACGTAGTCGGACCGCCGCAGCAGGTCATCCAGCCCGACCTGTTCGAAGCGCGGGTCGTCGACGGTCGCGTGCGGGTCCGAGACGACGACGCTCATGCCGATGGCCGCCAGGATCGGCGCGAGATGGCGGGCGATGGCCCCGTAGCCGATGAGGCCGGCGGTCGATCCCGCGAGCTGCCGGCCCATGCGGATCTCCGGCGCCCTGCCGGCCCGGTAGTCGACGGCGGCGCGCGACACCCCGCGCGAGAGATCCACCATGAAGCCCAGCGCGAGCTCGGACACGGCCGCCATGAAGCCTGGCCGGGCGCGCGTCACCAGCACGCCGGCCGCGCTGGCCGCCGCGACGTCGATGTTGCGGATGTCGACCGCCACCCGCAGGAAGGCCTTGAGGTCGGGCAGGCCGGAGAACGTCTCGGCCGGGCCGGCGGTCATCCGGTCGGCGATGATCAGGTCCATGCCGGCGGCGGCCCGGATCAGGCCGGGCGGGTCGAGCGGCTCGCCGCCCTCGTGCAGGCGCACCTCCGCCATGCGGCGCAGCTCCGCCAGCGCCCGCTCGCCATAGTACTGGGCGCGGGCCTGGGGGGTGTGCGTGAGCAGGATCTTCATGGGCGATCCCCGGGCGTCAGTAGCCGAACGCGTGCGGCAGGGCGAGGCTGATGGCCGGCACGAAGGCGATCAGGAGGAGGCACAGGAACAGCAGGCCCAGATAGCCCATGATCGGCTTGATCGTCTGCTCGATCGGCACATTGCCGATCAGGCATGCGCCGTAGAGCCCGAGCCCGAGCGGCGGGGCGAAGAGCCCGATCCCCATCGCGATCACCAGCACCACGCCGAAATGCAGCGGCGCGATGCCGAGCTGCCCGGCCACCGGCACCAGAAGCGGCCCGAAGATGATCAGCGCCGCCGCGCCTTCCAGCACCGATCCCATCACGATCAGGATGGCGATGGAGAGCAGCATGAAGAGCCACGTGCCGCTCGTCTGCGAGATGCCGACCATCATCTCGGCCACCGCGTGCGGCACCTGCTGCAAGGTCAGCACGAAGGCGAGCGACTGCGCCGCCGCCACGATGAACAGCACCAGCCCCGAGCGGGTGGCCGCATGCACGAAGCAGCGGGCCGCCTGGGCGAAGGAGAGCTCCCGAAAGACGGCGGCCCCGACCACGACGGCGTAGAGCGCGGCGAAAGCCGAGATCTCGGTCGCGGTCGCGAAGCCGCTCTTGAACCCGACGAAGATCATCGCGATCAGGCCGAAGGAGACGATCGCCCCCATCCACATCCGGCCCGCCGAGCCGGTCGGGATCACCTCGGCCGCGTCGGCCGCCTTGGTCCCGAACAGGATCGAGACGGCGATGAGCGCGGCCGCCATCAGCCCGGCCGGAAGCAGGCCGGCCATGAACAGCCCGCCGATCGACAGGTTGGCGACGAAGCCCAGGATGATGAGGTTGATGCAGGGCGGGATGGTCTCGGCCATGACGGCGGACGCCGCCAGCAGCGCCACCGCGGCGCCCGGGTTCTGCTTCGACCGGCGCGCCGCCGGGATCAGCACCGAGCCGACCGCCGCGACGTCCGCCATCTTGGAGCCCGAGATGCCGGAGAACAGCACCATCGCGGTCACCATGACGACGTTGAGCCCGCCGCGCATGCGTCCGACCAGCCGCTGCAGCAGCTCAATCAGGCGCACGGACATGCCGTTCGCCTCCATCAGGTAGCCGACCAGGATGAAGAACGGGATGGCCAGGAGCACGAAATTGTCGATCCCGCGCGCCATCTGCTGCGCGAAGATCACGCCCGGCAGCGAGCCCTCGACCCAGACATAGATGAGCGCCGCCAAGGCCAGCGCGAAGCCGATCGGCAGGCCGCCGACCAGGGTCAGCGCGAAGCCGGACAGCATCAGCGTGCGGGCGGACGGGACCGTGTCGGGGGACAGCGCGTCCCAGGCGAGGTACAGGGCCGCCGCGCCGAGCACGCAGGCCAGCCCGGCGACGATCTCCCGGGCCGGGCGGCGCATGGCGATGTCGGCCGAGAACAGCGCCATGCAGGCCGCCCCCGCGCCCATCGGGTAGAAGGTCCACTCCAGCGGAAGGCCGGAGCCGGTGGTCTGGCCCGTGGTCAGCCAGCCGAGCTTGAGCGCGTTCCAGGCCGCGTAGGCCGAGACGACCAGCATCAGGATCGCGCCCGCCGAATCCGCCATGCGGCGGACTCCGGTCGGCATCCGGTCGACGAAGAACGCGACGCCGGGATTCTCGCCCCGCGCCAGCGCGCTGGCGGCGCCGAAGAAGCTCGACCCCACCATCAGCCCGCGGGCGACGTCGTCGGACCACTCCACCGGCGCGTTGAACAGCGAGCGCAGCAGCACCGAGCCGATCACCACGACGAGGTCGGCGGCGAGCAGCGCCGCCGCCAGCACGTCGGTGGCGGCCAGAAGAGCCTGGGCGACCGGCCGCGCGGCGCGGCCGGGAAGTGCGACGGCGCCGGCCATGGCGGCTCCTCAGCTCTGGACGGCCTTGATCGCGTCGACGATCGGCTTGGCCTCGGGCCGCGCCTTGACGAACGCTTCCGTCTGCGGCGCGACGCGCTTGCGGAAGGCCTCGCGGTCGCAGTCGATGATGGTGACGCCCTTCTGGGCCAGCACGTCAAGCGCCTCCTTCTCGACCGCGAGCCCGTGGGTGCGCGTGTCGGCGGCGGCCTTCTGGGCGGCGTCCACGAAGGCGTCGCGCAGCTTGGGCTCCATGCGGCCGAAGGTGCTCTCGCTGAAATAGACCGCGAGCGGCGAGAAGTTGTGCTGGGTCAGGCTGTAAAACTTGGCCGTCTCGAAGAATTTGCTCGCCACCACGGTCGGGGGATCGTGCTCCAGCCCGTCGAGCACGCCGGCCTGCAGGCCCGTGTAGATCTCGCCGAAGGCGAGCGGCGTGGCCGCCGCGCCCATCAGGCGCAGGCACTCGGTGATGACCGGGTTGGGGAGGGTGCGGATCTTCAGGCCGCTGAGGTCCTCGGGCGTCTTCACGGCCTTCTTGGCCAGCACGCTGCGGGAGCCGAAATTATAAGCCCAGGCCAGCACGCGGATATTGGCGTTCTTCAAGAGCGCCGCCTCGATCGGCTTGGCCGCGCCCGCCTCGAACGCCTTGGTCTGCTGCGGGAAGCTGGAGAACAGGTAGCCGAGATCGAACGTGCCGACGAGCGGCACCAAATTGGCCGAGATCGACGAGCCCGACACCATCATGTCGATCACGCCGAGCTTGACCGAGTTGATGACGTCGATCTCCTGGCCGAGCTGGTTGTCCGGGAAGAACGCCACCTCGACCTGCTCGCCGAGCCCGTTCGCCTTCAGCTGCTTGACCAGGTTCTCGTAATAGACGCGCCCATTGGCGTATTTCGGGTCGTTGGCCTGCGACGAGGAGAGCTTCATCTTCATCGTGGCGGCCGAGGCGCGGCCGATGATGGCGGGCGCGAAGGCGGCGCCGGCGGCGAGCGCGGCCGAGGTCTGCAGCAGCGAGCGGCGGGACAGGGATCCGGTCATGTGTTTCCTCCTGAGGCGGGTCTCGCGCCCACTCTCGTCGATGAGTCTCTGAACGGGCTTCATCTGGGATGAATGTAAGACTAGATTGGACAGGTCGGCAAGCCGCGTCGCGCGCAGCACACGAAGGCACGCATGTTCAGGAGCGCCAGCGGGATCGTCCGCAATCTCCACACGCAGGTGGCGGACCGCATCGGGACGAGCATCATCCGCGGCGAGATCCGGCCGGGGGACCCGCTGCCCTCGGAGATGAAGATCTGCGAAATGCTGGGCGTCAGCCGTCCCGTGGTCCGCGAGGCGATCCGCATCCTCACCGGCAAGGGGCTCATCGAGTCCCGCGCCAAGAGCGGCGCGCGCGTGCGGCCGCCGGAGGCGTGGAGCCATCTCGATCCCGACGTGCTGCGCTGGCGGCTCGCCAGCACCGACGTGGACGCGTATCTGGAGAAGCTCTTCGCGCTGCGCAACGCGGTGGAGCCCGCAGCCGCGGCCCTGGCGGCGACCGCTTCCTCGGCCGAAGACCGCCGCGCGATCACGCGCGCCGTGGAGGACATGGAGGCCGCGCCCGACAACGACGCCTTCGTGGAGGCCGACATCGCCTTTCACAAGTCGATCTACATGGCCACCCGCAACGAGATGTTCTGGCCCATCGCCCAGATGTTCGAGATCACGCTGCGCCAGAGCTTCACCATCGCGGCCACCGGCGACCATCGCAAGCGCGCGCTGGCGGAGCATCGCGCCGTCATGGAGGCCATCTGCGCCGGCGACCCGGCCGCGGCCCGGGCCGCGACCGTCAAGCTGCTCGGCAACTCCGCCGACGATCTGGACCGCATCCGCAACCGCGCGGGCGCAGAGCCTCCCGTGAGGTCAATGCCAGGTTGAATCGCCGCGACAGAACGCAAGCGCCACGCGCTTGGTCTGCTGCGACAAGATTCTGCAAAAGGCCAAAATAATTAGCGAGATAAAGCTATGCGACCTTGGCTCATCACCAAGACAAATTCGGATCGTTGCGCACGGGTATGCAACGATCGGCCCGCCCGGCGACTTGCGCCGGGCGGTCGACTTCCTGGTTTAGGGAACGAATCTGACATCGTCCGCCGCGAAACTCGACAGGGCGACGTTCTTCAGGGTGAGCGCGTCCGTCGCCGACTTGGTGATCACAAGGTCGGCTCCCACCTGTTTTGTGGCGGACCAGACGGCGTTCCAGTCCGCGAACACCGCAGTCGAAAACTGCAACTGGTCATCGCCGGCCTGGTCGAAATCGGTAATTCGGTCGGTCCCAAACCCAGGGCCGAACACGAAGACATCGTTCTCGGTTCCACCCACGAGGGCGTCGGCTCCAGCCCCGCCCGCCAGCGTGTCGACGCCGGCTCCGCCATACAGCGTGTCATTGCCAGCCCCGCCAACGAGGCTATTGGCGGACGCATTGCCGGTGATCACATTAGCGAGTTCGTTGCCGGCGCCGTCGATGGCGGCCGTTTCCGATCAGCGTGAGGTTTTCGAAGTTCGCCTGCAAGATGTAGGACAAGGATGACTGCAGCGTGTCGGTCCCTTCGCCCGCGGACTCGACCACGACGTCAAGGGCGTCATCGACAACATAATCGTCGTTGCCCGAGCCTCCGACCAGGGTGTCAGCCCCGAGTCCGCCGACCAGAGTATCGTTGCCCGCCCCACCGTCCAGTCGGTTGGCTGCGCCGTTTCCGGTGAGATAGTTCGCCAGTTCATTGCCGACGCCATTGATGGCGGCGGCGCCGGTCAGCGTGAGGTTCTCGAAGTTTGCAGCAAGCGTGTAACTGATCGAGGAATTGACGCCATCGGTCCCCTGCGATGCATACTCAACCACGATGTCGCCGGTGTCGTCGACGACGTATCTGTCGTTCCCCAGTCCGCCGACGAGACTGTCGGCTCCGCTGCCCCCGTCGAGGCTGTCGTCGCCGCCAGAGCCTATGATCGTGTCGCGGCCGGCTCCACCTGACATGCTGTCGTTTCCAGCCGACGAGAACACGCTGGCTATGTCTTTGACAAAAATATCACGAGATCCATTGGTGTCATCGGCAACGAGATTTGACGACGTGCTTCGAAAAGCGATCGATTTTCCATCCGCGGAAAAGACCGGCTGGTCGGATTCTCCGTTTCCGAACTCGCCTGAACTGTTTGTCGAGACGACCGCGATCTCATTCGTAAGCAGGTCGCGTATATAAATTTGGCTGCCTCCAAGCGCATTCGCACCCGAGATCAGATTCGACGCGCTACTCCAAAACGCAACGTAGCGGCCATTGCTCGAAAACACGGCTGCCCCGGATTGCGCGTCGCCCGATATGCCGTCTGCGTTTTTCGAAAGCAGCGTTACGGCTCCGGTTTGAAGATTTTTTAAGTAGAGCTGATTGGTTCCATTCGTCGCGGCCGGGTCCAGATTGGTCGCAGCGCTGATGAAGGTGAGGTAGCGTCCGTCGGGCGAAAGCGTGGGCAGCAATGAATTCCCATTTGTAAGCTGGCCTGAGCTGTTCCTGGAAGCAATCGAAATGACGCCATTCTGGGCGTTATACAAGAATATGTCCCGGCTTGCATTATAGTCGCCTGATACGATGTTCGGGTCAGTTGAGCTGAACGCTATCAATTGGCCATCAGCCGACGCCGTGGGCGATGCATAATAGTAAGAGTACGACCACGTCGCAGGGACGCTCTTGCGCTCACTGCTCATGAAATCGGAGAGCAGGATGTTTGATCCCCACCCACTGCCGTAAACGGAGAACATCAATGTCGTGCTGTCGCCGAGAAACGCCGGATTATCCGGATTCGTATTATAAAAGTTGCCGTATGACGTGGTTGCTGAGAAGATCTGTCCGGTCACTAGGTCTTTAACGAAAATGTCCGACCCGCCATTGTAGTCGTTGCTGAACATATTCGAAGCATAGCTCTTGAAGGCGATGTAGCGCCCGTCCCTCGAGAAGGTCGGTGAAAGGGACATTCCATTCCCGACGCTGCCAGATGCGATTGAGATAATCGTGACCTCGCCACTTGTCAGATCTTTCAAGAATACATCAATGGTCCCATTCGTATCGACACCGGGAGAGACAAGGTTGGTCGCCTCGCTGGCGAAGGCGATGTACTTCCCGTCGGGCGAGAACACCGGATCATAGGTCCAGCCACTCCCTTGCTCGCCTCTCGCATTCACCGAAACTCTGCGGATGGAACTCACGAGTCCCGCACTGTCGTCGCCTAGGATGAGATCCCGCCCGTCACCACCCGAGATCGTGTCGTTCCCCGCTGCGCCAATCAGCGTGTCGAGCCCGTTACCGCCCGCGATTTTGTCCGGCCCGGTTGTCCCCCTGATGAAGAGGTTGGCGGGCAACACGGCGCTCAAGGCTTGTGTGCCGTCCGTGAATTTGAAGAATTCAACGTTGGTGACGATGTCGCGCTCGCCGGTCGCGGTTCGCGTCACCACGACAGCGCCATCGTCGTCGAGCGCGATCTTGTACTCGGAGCGGCGCCCAGAGAGCACGACGGTGTCGACGCCGGCGCCGCCGTCGATCGTGTCGTTGCCCGTCCCGCCCGTGATATTGTCCGCCAAAGCGCTGCCGACGATGGAATCGTCGCCACCCTTTCCGTCAAGAACCCACCCCTGTGTATCCGTCGTGGCCGTGAACCGGTCGGCCCCTTCCGTGCCGGCCCAGGTCAGCGGATCGAAAACGTCCTTGATCGCGATCGTGAAGGTCTGATCCGGTCCAGCCAGTTGAGGGGTTCCGTTATCAACGGCATGTCCCGTGATCGTGTAGGATTGCGCGATCTCGTAATCGAGCAAGGCTCCATTTGCGACTGTCACGACGCCCGTTACGGGATCGACCCGGAAGCGCCCGCCCGCCGTGTCTGTCAGCACATAGGTGAGCGCATTCGCGTCGGGATCGGTGGCCCGCAACGTCACGCCCACGGAGGCGCCCACAACTGCGTTCTCTTTCACCGCATTCGCCAGCGTGTTGACGTCAGTCACAAGGGTTGGTGCATCGTTGCCGTTTTGCACCTGGATCACGACCATCGAGGCGGCCGTATTGAGCCCGTCGCTCGCCGCGACCCGGATCGTGTGGCTGGTCGCGGTCTCGAAGTCGATCAGGCGCGGGTCTCGGAGGGTGACGCGACCCGACACTGGATCGATGGCGAACCGTCCACCAGCGTCATCGAGCAGGAAGTAGTTCACGGACTGCCCTTCAGGGTCCGTGCTGCGCGCGGTGTAGCCCACATAGGTCCCGGCCGCGGCGTTCTCCGCCACGCTGTTGGCGGCGCCATCGAAATCCGTTGGTGCGGAAGGGGGATTGTTCAGCGTCAGCGTCGTCCCATCGCCAAAGCGCACGGCCTCGACATCGACGAGGGTGTCCTGATGCCGCCCATCAACAATTCCGCCGATCAGTCGCCGCACGGTCGTGGTCGTGCCCGACGAGGTGATCTGATAATCGGCGCGAGTTCCCTGGTAGACCGCCAGATCATATCCTACGCCGCCGTCGAGCTGATTCAGCCCGCTCGTTTCGCCGACCAGCGTGTCGTCGCCCGTGCCGCCCGCCAGCGTGTCGTCGCCGTCGCCGCCGCCGATGTAATCGTTGCCGTCGTCCCCGGAAACGAAATCGGCTGACGACGACGATCCCAGGATTATGTCATCCCCCGCGCCGCCGCTGATTTTGGTGATGTTGGTCAGCGTGACGTTGGTGAAGTCGAAGACATTACGCGAGCCGTCGCCAAGGATCTGAACGTTGCTGTTGCCAGGGGCCGATATCACTTCGATGCCCGTCACCGATTTGAGGCCGATGACCGTGCCATATGACGAGGCCAGGATTATATCGCGGTCCGATCCGCCATCGATGACGTCGAATCCGTCATAGGGGCCGTCAAACCTGAATTGGTCATCGCCCGTATCGCCCGACAACGTATCGTTGCCGGTTCCACCGATCAGCGTGTCGTTGTCCCAGCCACCCGCTAGATAATCGTCGCCCTGACCGCCATCCAGGGTGTCAAAGCCGGCCTCGCCATAGATGCGGTCATTGTCCCACTGCCCCTGCAGGTTGTCGCCATCTGCGCCGCCGAAGATCGTGTCGGCCCCGGAACCGGCCACCACGGTGTCGCCGCCGATGCCGCCGTCGATCCAGTCCGCCCCATAGCCCGCCGTGATCGAGTCGGCGCCTTCGTCGCCGTACAGCCAATCTCCGTTCCAGGATGAGCCGCCGTCGATCGTGTCGGCGTCGGCGCCGCCATGGATGGTGTCGTCGCCGCTCTCGCCATTGAGCGAATCCCTCCCGATCCCGCCGGTGACATCGTCGTTTCCGGACCCGGCACGAATCGTGTCCGCTCCGTCGCCGCCATCGATCGTATCGTCACGGAGATAGGCATATCCACTGTCGATGATCAGGTCGTCGCCGTCGCCTCCGGAAATAGAATCGGCTCCATCGCCGCCTTCTATGACGTCGGATCCACCGCCAGCCGATATCGTGTCGGAACCAGCTCCCCCATCCAACCTGTCCGAATAGGTTGTCCCCGTGACAAGGTCGCTGCCCCACCCCGCGGATACGCGGTAGACTGCATAAACCCCATAGTAGAAGCCTCCGTACCCGTTCGGATAGTTGAAGAAAGGATATCGATACATCTGCGTGAGGTTGAGATCGTCGTTGCTGTCGGTCCCATACAGCGTGTCGCCCGCTACGCCCGCAATGGTGGTCATGATGAAACCCATGATGAATGAATGAATGAAAGAGAGATAGCGATAACGCTGGGGTGACGTGCGCGCAATCTATACGTCAGGTTGCGTACGTCGTTTAAGCAACTCATGCGAGAATTTAAAACGGTGGTGAAGTGATTAGTTGGTTACGAATTATTCGCATCATGAGTTTAAGTTGTTTGTATTACGACGAGGCTGACGTGGCTTTTGCTTCTCTCGACTGTCCCGGTTTCGGGATGTCGGGCTAAAGAGCGCAGCCTGGATTAGCCCGTTCTGCCAGGAGTTTCAGCCATGGTTTACCTGCTCGCCAATTCGCCCATCAGCGCCACGGCCGCGCAGCTCGTCCAGACGGACATGCGCTCCGCGATGTCGGATCGCCGCTTTCAAAATAGATCGGACGAAGCCGCCATTGTCCGGCAGGAGAACGCTGAGCGCCTGAAAGCAAGCATTGATATCTCGAAATGGACTGGGCCTGATAAAACTGACAGAAAAAAAATTTGGATGAATTGGCTAAGAGCTACGATTTAGATCGTTTAGATGTAGTTGTAGCTTTAGCTCAGCTTGACGCCGAATACGAAAAAAAGCTTCAGAACTCCACCTCTTCGGGCTCCTGGGGGTCCAAGCTCGACTTTCCCTCCCCGGCCCATGCGGCGCAGTGGGGGCAGGAGGCCATGGCGGACCTGAAAAGCCTCATGTCCATCCACAACATGAACATCCAGCTCTACAATGGCCGCAAGGAGAGCATGGAGGCGATGCGGTCCTCGGCGCAGGACTTCTACAAGGCCCAGGGCTATTCGGACGACGCCGCCCGCGACGCCGCCGCCCAGACCGCGGCGCATTACGAGAAATCCCTGCTCGAGGGCGTGACGCGCACCCGCAGCCTGATCAACATGACCATCCTGCGGCTCAGCGACCAGTTCGACGTGTCCGGCGCGCTGGTGAAGCTCAATGACGACGGCACGCTTTCGCAAGGCGACGCCGCGGCCTCCTGGGGCGGCGCGCTCACCCTCCTGTCCGGCGACGCCAAGGCCCCGGCCGACGCGGCCGGCAAGGTCGAGGCGCTGGACGGGAAAGTCCGCGAGCAGACCGACCTGTGGTCGCACAGCCTCGAGCCGATCCGCCCCGCCGACGTCCCGCCCGCCGGCGGCTTCGTCAACCGCGTCGCGTAGGAAGCGCGGCCGTCAGGTCGGCCTGAGCGTCGCCATGAGGGCGCGGGTGATCTGCGGCGCGTGCTGGCCGAGGCTGCCGGTGAGCCTGCCGTAGATCCTGAACACGGCCGGCTGCACCACGAGGCCCAGCGCCATGGCGGCGAGCAGGTCGGCGTCGCCCGGCGCGATCTCGCGACGCGCCATGGCCTCCGCGAACACCGCCCGCAGCGCCTCGACCGGATTCTCGGCGGCCGCGCCCGACACCTCTCCGAGATGCTGGTGCTGGTTCACCAGCAGGAAGGCGAACAGCGCCGGCTCCTCGTCGAACAGGCCGGTGAAGCGCCGCGCCAGCGCGCCGATCCGGGCTTCCAGGCCGTCCCGGCTCATCCCGATCTCCAGCACGTCACGGGCCAGCGCCGCATAGCGGGTGGCGAAGATCTCCCGGGCGATGTCCTCCTTGGAGCGGAAATGCCGGTAGAGCGCTCCTTCCGAGACCCCGACCGCCTGCGCGATGTCGCGCACGGTGGAGCCGTCCACGCCCTTTCGGGCGAACAGCGCGAGCGCTTCCGCGCAGATCCGCTCGCGCGTCTTGGCGCCGTCCCGCATGCCCCGGTCCTCAGGCCGCCGGCGGGGTGGCGGCGCGAACCTCCCCGCGCTCGCGCACCAGGCGCGAGACGGCGGCGAAGTCGATCTTGCCCGAGCCGAGCAGCGGGACCTTGTCGACCGGGACGATCTCCGCCGGGACCATCAGGTCGGACGCCCCCCGCGACTTGGCGAAGGCCAGGAACTCGGCCCGCGACGCACCCGTCTTCTCGGTGATCATCACCAGCCTCTCGCCCTTGCGGGGGTCGGGCAGGCTCCCGACCGCCGACAGCGCGCCGGGCCACAGGTCGGCCGCCAGGGCCTCGACGGCGGCCAGCGACACCATCTCGCCGCCGATCTTGGCGAAGCGCTTGGCCCGCCCGCGGATGGTGATGAAGCCTTCGTCGTCGATCGTGACGATGTCGCCCGTGTCGTGCCAGCCCTCCGGCGGCTCCTCCAGCACGCCGGGATTGTCGGCCTTGAGGTAGCCCAGCATCACGTTCGGGCCGCGCACATGGAGCCGCCCGGCGCCTTCGACGCCCGGCAGCGGCTCCAGCCGCGTCTCCATCCCGGGCAGGATCCGCCCCACCGTGCCGAAGCGGTTGAACATGGGCGTGTTCAGGGCCAGCGCCGGGGCGGTCTCGGTGATGCCGTAGCCTTCCAGGATGCGCAGCCCGAACCGCTCCATGTAGACCCGGCGCGTGGTCTCCTTCACCGGCTCGGCCCCGGCCAGGATGTAGCGGATCGACCGGAAGTCATAGGGGTGCGCCGAGCGGGCGTAGCCGGCCAGGAAGGTGTCCGTGCCGAACAGGATGGTGGCGTTGCTGCCATAGACCAGCTCCGGCACCAGCCGGTAATGCAGCGGCGACGGGTAGAGATAGACCCTCACCCCGGATGCGAGCGGCAGGATGAGGCCGATCGTCAGCCCGAAGGAGTGGAACACGGGCAGCACGTTGAACACCGTGTCGGTCCGCCCGAAGTCGATCCGGGCGGCGGCCTGGGCGGCGTTGGCCAGCATGTTGGCGTGCGAAAGCACGACGCCTTTCGGCACGCCCTCCGACCCCGACGTGAACAGGATGGCGGCGCGGTCGTCCGGCTTGCTCCGGACCAGCGGGCGATCCCAGGCGAGCAGCGCCCGCAGCCGGTCCCACGCGCCGATCGAGCCGCGCAGGTCTTCCAGATAGACGATCCTGACCTCGGCCTTGATGGCCTCCACCAGGGGCTCCAGCCGCCCCTTCTCGACGAAGGCGCGCGAGGTGGCGATCGCCTCGATCTGCGCGCCGCGGCAGGCTGACAGGATGTTGGCGGCGCCGGCCGTGAAGTTGATCATGGCCGGCGTGCGGCCGGCCGACATGAGGCCCAGCACGGCGGCGGCGGCCGCGTTGGCGTTGGGCAGCATCACACCCACGGCGCCGCCGGGTCCCGCCAGCGGCGCGAGCCGGCTCCCCAGCACGCGCGCGCCGGCCAGCAGCTTGCGATAGCTGAGCGCCCCCGCGACAGGGTCCTCCACGGCGGTCCGACCCGGGCCGTGCACGCGCGCCGCCTCGATCACGGCGTCGACCACGGTCCGGTCCGTGCGGGTGGTGCGGAACACGAGGTCGGACATGATCCCGTAAAGGGCCGCGCCGGCGGCGAGGCGCCGGTTCTTGCCCTTGAGGGCCGGGTCCACCGCGAGCCGCACCGGCTCCAGGATGGTGACGCGCACCTTCGGAAACCAGCGGCGGCGCACCTGGTCCGGCGAGAGGCGCGAGAACGGCGTCGCCTCCAGGCCCTCAATGCGCACCGGAACCACCATCGCGTCCGACTTGTCGGCGATCAGGCCCGCGCCGTCATAGACCTTCATCAGGCTGCCGGTGACCGTGAGGCGGCCCTCCGGAAAGATGATCAGCGTGTCGCCGCCCCGCACCGCGTTGATGAGGGTGCGGGTGGCCATGGGCTTGGTGGGGTCGAGCGGCATCGCCCGGGTGAGGCGCGCGAAGGGCTTCACCCACCATTTCTGCGCGATCGTGTGGTCGATGGCGAAGACCGGGTCGCGGTCCGTCAGCGACAGCGCCAGCGCGCCGTCGAGAAAGCTGACATGGTTGAGCGCGATGATCGCGTTCGGCCCGGCCTTGTCGATGTTCTCCAGGCCGACGACCTCCATGCGGTAGCCGGCCCTGAACACGATGGAGAGGAACTCCCGGAAGGGCTTGATGGGCAGCAGCCGGAAGGCCAGCAAGCCGGCGCCCAGATTGAGCGCGCCGAGCCCGGCCAGGAGCTGCGGCTCGGTGAGCCCCATGGCCTGCAGGGCGCCCGCTCCGAGCGCGCCGACCACGATGAAGCCGGCCTGCATGACGTTGCCGGCCGCGATCACGCGCGCGCGGCGATCCTCGCCCGCCCAGGACTGCACCGCCGAGAAGACCGGGACGATATAGAGGCCGGCCGCGGCCGCGAGGCCGACGAGGTCGATCCCGACCCGGACGCCCCGGCCCGTGGCGAAGAACTCGGCCGGCCCGATCGGCGCGGCGGCCCGCGCCGCGTCCCAGGTGGCGAGGCCGAGATCGATGCCGAACGCGCCCATGGCCAGGCCGCCGATGGCGGTCGGGAGCAGGATGATCCGTCCATGCGCCATCCACGCCGCGAGCAGCGAGCCGGCCGCGATGGCCAGCGAGAACAGCGTCATGCAGGCGATGTAGAGGTTCTCGGTCCCGCCCAGCCGGTCGCGGACCAGCGTCGCCAGGAGCGCCAGCACCACTGCGCCGACGAGCCAGAACCAGCTCACGACGATCATGCCGCGCCAGATGCGCGTGTCCGCCCACATGTCGCGCAGCAGGCCGACCGTGGAGCCGAGGATATTGGGATTGATCTTCAGGTCCGGCGCCTTTTCGCCCGTGCGCGGGATCAGCGCGGCCGAGCCCCAGCAGGCCAGCGCGAAGACGACCAGGAGGGCCGCCACCCAGAGCGGGTTTTCGGTTCCGGTCGCGGCCTTGGTCCCGGCCGTCGTGCCGAGCAGGATCGCCATGAAGGTCGCGCCCTCCACCAGCGCGTTGCCGGCGGGAAGCTCCTCGGTCTTCAGGTGGTCCGGCAGGATGCCGTATTTGATGGGGCCGAACAGCGCGGCCACGACGCCGAACAGGCCGAGCGCCGTCATCAGGATCGGCACGGAGTGCAGCACGAAGCCGACCGCGCCCAGGCCCGCCGCCGCGATCTCGGCGAATTTCAGCCGCCGCGCGATCAGGCCTTTGTCGAACCTGTCCGCCATCTCGCCGCCCAACCCCGAGAGGAAGAAGAACGGCGCGATGAAGATGGCTCCCGCCGCCTGGACGAGCGTTCCTGCATTGGAGCTCGCCAGCACGTAGACGAGCAGCGCGACGAGCGCGTTCTTCAGGAAGTTGTCGTTGAAGGCGGAGAAGAACTGGCACCAGAAGAGCGGTGCGAAGCGGCGCGTCCCCAACAATCCGGCTGTCACAGTGGCGCTCCTTAGTAAGTGAACGATCACTCACTAACATGGGAGCGCGCCTGGCGCAAGGAAGCGGCCCGCCGGCCGAGGTCAGCTCCTGGGCTTGGCTCCGCGCCGTTTGGCGAGTTCGGCCTTGAGCTTGGCGTTCTCGCGCGTCAGCGCCTCGACCCTGGCGTATAGCTCGCGCTCCTTGCGCCGCTCGCGCTCATAGCGCTCGGCCGCCGCGAAGGCGGCGCCGTAGGCCTCGGCCAGCATCTCGTCTTCGGGATCGTGGTCGTAGAGGGCCGGAGCCGGCGCCGGAGGGGCGCGGTGGCGGAAGCGGACGATCTCGCCCATCAGGCGCGCTCCGCCCGAGGCCGCGACTGCGGCGATGCGGCGATCCGAAGTACGATGAAACTCAAGCACGCGGCCAAAGACACTCTCCCGAACGCAAGATCGACGCTGCTGGGGCGGGCCCGAATCGCCACGTTCCAGCCTGTCAGCAGTGGGGCAGCGGTGGTTACGACGGCGTAACCGCAGCCCGGGCCCGCGCGTCCCCTTCCGGGAAGCCGGGCGGCCTCCCGACGCGGGGCTGGCCCGAGCCGCGGCGCATTGCGGGGCCGAAGGCCCGCGCGCTAAACCTGATTCAAAGAGCGGGACGCAGGGGGGCGAGCGGATGTCGGATCGGATCGATGGGCGCAGCGCGCCATTCCGGCTGGAGGAAGCCACCATCGCGGAGCTTCACGCCGCCATCCGGGCGGGCCGGACGACATGCGTGGAGGTGGTGCAGGGCTATCTCGCCCGCGTGAGGGCCTATAACGGCGTCGCCAGCGCGCTCGTCACGGCCGACGGCGCCCCGGTCCCCGAGGTTCCGGGCGCCGTGCGCGGCGGCGCGCCGCTGCGCTTTCCGACCCGCACGGCGGCGGCGGCGGACATCCTGCCCGAGTTCGACCGCTACGCCGGCCCGCCCATCGAGTTCGGCCGCATGGAGGCGACCGCGTCGGATCCGTCCGCCCACCAGCAATACGGGATGGTCGTCGGCATCCCCGACGCCGGCCAGGTGAACGCGCTCGCCACACTGAACATCCGCGGCGAGCGCTCGGTCACCTGCCGGGGCGACTATGACCGCCATCCCGACGACGGCCCGCTGCCGCCGGGCGCGCCGCCGGTCTGCGAGTTCTTCCGCCGCCTGCCGGACGCCCTCGAGCAGGCCGCCGCGCTCGACGCCGCCCATGGGACCGAGCCCGACCTGGAGGCCATGCCCATGTACGGCGTGGTCTTCTCCTTCAAGGACGCGTTCGACGCCAAGGACATGCGCTCCACCGGCGGCGCCGACGCCCGCTACGACATCGACGTCCCGGCGCGCGACCATGTCCTCGTCGACCAGTTGCGCCGCAAGGGCGCGATCATCTTCGCCAAGGCGGTGATGACGGAATATAACGGCCGCTCCGGCGACCCCGGCGGCCGGCACGCGCCGGACAAGGTCCTGCCCTCGGTCCTCGGCTACCAGCGCAGCAGCTGGGGCGGCAATCCGTCCAACCCCTACGACACGACCCGCTCGGCCTCGCTCGGGTCGAGCTCCGGTTCGGCCCTGTCGGTCAGCACGAACATGGTGATGGCGAGCCTCGGGGAGGAGACGCGGGCCTCCTGCCGGGGGCCGTCCAACCACAACGCCGTGGCGCTGATCCTGCCGCACAAGGCGATGCTGGGTTTCGACGGCGGGGCCATCGGCTCCGACATCTACGTCGACCGCAGCGGCGTGCACTGCCGCACCATCGCCGACGCCGCGAAGGTGCTGGACGCCCTCAAGGACCCGGTGGCCGGCTACTACGATCCGCGCGACCCGTTCACCACCGTGCCCCGCTCCTCCGTGCTGGCCGAAGGCTATGCGAGGCACGCGGCGGCTTCAGGAGCCGATGGCGGCCTCGCCGGCCGGCGGCTCGGGATCATCCGCGAGTCCATGGTCCATGCGCCCGGGTCCCGATGCGAGGAGCCGATCGTCGCGGCGGCCGTCCGCGAGATCCAGGACGTGCTCGGCGACAGGCTCGGGGCGACCCTGGTCGAATCCTCCGATCCGCTCTGGACCCCCGACCCGCGCGTGGAGCGCATGACGGTGGACTTCCGCCGCGCTCTCGCCCGCATGGTCCCGATCTTCATGCCGGAGCTTCTGTTCCGGCTGGGTCCGGACGGCAAGCCGCTGTTCGAGGAGTTCGCCGCCGCGATCGCCCCGACCGAGTTCATGCCCGGCAAGGTCTTCGGCTCCGGGCGCATGCAGCCGATCGACTACTTCATCGAGCTCTCCGAGGAGCGCATCGCGCCGCCGCGCAACCTGGACATCGCCGTCGTCCAGCAGCAGGAGCTGGCGATGGGCTTCCGGTTCCACATCCCGCAATATCTCAAGCGGCGCGCGGCCGATTGGGCGGCGCTGGGCTTTCGCGAGAGCCTGACGGATTTCCCCACCCTCAACGCCCGGTCGAAGTTCTGGGGCGACGACCAGCGCAGCGCCTTCCGCAATTGGGAGGAGGTGACCGACATGCGCAACCCGCACGGCCAGCGCCAGGGCGTCAACGAGCGCATCATGCTGCGCGAGCTGCTGCGGCGCGTCGACATGATGGTGATCCTGGAGAACCGCCTCGACGCCCTCGTGCGGCTGCATACGCCGCTGCCGCCCGCCATCATCGGCGGGGCGCCGCATCCGGGCTCGAACATGCCGGGCTCGCCGCGCGACCAGAACCTGCTCGGCGAGTCCTTCAACGGCCCGAACGCCGGCCTGACCGAAGTCCTGATCCCGGCAGGCTATGTCGACGTCGTCTATGATCCCGTATTCCGGCTCAGCCCGGACGGAACGCGATACCTGTCCGAGCCGTCCGACCAGCCGACCCGGATCGCGGCGCCGGGGCTGCCCTTCTCGCTCGTGTTCCGGGCCGAGCCCGGCCGCGAGGACGTGCTTCTGGAGATCGCGTCCGCCTATGAGGCGGCCTCGCGGCGGCGCGTCCCGCCGCCCGCCTTCGGGCCGTTGTGAGGGGCGCGCTCAGCCGCCCGACATGTCCTCGGCGGTCGTCGTCACGCTCAGCCCCGACATGCTGAGCGGCGGCAGCCGGAGCATCCGGTTCAGGACGATGAAGTCATAGGTCATCCCGGTGAGCCGGACCGTGATGGTGGGCGCCGAGCCGCCGGGGCGGCCGGCGAAGCCGAGCCCGGTCTGGATGTAGTCGATCGCGACGTTGCGGGGCCGCAGGCGCGGGAAGGCGCTGCACATCCCGGGAAGGCGCTGGGGCGTGGCGGGGCAGCTCGTCGCCCCGCGCCCATACACGATGGCGTTCAGCGCCGCGGCGTCGAAGGTCCCGTTGGTGCAGGTGGACGTCGCGCCGCTGCAGCGGCGTTCGAAATACGGCATGGCGTCGCCCGGGAACACCGTGGAGGACGTGCCGTCATAGGTCTTCAGGTCTGACGAGACCGGATCCGAGACGGCCGCCAGCCGCGCTCCGAGTTGCAGCGCCTTGGTGGCCTGGTTGTACTGCCAGAACGCCGTGCCGAAATCGAGCACGCCCATGAGGACGAGCACCAGCGTGCCGGCCACGAGGCCGAATTCGGCCATGCTGGCCCCGGCCTCGTCGGCCCAGAAGGATCGCTCTCGCCTATTGGCCGACATGGCGTTCCGTATGGCTTGCGGCGACCCGGAGGGGCCCGAGGCCGATCGCGGACAAAAGGCCGAGGCCCCGCGGCTGGAACGTGGTCGAGACCGTCACGATGCGCAGCGGGTCGCTCCCCCGGTACGCCCGCAGGCCCGTGACGGCGTCCACCGGGTTGGGCGCGTTGGCGTAGGAGACGGTCACGTCCCTGTCGCTCCATCCGGCGACGCGGGATGCGCCGGAGCCCGAGGGGGAGCCCGTCACGGCGATCGCCCGGGCCTGGGTTTCGGACGAGGTCGGGTCGGGAACCCGCGCCAGGTAGCGGGCCGCGTCGCGCACGCCGGTCTGGACCATTTCGTAAGAGTAGAGCATCCCGCCGAACTCGAAGATCGCGAAGGCGAAGGCGATCACGAAGGGCAGCGCCAGCGCCGCCTCGACGGCGACCGAGCCGCGCTCGTCCTCGACGATCCTGATGCGGGCTGTCCCCATGGCTTCACCGATAGAGCTGGACGGTGTCGCGGATGACGTTGCGGGCGCCGGGAGTGCCGGGCTCCAGCAGCTCCACCATCTCGGCCCAGATCGTGCCGTCGTTCTTGTCCATCGGCTCGGTCAGGAAGAACCTCGCGTAGCCGGTGACCGGGATGACGCCGCCGGACGAGCCCGTCAGCTGCCCGGCCGCGGCCGCCGCCTGGCAGTCGATGATGGCGCCCACGAAGAGCCGCCGGTCCGGATCGTCCGTCAGGGTCGAAGCGCCGCCCGTGTAGCAGGCCGGCGCGCCCTTTTCGCCCGCCCCGGACGCGCCCGCCGTGCTGCGCGTGGTCAGCCCGTTCTCGATCTCGTAGCGGTACACCTCGTAGCGGCTCGGGCGGTTCGTGTTGGACCAGCCATTCGGAAATGCGCCGCCGAAGCTGCGCGTCCAATAGGTCTCGAAGTCCCAGTCGCCCCCGCCGATCCGGCCCGCGGTGGCCGCTCCGCCGAAGGTGCAGGTCGCGGCGCCGTAGAAGCAGGGATCGCGCGGCAGGCCCAGCGGCTTGCCCAGATTGGCGGGATCCTTGGGCGGCAGGCTGGGATCGTAGGCGGGAGAAGCGCCGCAGGACGAGCCCGTGTAGCCCTTGCGGACGTTCTGGGCGGGGCGGTACGCCGGATCGCCGCGGCTGCCGGAGAAGCCGCCGTCATACATGTCGAAGCGGACATTGATCGCCTCCGCCGTCGACGAGATGTTGCCCGTCTGCAGCTCGACGCCGCTCTGGCGGTAGCATCCCTTGGGCTTGTCGAGCGCGAGCGATTCCTTCACCGCCGCTCCGCCATTGCCGTAGGCGGGCTGCAGGTAGCCGTAGTTCCCGGCGCCGTATTGCGAGCCCTTCGCCTTCATGGCGATGAGCCGCCGCCGGAACGACGGATCGCGCGCAGCGGCCTGCAGGGGGAGGGCGGACCCTTCGAACGGGTTGCACATGAAGAGCGGCGTGACGTTGCAGGCGACGCTGTCGAACCCGCCCACCGCCGTAGCGGAGACCTGCGTGGGAAAGCCCGTCGCCCCCGCCGCCTTGGCGAAGAGCGAGCCGAAGCCGACCGGGGACGTGCGCACCTCCACATAGGCCGCCAGGGCGGGGTCGGTCGTCTCGCTGGTCGACGCGATCGCCTGCGCGTCGCTCGACGGCAGGGACTTGAGGTAGCGCACGCCCGAGGCCTGCAACGCCGCGCCGCCCGAGGCGAAGCGGGCGTCGTTGCGGACCAGCTCGCCGATGGCGCGGTTGGCCCGGATGATGGCGTCGGGCTTGGCGTCCAGCTCGGCCGCCGCCGCAAGCGCCAGCGCGTCGGCGCCCGCCTGGACCGAGGTCTGCAGGTTGAACAGGCGCCCGCCGTCCACGACCAGCATGGCGGCCGCGGCGATCACCGGCAGCGACAGCGCCAGCGGGATCGCGACGCCGCCGCTGTCGTCCGCCGTCCACCGGGCCGAAAGCCGGTCGGGAATGGTCATGGCTTCGCCCGCCGGTCCAGGGTCAAGGCCTCGGCGCCAGCGCCGTTGCCCGGACCGTGGCGGTCTCCTCGATCGGCGGCGGCAGCGTCTGGATCGTGTATTCCTGCCGCTTCATGCCGCGGGTCACCCCGACCAGCAGCGTGCGTTTCGGCGGCGGGGAGGCCGCCGGCGTGGACGCCTGCAGGACCGGCGCGGGAGAGGCGTCGGCGAGGTCCTCCACCTTGACGCGGGCCGTCGCCTCGGCGGTCGTCGACCCGGCCGCCCGAAGCGCCAGGCTGAGCGAACCCACCGTCGTGGCGAGGGCCAGCTTCTGCGCGTCGGCGGTGTTGACCTCGAAAGTGACGGCTTTCGCCAGCGAAGGCTTCTCGGCCCGCTCGTCGGCGCTCTGGTCCACCGCCAGCACCTTCACCCCCTGCAGGAGCACGTCCGTGAAGGCCTCGCCCTTGTCCAGCGTGCGCGTCAGCAGCAGATCGACCCGCTCGCCCGGCAGGACGAAGCCCGCGACGCCGTTGATGTCGTTGACCCGCACGGACGCCGCCTTCATGCCGGGCTCGATCAGGGCCGTCAGCGAGGCCCGCTGCCCGGGGCCGGTCACCTTCATGCGCAGCAGCGGCTCGGACTCCTCCATGGGAGCCAGCGCGATGCGCCGCACCTGCGGGTCCAGCACCTCCGCGATGGTGGCGAACGCGCCCTTCGGGACGTCGCCCTCGGGCCAGCGGATCTCGCGCAGCTGCTGGCGGGTGATCTCGACGCCGTAGCGCAGCGGCGTCGCCGCCACCACGATGGTGCGGTCGGCGGTGGGCCTCAGCGTCTCGGGCTGGATGGCCTGGAGACGCTGGCCGGCCTTCTTGTCCAGCCACATCTTGCCGGTCACGACGGCGCCCGTTCCGGTCAGGACCGCGATGCCCAACATAATGACAGTCTTCGAATGCATACTCGGTCGCCACACGCTGAAGTTGTGGGACGAAAGTGGGTTTCCGGCGCTTAACGAGGTGTGAAGACCGGCGCAGCGAAAGCAAAACGCGTGAACGCCGAGGAACCCGCCTTGCTGGCATTTGATGCGATTTCGTCCGCATGGCGCCGTCTTGGGCCGCGCGCGAAAAGCTTCTAAGGTCCGCAACGCGACCGCCGCGCCCGGAGAAGCGACGACAATGACGACCGCCGTTGGAATGGTTGGGATCGGCCTGATGGGCCACGGGATCGCCCGGAACGTCCTGGGACGAGGGGGCTTTCCCCTGACGGTTCTCGACCATCCCGGCAACCAGCCCCTCGACGACCTGATCGCGGCGGGAGCCCGCGTGACGTCGAGCCCCGCCGCCGTGGCCGCCTCGTCCGACGTGATCATCCTGTGCGTCACCGGCTCGCCCCAGGTCGAGGCGGTGCTGGCCGGCGAGGGCGGCGTGCTGGAGAAGCTCAGGCCCGGCGCCGTGGTGGTGGACTGCTCCACCGCGATGCCCGAGTCGACGCAGAAGATGGCGGCCGCGGTCGAGGCGGCGGGCGGCCGCTTCATCGACGCGCCCATGACCCGCACGGCCAGGCACGCGCATGAGGGCACGCTCAACCTGCTCGTGGGCGGCGATCCGGAGACGCTGCGGGAGATCCGCCCCGTCCTGGACTCCTTCACCGAGAACATCAGCCATGTCGGACCGGTCGGCTTCGGCCACCGCATGAAGCTGCTGCACAACTATGTCTCGATCGGCTTCATGGCGCTGCTGGCCGAAGCCGCCGCCAGCGCCGATCTCGCCGGCGTCGATCCCGCGGTCCTCGTCGACGTGCTCGCCAAGGGCGGCGGAGCCGGCGTGGCGCTGCAGCGCATGGCGCCCTCGATGGTGGCGGGAGACGCCGGCGCGGTGCCGTTCACGCTGGACAATGCGCTGAAGGACATGGGCTATTTCCGCGCCATGGCGGAGGAGGCCGGCGCGCCGCACGAGATCGTCGACGGCGTCGTCCGGGCCCTGACGGGAGCCGTCGCGGCCGGCCACGGCCAGGCCTATGTCCCGGACCTCGTGCGCCTGCTGAATCGGCCCTGAGCGGCTGCGGCGCGGCGCCCGCCCCGCACTCCGTGACGCGGCAGGATCCGGCATGCTAGTCTGGAGGGCAGCGGAGTGCCGGTCTCATGCGCATCCTGGTGATTGAAGACGATCCTCGCATCGCCGTCAGCATCTCCGACAGTCTGCAGGATCTGGGGCACAGGACCGTGGAGGCGGATACAGTCGCGGACGCCCTGGACGTCATCCGCGGAGGCGCCGTCGACCTCGTCATCTCGGATCTCGGGCTGGCCGACGACGTCCGGGCGGAGACGTTTCTGGAAGCGATCCGCACCTTGCACCCGACCCTGCCCATCATCGTCGCCACCGGCCTGGAGCCCTCCCAGGACCTCGTGATGGACGACCGCATGGTCCTCCTGATGAAGCCCTACGGCATGGCGGATCTGGAAGAGGCCATCGCGCGCCTGACCGGCGCGGGCGCGCCCTGACGCCGGCCGCCTGATCCTGTCCTACGCCGAGCACAACCCTTGCGCGCAGCACGCCAGGAGCGTATGACTGACCGGTCAGTCATACGCTGGATGGAGGGCTCTCATGGGCAGGCTTCCCGCCGTGCGGTCCGGAGCGCGCAAGGCCGCGCGGGCGGCGCAGCCGGAGCGTTCGGCCGCAGACAGGCGCGAGGCGATCCTAGCGGCGGCGCTCGACGTCTTCGCCGAGAGCGGCTTCGCCCCCTCGCGTCTCGACGACGTCGCCGCCCGGGCGGGCGTCGCCAAGGGCACGATCTATCTCTACTTCGCCTCCAAGCAGGCGCTGTTCGAAGCCTTGGTCCAGACCTCCATCGGCGGGCCGGTCGCGGCGATCGGCGAGGCGATGCTGGCCAGCGACCTGCCCACCGCGGACCTCCTGAGGATGCTGTTCTCGCGCGTGCGGACCGAGATCCTCGGCACGCGCCGCCGCGAGGTCGCCCGTCTGGTCCTCAGCGAGGCGGGGCGCTTCCCCGAACTCGCGGCCTTCTACCACCGCGAGGTGGTGGGGCGCGGCATGGCGCTGATCCGGGCCATCGCGCGGCGCGGCGTGGAGCGCGGAGAACTCGCCTCCGACGCGCTGGAGCGCTTCCCCCAGCTCGCCGCCGCCCCGCTCGTGGTCGCGCTGCTCTGGACCAGCTTCTTCGACGCGCTGGAGCCGCTCGACGTGCAGGGCATGTTCGACGCCCATGTCGACGTCCTGATGCGGGGCCTGCAGGGGGGGCGGCCATGAAGCCCGTCCGCATCGCGCTGGCGCTCGTCGTCCTGGCGGGAATCGCAGCGGCGGCGTTCTGGTACGTCCTGCGCGACCGCGACCCGGAGACGGGTTGGCAGGGCTATGTGGAGGGCAACCTCGTCTACATGGCCGCCGAGGACGGCGGCCGTATCGAGACCCTGACGGTCGAGGCCGGCGACGCCGTGCAGGAAGGCCAGTTCCTCTTCGGCCTGGAATCCTCCTCCCAGGCCGCCCAGAAGTCCGAGGCGCAGGCGCGGCTGACGCAGGCCCAGGCCATGCTGGACAACCTCAAGGCGGCCTTGCAGCGGCCAGAGCAAATCGCCGTGCTGCGCGCCCAGGAGGAGCGGGCGAAGGCCACGCTGGACCTGTCGAAAAGCGAGTTCGAACGCCAGCAGCAGCTCTTCGCCCGCGGCATTTCCGCCAAGGCGCGGCTGGACCAGGCCGAATCCACCTATGAGCGCGACAAGGCGGCCCTGCAGGAGGCGCAGAGCCTGATCCAGGCGGCGCAGATCTCCGGCCGGACCTCCGAAATCGACGCCGCCGAAGCGGCGGTGCGCGCGTCCAGGGCCATGCTGGAGCAGGCGGACTCGCGCCTCGCCAAGCGCCGCGTCTTCGCCCCGGCGGCATCGCGGGTGCAGGACGTTTTCTTCCGGGCCGGCGAGGTGGTGAATGCGGGCCAGCCCGTGCTCTCGCTGCTGCCCCCCGCCAATCTGCGGGTGCGGTTCTACGTGCCGGAGACCGTCCTCTCCACGCTGATGCTCGGCCAGGAGGTGGCGGTGTCCTGCGACAGCTGCCCGGAGGGACTGCGCGGCGTGGTCGCCTTCATCTCGCGCGAGGCGGAGTTCACCCCGCCGGTGATCTTCAGCGAACAGGAGCGCGGCAAGCTGGTGTTCCGCGCCGAGGCGCGCTTTCCCGGCCGCGAGGTGAAGCTGCCGCTCGGGCTGCCGGTCACGGTGGAGTCCGCGGGGGCCGCGCCATGACGGCGGCCGCGCCCATCGCCCGACCGGCGCCCGACATCGTCATCGACGTCGAGGGGCTGAGCAAGACCTTCGGGACCCGGACCGTGGTCAAGAACCTGACCATGCAGGTGCGGCGAGGGCTGATCTACGGCTTCCTGGGACCGAACGGCAGCGGCAAGACGACCACGATCCGAATGCTGTGCGGCTTGCTGACGCCCGACAGCGGCCACGGGACATGCCTCGGCTACGACATCCTCACCCAGTCGGCGCAGATCAAGCGGCATGTCGGCTACATGACGCAGCGCTTCTCGCTCTACGCCGACCTCTCGATCCGAGAGAACCTGGAATTCGTCGCCCGGGTCTACGGCATGCCGAATCCGCGCCGGTCGGCCCAGGACGCGATCGCGCGGCTCGGCCTGGAGAATCGCGCCGGGCAACTGGCCGGGGAGCTTTCGGGCGGCTGGAAGCAGCGGCTGGCGCTCGGCGCCTGCATCCTGCCGAGCCCGCAGCTGCTGCTGCTCGACGAGCCGACGGCCGGCGTCGACCCCAAGGCGCGGCGCGATTTCTGGGACGAGATCCACGCGCTCGCCCATGAGGGCCTGACCGTGCTGGTCTCCACCCACTACATGGACGAGGCGGAGCGCTGCCACGAGATCGCCTATATCGCCTATGGCGAGCTTCTGGCCCACGGGACCGTTCCGGAGGTCGTCGCCCAGGCCCATCTGGCGACATGGACCGTGACCGGGCCCGACCTCGCCGAACTCGGCGACAGGCTCAAGGGCACGCCGGGGGTCGAGATGGTGGCCACCTTCGGGGCGGCGCTGCATGTCAGCGGCCGCGACAAGGACGCCCTGGAGGCCGCCACCGCCCCGTTCAGGCGGGACGGCCCGCAGGTCTGGACGCCGGGCGAGCCGACCCTGGAGGACGTGTTCATCGACCTGATGAGCCGCGCCAAGGACAATTTCGGATGACCGCCGCCGAGCCGCCCTCCGCCGGCGCGGGCCGCACCGAGGGCCTGCGGGCGTCCTTCGGACGGTTCTGGGCCACGTTCCTGAAGGAGCTGATCCAGCTGCGGCGCGACCGGATCACCTTCGCCACCATGATCATGATCCCGATCTTCCAGCTGCTGCTGTTCGGCTACGCGATCAACACCGATCCCAAGCACCTGCCCACCGCCGTGCTGATCCAGGACGATTCGGCCTTCGCCCGGTCCTTCGTGGCCGCCATGCGGGCCACCGACTATTTCGCCGTCACCGAGCTGGCCCGCTCCGAGGACGAGCTCGACGCCCTGTTCCTCAGCGGCAAGGTGCAGTTCGCCCTGCAGATCCCGGCCCATTTCGGCCGCGACGTCATCCGGGGCGAGCGCCCCGCGCTGCTGGTCATCGCCGACGCCACGGACCCGACCGCCACCGGGGGCGCGGTCTCGGCTCTGCAGGGGCTCGCGGCCAGCGTGTTCTCGCGCGAGCTCATGGGTCCGACGGGCGCCCTCGCGCCGCGGCCGACGCCCTATGAGCTGCGCATCCATCGCCGCTTCAACCCGACCGGCGAGACCCAGCTCAACATCGTGCCCGGGCTGATGGGCGTGATCCTGACGCTGACGATGCTGATCTTCACCGCGCTCTCGGTGACGCGCGAGATCGAGCGCGGCACGATGGAGAGCCTGCTCGCCATGCCGATCCGGCCGGTCGAGATCATGCTCGGCAAGATCGCCCCCTATGCGCTGGTGGGCGGCCTGCAGATGGGCGTCATCCTGGTGGCCGGGCACGGGCTGTTCGATGTGCCGATCGTGGGCGACCTCGGGCTCCTGGTCGCCCTGACGATGCTGTTCATCGTCGCCAACCTGTCGGTCGGCTACACCTTCTCGACCATCGCGACGACGCAGCTGCAGGCGATGCAGATGTCGTTCTTCTTCTTCCTGCCCAATATGCTGCTTTCTGGCTTCATGTTCCCGTTCCGGGGCATGCCGGACTGGGCGCAGGCGATCGGCGAGATCATTCCCCTCACCCATTACCTGCGCATCGTGCGCGGCGTCATGCTCAAGGGCGCAGGCGCGGCGGACCTGCAGGTCGACATCGTCGCCATGGGGGTCTTCACGCTCGTGGCCATGACGGTCGCGGTGGTGCGGTTCCGGCAGACGCTGGACTGAGCCCGCGGCGCCTCAGAACGGGCCGCGCCGCCGGGCGTCGACGCTCCAGGGACCCGCGCCGGCGAAGACCAAATAGAGAAACACGAAACAGTACAGGATGGCGGCGTCGCCGCCACTGTTCACCGGGAAGAAGTTGCGCGGCGCATGCGCCAGGAAGTAGGCCACCGCCATCTGGCCCGACAGGAGGAACGCCGCCGGGCGGGTGAACAGTCCGAGCGCGATCAGGAGGCCCCCGACCAGCTCCAGCACGCCGGCCATGCCGGAGAGGCTCGCCAGGGCCGGGCTGTTCCCGCCCGCCGGAAAATGCAGGATCTTCTGGGTCCCATGCTCCAGGAAGAGCAAGCCCGTCATGATGCGCGGCACGCTCAGCATGCGGGGGGACCAGGCGGCGAGCCTCGGTGTTTCGGTCATCAGAGGGTCTCGATGCGGGGACAGGCCGGCGGCCGGGCGGATGCTGCGGCGCAGCGACGTCCCAGACCGTCGAAACGTCCTTCAGGCGGCGCGGTTCACGGCCCGGGCGCAAGCGGACGCTGGCGGGATTGCAAGCGCCGGCCCTCCGGGCCACGGGACGGGAGCGAGCCATGCCGCCGACGCTCTTGCGTTCGGGGCGGGTTCCCGGTCATCTCGGCCGAAGGGAGGCGGCGCCGAAGCCGCCCCGTCGATGCCTGAGGAGGAACCCATGTCCGTCCGCGCCACGCCCTATCGGGGCGTCTTCCCCGTCGCTCCGACGCCGTTCACGGACGGGCAGGATCTCGACCTCGACGGCATGCGCCGGGTGCTCGACTGCATGATCGACCAGGGCGTCGACGGGATCTGCATCCTGGCCAACTATTCCGAGCAGTTCCTGCTCACCGACGAGGAGCGCGACGTGCTGCTGGACGTCAGCCTGTCGCACGTCGCCGGCCGCGTCCCCGTCATCGTCACCTGCAGCCATTTCAGCACCCGGATCGCGGCCGACCGGGCGCGCCGCGCCGCCGAGGCCGGCGCCAGCATGCTGATGCTGATGCCGCCCTATCACGGGACCGGCCTGAGGGCCGACGAGACCGGCATCCTGGAGCATTTCGCCCGCGTCGCCGCGGCCGCCCCGATCCCGATCATGGTCCAGGACGCGCCGCTGAGCGGCGTGCCGCTGTCCGTGCCGTTCCTGGCGCGGCTCGCCCGCGAGGTCCCGCAGGTGACGTATTTCAAGATCGAGACGCCCTTCGCGGCGGCCAAGCTGCGCGGCCTGATCGCGGCCGGCGGAGCCGCCATCGAGGGGCCGTTCGACGGCGAGGAGGCCATCACCCTGATGCCCGACCTCGACGCCGGCGCCACCGGCACGATGTCGAGCGCGCTGCTGCCGGATCTGATCAAGCCGGTGGTGGAGCGCCACCGGGAAGGCCGGCGCGCCGAGGCCCAGGCCGCCTACGCGCGCATCCTGCCGCTGATCAACTACGAGAACCGCCAATGCGGCCTGCGCGCCGCCAAGACGGTGATGATGGAAGGCGGCGTGATCAAGAGCGACGCCGTGCGCCACCCCCTGGAGCCGCTGCATCCGGAGACCCGCAAGGGCTTGCTCGAACTCGCCCAGGAGCTTCAGCCGCTGGCGTTGCGCTGGGGCCGCTGAGGCTCCGGGGCCGACGCCGCAAAATCGCGCGCGAAGGCTCGGGAGGGGTTGCGCATCCCCTCCCGAGCCGCTATTCAAGCGCCCGTGACGGACGGCCACGCCGCTCCGCCACCCCGCGCCCGTAGCTCAGCTGGATAGAGCATCAGACTACGAATCTGAGGGTCGGACGTTCGAATCGTTCCGGGCGCGCCAAATCTCCCCAATTTTCCACGCATACCCGCTTTCCGAACGCCTCGCGGCGCGGCCTCCGGCCGCGGTCCTATCCACGCGTCTCGGCCGGAGTTCGCGCCAGTCGCCGCGGGAGCCGACGCTGTTCGAAAAGAACAAGGCCCCGCTTGGACCAAGCGGGGCCTTTCGCGTCGAGAACGCGCTGGCGCGGGGGCGCTAGAACTCGTCCCACCCGCCTGAGGCGGCGCGCTTGGGAGCGGGGCGGGCGGGAGCGGCCTTGCCGGCGGCCGGCCTGGCCGGCTGGGCCGGCTTCGCCGCAGGCGCCGGCCTGGCGGGCGCGGCGGGCCGGGCGAAGGCTTCGGCGGCCAGTTCGCGCAGGCGCTCCGGCTCGGTCCGCGGCGGCGTGCGCGTCCGCTCGACGACGCCGCCGGCGCGGGTCTTAAAGCCCGCCACAAGCGTGTTCAGGCGGTCGATCTGGCCCGTCAGCGAGCTCGCGGAGGCGGCGCTCTCTTCGGCCAGGGCGGCGTTCTGCTGCGTCATCTCGTCCATGTGGGCGACGGTCTGGCTCATCTCGTCGATGCCGTTGGCCTGCTCGCGGGCGGCCTCCGAGATCTCCGTCACGGTCGCGGCGACCTTGCTGGACGCATCCACGATCTTGTCCAGCGCCTCGCCGGCCGAGCGCACCAGCGCGACGCCCTGGGCCACCTCGGCGGTGGAGGAGTTGATCAGCCCGGTGATGTCCTTGGCCGCCTCGCTGGAGCGCTGCGCCAGCGTGCGGACCTCCGACGCCACGACCGCGAAGCCCTTCCCGGCTTCGCCGGCGCGGGCCGCTTCCACGGCCGCGTTGAGGGCGAGCAGGTTGGTCTGGAAGGCGATGTCGTCGATCACCGAGGTGATGTCGGTGATCTTCTGCGACGCGGCCTCGATCCGCGCCATCGCGTCGACCGCCTTGGCGACAATCTCGCCGCCGTCATGCGCCACCTTGCGGGCCTGCTGGGACGTCTCGACCGCCTGGTTGGACGCCGCCGCGCTGGCCTTGACGGAGGCGGCGAGCTCTTCGGTCGTGGCCGCCGTCTCCTCCAGCGAGGAGGCCTGCTCCTCGGTGCGGCGGGAGAGATCGTCCGCCCCGGTGTTGATCTGCGTCGCCGCCGCGGCGACGTCCACCGTGGTGGTCTGGATCGTCGAGACGGTCTCGGCCAGCTTGGCGACCGTCTCGTTGATCGAGCCGCGCAGCTCGCCGAAGCGGCCCTTGTAGCGGGTCTCCACCGTCCGGGTGAGGTCGCCCCCGGCGATGCTGTCCAGCACGGACGCGATCTCGCTGGTGGCCTGGTCGACGGCGGCGTTGATGGCGTTCACCCCGTCCACGAGCGCCTGCAGCTCGGGTCCGGCCCGGGTCGGCCCGACCCGCTGCGAGTAGTCGCCCTCGGCGGAGGCCGCCACCACGGCGCTGACCTGCTCGACCACCTCGGTCATGATCTTGGCGGCCTCGGCCTGCCGCGCGGCGGCGGCGCGCTCGTCGGCCTCCAGGGCGGCGGTGCGCACCAGGTTCTCGCGGAACGCCAGGGCCGCGCGGGCCGCGGCGCCGACTTCGTCCTTGCGCTCCACATAGGGCGCCTCGACGCTGAGGTCGCCAGCCACGAGCTTCTCCAGCACGCCAGCGATGCGGCCGATCGGACGGGCCACGCCCAGCACCCCCGCAAGGGCGTTCCCCACCATGTAGAGGAGCAGCAGCGCCGCGAGCCCGAGGCCCATCGCGTCGCCGAAGGCGGTGGCGGCGTGCAGCTCCTTGGACACCCATTCATCGCGTTCCTTCACCGCCGCCCGGACCTGGCCAAGCAAGTCGCCGATGTGGATCCGCAGCGGCGAGGCACGCTCCGCGACGATCTTGGCCTGGGCGTCCCGCAGCGCCACGCACCGATCCACGATGGCGCGCAGCTTGCCGACGACGCCGGGAAGCTTGCTCATGGCGTCGGCCAGGTTGGGCTCGGACAGGAAGCTCTGCAGCCGCTCGATGTCGCGGGCGACGCCGGCGAAGCCCTCCGTCATGGTGGCCCGGAGGGCCTCTTCGCCGGTGGCCTCGTAGCGCCACATGGCCGTGCGGGCGGTCATGACGGCGTCGTTCGCCCGCCGCAGGCCGAGCTCCAGGTCGCGTTTGGTGACGGGGTCCGCCTGCTCGGCGGCCGCCAGGGCGGCTGCGATCTGGCGGTCCCACTGGCCGGCCGTCTCGACCTGGTTGCGCAGCTCCGCGGTGCGCTCCTTCTGGACCGCGGCGACGTCCGCCACCGATTGCGCGTATTTGTCGAAGTCGGAGCGGATCTCGACGAGCCGCTTGCGATTGGCCTCGATCGTCGCCGAGTCGAGCGCCTGATCGATGAACTCCGCGCCGGTCGCCTTCAGCCCCGGCAGGGCGGCGGCGGCCTTCTCCACCTGCTCGACCGTGGCGGCGAGACGGATGTCGCGGTTGAGGATCTGGACCTTGGCGAAGGCTTCCTCGGCCTGTTGGACGGATCGCACCAGGGTCTCGGAGCGCTCGCTCTGGGTGGTGAGCGCTTCCACCTTCCGGGACGACCACTGCTGGTTGGCGGTGAGCCCCAGGGCGAGGACGACGCCGAGCGCCGCCTGAATTCCGAGCTTTTGCCCGATATTGAGAGAGTTGAACATCATGACCCCCAGCGCCCGAAGCGCGCAGCGCCGCCCGGCTTGGGCCGCCGTCCCGCGCTCGCCCGCGGCGGGCGGCGTCGGGTCGGGCGAGGGCCGATCGGCGGTTGCAGGATTCATGAGCGGACTGAATCAAAGATGAAGAAAACTTCGTCCGCAAAGCCGCCAATAAAGAAAAAGCGCGAAGCGTCCTAAGTAAAAACGAGTAGATGATGACCTGATTCTAAGATCCGGTTGCCCGTTGTCAACGTCGCGGCAAGCGTCGGATTCCTGCGCGCCGGGAACGGGCGGGCCGCATCCGCGGCGCTCCCTCGATCGTCTCGGCCATCGCGACGCGTCGAGGCGGGCTGTTGCGCGCGCGCCCCGGCTCGCCTAGACCGCAGGCGATTGCCGCGCGCCCGACGCGCCGCCGACGCCCGAGGCCTTCGATGAACGACCGCCTGTCCCTCTCCAAGGACAAGATCCGCGTCCTCCTGCTGGAGGGCGTCAACGACAGCGCCGCCGACCTGTTCGCCGCGGCGGGCTACACCAATCTCACCCGGCTTCCCAAGGCGCTCGACGGCGAAGCCCTGCGCGAGGCGGTCCGCGGCGTCCACATTCTGGGCATACGCTCGCGCACGCAGCTCACCGAGGAGGTCTTCTCCCAGGTCGACCGGCTGGTCGCGGTGGGCTGCTTCAGCGTCGGCACCAACCAGGTCGACCTCGAGGCCGGCCGCCGCCGCGGCATTCCGGTGTTCAACGCGCCGTTCTCCAACACGCGCAGCGTCGCCGAGCTGGTCATCGGCGAGATCGTGATGCTGCTGCGGCGCATCTTCCCGCGGTCGCTGAAGGCGCATGAGGGCGGCTGGGACAAGTCGGCCACCGACAGCCTGGAGGTGCGCGGCAAGACGCTGGGCATCGTCGGTTACGGCAATATCGGCAGCCAGCTGTCGACTTTGGCCGAGGCCATGGGCATGCGGGTGATCTTCTTCGACCTCACCGACAAGCTGCGCCACGGCAACACCGAGCCGACCGAGTCGCTCTCCGAGCTGCTGGCCCAGAGCGACGTGGTGAGCCTGCACGTGCCGGAGACGGCCGGCACCGCCGGCATGATCGGGGCGGCCGAGATCGCCCGGATGAAGCGGGGCGCCTATCTGATCAACAACAGCCGCGGCACCGTGGTCGACCTGGACGCCCTGGCCGACGCGCTGCGGTCCGGCCGGCTGCGCGGCGCGGCCGTCGACGTGTTCCCGGTCGAGCCCACCTCCAACGCCGAGCGTTTCGTCTCGCCGCTGCAGGGCCTTGAGAACGTCATCCTGACGCCGCATGTGGGCGGCTCGACCGAGGAGGCACAGGAGCGCATCGGCGGCGAGGTGGCCCGCAAGCTGATCGACTACAGCGACGTCGGCTCGACCCTGGGCGCGGTGAACTTCCCGCAGGTGCAACTCCCGCCCCGCCAGTCGGGCGTTCGCTTCATCCAGGTCCAGCGCAACATGCCCGGCATGCTTGGGCGCCTCGCGTCGGTCTTCGCCAAGCGCGGGATCAACATCGCCGCGCAATATTACCAGACCGACGGCGAGGTCGGTTACGTGGTCCTCGACGCCGACGGCGACAATTTCGACGCCCGCGAAGTCGTGACCGAACTGCGCGGCCTTCCCGGCAACGTCCGCGCCCGCATCCTCAACCGCACCGAGGACTGAGTCCGGGCGCGAAAAAGCCCGCCGCGCCGGGGGGCGGGACGGGCTTTCGACGGCGCGGCCCTGCGGGCCGGCCCCTAGCATGGGCGACTTACTGGCAGAGATGGCGCAGGCCGTCCTCGCCGATGAAGGTGCCCGACTGGGGATCGAAGGTCTTGTAGAGCTTGGCGCACTGCTCCCACTTCCAGTTCATGCTCGGACCGGTCTCGGCCATGCCGCCCGGGGTCTGCACGATCACGCCGGTCTCCATGCCGGAGACGTCATAGGCGTAGCCGCTGCGCAGGCGGGTCGTGGTCCCGGCGCCGCCGGAGACGCCGCCCGCCGACATGCCGCTGGCCCGGCCGCCCGGGTTCACCACCGAACCGGGGACGCCGCCGCCGGCGCCCGAGCCGAGCTGCGGGGCCGACTGCGCGAGGGCGAGGCCGGCGCTGAGGGTCAGGGCGCCGAGGGCCACGAGGCCGGTCTTGAACGATTGAGTCATGGGTGGATCTCCTGCGTTTCGGGCCGCATGCCTGCGCAGCGCCCGCTTCGGCTCCCCAACGCCCGAAAGGGGCGTCGGTTCGCGACAGGCGGGGCAGGGGGCCTCAGGACGCGCGGAAGGTCAGAATTCCTCCCAGCCGCCGCCCGAGGCTGCGCCAGCGGCCTTGACGCTTCCGACCTTGGATCCCGGACGAGGCCGGCTGGCCGCCGGCGCCGGGCCCGCGAAGGCCTGCTCGGCGAGCCGGCGCAGGCGCTCGGGCTCGCTGCTGGGGGGCGAGCCGGCCGCGGCGGGGTTCGGCCTGGGCGGCGGGGCGGGACTGCGGGCGGCGGGCGCCGTGGTCCTGACTGCGGCGGGCGGCGGTCGCATCGCTCCTCCGCGGCGCGCGTCCCCGGCGTCGGTGCGGAAGGTCGCCACCACCTCGTTCAGCCGTTCGATCTGCGAGGCGAGCGAAGACGCCGACGCGGCGCTCTCTTCGGCCAGCGCGGCGTTCTGCTGCGTCATCTCGTCCATGTGGGCGACGGCCTTGCTCATTTCGTCGACGCCGTTGGCCTGTTCGCTGGCCGCGCCGGAGATCTCCTCGACGGTGCTGGCCACCCGGCGGGAGGCGTCGACGATGCGCCCGAGCGCCTCGCCGGCGGAGCGCACCAGCTTGACCCCCTGCGCGACCTCCTGGGTGGAGGAGTTGATCAGGTCCGTGATCTCCTTGGCGGCGTCGCTGGAGCGCTGCGACAGAGTGCGCACCTCCGAGGCCACGACGGCGAAGCCCTTGCCGGCCTCGCCGGCCCGGGCCGCCTCGACGGCGGCGTTGAGGGCCAGGAGGTTGGTCTGGAACGCGATGTCGTCGATCACCGAGCTGATGTCGTTGATCTTCTGCGACGCCTGTTCGATGCGGGTCATCGCCGCGACGGCCTCGGTGACGACCTCGCCGCCGGTCTCGGCGACGCCGATCGCCTGCCGGGCGAGGTCGACGGCCTGGCGGGACGATTGCGCCGACGCCTTCACGGAGGCGGCGAGCTCCTCCGTGGTCGCAGCCGTCTGCTCCAGCGAGGCCGCCTGCTCCTCTGTGCGCCGGGACAGGTCGTCGGCGCCCGAGTTGATTTCCTTGACGGCCTCGCCGACGTCGACGGCGGCGACCTGGATGGTGGACACCGCGCTGGCCAGGCGCGAGATCGTGTCGTTCACGGCGGTTTTCAGGGCGGCGAAACGGCCCTGATAGGTGGTCTCGACCGTCCGGGTCAGGTCGCCTTCGGCCACATAGCCGAGCACCGCGGCGAATTCGGTCGTGGCGCTGTCGACGGCGGCGTTGATCTCGTTGATGCCCTGAACGAGGCGGCGCAATTCGCCGTCGGCGCTCGTGATCTCCAGGCGGGCGCTGAAGTCTCCGGCGGCGGCCGCCGCCACCACGACCGCCACGTCGTTGACCACGGAGGTCATGGCCTCCGCACGGGCGACCCGCTCGGCGGCGACCGCACGATCCTGGGCCTCCATGCCGCGCATCTTCAAGGCGCTGTCGCGGAACACGCCGACGGCCCGCGCCATGGCGCCGAGCTCGTCCTCGCGCTCGGCGAAATCGACGGTCGTGGCGAGGTCGCCCTTGGCGATGGCCGTCATGGCGGCGGTCAGCCGCGCCGTGCGGGCCGCGAAGCGTCGGGTGATCACCACGACGACGGGCGCGAGAACCGCCAGCACGGCGAGGCTTTCGAGCAGGAAGCTGAGCGCGAAGTCCCACATCTCGCCCATGGCGTGGGCCTGGTCCAGAAGCGTGACGACCTGAGCGCTCGCGGGTCCCGGCGTCTTGAGCGGCGCGACCGCGATCCGGTAGGTCCGGCCGTTGACGTCGAGGACGCCCGAGCCCTGGTCCGACAGGGGCGGCAAGGTCAGCGCCCCGACGCCCTCGATCGAGGCGCCGTTGATGGCGTGCCCGACCATGAACAGCGTCTCGACGCCCGAAACGCGCTTGATCTCCGAGGCCGTCTTGTCGCGCAGGGAGGAGCCGACTTTGACCACGCCCACGAGCGCGCCGCCGGACAGGACCGGGGCGACGCCGTCCTGGGCCAGTTCGCCGGAGGCCGGCGACGCAGCCAGGCCCCGGACGGCCTGCTTCTGCAGGGCGGACTTCACGAGGGCGTCGCCCGCCATGTCGTCTCCGAACGCGTCCGGACGGTGTCCGCGCATCAGGACCACCCCTTGGGCGTCCGTGAGTTCGAGCGTCGAGACGGCCGGGTCGGAGCGGCGCATCTCCTCCCACAGCCGGACCATGGCGGCGCGCGCCGCGGCCGGCTCCTTGGCCCGCGCCGCCGCGACCACGTCCGGATTGATCGCCAGCAGGGACGCATGGGACAGGACGCGAGCCCCGATCTCATCCAGCGCGAGCACGGCCCTGTCCCGCCCGGCGAGAGCCTCCTGGTCGAGCTGCAGAAGCGCGTTCTTGCGCATCGACGAGAAGCTTAGCCCTCCCACGAGCCCTGCGGTGGCCAGGCAGGCGGCGAGGATCCCCAGGGTGAGCTGAAGGCCCATGGAGCGGCGGTATCGGAAGAACATGAGCAAACCTGCTGAGCGAATCGATTGTTCGATGACGCCCGCCAGCCTGCGGCACGGATTTTACGGAAGACTTAATTGAATTGCAGAACGGATAAAAATCAATCTTAGGTTGCGTGCAATTTCGGGCCGGAGGGACATCCGGGGCCCTTCGGCCCCGGCTCCGCGATCGTTCAGAATTCGTCCCAGGACGACGGAGCGCCGTGACGGCCCCCGGCGGCGCGCCTGGCCGAAGCCGGGGCTGTTTCCGCCTTCGGCGTTCTCGACGGCTCCTTGGGGGCGGCGGCCGGAGCTTTCGCGGCGGCCTTGGCGGCGGGACGCGAGAACGCTTCGGCGGCGATCTGGCGCAAGCGCGCCGGCTCCGAGGAGGCCGCGGGCCGGACCGATGCGGCGCGGCTCTCGGCGCGATGATGCGTCTTGAACGTGGCCGCCACCTCGTTGAGCCGCTCGATCTGCGACGCGAGGGAGGACGCCGAGGCGGCGCTCTCTTCCGCGAGCGCGGCGTTCTGCTGGGTCATCTCGTCCATATGGGCCACGGCCTGGCTCATCTCGTCGATGCCGTTGGCCTGCTCGCTCGCGGCGCTGGAGATGTCGCCCACGGTGCTGGCCACCTTGTGGGAGGCGCTGACGATCTTGCCCAGCGCATCGCCCGCGGCGCGCACCAGCTTGACCCCGTTCGACACCTCCTGGTCGGAGGACGCGATCAGCCCGGAGATGTCCTTGGCGGCGTCGCTGGAGCGCTGGGCCAAGGTGCGGACCTCCGACGCCACGACCGCGAAGCCCTTCCCGGCCTCGCCGGCCCGGGCGGCCTCGACGGCCGCGTTGAGGGCGAGGAGGTTGGTTTGAAAGGCGATCTCGTCGATCACCGAGGTGATGTCGGAGATCTTCTGGGTGGCCTGCTCGATGCGCGACATCGCGTCGACCGCCTGGGTGACGATGGCGCCGCCGTTCTCGGCGACCCGCATGGCCTCCTCGGCCAGGTCCACGGCCTGCCGGGAGGACTGCGCCGACGCCTTGACGGAGGCGGCGAGCTCCTCGGTGGTGGCGGCCGTCTCCTCCAACGAGGAGGCCTGCTCCTCGGTGCGGCGGGACAGGTCGTCCGCTCCGGCGTTGATCTCGCGGGCCGCGCCGCTGACGTCGACGGCGGTGGTCTGGATGGCGGCCACGGTCTCGGCGAGGCGCGCGACCGTGTCGTTCAGCGCGTCCTTGAGATCGCCGAAGCGGCCGCGATACTCCGCCGAGATCGTGTGCGTGAGGTCGCCCTGCGACAGCGCCCCGAGCGCCGTCGCCAGGTCGCTCGTGGCCGCGTCGACGCCGGCGCTCATCTCATTCATGGCGGACGAGAGGTCGCGCATGAAGCCGCTCTTGCCCTCCAGCGGCACGCGCTGGCTGAAGTCGCCGGCCGCCGCCGCCGCCGCCATCGCGGCCACTTCGGACTGCACGGCGAGCTCCTCGGTGACGTTGCGCCACTCGATGGTCTGGCCGATGGCCTCGCCGTCGCGGCCCTCGATCCGCGTCATGGCGATGTTCAGCGTGTACCCGCCGATGCGGTACTGGATCAGCGTCGCGCCGCCTGCCTCGCCCAGTTCGCTGCGCTGGATGGCGGGGTTGTCGCGCGCCTGGGCGATCGGGGAGCCGACGAGGCCGTCGACCGACCAGTCCGCGCGGCCGGCCTTGAAGCAATGCTCGATGCCGCGCAGGAACCGGTCGAGCGAGCGGCTGACATAGACGATGCGCTCATCCGCATCGGTGATCATGATCATCGCCGGCGAACTGTCGAGCGCCGACCGGATGCGCGCGGAGGCCAGTCCGGTCTCGTGGATCACCTTGAGCGAGCGCGCCAGTTCTCCGATCTCGTCGGCCCGGGCCGTCGCCGCGATCTCGACCGTCTCGCCCTTGACGAGCTGGCCGACCGCGTCCTTCAGCGCCGATATCGGCCGGTAGATGGTGCGCGACGCCAGCCACCCCAGCAGCGCGACGCCGGCCAGGATGCCGGCCGCCACCAGGGCGATCAGCTTGCCCATGGCGATGAGAGGCGCCTCGACCTCGCGCAGCGTCTGCTCGGCCACGACCGCCCAGGTTCCGCCCGGGACCTTGGCCGGGACCGCGATGACCACCGAAGGCTCGCCCCCCGTGCCGATGTCCTGGCCGTTGCTCGTCTGGCCGGCCAGCGCCGCCTTCACGGCCGGCGCCTCATAGCGCAGCTTGCCGGCGGTCGGCTCGGAATGCAGGACCAGCTGGGTGCGCGCCAGGCCGTCGGCTCCGATGGCGAAGAGTTGTCCGGTCTCGCCGATCTGGCGGTTGATGGTGGGCGAGATGGACGCGGCGGTCAGCGTCGCGGCGACCACGCCCATGGAGACGCCCGCATCGGTGACCAGGGCCTTGGCCAGCACGCTCGTCGGCGCGCCGCCTATCGGGGCGTAAGGCTGGGTGTCGACGAAGGCGACGTCGCCGGCGCCGGCCTTCTGCATGGCCTGCGCGAAGGCTCGCGCCAGCGGGCTGTCCTTCAGCTTGCCGGAGACGACATTGGCCCCGAAGTCCCGGTTCTTCACGCCTGAATAGACGACGTTGCCGGCGGGATCGATGATCAGGATGTCTGCGAACTCGAACTGCTGGCGATACTGGTCCAGCGTCTTGTGGACCTTCTCGTGATAGAAGCCGTAGCTGGTGTCGTCCTGTTCGCCCTTGTACTTCCAGCGCTCGCCGTCCTTGAACGGGTTGTCGTCGATATAGAGTTTCTGGAGCAGGGCCTCGGCCTCGGCGCCCTTCGACTTGTAGTCGTTGCCCAGGTTGCTGAGCGCCTCGAAGATGGTCGGCGTCTCGGACACGAGCCTCAGATTGGTCTGCGCCTGGCGCATGTAGCGCTCGAGCGAGATGGCCCGGTTCTGCACGGTCGACTGCAAGCTCGTCTGGAGCTGCTCGACGGCCGAGCGGCGCGCGATCTGGAAAGCCATGGTCCCGACCGCGACGGCGCTCACCACCGCGCCGCTGAGCACGATGGCGGGGACCTTGAAGGAAAGCTTCGAGCACGCACGAAAGACGGAGGACATAGGGAGTCACCTGGGCGGGGCGCGCCGCCCAGATGGGCGGCCCTGGATTGAATCGTCCCGGCGTCGTGGTGAATCGTCCCGAAGGGGGGCGGAGTCGATGGGCGCCGGGCTTCTCGTGTCCGGCGCAGAATCGGCTGGATTTACTTACAAACGGTTCAGGTTTTTCATTTTCTTGCGACGTCGGGAGAGCTCCGTTTCTCTGTCCGCGTGCTTAGGTTGTACTCAGTTGTTGAAACAGACTTGTATCTGCAGCCAGAAGAACTTTAATCGGACGCGGGCTTAACGATTGATTCTCCGACCAGAACGCCCACGGCGCGGCGCAACGCGACGATGCCGCTCTCCGTGTGACGGCTCGGGTGGACGCGGTTGGTCAGCAGCGTCCAGGCTCGCCGCGCATCAGGGTCGACCCACAGCCCCGTGCCGGTGAATCCGGTGTGCCCGATCGTCCGCGGCGAGCAGGCGTCGCCGCCGGACCAGCCTGGATGCGCCATCTCCCAGCCGAGGCTGCGGGTCGGGGTTTCGCGCGTCCAGAGCGGCGCGTCGCGCGCGTCGCCGGCTGCGGACCTGGCCAGCATGCCGGCCGCAACGTCGAGCAGCGCGTCGGCGGTCCCGAACAGGCCCGCATGGCCGGAGGCTCCGCCGAGCGCGAAGGCGTTCTCGTCATGGACCTCGCCCCGCATCACGCGGCCGCGCCAGCTGCAGCGTTCCGTCGCGGCGCAGCGGGCCGGGTCCGGATGGAAGGTGAAGCCCTGCGGGAGCGGCTGGTCGCCGAGCGGCGCGCCGGTGAGCCGCTCGATGGCGATCCCGAGCAGGATGAAGTTGATGTCGGAATAGACCGGCGGGCCGGCTCGCCAGGCGCGCTGAAGCACGAAGGCGCGCAACGTATGCGGATCCTGGCCGTATGTATACAAGGGCTCGACCGCCGGGAGATGCGTCTGGTGGGCCAGGCACTGGCGGAAGGTGAGCCGCCGCTCAGCGGCGCCGGCGACGTCGTATTGCCTCAGATCCGGGATCGCGGTCGTGAGCGGCGCGTCGAGGTCGATCCGGCCCTCGGCCGCGAGGTCGAGGATGCGCCGGGTGGTGAACACCACCTTGGTCAGGGAGGCGAGGTCGAAAACGGTGTCGCGCGCCATCGGCTCGCGCACGGGCTCGATCTGCGCCGCCCCGGCCCAGCGCAGCGCCTTGGCGCCCGACGGGTCGACGACGCCGAACGCCGCGCCTGGGATGCGGCTTTCAGCGATGGCGTCCCGCACGGGCGCGAACGCGCGGTCGGCGATGTCGTCGAGGCTCATGCGGCGGCCTCGCTGGCCGTGGGCCCGTTCACCGGCGCGTGCAGATGGCAGGCCGCCACGGCCGCGCCGCCGTCCTCCATCCGGCGCTCCGTCAGGGCCGGCCGCTCGATCGCGCAGCGCGGCATGGCGGCGGGGCAGCGGCCGTGGAAGGCGCAGCCGGAAGGCGGGTTCGAGGGATCCGGCAGGTCTCCCTCCAGCACGATCCGCTCCCGCCGGGGCTCGCCCGGCCGGCGCGGCGCGGCGGAGAGCAGGGCCCGCGTATAGGGATGGGCGGGGCGGTCGAAGAGGGCCTGCATCGGCCCGATCTCGACGATGCGGCCGAGATACATGACGGCGACTCGGTCGCTGACGTGGCGGATGACCGACAGGTCGTGGCTGATGAACAGCAGCGCCAGCCCGAACTGGCGGCGCAGGTCGGCGATCAGGTTGATGATCTGCGACTGGATGGAGACGTCCAGGGCGGAGACGGGTTCGTCCGCCACCAGCAGCTTCGGGGACAGCGCGATCGCCCGCGCGATGGCGATGCGCTGGCGCTGCCCGCCGGAGAATTCGTGCGGGCGCCGGTCCGCGGCGTCGGCCGGCAGGCCGACCAGGGAGAGGAGTTCGCGCACGCGCGCGAGGCCGCCGGGCAGGCCATGAATGGCGAGCGGCTCGCCCACGATGGTCGCCACCGTGTGGCGCGGATTGAGCGAGCCGAAGGGGTCCTGGAACACCAGCTGCATGTGCCGGCGGCGCGCCGTCATGGCCCGGCGCGACAGCGGCGCGAGATCCTCGCCCTCGAACAGGATCGCGCCGGCGGTGGGCTCCGCGAGCTTCAGCAGCGTGCGGCCGAGCGTGGACTTGCCGCACCCGGATTCGCCGACCACGCCGAGCGCCTCGCCATGCGCCATCGTGAAGCTGACGTCCTCCAGCGCCCGCAGCACGCGGCCATGGGCGCCGGCGTAATGCTTGGTCAGCCCGCGCACGTCCAGGAGCGGGCTCATGCGGCCGCCTCCGCCGGCGCCGGGTTCCAGCAGGCGGCGCGGTGGCCGGCGGCTCCCTCCAGTCGGGGCAGGGTCGTGCGGCAGACCGGCAGGGCGGCCGCGCAGCGCGGCGCGAAGGCGCAGCCGTCCCCGCGCGCGCCCGGCGGCGGCACCATGCCGGGGATCGAGGGCAGGCGAACCCCCGGTGGGTTGGAGGCCGGCGTCGTCTCGAGGAGCGCGCGCGTGTAACGGTGCCGGGGGGCGGCGAAGAGCCGGTCGACCGCGGCCTCCTCGACGATGCGTCCCGCATACATCACGGCCGCGCGGTCGCAGACCTCGGCCACGACGCCGAGGTCATGGGTGATCAGCAGGCAGGCCATGTCCATGTCGCGCCGGAGACGGTCGATGAGGGCGAGGATCTGGGCCTGGACGGTGACGTCCAGCGCGGTGGTCGGCTCGTCGGCGATGAGCAGCTTGGGTTCGCAGGCGAGCGCGATGGCGATCATCACGCGCTGCCGCTGGCCGCCGGACATCTGGTGCGGGTAGCGTTCCAGCTGCTCCCGCGGCGCGGGCAGGCCGACCAAAGCGAGCAGTTCGGCCGCGCGCGCCAGCGCCCTGGCGCGCGGCAGGGCTCGGTGGATCTCCAGCACCTCGGCGATCTGGTCGCCGACCGTGAAGACGGGGTTCAGCGACGTCATCGGCTCCTGGAAGATCATTCCGACCCGGTCGCCGCGCAGCGTCCGTAGGGCTTCCCGCCCGAGGCCGAGCACGTCCACCCCGCCGACCCGGACGGCGCCCGCCGCGATCCGCACCGGCGGGCTCGGCAGCAGCCGCAGGATCGAAAGCGCCGTGATGCTCTTTCCGCAGCCGGATTCGCCCACGAGCCCGAGCATCTCGCCCGGTGCGATCGCGAAGGAGACGTCCTCCACCAGCAGGCGCCCGCCCGCCGCGAGGCTGAGCCCGGCGACCTCCAGGACGGGCGAGGGGACCGTCACGCCGCCCGCCAGAGCTCGCCCCCCGTCATCGGCGCCGGCACGCCCGTCGTGGTCGGAAGGCTGAGCGGCAGGCCCTTGAGCGAGCGCACCGCCAGGTAGCCGAAGCACTGCGCCTCGATGAAGTCGCCGTCCCACCCCACGGCCTCGACCGGGTCGACCGGAACGCCGAGTCTCTCCTGCAGCAGGCGCATGAAGGTCCCGTTGAGGCGCCCGCCGCCCGTCACCAGCCAGCGCAGGGGACGCTTGGGCGTGTGCCGCACGGCGTCGGCCGCGGACGCGACCGTGAAGGCCGCCAGGGTCGCCGCGCCCTCCGCGTCCGGCAGGGTCTCGACGGCCTTGGCCCAGGCGTGAAAGTCGTTGCGGTCCAGCGACTTCGGCGCGGGGCGATCGAAATAGGGGTGGCGCATCAGCTCGGCCGCCATGGCGGCGTTGGCGACGCCGGACGCGGCGAGCCGGCCGCCCTCGTCATAGGGCCGGCCCAGCCGCTTCATGACGAAATCGTCCAGGAGGGCGGAGGCGGGGCCCGTGTCGAAGGCGATGACCACGTCGCCGTCGATATAGGTGACGTTGCCGACGCCGCCGAGATTGAGCACCATCACGGGCTGCTCCAGCGTCGAGGCGAGCGCGCGGTGGTAGAGCGGCGCGAATGGCGCGCCTTCGCCGCCCGCCGCCACGTCGGCGTGCCGGAAGCGGTTGACGACGTCGATCCCGAGCGCCGCGGCCACGCGCTGGCCGACGCCGAGCTGCCGGGTGAAGCGCTTTTCGGGCCGGTGATAGACGGTCTGGCCGTGCAGTCCGACGACCCGGACCCGGCTCTTCTCGATGGCGAAGTCGCGGATGAAATCGGCGATCGCGGCGGCGTGCGCGTCGCTGACCGCCGCCTCCAGCCCGTCGAGATCGCCGGTCTCGGCCCGCACCGGATCGGCGATGAGGGCGAGGAGCTGGGCCCGCAACGCGTCCGAATAGGGATAGGTGCGGCCGGGCCCCGGCGTGACCCGCGCGTCGCCGTCGGTGTCGACGATCGAGACGTCGACGCCGTCCATGGAGGTGCCGCTGATCGCCCCGATGGCGGTGGTGAGGGCTTCGTCCTGCATGGGTCGCGCTCCAGTCGGGCAAGAGGCTCGGGGCCGGGCTCCTGGGCCGCGCCCGCTCGGGCCGGCGGCTTGCAATGGGTATTATGGCGGCCTACCGTCCCGCAACAGCAAAGGATGGAGGGGATCGATGGTGCGCAACGCTCTCAGGGCGACGTTTCTGGCCGCCGGGGCCGTTTTGACCGCCGTGGCGCCGGGCGCCTCGCCGGCGCTCGCGCAGGTCCTCGAACTGGCGATCGACCAGTCGCCCGCCGGGCTCGATCCGCACATCATCACCGCCTTCGCGTCCTTCATGGTCGTCAACGGCACGATCTATGAGGGCCTCACCGCCATCGACAAGGACCTGCGCGTCGGCCCCGGGCTGGCCGAGTCCTGGACGGCGTCGCCGGACGGCAAGTCCTACGTCTTCAAGCTGCGCCCCGGCGTGACCTTCCACAACGGCGCCCCCATGGAAGCCGCCGACGTCGTCGCCTCGCTGAAGCGCGTGATGGCCAAGGAGATCGCCTCGCCGCTGGCGAGCCGCCTCGCCGCGGTGGACAGCGTCGCCGCGCCGGACGCCGCGACGGTGGAGCTCAAGCTGAAGGAGCCCTCCGCGCCGTTGCTGACCTCGCTGGCGACGCTGGCGATCGTGCCGCGCGGTTTCGAGGCCGACAAGGACGGCCTGCAGAAGCAGCCGGTCGGAACCGGCCCGTTCAAGTTCAAGGAGTGGCAGCCGAACGGCTTCATCGCGCTGGCCCGCAACGACGCCTATTGGCGCAAGGGCCTGCCGAAGCTCGACGGCGTGAAGATGAACATCGTGCCGGAATCCGCCACCCGGCAGGTCGGCGTCAGCAGCGGCCAATACGCCATGCTGCCCAACATCGACGCCGCCACCGCGCTGCAGCTGAAAGGCAAGCCCGGCGTGAAGCTGGCCGAGACCCTGGAGCTCGCCTACACGCTGATCGGCTTCAACACGGCCAAGCCCCCCTTCGACAACGCCAAGCTGCGCGAGGCGGTGAACACCGCGCTCAACCGCGACGAGATCATCCAGGCCGCGCTGTTCGGCGCCGGCGTGCCGGGCGGGCCTCTGTCGCCGGCCCTGAAGGACTGGGCGACCGACGTGAAGGAGTTCCCCTGCTACAAGCACGACGTCGCCAAGGCGAAGGCGCTGGTGAAGGACAGCGGCGTCGCCCAGCCGATCAGCGTCACTATGACGGTCCTGCCGCGGCAGGACATCAAGGACATCGCGCAGGTGGTGCAGCAGCAACTCGGCGCAGTGGGGATCAAGGTGGAGCTGAAGACCCCGGAGCTCGGCCAATTCATCCAGGACTGGCGCAACGGGAACTTCGACCTCTTCGCCTCCACCAACGCCGGCAGCCCTGACCCGGACGACTACTTCTACCGGACCTTCCGGACCGGCGGCTCCACCAACGTGTTCAAATACTCCAACCCCGAGGTGGACGCGCTGCTCGACAAGGCCCGCGCCAATCAGGACCCGGCCAGCCGCAAGGCCCAGTACGCGCAGGTCCAGAAGGCTCTCGCCTGCGACGGCCCGATCGCGCACCTGGCCTACGGGCAGCTCTTCACCGCGATGCGGAGCAATGTGACCGGCTTCGAGATCATGTCCAACCGCTCGCTGAGCTACCTGGCCGACACGACCGCCGGAAAGTGATGACGGCGCGCCTGTTCGCCAGCCGGGTCATCGACCTCGCGGTCGTCCTGCTCTGCGTCTCCGCGATCGTGTTCGTCATGATCCGGCTGATCCCCGGCGACGCGGTGGCGATCATGCTGGGGGCGAACACGGAGGTGACGCCCGAGCGCATCGCGGCGCTGCGGGCGCGCATCGGCCTCGACCAGCCGATCCTGACGCAATACCTCGCCTGGATCGGCGCGGCCCTGCGCGGGGATCTCGGCGTGTCGCTGTGGACCGGCCGGCCAGTCCTGCAGGAGATCGCGGCCCATGTCTGGCCGACGATCCAGCTCACCGTGCTGGCGCTCGCCATCGGGGCCGGGCTCGCGGTGCCGACCGGCGTCCTGATGGCGCGGTTGCGCGGCCGCTTCGCCGACGGCGCCCTCAGGGTGCTCACCGTGGCGGGGCTGACGATCCCGTCCTTCTGGCTGGGCATTGTGATGATCCTGGCGCTGGCCACGCTCGCCCCCAACCTGCAGGCGCTGGGCTACGTGCCCTTCGGCGAGGACCCGCTCGGCAATCTCGGCCGCCTCGTCCTGCCCGCGGTGGCGCTGGCGCTGCCGTTGCTGGCCGGCCTCTCGCGCCTCGTCCGATCCGCCATGCTGGACGCGCTCGGCCAGGATTACATCCGCACGGCCCGGGCCAAGGGGGTGAGCGAGCGCCAGGTGCTCTACAAGCACGCGCTGCGGAACGCCCTGATCCCCTTCGTCACCAGCGTGGGGGTGAACACCGGCTACCTGCTGGGGGGCGCCATCGTGGTCGAGCAGGTCTTCGCCATCCCGGGGCTCGGCCGCCTGATCCTCGGCGCGATCGCGGAACGAAACTACCCGCTCCTGCAAGGGGCGATCCTGGTGGTGACCTTCGGCTTCGTCCTGGTGAACTTCCTGGTCGACATGCTCTACGTCGTCATCGACCCGCGCGTGAGGGCCTGAGGTGGAGTTCCTGCGCCGCCGCCCGCTGCTGGCCTTCGCGGCGGCCTTCGTCGCGCTGCAAGTGCTGATGGCGGCCTTCGCCGGGCAGGTCGCTCCCTATGATCCGCTGAAGCAGGACGTGATCGCCCGCCTCAAGGGCCCCAGCGCCGCGCATTGGCTCGGCACGGACCAGTTCGGACGGGACGTGCTGTCGCGCATCATCCATGGCTGGCGCGCCTCGCTGGCCGTGTCGGTCGCGGCGGTCGGGACGGCGCTGATGGTGGGCGGCGCGCTGGGGCTGGTGACCGCCTTCTACCGCGGCTGGACCGACCGCATCGTCATGCGGGCGATGGACGTGCTCTTCGCCTTCCCGGTCCTGTTGCTCGCGATCGGGGTGGTGGCCGTGCTGGGGCCGCAATCCTCCACGGCGGCGGTCGCCATCGCGGTCGTGTATACGCCGATCTTCGCCCGCCTCCTGCGCGGCCCGGCGCTGGTGATCTGCGAGAGCGACTACGTCACGGGCGCGCGCGCCGTGGGCGCGTCGGACGCCCGGATCATGGCCATGCACGTGCTGCCCAACCTCGCCAGCGTCGTGCTGGTGCAGACGAGTCTGCTGCTCTCCTCCGCCATCCTGGTCGAGGCCTCGCTGTCCTTTCTCGGATTGGGGGTGCAGCCGCCGACGCCCTCGCTCGGGCTGATGCTGTCGGAGGGGCGCAACTTCCTGATGCTGTCGCCCTGGAGCGCCGTGTTCTCCGGCGCGGCCATCCTGGTGCTCGCCTTCGGGCTCAACCTGCTCGGCGACGCGCTGCGCGACACGCTGGACCCGCGCCTGAGGGGGCGGGACTGAGCGGCGGGCTGACGATCCGGGACGCCCGGCCCGCCGATGTCGCGCCGCTGGCGCAGGTGGCCGACGCGTCCTATCGGGCGGCCTTCTCGTCCATCGTGGGCGAGGCCTTCTTCGCGGCCCGCACGCCCGCGGATCTGGCTGCGCGCTTCACGGCCTCGCTCGACCGCATGCGGGTGGCCGACCGCGACGGCGCCGTCGTCGCCTTCTCGATGGTCACCGGGACGCATCTCGACATGCTGTTCGTCGACCCCGCCGCGCAGGGGACCGGCGCGGGCGCCGCCCTGCTGGCCGACGCCGAGGCGCGGGGCGCCCGCTCGCTGGAGAGCTTCAGGGACAACCACGCCGCCCGGGCCTTCTACGAGCGCCATGGCTGGCGGCTAACGCGCGAATACGAGCGCGACGTCGTCGGCGGCGTCTACGCCTGCGTGTTTTACGAGAAGGGGTGACCGCCCCTCACAAGGTCCGCGTCACCTTGCTGAGGAAGGGCGGGTTGTCGGGATCGAGACCGGCGGCCCGGGCCGCCTGCTCGATCGCCCGATAGGCGGGCACGAGCATGCAGACCGGATCGCAGACCGGATGGTCGTCGCCGATCCAGGGCAGGCCCGATCCCGGCCCGCCGGCGCAGAAAATGGGCTCGCCCGCGTCCAGGAGATCCGCCGTGAGGCCGTCGACCGTGGCGGCGGTGGCGTCCTCCTGACGCAGCGCCAGCACCGGCGTGTCCTTGTCGATGGCGGCGCGCGGGCCGTGCCGCAGCTCCGCCGCGCTATAGCCGAGCGCCGGCAGCCGCAGGGTCTCGCTGAGCTTCAGGGCGATTTCGCGCGCCGGCCCGAAGCCGTAGCCGCGCGCCGCCACGAAGGCGGCCCGCGCCGGCCCGAGCGCGTCGGCCCAGGCGCTCCAATCCAGCGAGAGGCACGCGGCCAGCCGCTCCGGCATGCGCCGGGTCGCGGCGGTCAGCGCCTCGTCCCCGGAGAGCTCCCCGATCAGCATGGCGCTGGCCAGCATGGAGGACGTCACCGTCTTGGTGGCCGCGACTGCGGATTCCGGACCCGCCAGCAGCGGGATCACCACATGGGCGGCGTCCGCCACCGGCGAGGCGTCGTCGTTGACGAGCGCCACCGTCAGCGCGCCCGCGTGATTGGCGGCCTCGGTGGCGGCCACGAGGTCCGGGCTGCGGCCCGACTGCGAGATGACGAAGAACAGCGCGCCCGCCATGGCGGAAGGCTTGCGATAGCTGGTCACGATGGAGGGGGCCGAAGCCGACACCACGACGCCGAGCCTCGTTTCGATGAGGTAGCGCAGATAGACGCCCGCATGGCCTGAGCTGCCCCGCCCGCACACCACCGCGAAGGGCAGCGGCGCGGCGGCGCAGCGCCGGGCGGCGGCCCCGATGGCGGCGGCGTCGGCGACTAGGCGCGCGGCGGCTTCCGGTATCTCCTGGATCTCCCGCAGCATGGCGGTGGTCATGGGGGCTTGCCTCCGTCGTGACGCGCGAGCCTGGGCGCCGCCGGCGCTTCGGCGTCGCGGATTTCCGTGACGAAATCATAGCGGTCGCCGCGATAGGCCGAGCGGGTGACCTCCACGGGCGCGCCGTCGGCCATGAAGCTGCGGCGCTCGATGCGCAGGATGGCCGAGCCGACGGCCACGTTCAGGAGTTCGGCCTCGCTGGCGGAGGCGAGCGAGGATTGCAGCCGCTGGACGCCGCGCACCGGCCGCGCCCCTCGGGCCGCCAGCGCTCCATAGAGGGAGTCGCCGATCTCCTCCGGGGGCGGCAGCAGCGCCGCCGCGACCACGGCGCGTTCGATGGCGAGCGGTTCGCCGTCGGCGGTTCGCACCCGCGACAGCCGCAGCACGGCGCCGCCGGGCGCGAGGCCCAGCGCTGCGGCCTCCTCGGCGGACGCGGTCGCGCGCTCCTTCTCCAGCCAGACGCTGCCGGGCCGGAAGCCGCGGCCGGCCATGTCGGCCGAGAACCCGGCCAGAAGCGAGGCCGGCTGCTCGATCCGGACCGCCACATAGGTGCCCGAGCCGGGGCGGCGCGACAGCATGCCCTCGCGCAGCAGCGCGTCGATGGCCTTGCGGACGGTGACCCGCGAGATCTGCGTCCTCGCGCTGAGCTCGCGCTCCGACGGCAACGCTTCGCCCACCCGCACGGCGCCGCCCCGGATCAGCCCGCGCAGATTTTCGGCGAGTTGCAGATAGAGCGGCGTCGGGCTCGCCCCGTCGAGGGTGATGCGGCCCGGGTCGAGGCTCATCCGCCCGCGGCTCCGCTCGCCCGGTCGGCCCCCTCAAGCGCCGCGAGGGCCTGCCGCAGGCTGCCGCCATGACGGTCGAGCAGCACGCCGGCGGTGTCGGGATCCATCCCGTTCACCACGAGGGCGGCGCGCTTGACGTCCCAGTCCACCTGGCGCAGCGCCTCGGCCGCGGCCGGCTCGTCGCAGCCGGTGATCAGCGCCACCATGGATTCCGCCCGCCGGTGCAGCTTCGCGTTGCTGGCCTGCATATGCACCATCATGCCGCGATAGACCCGCCCCAGCCGGATCATCACGGCCGTGGAGAACAGGTTCAGGGCGACCTTCTGGGCCGTCCCGGCCTTCATGCGGGTGGAGCCGGCCAGCACCTCGGCCCCGGTCTCGATCAGGATCGGGTGGCGCGCGACCGCCAGGAGGGGAGCGGCCGGGTTGTTGGCGACTCCCAGCGTCACCGCTCCGCGCGCCGTGGAGCGGCGCACGAACTCGACCGTGTAGGGGGTGGCGCCGCTGGCCGCCAGCCCGATCACGACGTCGTCGGGGCCGATCCCCGCCGTCTCCACCTTGGCGGCGGCGTCCGCCTCGTCGTCCTCCGCGCCCTCGGCGCTGCGCATCAGGGCCTTCGGGCCGCCCGCCATGGCGAAGACGAGCTGATCCAGCGGCCAGTCGAAGGTCGGCGGAAGCTCGGCCCCGTCCTGCACGGCGACGCGCCCGGAGGTGCCGGCCCCGGCATAGACCAGCCGGCCGCCCCGGCGCAGTCCATGCGCGGCGTCGTCCACGGCGCGGGCGATGGAGGCCAGCGCGGGCCGCACCGCCGCGACGGCCGAGAGCTGGCCCTCATACATGGCTTCCACGGCGTCGAGGGTGGGCCACTCGTCCAGGTCCACAAAGCGCGCGCTGACGTCCTCGGTGGGCATGGAGGGGCGGTCCTCGATGATACCAGTGATGATACCAGTCTAGGGCCGTTCGGTTCGGCGGCAAGCGGAACGCCGCTCAGCCGTTCCGGCGGGCCATCCACAGCGCGCCCGAGACGGCGTCGCCGTCGAGCGGCTTCAGCCTGCGGCGCACGTCGGGCGCCAGCCAGGGCTCGATGGCGCTGGAGAGGCCGCCCACCAGCGCGATCCGGGGCGCGCCGCGCTCGGTGAGGGCGCGGCAGAGCCCGTCGACCTGCTCGGCGGCGGCCTGCACGATGCGCCGGCCGGTGGGGTCGCCATTGTCCGCGTGGCGCATGACGAGCGGGGCGAAGGTCGCGTATTCGGTGGCGGTGGCTTTGTCCATCCAGGCGACGACCTCGACGGGGTCGTCGTCGAAGCGGTGCATCACCTCCGCCAGCAGGGCGGTCCTGTCGACCCGGCCGTCATGGGCGCGCAGCGCCAGCCGGATCGCCTGGAGGCCGAGATCGGCGCCGCTGCCCTCGTCCGAGACCGGGAAGCCATAGCCCCCGACCTTGTGCTCATGGCCGCCGACCCGGGCGAGCCCGAAGCTGCCCGTGCCGACGATCACGATCCCGCCGTCCAGGCCCGAATGCGCGCCGATGCAGGCGATCAGCCCGTCCGTCGCGAAGGCGGTCGCGCAGAACGGCAGGGGCGCGGCCTGCAGAGCCTCGAGCGCGCCCTTGCGGCCCGCCCCGGCGAGGCCGATGCCGGCCCGCATGCGGGCGAAGTCCGCCTCGTCGAGCCCGGCCTCGGCCAGCGCGCCGCGGCAGGCCGTCAGGATGGACGCCAGCGCGGCGTCGATGCCCAGCCGCGTCGTGGCCGGTCCGGCGACGCCGGCCCCGAGCACATCCCCTGCGGCGGTTTCGATGCGGGCCCGGCACCCCGTGCCGCCGCCGTCGACGCCGATCAGCAGCGCGTCGGCGGGAAGGGCGGGCGGCGTCTCGTCGGCGGTCGGCATCGCGGTTCAGTCCCGGAGGCGCTGGATGCGCGCGCCGCAGCGCACGAGCTTCTTGTCGAGGCATTCGTAGCCGCGGTCGAGATGGTAGACGCGGTTGACGACCGTCTCTCCCTCCGCGGCGAGGCCGGCCAGGACGAGGCTCACCGAGGCCCGCAGGTCGGTCGCCATCACGGGCGCGCCCTTGAGGACCGCGCCGCCGCGCACCATCGCGCTCGCGCCCTGCAGGGTGATGCTGGCGCCCAGCCGCGACAGCTCGGGAACATGCATGAAGCGGTTTTCGAACACGGTCTCTCGGATCATCGAGGCCCCGTCCGCGATGGTCATCAGCGCCATGAACTGGGCCTGCAGGTCGGTCGAGAAGCCCGGATAGGGCTCCGTCGTGATGTCTACGCCCTTCAGCCGGCCCGGCCGCGACACCATGAGGCCGCGGTCGGTCGGCCAGATCCGGACGCCGGCCGCCTCCAGCGCCTCGCCCACGGCGGCCAGATGCTCCAGCCGCGCGCCGGTGAGCTCCAGCTGCCCGCCCGTGATGGCGGCGGCCACCGCATAGGTTCCGGCCTCGACCCGGTCGGGCAGGATCTCGTGCCGGGCCTTGCGCAACGCGCGGCCGCCCTGGACCAGGATGCGGTGCGTGCCCGCGCCCTCGATCTCGGCCCCCATGGCGACGAGGCAGGCGCAGAGATCCGCGACCTCCGGCTCGCGCGCGGCGTTCATGATCTCGGTTTCGCCGCGGGCCAGGACTGCGGCCATCAGGGCCGTCTCGGTCGCCCCCACGGACGGCGAGCCGAACAGGATCCGCCCGCCGCGCAGGCCGTCCGGCGCGCGGGCGTCGATGGAGCCGCCGTCCAGCGCGATGGTGGCCCCCAGGGCGGCCAGCGCCTTGAGGTGCAGGTCGACCGGGCGAGCCCCGATGGCGCAGCCGCCGGGCTGCGACACCCGCGCATGGCCGAAGCGGGCCAGCAGCGGGCCGAGCACCAGGATGGTGGCGCGCATGCGCCGTACGATGTCGTAGGGCGCCTCGCGGTTGACCACCGCCGCGGCGTCGACCGTGACCGCGCCGGAACGCGCCAGCACCGTGGCGCCGTAATGCTCCAGCAGCGTCATCATGGAGCGGACGTCCGCGACGTCGGGCAGGTTGGTGAGGGTGAGAGGCTCCGGACTCAGCAGCGCGGCCGCGAGTTGCGGGAGCGCGGCGTTCTTGGCCCCGACGATCTGGACCGCGCCCTCCAGGCGGTGGCCGCCCTCGATCAGCAGTCTCTCCATCCCGGCCTCCGCCGCGCGTCCAAGTGGTACTGAACTGGTCTGTTCACCCTAGTCGCGAGCGCGCCGCGTCGCTAGCGCGAAACACGCGCCGGAGCCCCTGCCTTCTGCATCAGAGCCGCGGATTGATGAACGATGCGCAGCAACGGCCCTGAAACTCCCATTTGCATTCCTCGCGTCGAACGGGCTGATTAAGGGCGAAAAGCGGCGACGCCGGCTGAGCCGCGCAGCGAACTTGACGCGATTTGACGTCCGATCATAAGCTGTTCGCAATACGAATTGTTGTTCGCATAACGAACAACACACTCTGGGAGGAGCGACGAATGTCGACAAGCAATCCGGGGACGTCCGTCTCCCGCACGCGCAGGGCCGTTCTGGGCGTTCTCGGGGCCGCCGCTTTGGCTGCAGCCTCGGGGCCGGCGACGGCTCAGGAGAGCGTCAGGATCGGCCTCATCCTGCCGATGACCGGCGCGAGCGCGAGCACCGGCAAGCAGGCCGAGGCGGCCGCCAAGCTCTGGATCCAGCAGAACGGCGCGACGGTCGCGGGCAAGAAGGTCGAACTGATCGTCAAGGACGACACCGGCGCGCCCGACGTCACCAAGCGCCTCGCCCAGGAACTCGTCGTCAACGACAAGGTCAACGTCCTGATGGGCTTCGGCCTGACGCCGCTGGCGCTCGCCGTCGCGCCCATCGCCACCCAGGCGAAGATTCCTCAGATCGTCACGGCGGCGGCCACCGCCATCATCACCGAGCAGTCCCCCTTCATCGTCCGCACCAGCTTCACGTTGCCGCAGGCCACGGTGCCCATGGCCGAGTGGTCGGCCAAGAACGGCATCAAGAAGGTTGTCACCCTGGTGTCCGACTACGGCCCCGGCATCGACGCCGAAAAGGCGTTCAAGGAGGCGTTCTCCAAGGCCGGCGGCGAGGTCACCGCGGAGCTGCGCGTGCCGCTGCGCAACCCCGATTTCGCGCCCTTCCTGCAGCGGGTGAAGGATTCGGCGCCCGACGCGGTGTTCGTGTTCCTGCCGTCGGGCTTCGGCGCCACTTTCATGAAGCAATACGCTGAGCGCGGCCTGACCCAGGCCGGCATCAAGCTGATCGCCACAGGCGACGTGCTCGACGACGACCTGCTCAACGAGATCGGCGACAGCGCGCTGGGGGTGGTGAACACCCATCACTACTCCGCCTCCCACGACTCGCCCGAGAACAAGGCCTTCGTGGAAGCCTTCAAGAAGGCCAACAATTTCCGGCCCAACTTCATGGCGGTGGGCGCCTATGACGGCATGCAGCTCGTCTACAAGGCCCTGGAGAAGACCAAGGGCTCCACGGACGGCCAGGCCCTGCTCGACGCCATGAAGGGCATGAGCTGGACCAGCGTCCGCGGCCCGGTGCAGATCGACCCCGAGACGCGCGACATCATCCAGAACATCTATGTCCGCAAGGTCGAGAAGGTCGGCGGCGAGCTGTTCAACCAGGAATTCGCCGCCATCGAAAAGGTGAAGGACCCCGTGAAGGCCGCCAAGAAGCAGTAAAGGCTTCTCCCTTCTCCCCGCCTGCGGGGAGAAGGCGGCCGAGCAAGGCGAGGCCGGATGAGGGGGCTGGTCCGGTCACGACCCCTCATCCGGCGCTGCGCGCCACCTTCTCCCCGTGCCGGGGAGAAGGGTCACGACGACCCCATCTCGAGCCCGCAGCCCCATGGTCACCATCCTCTTCGACGGCGTCGCCTACGGGATGCTCCTGTTCATCCTGGCCTGCGGCCTGTCGGTGACGCTCGGGCTGATGAACTTCGTCAACCTCGCGCATGGCGCCTTCGCGATGGCGGGCGGCTACGTCACCTCCGTGCTGATGAATCGGCTCGGCGTGTCCTTCTTCCTGTGCCTGCCCATCGCGTTCCTGTTCGCCGCCCTGATCGGCGTCGTCCTGGAGCGCACGCTCTACCGCCACCTCTATGACCGCAGCCACCTCGACCAGGTGCTGTTCACCATCGGGATCGTGTTCATGGCCGTCTCGGCGGTGGACTACACGATGGGATCCGGCTCCCAGATGATCACCATCCCGGACGTGCTGCGCGGCAGGATCGACCTGCTGGGTGGCAGCATCGGCGTGTACCGGCTGTTCATCATCGTCATCTGCGGGCTGCTCACGCTGCTGCTGCAGGTCGCCCTGGTCCGCACCCGCTTCGGCAGCCGGCTGCGGGCCGCCGTCGACGATCCGCGCGTGGCGCGCGGGCTCGGGATCAACGTCAATCTCGTCTTCGCCATCACCTTCGCGATCGGCTCCGGCCTCGCCGGGCTTGGCGGCGCGCTCGGGGCGGAGGTCCTGGGCATGGACCCGACCTTCCCGGTCAAGTTCATGATCTACTTCCTGATCGTCGTGACCGTGGGCGGCGCATCCAGCATCACCGGCGCGTTCTTCGCCTCGCTGCTGCTGGGCGTCGCCGACATCGCCGGCAAATACTACATCCCCAAGGCCGGCGCGTTCATCATCTACGCCATCATGGTGCTGGTGCTGATCTGGCGCCCGCAGGGCCTCTTCGCCCGGAGCGCCGCCCGATGAGCGATGTCCTCGCCCCCGGAGTCGCCGCGAGCCCGCCCGCGTCCGTCGACGGCCCGCGCCGCCTGATGGCGGCCGCCGCCCGCTGGCGCTGGTGGGAATATGCGGTGTGGCTCCTGGCCGTCGCAGCCATCTTCGCGCTGCCCCGCCACCTGCTGCTGTTGAATGAGATCGCGATCCTGGCGCTGTTCGCGCTCTCGCTCGATCTCATCCTGGGCTTCGCCGGCATCGTCTCCCTCGGACACGCGGCCTTTTTCGGTCTTGGGGCCTATACGGCGGGGCTTCTGTCGAAGTTCGGCTATGGCGACCCGCTGCTTGGCCTCGCGGCCGCGGCCGGAATGGCCGCGATCCTCGGCTTCGCGACCTCGTTCCTGCTGCTGCGCGGATCCGACCTGACCCGCCTGATGGTGACTCTCGGCATCGCCCTGATGCTGCTGGAGGTCGCCAACCGGGAGGCCTGGCTGACGGGCGGAGCCGACGGCCTGCAGGGGGTCGCGGTCGGGCCCGTGCTGGGCCTCTTCGACTTCGACCTCTATGGCCGCACCGCCTATGTCTACAGCCTCACGGTTCTGTTCCTGTTGTTCCTGCTGGCGCGGCGCATCGTGCATTCGCCCTTCGGCATGGCGCTGCGGGCGATCAGGCTGAACCCGTTGCGCGCCCGCGCGGTCGGGATCCCGGTGAATGTCCGCCTGGTGGCCGTCTACACCCTGGCGGCGGCCTTCGCCGGCGTGGCGGGCGGACTCAGCGCCCAGACGACCCAGTTCGTTTCGCTCGATTTCTTCAATTTCGAACGCTCCGCCGACGTGATGCTGGTGCTCGTGCTCGGCGGCGTCGGCTATCTGTATGGCGGCATCCTGGGCGCGGTGATCTTCAAGGTGATGCAGGACTTCCTGTCCTCCATCACGCCGCAATACTGGCAGTTCTGGATCGGCCTCGTGCTGGTCGTCATCGTGCTGGCGGGCCGCGACCGCATCAGCGCCGCCATGCGTCGCGCCCTGGCGCCGTTCTCCCGGCGGAGGCGCGCATGAACGCCGCCTTCGCGTTGGAGACCCGCAACCTCGTCAAGCGCTTCGGCGGGCTCGTCGCCACCAATGACGTGTCGCTCAGCCTGCAAAAGGGCGTGCGCTACGCCCTGATCGGCCCCAACGGAGCGGGCAAGACGACGCTGATCAACCTGCTCACCGGCGTCCTGCGCCCCAGCGGCGGCGCGGTGCTGCTGGAAGGGGAGGACATCACGGGCCTCGCGCAGCACCGGCGGGTCCGGCGCGGGCTGGCCCGCACCTTCCAGATCAACCAGCTGTTCTCCCACATGACGCCGCTGGAGACGGTGGGCCTCGCCATCTCCGAGCGGCTCGGCCATGGCGGCGAGTGGTGGCGGCTGGCCGGCTCCAAGGCGGACGTGATCGACGAGGCCGCCGCGGTGCTGGAGCGCTTCGGCCTCAGCGACGTCATGGGCGAAGAGACGCGGGTGCTGCCCTACGGCAAGCAGCGGCTGCTGGAGATCGCCGTCGCCATCGCCAGCCGGCCGCGCGTGCTGCTGCTCGACGAACCCGCCGCGGGCGTGCCCGAGGAGGAGCGCCACGAGATCCTCGACATCGTCGGCGGCCTGCCGGAGGACGTCACCATCCTGCTGATCGAGCACGACATGGACCTCGTCTTCTCCTTCGCGCAGCGCATCGCCGTGCTGGTCAATGGCGGCCTCTTCATGGAGGGCTCCACGCAGGAGATCGCGCACGATCCGCGCGTCCGCGAGGTCTATCTCGGGGAGGCCGGACATGGCTGAGCTGCTCGCCCTCGAGCGCCTGTCCGCCGGCTATGGCGAGGCCCGGGTGCTGAACGAGGTCTCGCTGGCGATCCAGGACGGGCGCTCGCTGGCGCTCCTCGGCCGCAACGGCGCGGGCAAGACCACGCTGATGAACACCATCGTGGGCGTGACGACGCATCAAGGCGGGACGATCCGGCTCGGAGGGCGCGACATCACCCGCCTGCGGCCCGAGCAGCGCGCCATGGCGGGCGTCGGCTGGGTCCCGCAGGAGCGCAACATCTTCAAGTCGCTCACCGTCGAGGAGAACATGACCGCCGTGGCCCGACCCGGGCCGTGGACGGTGGCGCGCGTCTATGAGCTGTTCCCCCGCCTCCAGGAGCGCCGCCGCAACCTGGGCAACCAGCTCTCCGGCGGCGAGCAGCAGATGCTGGCGCTCGGCCGCGCCCTGACGCTGAACCCCCGCCTGATCCTGCTCGACGAGCCGCTGGAGGGCCTTGCGCCCATCATCGTCGACGAACTCCTAGCGGCCCTGGGCCGGATCATCCGGGACGAGGGGCTCACCGCCATCATCGTCGAGCAGAACGCCCAGAAGATACTCGGCGTCACCGACGACGCCGTGATCCTGGACCGCGGCATGGTGGTGCACTCCAGCACGAGCGCCGCCCTCGCGGCGGACCGCGCGGCCCTGGAGACGCATCTGGGCGTCGCCGGCCGGGTGGGCCATCGCGGGGCCGCTTGACCGCGGGCCCGGCCCGCCCGACAAGCCCAACATAAAACCCAACTTCCTCGGGAGACGTCCGATGACCAGCCGCACCGCCCCCCCGTTCCGCGCCGACATGGTCGGCAGCCTGCTGCGCCCGGCGGCCCTCAAGGAGGCCCGCGCCCGGCGCGCCGCCGGCGAGATCTCCGCCGAGGAGCTGAAATCCGTCGAGGATCGCGAGATCGCCGCCGTCGTCGCCAAGCAGGAGCAGGTGGGGCTGAAGGCCGTCACCGACGGCGAGTTCCGCCGCTCATGGTGGCACTATGACTTCCTCTGGAACCTCGACGGCGTCACCAAGGTGGAAGTCGAGCAGGGCATCCAGTTCTCGGGCGTGCAGACGAAGAACGAAGCGCCGCGCGTGACCGGCAAGATCGGCTTCTCGGGCCATCCTTTCCTGGAGCACTTCCGCTTCCTGAAGGAAACGGCCGAGAAGAGCGGCAAGGGCTCGGTCCCCAAGCTCACCATTCCGTCGCCCAGCATGCTGCACTACCGGTCCGGCCGGAAGCTCATCAACATGGGCCTCTACCCGGACATGAACGACTTCTACGCCGATCTCGGCCAGGCCTATCACGGCGCCGTGCAGGCCTTCGCCGGGGAGGGCTGCCGCTACCTGCAGCTCGACGACGTCAGCTTCGCCTATCTGTGCGACCCCGAGCAGCGCAAGATGCTGTCCGACCGCGGCGACGACCCGGTGCAGCAGCCGCACATCTATGCGGGCATGATCAACACCGCGATCGCGGGCCGGCCGAGCGACATGGTGATCTCCATGCATCTGTGCCGCGGCAATTTCCGCTCCACTTTCGTGGCCAGCGGCGGCTACGAGCCCATCGCCGAGCTGCTCTTCAACGAGGTGAATGTCGACGCCTACTTCATGGAGTGGGACACCGACCGCGCCGGCGGCTTCGAGCCCCTGCGCTTTCTCCCCAAGGGCAAGACGGTGGTGCTGGGCCTCGTCACCTCCAAGACGGGCGTCCTGGAGAAGAAGGACGACATCAAGCGCCGGATCGAGGAAGCCTCCAGATACGCCCCCCTCGACCAGCTCTGCCTCTCCCCGCAATGCGGCTTCGCCTCCACCGAGGAGGGCAACACCCTGGCCGAGGACGAGCAGTGGGCCAAGCTGCAGATGATCGTGGACATCAGCCGGGAGGTGTGGGGCTGAGTGGGTGGGAGAGATCTCCCCGCCCGCCGAAAGACGCAAGGTCCTGAGTTCGCCGGCAGCAAAAAGGGGCCGCTGGGGCCCCTTTCTCGGAACGGCTTGGTGCGACGCTCAGTTCAGCGTCGCGCCATGCGATTCGCGCACGACGGCGGGGAGGTCGAGCAGCGCCACGACCTCGTCGCCCTTGACGACCAGCGCCTGCAGGATGTCGTCGCCCTCGCCGGCGATGTCCGGGGCGGGGCGGAGGGCGGAGATCTGGATGTCGACGATGTCGGACACGGCGTCGACCAGCAGGCCGGCGAGGCGCTCGCCGAGGTCCACCACGATGACGACGCTCGAGCGGGAGATCGTGCTCGGGCCGAGGCCGAGGCGCTGGCGCAGGTCGTAGACCGCGATGATCGCGCCGCGCAGGTTGATGACGCCGAGCACGTGCGAGGCCGCGTTGGGCAGCGGCGTGGTGGGCTGCCAGCCCTTGATTTCCCGGACGGCGGCGACGTCGACGCCGAAGCTGCGGCCGTCCACCCTGAAGGTGACGATGCGCTGCATGGCTTCGGACGAGGCGGAGGCGCCGTGATGGGACAGGGTGTCGTAGGCGAGGCTCACAGGGCGGCTCCTCAAGCGTGCTCAAGAGATGGGCGGCGCTCCGGACCCTGGGGGGCGGGACCTGCTTCCGCGATCGGATCAAGTTCTAGGCTGAAATCGTGAACGCTCCTTAAACTTCACCCCGAGTTTTGGAGTTCCGAAGCATCCGCGGAGCGCCGTTTGCGTCTTCGAAGGTCATGGCGTGCGCCGGCGCACGGGCAAAACCGGAACAAGCGTGCTGAAAACGCGTTCGTCACCACGGTTAACGAAACGGAAACACGCCATGAAGTCGGGTTGGTTGTTGCTCGCCGCCATCATCGGAGGACTGGGCTGGCTGGGGTCCATCGCCTTCGCGGGAACCTGAGCCGCCCGCCATCAACCCAGCGCGAAAAGGTCCGGCGAAGCCGGGTTTTCGGCGCCCGGCGACCCGCCTGCGGCAGTCGGAGCCGGCGCCTTGGCGGCGGCGTCGCCCGGCGCGGTCTCGCAGCCCAGATCGGGCAGGGCCACGATCCGCTGGCCGCGCAGGTCCGTGCGGCACACCACGATGCCGCGGCTTTCCATATAGGCGATAATGCGGCGCGCCCGGGCCGGTGACCGGCTGCCGAAGGCGCGCGCGATCACATCGTCGCCCGGGCAGGGCTCGCCGGACAGCGCCGCGCGGGCGATGAGCAGGAAGACGGCCTGGATGTCCTCCTCCAGCTCGGCCGCGAACGCCACCGCCTTCGTCCAGGCCTCGTCGGATCGCCCGGGCTGTGCGCCGGCGCGGGCCACCGCGAGCCGCCGCCTGAAGGTGGGCAGGCTCATCGGCTCGCCCGACACGCGGCGGATGCGGCAGCGCACGAGAAAGTCCTGATACAGCACCGCCACGGAGGCGAAGGCCGCGTCGGGGTCCCGCAGGATGTCGCGCAGGATCTCGTCCATGAGCGCGCCGCGCTCCTCCGGGCTCATCTCCGGCGCGGGCTCGGCTGCCGGCTCGGCCGGCCGGGGGCGGGCGAGCTGCGCCATGATGTCGGCTGTGGTGGGGGCTGGCGCCACGCGGGGCCGCGGGGGGCGGACATAGTCGGGCTCGGCGGGCTCGAAGATCAGGTCGCGGATCTCGTCGCCGCCCGCCTCGGGCAGGGGCATCAGCTTGGGGCTGGAGCTGCGGGCGGAGGTCTCGACCTCGCCGATGCGCAGCGGCAGGGGCCGGCGCGACAGGGCCGGGCCGAGCGCCACGAAGCGGCCGCGCTCCAGGTCGCGGAACACCTCCGCCTGGCGCCGCTCCATGCCGAGCAGGTCGGCCGCCCGGGCCATGTCGATGTCCAGGAAGGTGCGTCCCATCAGGAAGTTGGACGCTTCCGCGGCGACGTTCTTGGCCAGCTTGGCGAGCCGTTGCGTGGCGATGACGCCGGCGAGGCCGCGCTTGCGGCCGCGGCACATCAGGTTGGTCATCGCCCCCAGCGAGAGCTTGCGGGCCTCGTCGGACACCTCCCCGGCTGCGGCGGGCGCGAACAACTGCGCCTCGTCGACCACGACCAGCATGGGGTACCAGTAGTCCCGGTCGGCGTCGAAGAGCCCGCCCAGGAAGGCGGCGGCGCAGCGCATCTGGCCCTCGATGTCGAGGCCCTCGAGGTTGAGCACCACCGAGGCCCGGTGCTGGCGCACGCGCGCGGCGATGCGCTGCAGATCGTTCTCGCTCTGGGCGGCGTCGACCACCAAGTGGCCGAATCGGTCCGCCATCGTGACGAAGTCGCCTTCGGGGTCGATGATCGCCTGCTGCACCCAGCTGGCGCTCTGCTCGAGCAGGCGGCGCAGCAGATGCGACTTGCCCGATCCCGAATTGCCCTGCACCAGCAGACGGGTCGCGAGCAGCTCCTCGAGGTCGAGAAGGGCGGTCGTCCCCTCGGACGTCGTGCCCATGTCGATCCCGGCTTTCATACAGAACCTCGCCACGCAGGCCGTCCCCGATTCCGGACGGCCCACGGTGCTAGCACGCATCGCGCGGCTGTGGAGCGGCGCGGACGCAACGCTCCACAGCGCAGCGCGGCGCAGGCTCAGCTGAATTCGTCGCCGCCGCCGCCGCGGCTGCCGCGCACGACCACGCGGGACCCCGTCGGCACGCGCCGATAAAGGTCGATCACGTCCTGGTTGATGAGGCGGATGCAGCCCGAGGAGACCCGCGTCCCGATCGTGTTGGGCTCGATCGTGCCGTGGATCCGGTAGAGCGTGTCGCGATCGCCCTGGTAGAGATACATGGCGCGCGCGCCCAACGGATTGTCCGGGCCGCCCGGCATGCCGCTGGCATATTGCTCCAGCTCGGGCTGGCGCTGAATCATGGTGGAGGGCGGCGTCCAGGTCGGCCATTCGGCCTTGCGCTTGATCACGGCGTTCCCGTGCCAGCCGAAGCCTTCGCGGCCCACGCCGACGCCGTACCGCATCGCCCGGCCGTCGTCCTGCACGAGGTAGAGGAAGCGCTGGTCAGGGTCGACCACCACCGTCCCGGGGCGCTCCGGGCCCGAATAGGCCACCACGCGGCGCAGATAGACGGGGTCGATCTCGTCGATGTTGACGGCCGGGACGGGGAAGGGCTCGTCGTCGATGTCGCCATACATGGCGTATGCGGCCGGATCCAGCGCGGAGCGGGAAGAGATCAACGCCGCCGGAGGCGGACCGGCGGAGACGCAACCGCCGAGGGCGATCGGCAGACCAAGAGCGACGAAACGCCGGCTGACAAGCATGAGGGGACGACTCCAGGATCATGGCGGCGCCGATTGCGACGCCCAAGGCGCACAAGGAACACAAACGAACCGCAACGGTTCCGTTTGAGCCACGTTTGTGATCGGGCTGTGGCGCGGCGGCCTCCATGACGATGTCGTGACCGCCCGACGCAGGACCGCCCGCGACCGGCTATGATGCGGCCAGCGCCTCGAAGGAGCCTCGATGTCCCTCCCACCGTCTCCCGGCCCTGCGCCCCGCGCGCGATCGTCCCGCAGGCACGCCGGCCTCGCCCTGCTGCCGGCGGCCGTCCTCGCGCTCTGCATGGCCTTCGAGCCCGCATGGGCGCAGCAGCAACAGCAAGGCCGCCCGGCTCGCGACCAGGAGGCCCAGTCGCAGGACCGCGCCGAGAAGGCGCGCGACGACGCCCGCAAGTTTCCGGCCGACGTCACCACCGAGCACACGCTCGACCTGCCGGGCCGGACCCTCAAATTCACCGCCACGCTGGGCTCCATCCCGCTCTTCGACGGCGAGGGCGGACCGCTGCTGGCCGAGATCGGTTTCGTGGCGTTCCGGCGCGTAGGCGGCGACGTGGCGCAGCGCCCGCTGACCTTCGCGTTCAACGGCGGACCCGGCGCGGCGGCCGCCTACCTGAACATCGGCGCGATCGGCCCGTGGCGGCTCCCGATGGAGAAACCGGCCCCGTCGGACGTCCCCGTCACGGTCCCCAACGCCGAGACCTGGCTCGATTTCACCGACCTCGTCTTCGTCGATCCGGTCGGAACCGGCTACAGCTGGTCGACCGCGCGGGGCGACGACCTTCGGCGCCGGTTCTGGTCCGTGGACGCCGACATTTCGGGCCTCGCGACCTTCGTGCGCAAGTGGGTGGAGAAGAACGACCGCCAGGCCTCGCCCAAGACCATCCTGGGCGAGAGCTATGGCGGCTACCGGGCTCCGCGCCTGGCGCGCGAGCTGCAGTCCAGCCAGGGCGTCGGCGTCCGGGGCGTCATCATGCTGTCGCCCGTGCTCGACTTCGCCTGGCGCTTCCAGCCCCGGCATTCGCCGATGCGGTGGGTCTCCGAACTGCCCTCGATGGCCGCCGCCCGGGACGACGCCTCGCGCGGCGATGCGTCGCTGAACCGCCAGGCCATGGCGGAAGCGGAGCGCTACGCCTCCGGGGAGTTCATGGCCGACCTGCTGAAGGGTCCGGGCGACACGGCCGCGGTGGACCGCATGTCGGCGCGCGTCGCGGCCCTGACGGGCCTCGACCCGGAGACGGTGCGCAAGCTCGCGGGCCGGGTGGACGTCTCCACCTTCACGCATGAGCGCCAGAAAGGCCGGGTGGCCAGCGCCTACGACGCCACGATCACGGGCGTCGATCCGCAGCCCTTCGCGCCGGGGCCGCACGGCGACGATCCCGTGCTGGACGCCATCGAGGCGCCGCTCTCCGCCGCCATGACGGACCTCTACCGGCGCCTGGGCTGGCGCATCGACAGGCCCTACCGCCTGCTCAACCGCGAGGTGAGCGGCCAATGGCAATGGGGCGGCCGCCGCAGCGCGCCCGAGGCGCTCAGCGACCTGCGCGACGGGCTGGCGCTCGATCCCAACATGCGCGCCCTCGTGGCGCATGGGGCGACCGACCTGGTGACCCCCTATTACGAGAACAAGCTGCTGCTGGCCCAGCTTCCGGACCTGGGCGGGCCGGATCGCCTGCGGCTCCAGGTCTATCCCGGCGGGCACATGTTCTACGCCCGCCAGGACGCCCGCGCGGCGTTCCGCGCCGACGCGGAGGCGCTCTACCGCCCGGCCGAAGCGGGGCGGTGAGACGGCTCAGGCCGCCGGCTGGCTCGCGGCGGCCGCCGTCTGCTGCTGGCGCACGTCCAGCAGACGCTGCGCGGCCGCGCCGATCGCCTGCTCGCCGCCGCCGCCGTTCCCGCCTGCGACCTGCACGGTCGGGAAGGCGAACCGGATGCCGTTCTGCTCGAAGGCTTTCTTCAGGAGCCCGTAGGCGGCGCGCCGGATGACGAATTGCTCGCCCGGCTTGGTCATCATCTTCAGCCGCACCTCGATCGAGAAGTCGCCGAGCTGCTCGACGCCCTGCATCTTCAAGGGCTCGATGATGTGCGGCCCGAATTCGGGATCGGCCGCGAGCTGCTTGCCGATGTCCTTGACGATCTTCTTCACCCTGTCGAGGTCCGTGTCGTAGGTCAGCCCGATCGAGAACTTGTCGATCACCCAGTCGCGGCTGAGGTTCTGCACCGCGCCCAGGACGCCGAACGGCACCGTCGTGATCGGCCCGCGGTGATGCCGCAGCTTCACCGAGCGCAGCGAGAAGGACTCGACGGTGCCCTTGTAGCTCCCGGCCGTGATGTACTCGCCGACCCGGAAGGCGTCGTCGAGCAGGTAGAAGATGCCCGAGATGATGTCCTTCACCAGCGTCTGGGCGCCGAAGCCGACCGCGATGCCGAGCACGCCGGCGCCGGCCAGCAGGGGCCCGATCTGGATGCCCATCGAGTCCAGCACCATCAGGAAGGCGACGCCGACCAGGATGGCGAAGATGAAGTTGCGCAGGATGGGCAGAAGGGTGTTCAGCCGCGAGCGCTTGCGTCCCTCGGGGGAATCGTCGTGAGCGGAGGCCACCCCATCGTCGAGCCGCCCGTCGATGAGCGCGCGCACCAGCTTCCAGACGAGGTCGGCCACCAGCATGATGATGATCACCCGGATGACGGCGCGCACCGCCCGGGTGAGGATCGACTCGCCCATGGCGATGTCGCTGACGTCGATGGACCAGATGTCGGCGAGAGCCGTGGCGCACAGGACGACGACGACGACGCGCGTCGCCTTCTCGACCACCACCGCCCAGGCCAGCGCGCTGGAATCGCCCGCCCGGGCGGTCTCCTCCGGCCTCACGATGTTGCGGATCGAGGCGCGGACGAGCCGCATGGTCAGCGGCACCAGGCTGACCACGATGAGGGTCCAGAACAGCTGCTTCAGGTGCAGCGATCCCAGGATCCAGGCGGAGACGATGAGCGTGGCGGTGAGCACCACCGACAGCCGCGTCGGCGGGTCGGCCTGCATGCGCACGCGGGCCACCAGCCTGGCCAGAAGCGTGAGCGCCAGCAGCGTGAACCAGATGCTGACGATGACCTGTTTGGACAGCAGCGACACGCCCATGATGTTGAGCAGGCTCAGGGTGGCGAACCCGGCGCCCACGATGACGACGAAGAGCATCAGCGTCCGGTACCAGAACCAGGCCACCGGCTGGCTGAGCGGCACGACGCGGAAATAGTCGTGCCGCGCCCCCGGCGCGATCACCACCCGTCCGAAGGCCTGCGCCAGGCGGATCACCGCCACATAGGCGAGCAGGATGAGCACGGTCTCGCGGATGACGGGCGGCCACGGCACGAGCACGAAGGCCGCGATGGAGCCGAGCAGGAAGGCGGCGAGGACGAAGAGCCCGAGCGTGACCCGCATGCCGTGAAGCCGGAGCCGCTCCCGCACGGTGTCGCCCGGGGACTCCAGCAACCGGTTGAGCAGCCCGCGGCTGGCCCACCACGCCAGGCGTTGGCCCGCGACGCCGCCGAGCAGGAGCAGGCCCGACGCGAGGGCGAGCTGCAGCCAGTCGATCGAGCCGCGCGACAGCACGAAGCTGCTCGCCGAGAGCGCGATGTCGTCCGGCACGCCCGGCGCGGCGGCGATGAGCGCGCGCGCCCGCTGCCGGAGCTTCTGCAACTCGTTGGCGGCCATGAACGAGAAATCGCCCGAGGCGCTGCCGCTGAACATGGTCTGCGGCATGGCGCTGGCCGGCGCTCCCGCGGCGCCGGGGGCTCCGGGAGCGATGGTGGGGGCCGCCCCGCCCGACCCGGACGGGGCGGCGCCCGCGCCGCTCTGAGGCAGATTCGGGGCGATCTTGTCGGCCAGGAACGCCCGGCCGGCGTCGTCGTTCGGCACCTCGATGATGACGCGGATCGGCGGCGCGGGTTCGGCCGCCCGCAGCGGCGTTGCGAACAGCGCCGACAGCGACAGCGCGGCGGCGAGGATGACGGCGAACGGAGGCATGCAGGGAACCGGGATGCAGGGCCGACGGGGCTCGGTCCATCAGGTTATATAGGCAGACCGGCCCGAAATCACGGCTTCAGGCCATGCGCCGCCGCCGCGGCCGCGCCGGCTCTGGCCTAATGGGCCGCCCGCGCCTGCGCCTGGCTGGCGAGGGCGTCGCGCCCGTGCAGCAGGATGCGGCCGTCCCGATCGAAGAGATGCGCCGCCCCGGCGTCGATCCGCAGGCGCAGCAACTCGCCGCGGCCGCGCATCAGCTGGCCCGGCTGGTGCACCGTGATCGGCGGCAGTCCTTCCGCCTCGCAGGTGAAGAAGGTGTCGCCGCCGAGGTGCTCGGCGAGGGTGATGGGCGCCTCGATGTCGGCGGGGCCGGTCTCCACCACCTCCAGGTGTTCCGGTCGCACGCCGAGGGTCACCCCCAGATTGGCCGGCAGGGCGGCGGCCCCGTAGGGCAGCGACACGGCGTGCCGGTCGCCCAGCCGGAGCGTCACGCCCGCGCCGCTGGCCTGCGTGACCGCGCCGCTGAAGAAGTTCATCTTGGGCGAGCCGATGAAGCCCGCCACGAACTGGTTGGCCGGGCGGTTGTAGAGCTCCAGCGGCGCGCCGACCTGCTCGATGCGGCCCGCCTGGAGCACCACGATGCGATCGGCCAGCGTCATCGCCTCGACCTGGTCGTGGGTGACGTACACCATCGTTCCGCCGATCTCGGCGTGCAGCGCCGCCAGCTCCTTGCGGGTGGCCACGCGCAGCTCGGCGTCGAGATTGGAGAGCGGCTCGTCGAACAGGAAGATCTTGGGGTCGCGCACGATGGCGCGGCCGATGGCGACGCGCTGGCGCTGTCCGCCCGACAGCGCCTTGGGCTTGCGCTCCAGATAGTCCCCAAGCCGCAGCATTGCGGCGGCGCGCGCGACGCGCTTGTCGATCTCGGCCTGGGGCAGGCCCATATTCTCCAGCGCGAAGGCCATGTTCTGCCGCACGCTCATATGCGGATAGAGCGCGTAGCTCTGGAACACCATCGCGAGCCCGCGGTCGGCGGCGGGCGTGTCGTTGACGACCTGCCCGTCGATGCGCACCTCGCCGGCGCTGATCGCCTCCAGGCCGGCGATCATCCTCAGCAGCGTGGACTTCCCGCAGCCCGACGGGCCGACGAACACGACGAACTCGCCGTCGCGGATGTCGAGGTCGACGCCGTGGATGATGTGCACGGGGCCGTAGCTCTTGTGGACGCCGCGGAGCTCGAGATGCGCCATTACTTCATGCCCGTGTTGGCGATGCCGGTGGTGATGAAGCGCTGCAGGAACACGAACACCACCGCGACCGGCAGCAGCGTCACCACCGTCATGGCGAGCAGATAGTGCCACTGCACCTGCAGCTCGCCCTGGAAGGCGTTGAGCCCGATCTGCAGCGTGTAGCTTTCGGTCTTGGTCAACACCGCGAGCGGCCAGAGGAACTCGTTCCACCGCCACATGATCGAGAAGATCGCCAGCACGGCCAGGGCCGGCAGGGCCAGCGGCATCACGATGCGCCAGTAGATCTGCCATTCGGACGCCTTGTCCATGCGGGCCGCCTCGATCAGGTCGCGCGGCAGCGTCAGCATGTATTGGCGCAGAAGGAACACGCCCGTGGGCGTCGCCGCGCCGGGAAGGATCACGGCCCAGAGCGAGTTCACCAGCCCGAGCTTGGCCACCACCACATAGACCGGCACGAGGATGATGGTGATCGGGATCATCAGCGTGCCGACGACGCCCAGCATGGCGGCGTTCTTGCCCTTGAAGTCGTAGATCGAGAGCGCGTAGGCGGCCATCGAGTTGATGATCAGGGTGATCAGCGTCGCCACCGCGGTGACGAACACCGAGTTCGCCAGGAAGGTCGGGAAGGCGAAGTTGCGCAGCGGCTCGGTGTAGTTCTGCGCGGCGAGCGCGAACTCCCGCACGGGGGTGCGCTTGTCGATGGGCGCGCGGATGGTCTGCGTCGGGTCCTTGGGGTCGACCATCTGGGCGATGATGCCGATCCGGCGCAGCTGCGCCAGTTCGCGCACGCTGCCGTCCTCCATGGTGACGCGAAACAGCGGCAGCGGCTTGTCCTGGCCTGGGACCATCACCTCCTTCTGCGACATCGGCAGCAGCGAGGGCGGAAACTCCAGGAGCGCAGCCTGCGTCTTGAAGGAAGACAGCACGAGCCAGAGCACCGGCCCGAACATGAGCACGACGCCGAGCGCCAGATAGGCGTAGGCGGCGACGTCGGTCCAATGCCAGGGCCGGCCGCCGCGGCGGCGCGACAGAAAGGCGGCGAGGGCGCTCATGCGGATGCGTCCTTCTTGCGCGACACCCACAGCTGCACGAGCGTGAGCGTGAACAGCACCAGCCCCAGGATGACCGAGGCGGCGCCGGCCAGCCCGAAATTCTGGACCTGGTTGGAGAAGGCCGTCTCGTAGATGTACTGCACCACCAGCAGGGTGGCGCTGCCGGGGCCGCCGCCGGTGAGCACGAAGACTTCATCGAAGGTCTGCACGCCCTTGATCAGGGCGAGCACGATGACGACGATCAGGTTGGGCCAGAGCAGGGGAAGCGTGATGCGGGCGAAGACCCGCGCGCGCTTGGCGCCGTCCATCTCGGCGGCTTCGTAAATGTCGGTCGGGATCGCCTGCAGTCCGGCCAGCAGGATGAGCGTGTAGAAGCCCATATGGGCCCAGATCGACACGAACACGGCCCAGAACATGGCCCAGCCGGGCTCCACGAAGAACAGGATCTTCTGTCCTCCGAGACCGGTCAGGACGGCGTTGAGCAGGCCCTCGCGCTGCAGGATCCATTTCCAGATGAGCGCCACCACGACGGGCGAGAGCAGCACCGGGAAGAAGTAGACGGCGCGGAAGAAGCCCCGGCCGCGGATGTCCATGTTCAGCACGACGGCGGTGAGCAGCGAGAAGCCCACCATGAACACGACCTGCAGGGCCACGAATGTCCCGGTGTTCTGCACGCCGCGCCAGAAATGGTCCTCCCGGCAGGACCCCGGATCGAGATAGCTGCCGCAATCGAACAGGTGCCCATATTGCGAGGCGCCCACATAGGGCCGGTCGGAGAGATAGAGCGCCGAGCCGCCCGTGAACGAGTAGGCGATGTTGATGATCAGCGGCAGGAACACGAACAGCCCGAAGAAGAGCGCGTTCGGCGCCAGGAACAGATAGGGCATCCGCCGCGCGCCGATCCGCTCCTGCGCCCAGCGCATGGGCGCGTCCAACCCCCGCATGATGAGCCCCCACAGCGCCGCGAAGGGCGCCGAGACGCGCTCTCCGAGCGTGGACGGGGGCGGGAGGGCGCTCATGCGGCGAGGCTTATGCGTGTGAGACGGCCCTCACCCCGGCCCTCTCCCCGTGCCGGGGAGAGGGCGCGCATGGAGCCCGCCCCAAGGTTCCAGCCCTCTCCGGCGGCGCCGCAGGCCTCCCTTCGCCCCGGAACGGGGAGAAGGTGGCGCGCAACGCCGGATGAGGGGATACGTCTCACGACTTCTTCTTCTCCGCGATCTGCTGGGCGATGTCCTGGTCGATCCGCTTGTAGGCGTCCTCCAGGGTGGTCTCGCCCGAGATGGCCTGCCCGAGCCGGCTGATCACCGCGTTGAAGATGATGCGGTTGTACTGATAGCCCTGCAGCTTGTAGGCGATGGGCGACACCTTGCCGACCTGCTGGCCGAACACCTGCAGGGCGGCCTTGGCGAGCGGGCTCGCGGTCGGATAGTCGATGCCCTTCTGCGACAGGCCGAGATGGCCGGGCACGAACAGCGTCCGCGAGTAGAATTCCGACGCGACCGGCTCGCTCGCCAGATATTCGAGCACTTTGGCGACGGCCTGCGGGTTCTTGGTGGTCTTGATGCCGACCAGCGCCGCGCCGCCCGGCATGCCCGTGCAGCCGCCCGCGCCGCACGGATTGGGGACCGCGACCCAGTCGAAGGCGTTGCCGATGGTCTTGTCGAACTGCGCCACCTGCCAGGAGCCGGACATGTAGAGGACCGCCTGGGCGTTCTTGAACTCGTCGTTCGCGCCCCGATAGGTCGCTCCCGACACGGAACCCCAGAGCTCCTTCGACATCACGCCGGACTTGTGCCAGTCGTACACCTTCTGCGACATCGCCTTGAAGCCGTCGTCGATGACGGCCGGCTCGCCCTTGGCGTCGAAGATCTTCGCCCCGGACGAGATCGCCGCGCCGAGGAAGCGGTGGCCCGAGCGGTCGATGGCGATCGGGAAGGGCGCCTTGACCTTGTCGGCGACCTCCTTCGTCGCCTTGGCCCAGTCGTCCCACGTCGCGCCGTCGCCCGGCATCTTCACGCCCGCCTGCTCGAACAGGGTCTTGTTGACGAATGGACCCGTGACGGTGAGCTGCGTCATGTAGCCGGGGATCGAGGCCGTGTCGCCGGGCAGCCGCATCCATTCCAGGAAGGGACCGAAATTCTTCTCGAAATAGGCCGCGTCCTTGAGGTGGGGCCTCAGGTCCAGCATGTATTTGGCGACCCCGCCGAGATCGACCACGCGGGCGATGTCCGGACCCTCGCCGGCGGCCAGCTGGACCGGCAGGTTCTCGTTGATGGCCTTGAAGGGCACCTGGTCGAGCACGACCTTGATGTCGGGATTGGCCTTCTCGAACCGGGCGAGCAGGTCCTTCATGACCTCGCCCTCGTTGCCGTCCGAGTACCACGTCATCCGCAGCGAGGTCTGCGCGAGCGCGGCGCCGGACGCCAGCCCTCCTGCGGTCAACACGCCGGCGGCCAGCAATGCCGCCGAAAAAATCTTCGGAACGCCCATATCATCCTCCCGGTCGTTCCGCACCGCCGGAGCGGGCGGGCGGGGCCCATTGCGGACCTCTCAATGCAGCGCAGGTTAGTGGAACGCCGGACGATTGGAAGCCCGGATTGGTGGTCCCGCCCTACCAACTTGACGCGCGTCAAGGATCCGGGTACTGAGAATGAACGTTCATTCTCAGTTGCAGGCTCATGATCCTCGAAGACGTCGCCTCCCCCGATCGGCACGTCCGCATCCTCGATGCGGCCGAGCGCTGCTTCGCGCGCGCCGGCTTCCACCGCACCACCATGCAGGACGTGGCGGCCGAGGCGCAGATGAGCGCCGGCAACCTCTACCGCTATTTCCGCTCCAAGGACGCCATCGTGGCTGGCCTGTCCGAGCGCGACCGCCAGGAGGTCGCGGCCGACTTCACCCGCGCCGGGGCCGCCATGGGCTTCTTCGAGGCGCTGGAGCATCTCGGCCGCAAGCACATCGTCGACGCCCCGCGGGAGAAGTCCGTCGTCCTGCTGGAGATCTGGTCGGAGGCGACCCGCAATCCCACCGTGGGCGCCGCCTGTGGGGCCATCGACGGCGAACTCAGCACGTTGCTGGCCGCCATGGTGGAGGCCGCCAAGGGCTCCGGACAACTTCCGGCCGAAGTCGACGCGCGCTTCGCCTGCACGGTGCTGTTCACGATGGCGGACGGCCTCTTCAAGCGCCGCGCCTTGGACCCGAATTTCGACGGTGAGCGCGAACTCGCCAACGCCATGGCGGTGTTCCGGGCCGTCTTCACCGGGCAAGTCCGGCCGGCCCTCGAGACATCCCCCCGCGACCCTTCTTCGACCGCTTCTTCCGAGGCCCCATCATGACGCCCGTCGTCCGTTCCCGTTACGCCGCCCTGGCGTCCGTCCTGGCCCTGTCGCCCGCCGCGCCGGCGCTTGCGGCGCAGGCCGCGCCCGCGGTGCAGGCCGCCGCTCCCGCGACGTCCCTGGCGATCCCCGCCGTGACGGTCGCCCAGGCGACCCGCCGCGAGATGGCCGAGCGCGTCGTCGTGTCCGGCACGCTCGCCGCGCGCGACGAGGTGCTGGTGTCGGCCGAGACCGACGGCCTGCGGGTGATCGAGCTCCTCGCCGACGAGGGCGACGCCGTGAAGGCCGGTCAGGTCCTGGCCCGGCTCTCGCGCGACACGATCGACACGCAACTCGCCCAGAACGACGCGGCCTCGGCGCGCGCCGAAGCCGCGATCGCCCAGGCGCGCAGCCAGATCGTCCAGGCCGAGGCCGCGCAGGTCGAGGCGCAGGCGGCGCTCGGGCGCGCCCAGTCGCTTCTGAAGTCCGGCAACGTCACGCAGGAGATCCTCGACCAGCGCCTATCGGCCGCCCGCGTCGCCGATGGCCGCCTCGCCGCGGCCCGCGACGGGCTCGCGGTGGCCCAGGCCGACCGCGCGCAGACCGCGGCCCAGCGCAAGGAGCTCGAGGTCAAGCTCGCCCGGACCGAGATCCGCGCCCCCGCGGCGGGCGTGGTCAGCCGCCGCACCGTCAAGCTCGGCGGCCTCAGCGCCCTGGCCGGCGAGCCGCTGTTCCGCATCATCGCCAACAACGATGTGGAGCTCGAGGCGGAGGTGCTGGAGATCCATCTGGCGCAGCTGAAGGTCGGCGCTCCGGCGTCCATCAAGGTGCGGGACGGAGAATTCATCCAGGGAACGGTGCGCCTGCTGCCGGCCGAGGTGGACCGCGTGTCGCGGGTCGGGCGCGTGCGCATCCGCCTTCCGCAAAGCCCGGACCTGCGGGTCGGCGCCTTTGCGCGCGGCGAGATCGTGCTGGCCCGCCGCGACGCCGTCGCGGTGCCGACATCGGCGCTGATCTTCGGCCAGGACGGCGTCTCGGTCCATGTCGTGCGCGACGACAAGGTCGAGGTCCGCCCCGTGAAGACCGGCATCGTGGCCGGCGGATACGCGGAGATCTCCTCGGGGCTGGCCGAGGGCGAGCCCGTGGTGGCCCGCGCCGCCGGCTTCCTGCGCCAGGGCGACGCGGTGCGGGTCGTCCGGCCCGTCGCGGCCGCCGACGCGCCTGTCCCCGCCTCGTCCGGAGCCCAGTGATGGCCCTCAACGTCTCCGCCTGGGCGATCCGCAAGCCGATCCCCTCCATCGCCCTGTTCATCGTGATGATGATCCTGGGCGTGGTCAGCTTCATGAAGCTGCCGATCACGCGCTTCCCCAACATCGACATCCCGATCATCTCGGTGTCGGTGACCCAGTCCGGCGCGGCTCCGTCCGAGCTGGAGACGCAGGTCACCAAGAAGGTCGAGAACGCCATCTCGGGCGTGAACGGCGTCAAGCACATCATCTCGTCCGTGACGGACGGCAATTCGACCACCACGGTCGAGTTTCGCCTGGAGGTGAACAGCGACCGCGCCCTGAACGACGTGAAAGACGCCATCGCCCGCATCCGGGCGGACCTGCCGCGCAGCATCGACGAGCCGATCACCCAGCGCATCGACATCGCCGGCCTGCCGATCGTCACCTATGCGGCATCCGCGCCCGCGCTCTCCACCGAGGACGTGTCCTGGTACGTGGACGACGTCGTCGCCCGCGAGCTGCAGGCGGTGAAGGGCGTCTCCAAGGTCGAGCGCATCGGCGGCGTGGACCGCGAGATCCGCGTCGCCCTCGATCCCGACCGGCTGCTGTCGCTCGGCGTCACCGCGGCGGACGTCAACAGGCAGCTGCGCGCCACCCATGTCGACCTGGCCGGCGGCCGGGGCGAGGTCGGCGCGCGCGAGCAGTCCATCCGGACGCTGGCGGGCGCCGCCACCGTGCAGGAGCTGGCGGCCATCAGCATCGCGCTGCCCGGCGGCCGCAAGGTGCGCCTGGACGAACTCGGGACCGTGACGGATTCGGCCGCCGAAAGCCGCACCTTCGCGCGCTTCAACGGCGAGCCGGTGGTGGGCTTCGCGGTGTCGCGCGCCAAGGGCGCGAGCGACGCCGACCTCTCGGCCGCGGTGGCCAAGCGCATCGACCAGCTCCAGGCCCGGCGCCCTGACGTGAAGCTGACCCTCATCGACAGCTACGTCACCTACACGCTCGGCAACTACCATTCCGCCATGGACACCCTGCTGGAAGGCGCGGTGCTGGCGGTGCTGGTCGTGCTCATCTTCCTGCGGGACTGGCGCGCTACGCTCGTCGCCGCCATCGCGCTGCCGCTGTCCATCATCCCGACCTTCTGGGCCATGGACGCGATGGGCTTCTCTCTGAACCTCGTCAGCCTTCTGGCCATCACGCTGGTCACCGGCATCCTGGTGGACGACGCCATCGTCGAGATCGAGAACATCGTCAGGCACATGCGGATGGGCAAGACGGCCTATCGGGCCGCCATCGAGGCGGCCGACGAGATCGGCCTCGCCGTCATCGCCATCACCTTCACGATCATGGCGGTGTTCGCCCCGGTCAGCTTCATGGGCGGCATCGCGGGCCAGTATTTCAAGCAGTTCGGCCTCACCGTCGCGGTCGCGGTGTTCATCTCGCTCCTGGTGGCGCGCCTGCTGACGCCGATGCTGGCGGCCTATTTCATGCGCGCCAAGCCGGACGCGCACGAGGCCGAGGGCGCGGTGATGCGCGGCTACACGAGGCTGGTCTCGTGGTCGGCCCGCCACCGCTTCGCCACCGTCGGCCTCGGCGTCCTGTTCTTCGCGGCCTCGATCTACAGCACCGGCCTGCTTCCCTCCGGCTTCCTGCCGGGGGAGGATTCGGCCCGGTCTCTCTATGTGGTCGAGCTGCCGCCCGGCTCGCGCCTCGCCGACACGCGGGCCGTCACCGATTCGGTCACCCGCATGCTGCGCGAGCGGCCCGAGGTGCAAAGCGTCTTCGTCGACGGCGGCCGCCTGCCGCAGGGCGGCGGCGAGGTGCGCAAGGCGACGCTCGTGGTCAACTACGTCCACAAGGACGACAGGACGATCAACCAGAAGGGTCTCGAGCGCGAGATCCTGCAGAGCCTGGCGAAGATCCCGGACATCCGCTTCTGGCTGCTCAACGAGAACGGCCAGCGCGGCCTGTCGCTGCTGGTGACCGGCGACGACGTCAAGGTGGTGAACGACGTCGCCGCCCGCATGCAGAGCGAGATGCGCCAGCTGCCGACGCTTCAGGGCGTGGTTTCGACCGCGGCGCTGGACAGGCCCGAGATCCGCATCCGCCCGCGCACCGACCTGGCCGCCGATCTGGGCGTCTCCACCGACACCATCGCCGAGACGGTGCGGGTGGCGACCCTGGGCGACATCTCGGCCAACCTCGCCAAGTTCAACGCCGGCGACCGGCAGGTCCCGATCCGGGTGCAGCTCGACGAGCGCTACCGGGCCGACCAGGGCATGATCGAGGCCCTGAGGGCGCCGACCGCAAGGGGCGGCTCCGTGCCTCTCGCGACCGTCGCGGAGATCGGCTTCGGGCAGGGCCCGACCAGCATCGACCGTTACGACCGCGTCAGGAAGGTCGCCCTGGAGGCGGACCTCTACGGCACCGACGCGCTGGGCGAGGTCATCGAGAGCATCATGAAGCTGCCGACCGCCCAGGCGCTGCCTCCCGGGGTCAGCATCCGCACCTCCGGCGACGCGGAGGTCATGGAGGAGGTGTTCCAGGGCTTCGCGCTCGCCATGGGGGCGGGCCTGATGATGGTCTTCGGCGTGCTGGTGATCCTGTTCGGCGGATTCCTGCAGCCGGTCACCATCCTGTTCTCGCTGCCGCTGTCCTTCGGCGGCGTCGTGCTGGCGCTGCTGCTCACCCACCGGCCGATCAGCATGCCGGTCGTCATCGGCCTGCTGATGCTGATGGGCATCGTCACCAAGAACGCCATCATGCTGGTCGACTTCGCCATCGAGGAGCGCCGCAAGGGCGTCGACCGCGTGCACGCCATCGTGGACGCGGGCCGCAAGCGCGCGCGGCCCATCGTGATGACCACCATCGCGATGGCGGCCGGCATGGTCCCGAGCGCGCTCGGGATCGGAGACGGCGGCGAGTTCCGCTCGCCCATGGCGATTGCGGTCATCGGCGGCCTCGTCGTGTCGACGCTGCTGTCGCTGGTCTTCGTGCCCGCCGTCTATCTGGTGATGGACGACGTCGGCCGCTTCTTCCGCTGGGCGCTCGGCCGCTTCGTCGGCGAGCGGGACGAGCCGGAGCAGGCCTCGCCCGTTCCGGGCCCCGCGACCGCCCAGAGCATGGACCGCCTGCCCATGGCGGCCGAGTAGGACGCGCCCTACGCATCCCCCGCCGGCGCCGGCGCGTCGCCGTCGCCCAGGAACCCGCGCTTGCGCAGCAGGGCCTGGACCTCGGGATCGCGGCCGCGGAAAGCCCGGTAGGCGTCGGCCGGATCCTGGCGCCCGCCGGCCGAGTAGACGAATTGCTTGAGCCGCTCGGCCACGCCGGGCGCGAAGACGTCGCCTGCCTCCTCGAAGGCCGCGAAGCCGTCGGCGTCCAGAACCTCCGACCAGAGATAGGAGTAGTAGCCGGACGAATAGCCGTCCCCCGAGAAGACGTGGGAGAAATGCGGCGTGCGGTGGCGCATCACGATCTCGCTCGGCATGCCGAGGCGCTCCAGCACGCTCCGCTCGAACGCGATGGGGTCGATGTCGTCGGCGTTCTCGAGCGAGTGGAAAGCGAGGTCGACCAGCGCCGAGGACGTATATTCCACCGTCGCGAAGCCCTGGTTGAAGTTGCGCGCCGCCAGCACCCGCTGCAGCAGGGCCTCCGGCATGGGCTCGCCCGTCTCGGCGTGAAGGGCGAAGCGCCGCAGGACCTCCGGCTGCATCAGCCAGTGCTCGTAGAGCTGCGACGGGAACTCCACGAAGTCCCGCGACACGCTGGTGCCCGAGATGGACGGGTAGGTGACGTCGGACAGCATGCCGTGCAGGCCGTGGCCGAACTCGTGAAACAGGGTGCGCGCATCATCGAAGCTGAGCAGAGTCGGCTCGCCCTCCGCGCCCTTCGAAAAGTTCATCACGTTGACGATGATCGGGCGCACGTCTCCGGTGAGCTTCTCCTGCCCCCGATAGGCGCTCATCCAGGCGCCCGAGCGCTTCGAGGGCCTGGCGAAGTAGTCGCCCAGGAACACCGCCACATGCTGGCCGGCCTCGTCCAGCACCTCCCAGGCGCGGACGTCCGGATGGTACACCGGCGCGTCCGGGAGGGCGACGAAGCGGACGCCGAACAACCGCGTCGCGGTGTCGAAGGCGGCCTCGATCATCTTCTCCAGCTGCAGGTAGGGCTTGAGCTCGGCCTCGTCGAGGTCGTGCTTGGCCTTGCGCGCCTTGGCGGCGTAGTGGCGCCAGTCATGCGGCCCGATGGCGAAGTTGCCGCCCTCCTGGCGCACCATGTCCTCCAGGTCGGACCGCTCCTCGGCGGCGCGGCCCTTGGCGTGGACCCAGACCCGGTCGAGCAGGTCCTGCACGGCGCCCGGCGTTTTCGCCATGGTGTTGTCGAGCTTGTAGGCGGCGAAGGTCGGGTAGCCCAGCAGCCGCGCACGCTCGGCGCGCAGCTTCAGGGTCTCGGCCACGATCGCGCGGTTGTCGGTGGCCCCGCCCATCTCGCCACGGCGCGTCCAGGCCTCGAACGCCTTCTCGCGCAGGGCGCGGTTGGTGGAGAACTGCAGGAAGGGCTCGATGCTGGAGCGCGACAGGGTGATGACCGGCACGCCGGGGCGGCCGGCCTCCTCGCCCGCCCGCAGGGCGGAGGCGATCAGCCAATCCGGCAGGCCGGCCCTGTCCTCCTCCGTCTCCAGCGGCAGCCGATACCCGGATTCGTCGGCCAGCACGTTCTGGCTGAACTGCGTGCCCAGCGTGGCGAGGCGCTCCACGATGTCGGCGAGGCGCGCCCGGGCCGGGCCCTGCAGCTGCGCGCCGGCGCGCACGAACTGCTTGTGGGAGAGCTCCAGCACCCGGCGCTGCTCGTCGGTGAGGCCGAGCTCGTCGATGCGGGCGTGCAGAGCCTCGATGCGGCCGAACAGGGCCGCGTTCATCGCGATGTCGCTGTAGTGCTTGGCCAGCCTGGGCGACATCTCGCGCTCGACGCCCTGCAACTCGGGATTGGTGTGCGCGCCGGTGAGGTTCCAGAAAACGCCGCCCACGCGGTCGAGCAATTCTCCCGAACGCTCCAGCGCTTCGATGGTGTTGGCGAAGCTGGGCTCGGCCGGATCGTTGGCGATCGCCTCGATCTCGGCCTTGTTGCGGGCCAGCGCCGCATCGAAGGCCGGCCTGAAATGCTCGGCCCGGATCAGGTCGAAGGGCGGAAGCCGAAAGGGCGTGGTCCAGGCCTGCAGGAGCGGGTTGTCGCCCTGTGTTCCGCCAGTCGCCGCCGTCCCGCTCATCCTCGTCTCCCGATGCTGATCGCCGAAGCGACAATGGGCGCCCGGCGCCCGTCGCGCAAGGCGGCGGCTCGTCGCCGGTCCGAGCCCGATCAGCCGGACGACGCCGAGCGCGAGCGCCTGACCAGGGCGTTCCGCAGCACCATACAGGCCCCGCCGGCCCCGCGCAGCCGCTCGCACAGGGCGTCCGCCGCCTGGCGCGACGACTCCCCGACCCTCACCTGGTAGAAGGCGCGCGTGCCGCGGCTGCGCAGGGACGACCTCAGGATCAGCGTGTCCTTCCCGGCCAGGATCGAGGCGAAGCGCTTCTCGGCGCGCGAGAAGATGGTCAGCGCCTGGGCGCGCGAGAAGCCTGCGCTCAGCTGCACGCCCCAGGGCCGGGCCGCGCCCTCCAGCACCCGCCGCTGCAGCGCGGCCACATAGGTGTTGGGCCGGGTGCGCAGCATCGCGCGCACCGTCTCGCAGCTCTCGTTGGGCGTCGGCGCCGCGTCAGGCGTCTTCATGTCGCCCTTGCGGGCGGCGGCCCAGTCCTCGGCCGGATGGCCGGTGATGCGCTCGACGTAGTTGCGCGTCTCGAAGGGCAGTCCTCCCGTCCCGTCGAGCCAGGCCTGGACCCGGTTCGGTCCGGCGTTGTAGGCCGCGGCCGCGAGGCCCCAATTGCCGAAGCGGTCCTTCAGCTCGCGCAGGAAGTCCGCCGAGCGCGGCAGCGCCTGCACGGGATCGAAGGGGTCGAGGAGGCCGCGCTCCGCCGCTGTCTTGGGCATGAACTGCGCGATGCCCTGCGCCCGGTCGCCGGAGCGCGTCACCGGGCCTTCGACATCGGCCCGAAAGCTGCTCTCCTGGCCGATCAGCCGCGTGAAGAACGGCACCGGAAGCCCGTGCGAGCCCGCCGCCGCCTCGATCAGAAGGCAGATCGCGTCGGCCGCCGGAGACGGGGCCTCCGCTTTCGCGGGCTCCCTCGCCGCCGCGGGCTCAGCTTGCGGCGCCGCCGGGCCCTCCGACGCCGCCGGACAGGCCAGCGCGAGGGTCCAAGCCGCCGCCATTGCGACCACAGCCGCCCGCGCCGCCATCGTGGTTTCCCTCGTCAGCGCCGCTGCTCGACCCTGGCCTTGAGGGCCTGCAGGAGCTTGCGGACGAAGTCGCGCGTGGTCTCGTCCGTCAGGCGGCCCTCCTTGTCGAACTTGGAGGCGCAGGTCCCGATCATCACCTCCGGCCGGTTCAGGACGTCGCCGTTCAGGTACACGAACATCTGGCGAAGGTGATATTGCGCCCGGGCGCCGCCGAAGAGTCCGGGGCTGACGCTCATGATGGCGACCGGCTTGCCGTCGAAAGGCTGCTCGGGAGGCCGGGACACCCAGTCGATGGCGTTCTTGAGCACGCCGGAGATCGAATAATTATACTCGGGCGTGACGATCAGAAGACCGTCCGCCTGCTTCACGGCGTCGCGCAGGGCCTGCACCGGGGCCGGGTAGCCGGACTGGCGGATGTCGTCATTGTAGAGCGGCAGGTCGCCGATCCCGGCGGTCTGGATGGTCAGTCCTTCCGGGGCGATCTCCGCCGCGGCCCGCAGGGCGGCGCTGTTGTAGGAGTCCTTGCGCAGGCTTCCAGAGATGCCGAGCACCGTGACGGGCATGTAGGTCTCCGTTCGGGGGTGAGAGGGCGACGGACGCGAGGAGGATGGGGCCGCAGGGGGGCCGCCGGCAAGCGCCGGCCCGAAGGCCTCTGGGCCGGCACTTTCAGGCGAGGCTGTAGACGCCCACCACCACGGCCAGCGCCATCAGGGCCAGCATCGCCATGAAGGCCGGCGTCACCCATTTCTCGCGGCGATGCTCCTGGTCGTGCCGCCGCCACATCCGCCAGCGGCCCTGGGTCTCGTCGCGATGCGCCTTGGCGCGCTCGGCCGCGGACGGGGGCCGGCCTGCGGCTTCGTCGTCCGCGCCCAGCGGCGCCGCGGCGGGGTCGCTCACCGCGACCTTGTCGCCGGTCTGGCCGCTGTCGATCGCGTGCCGCACCTGGGAGGTGGTGGGAGCGCTCGGCTTCTGTGTGGGGTGGGTCGGGTCGGCTGTCGCCATGATGTCGGTCCTCCATGCGCGCCCTGAGAACGACCGCCCTCGCGAGCGGTTCCGGCTAGCGCGCCCGGCTCAGGGCGGCCCGTTCCTCGTGCAGCAGCTCGGTGTTGATCGCGAAGGCCGCCATCGCGCCTTCCGCGGCGGCCACGATGGCGAACTGGACCCGCCGCGACGCGTCGCCGGCCACGAAGACGCCGGGCACGTTGGTCTTCTCGTAGTCGGACGTCTCGGCGGTGCCCTTGCGGCCGAGCTCGCAGCCGAGACGCTCCACCAGCGCCGATCGCTGATGCGCGTCGGCCAGGAAGAACAGCGCCTTGCGGTCCAGCGTCTCGCCGCTGCGGAAGCGCACCCGCTCCAGCTCGCTCTCGCCTTCGAGGGTCTCGACGGCTTCCTCGATGACGCGGACGCCGGCCCGCTCCAGAAGGTCGAGGTCGCCGGGCCCGATCCCGGAGGGGCCGTCGGTCAGCAGCGCGATGTCGGCGCTCCACAGGCGAAGCTCCAGGGCGAAGCCGACGATCTCCGGCCCGGCGCCGTAGACTGCGAGGGGCTGCTCGCGCAGCTCCCAGCCGTCGCAATAGGGGCAGGTCCAGACGCCCTTTCCGAACAGGCGTTCGGCGCCGTCCAGCGCCGGGAACGTGTCCTTAAGCCCGGTCGCCAGGAGGATCCGCTTCGCCCGGACGGTGGAGCCGTCCGCCAGCGTCGCCCGGAAGTCCGAATCTTCGCGGACCACGTCCTCCACGGCCATGTCCCGGACCGTGACGCTGTCATAGGGCTCCAGCTGGCGCCGGCCCACGGCCCGGAGGTCGGCCGGGCGGCAGCCGTCCCGGCTCAGATAGCCGCTGACATGGGCGGACGCCTGGTTTCGCGGCTCGCCCGAGTCGCACAGCAGCACCCTGCGTCGGCAGCGCCCGAGCACCAGCGCGGCGCTGAGGCCCGCGGGACCGCCGCCCACGACCAGGACGTCCAGCATGTCTTCCGTCATCAGGTGTTCCGCCTCGGGACCGGGTGCGCCATGATCGCCGTCACGGCTGGCGAATGCGGGGCGAAGCTTGCGGTTCCGCCGCCGTGAGACGCGGTGCGACGCCGACCCGATCGCGGCTCCGCTCCAGAATGGCCGCAATCGGTTGCACAACTTGTGTCGTAGACGCCGCGAATGGCGTTCGTCCCCGGACCAGACTGCAACGAACCTCTTGGAAAGACGTTGTGCGAGCATGACCTCCGCAGATCACGGCCGACCGATGGTGCGTTTTGAACCGGTGACCTCTCCCGAGCCTCTGTTTCCCAAACGACAGCAGACATCGGGAGGCGGACGGTTGGTCGTCGTGTCGAACCGCGTTCCCGTTCCGTCGGATTCCGGTTCCCCGGCCGCGGGCGGCCTCGCGGTCGCGCTCAACGCCGCCCTGCAGCAGAATGGCGGCTTCTGGTTCGGCTGGTCCGGCAACGTGTCGGAGGAGGAGCGGCCGCTCCAGGTCCATGATTTCGGGCGCGTCAGCTACGCCGTGATGGACCTGACGCAACGCGACGTGGACGAATACTATGCCGGCTTCGCCAACCGCGCGCTCTGGCCCGTGTGCCACTACCGGCTGGACCTCACCGAGATCGCCAGCAACGACACGGCCGGCTATTTCCGGGTGAACGAATCCTTCGCCCGCCGCCTCGCGACCTTGCTCAAGCCCGACGACGTGGTCTGGATCCACGACTACCATTTCATTCCGCTCGCCGCCTATCTGCGCCAGATGGGCTTCGAGAACCGGATGGGCTTCTTCCTGCACATCCCCTGGGCGCCCTACGACGTCTCCAGCGCGCTTCCGGCGTACCAGACCGTGCTCAGCGGATTGACGCGCTACGACCTCGTCGGATTCCAGACCCGGCGCGACGCGGAGAACTTCACCCGCTGCCTCGAGCAGGAGAACATGGCGCGCAAGGTCGCCGACGACCGCTGGGAGGCGGACGGGCGCGTCTTCCGGGTCGGGGCCTTCCCGATCGGGATCGAGACGGACCTGTTCCGGCAGGAGGCCCGCGAGGCGAAGTCGAACTCACTGGTGCGCCGCATGCGGGTCAGCATGGAGGACAAGCACCTCATCATCGGGGTCGACCGTCTCGACTACTCCAAGGGCATCCGCCAGCGCATCGAGGCGTTCTCCTGCATGCTGGAGCGCTTCCCGCAGATGCGCAACAAGGTGACGTTCCTGCAGATCACGCCGAAATCGCGCTCGGAAGTGCCCGAATATCTCAAGATGCAGCACGAGGTCGCCGAGCAGGCCGGCTGGACCAACGGCAAGTTCGGCGACGTCGACTGGACCCCGGTGCGCTACATCAACAAGGCGGTGAGCCGCACGTCGCTGGCCGGCCTGTATCGCTCCGCCCGCGTCGGCATGGTGACGCCGCTGCGCGACGGCATGAACCTGGTCGCGAAGGAATATGTGGCGTCCCAGCGCGCCACCGACCCCGGCGTGCTGGTGCTGTCGCGCTTCGCCGGAGCGGCCGCGGAGCTAGATTCGGCCCTGCTGGTGAACCCCTACGACACGGAGGCCACGGCCAACGCCATCGTGCGCGCGCTGCAGATGCCGCTCGAGGAGCGCAAGGAGCGGTGGGCCGCCATGATGGAGAAGCTGCGCGCCAACACGGTCGATCACTGGTGCGCCGCGTTCCTGGCCGCGCTCGCCGAGGAGCCGACCCACGTCCTTCAGGCTCCGGTGGAGCGGGCCGAAACGCTGGACACCGCGCTTCCCAGCGCGGCCGCGCAATTCGGACCGTCCTGGACAGGCTATCGACGCAACTGATCCGGCTCTCGATCGTTCCTTGTACGATCGGGTCGCGCTTCAGGGGGGTGGATGGTTCGGATCGAGGAGGGGCTCCCCATGCCCCTCGGGGCGACGTGGGACGGAACGGGCGTGAACTTCGCCCTGTTCTCGGCCCATGCGACCGCCGTGGATCTCTGCCTGTTCGACGCCACCGGCCGCCGCGAGGCGCGCCGCATCCGCATGCCGTCCCGCACCGACCAGGTGTTCCACGTCTATGTCCAGGGCCTGCGGCCGGGCCAGCTCTACGGCTATCGCGTATACGGCCGCTACGATCCCCAGGCCGGCCATCGATTCAACCCTCACAAGCTGCTGCTGGACCCCTACGCCCGCCTGCTCTCGGGACGGATCCGCTGGCATGACGCCCTGTTCGGCTACCGGGCCGGGGCGCACCGCGGCGACCTCACGATGGACCGGCGAGACAGCGCCCCCATGATGCCCAAATGCGTCGTCGAGGACCCGGCGGCGACCTGGGGCGACGACCGGCCCCCGCGCACGCCGATGCGCGACACCGTGATCTACGAGGCCCACGTCAAGAGCCTGACCCAGCTTCATCCCGACATTCAGCCCTCCCTTCGGGGCACCTATGACGCGCTGGCCCATCCGGCGGTGATCGACCACCTCGTCCGGCTCGGGATCACGGCGGTCGAGCTGATGCCGATCCAGGCTTTTTCGGACGACCGGTTCCTGGTCGAGAAGGGGCTGCGAAACTATTGGGGCTATTCCACCCTGTCCTATTTCGCGCCCGAGCCGCGCTATATGGGCGAGGACGGCGTATACGGCCTGAAGGCCGCCATCGCGGCGCTTCACGCAGCCGGGATCGAGGTGCTGCTGGACGTGGTCTACAACCACACCGCCGAGGGCAGCCATCTGGGTCCGACGCTGTCCTGGCGCGGCATCGACAACGCCAGCTACTACAAGCTCGTCCCCGACAATCCGCGCTTCTGCTGGGACGCCACCGGGACCGGCAACACGCTCGACCTCGGCCATCCGCGCGTCCTCCAGATGGTGCTGGACAGCCTGCGGCACTGGGTCGAGGCCTATCACGTCGACGGCTTCCGCTTCGACCTCGCCTCCACGCTGGCCCGCGACAGCTACGACGTGTGGGAGCGCGCCGGCTTCCTGCGCGCCGTCAACCAGGACCCGGTGCTCAACCGGGTCAAGCTGATCGCCGAACCCTGGGACCTTGGCGAGGGCGGCTACCGGCTCGGCGGCTTCCCCCCGGGCTGGTCGGAGTGGAACGACCAGTTCCGCGACACGGTGCGGTCCTACTGGCGCGGCGACCCCGGCCAGCTGCCGGCCCTGGCGCGCGTCATCATGGGGTCGCGCGAGATCTTCGAGCACAATGGCCGCCAGCCCTGGGCCTCGATCCAGTTCGTGGCGTCGCATGACGGCTTCACCCTGGAGGACCTCGTCAGCTACAACGAGCGCCACAACGAGGCGAACCAGGAAGGCGGGCAAGACGGCCATCCGCACAACCTGTCCTGGAACTGCGGCGTCGAGGGTCCCACCGACGATCCCGACATCGCCGTCCTGAGGGCGCGCCAGAAGCGCAATCTGCTCGCCACCGTGATGGTGTCGCTCGGCGCCCCGATGCTGCTGATGGGCGACGAACTCTCGCGCACGCAGGGCGGCAACAACAATCCCTATTGCCAGGACAACGAGACGAGCTGGTTCGACTGGCGCGCCGGCGAGGCGGCCGATCCGGCCTTGCCGGACTTCGTCGCGGCCATCGTGGCGTTCCGCAAGCGTCACGACGCCTTCCGGCCCCGCAGCTACCCGACCGGCTCCCTGAACCGCGAGACGGGCCTTCGCGACGTCTTTTGGCTCGCCCCGGAGGGGCGCGAGATGACGCGCCAGGACTGGGCCGAACCCATGCGTCGCACGCTGGGCGTCCAGATCGGCAACGCCGATCCCGGGCAACGGCTGCTCATGATCTTCAACGCATCGCCGGAGGACGTGAGCTTCACCCTCACCCCGAACCTGCGCGGCGGGCGGTGGGTGAAGGTGTTCGGCACGGAACTTCCGGACGGTCTCGTGCGTGGTGCACCGCCGGTTCTCGAACCCGGCGGCGCCTGCGAGCTCCTGGCCCGCTCCTTCGTCATTTTCCAGCACGTGGCGGCGTCCGCGGCGGCGTGACCCGCCCCGCGCCGCCGCCCGCCGAAGTTCTGATTGGAGTTCGCCCGTGAAGGGTCCCGCCCGCTCCTCGACGCGATCCGCCGCAAAGGCGAAATCAGCGGAAAAAGCCGCCCGGCGCTCGGCCGGGACCGCTCCTTCGGCCCAGGGATTCGACGCGGAGGTCGCCAAGCTGGCGACGCTCGCGGGCGTCGCCCAAGGCTATTCGGACGCCTATGGGGCGCCGGTCGAGACGCCGCTGGAGACCCGCCGCGCCTTGCTCGAGGCGCTGGGGCTGCCGGTCGGATCGCCGTCGCAAGTGCGCGAAAGCGCGCGCCGGGTCCGCGAGCTGCGGGCCGGTCCCGTGCCGGCGCTGGTCGTCGCGCCGATGGATCGCGCCTGGACGCTGACGCTTCGTACGCCTCTGCCGGGCGCGACCTGGACGCTCCTCCTGGAGGCCGGCGGCGCCCAGGAGGGCCGCATGGACCCGGAGGCGGGCGGCGCCCTTGCGCTGCCGCCGCTGCCGATGGGATATCACCGGCTGGAGATCGCAGCAGGAGGCGAACGCCACGTCGCCACCCTGATCGCCGCGCCCGAAAGCTGTTGGCGCCCGGACGCCCTGGAGAAAGGCGAGCGCTGGTGGGGACTGACCGCCCAGCTCTACGGCCTGCGCACCGAGCGCGACGGAGGCGTGGGCGACTACACGGCGGTGGCGGAGCTCGCCGCCGGCGCCGGCCGCCACGGCGCCTCGTTCCTGGGGCTGAGCCCGGTCCATGCCCTTTTTCCGTCCGACCGGACGAAGTTCTCCCCCTACTCGCCGTCGTCGCGGCTGTTCCTGGAGACGCTCTACATCGATCCGCAGGCCGTCCAGGCGCCCGGGAGGCGGGGCCGCCCCGCGCCCGATCCGTCATTGGAACGCCTGCGTTCGGCCAGCCTTGTGGACTACGAGCAGGTCTGGGCGCCGCGGCGCGCCGCGCTCGAGGCGCTGTGGGGCGACGGGTCGGGCTGGCTGCGGGACGCCGACTTCCAGCGGTTCCGGGAGCAGGGCGGCGAGCCGCTGGCGCTCCATGCGGCCTTCGAGGCCCTCAGCGAGCAGCAGCGAAGCCAGGGCGCGGCCTGGCCCGGCGCCTGGCCGGACGACCTGCGGGACGTGCGAAGCGCCGCCGTCGAGGCCTTCCGGCGTGAGAACCAGGACCGCATCGCCCATCATCAATGGCTGCAATGGCTCGCCGATCGCCAGCTCGGCGCCGCCGCCGAGGCGGCGCGCGCCTCCGGCATGGGGCTCGGCCTCTACCGAGACCTCGCGGTGGGCCCCGACCGGGGCGGCTCGGAGCTCTGGTCCGCGCCGGACCGCTTCGTGCCGGATTTCGCCGTGGGCGCGCCGCCCGACCTCCTCGGCCCGCAGGGCCAGAACTGGGGCCTGCCGGCCTTCAACCCGATCACCCTGGCCGAGCAGGGCCTGGCGGGCTTCCGCGCGCTGGTCGCCGCAAACGCCCGCCACGCCGGCGCGGTCAGGATCGACCACGCGTTCCAGCTTGCGCGCCTGTTCCTGATCCCGCCCGGCGCCGGCGCGGCCGACGGGGCCTATCTGGACTATCCGTTCGAGGCCCTTCTGGCGTCGCTGCGCATCGAGAGCCACCGGGCGCAGTGCCTGGTCATCGCCGAGGATCTCGGCACCGCCCCGGAGGGGTTCTCGGACGCCATCATGGCTTCCGGCGTCCTGAGCTACCGGATCTTCTTCTTCGAGCAGGACGAAGCAGGCTTTAAGCCGCCCGCAGCCTATCCCAGGGCCGCCATGGCGGCCTTGTCGACGCATGACCTGCCCACCTTCGCCGGATGGTGGCGGGGGCTCGACGTCGATTTGCGCGAGGCCTTCGGCATCTATGACGCGGACCGGGCGGCCAAGGACCGCGACCTTCGCGTCACCGAACGCGAGCGCTTCCTCGCCTCGCTCGCGGCCGAGGGGCTGGCCCGGACGGAAGCGCCCCCGGCGGCTCCGCCCGTGGCGGCCGCGTCGCGCTTCCTGGCCCGGACGCCGTCGTCCCTCCTGGCCCTGCAGGTCGAGGACGTGGCCGGCGACGTGAACCAGGCCAACATGCCGGGGCTGGTCGGCGGCTATCCCAACTGGCGGCGCCGCACGTCCAAGACCATCGCCGAGATCGTCGCCCCAGACGGCCCGCTGGCCCGGCTGGCGCAGGAGCTGAAACAGGAGGGAAGGGGGGAGGGCCTCGCCGCCTCCGCGACGGCCTCCGCCACGCCGCGCGCCACCTATCGATTTCAGTTCCACGCCGGGTTCACGTTCGACGACGCCGTCAAGGTCGCGCCGGACCTCATCCGGCTCGGGATCAGCCACGCCTATGCGTCGCCGATCCAGAAGGCGCGGCCGGGGTCCACCCACGGCTACGACATCGTCGATCACGGGCTGATCAATCCGGAGCTCGGGGGCGAGGAGGGGTTCCGCCGCTTCTCGGACGCCCTCAGGGCGAACGGCCTCGGCCTCGTCGTCGACATCGTCCCGAACCACATGGGCGTGGGCAAGGACAACCCGCTCTGGCGCTCGATGCTGGCCTGGGGGCCGATCTCCCCAGACTCGCAGGCTTTCGACGTGGACTGGGACCGTCCCGGCCTCGACGGCAAGATCCTTCTGCCTGTGCTCGGCCGGCCTTACGGGGAGTCCCTGGAGGCCGGCGAACTCCGCCTCGTCTTCGAGCCCGCCATGGGCGGGTTCTGCGTCGCCTTCCATGACGAGCGGATCCCGGTCGGGCCGCTGACATGGCCGGTGATCCTAGACCAGGCGGCGGCCGGGATGCGCCCGGGTTCGGCCGACCGCGCGGCGCTGCTCGGGGTCGCGGACGGGCTGCGCAGCCTGGCGCGCGACGCCGCGCAGGGCGAGGCCGTGTACGAGCGCGCCGCGTTGCTGGCCGGCGGCCTGGTCGAGCAGATCGGGCGCTCCCGCGGCTTGCGCAAGGCCGTCGACGCCGCGATGGAGGCGTTCAGCGGCTCTCCCGGGGACAGCGGCGGGTTCGAAGCGCTGCACCGCCTGCTGGAGGCCCAGGCCTGGCGGCTCGCCGAATGGCGCCTCGCCTCGAGCGACCTGAACTACCGCCGCTTTTTCGACGTCAACACGCTGGCCGGCTTGCGGGTCGAGATTCCGGCGGTGTTCGATCGCGCCCATGCGCTGATCGTCAGGCTCGTGCGGGAAGGCCGCATCCAGGGGCTGCGGATCGACCATATCGACGGCCTCGCCGACCCCGAAGCCTATCTGCGGGACCTTCGCAGGGCGGTCGGCGACCGCGTCTTCATCGTCGCCGAGAAGATCCTGGAGCCCGGCGAGCGGCTGCGCCCTTGGCCGCTCGCCGGCACGACGGGATACGACGTCATGGGCCCGCTCGACGGCGTGTTCGTCGACCCGGCGGCCGAGGCGGCGCTGGACGCGCTCTACGACGATGTCCGCGCCGACCCGCGGCCCCCCGGCGAGCAACTCAACGCGGCCAAGACCGAGCTTTTGGAGACGAGCTTCGCCAGCGAACGGGAAGCCATCGTGCTGGATCTCGCCGCCCTGGCCGCCGCCGACCGGAACACCCGCGATCTCGTGGCCGCCCGGCTGCGCCGCGCGGTCGTCGCCATGGTGGCGGCCTTCCCGGTCTACCGGACCTATCTGGGGGAGGGCGATCCGGCGGCGGAGGACGTGGCGCTGCTGGACCGGGTGGTCGAGGAGGCGAAATCGCGCCTCGGCCCGGCCGGAGAGGCCGCCTGCGCGTTCGTCCGTTCCGTCCTGCTCGACGACGGGCGGACGCCCCGGCGAAATCCGGCGGTCGCGGCCCGCATCCGGCGCCGCTTCCAGCAGCTCACCGGCCCGGTGATGGCCAAGGGCCTGGAGGATACGCTGTTCTATCGCCACGTCCGGCTGCTCGCCCTGAACGAGGTGGGAGGCGATCCCTCCCATTTCGGCCTGTCGGTGGACGCGTTCCATGAGGCGATGCAGGAACGCGCCCGCGACTGGCCGAACGCCATGACGGCGACGGCGACCCACGACACCAAGCGCGGCGAGGACGCCCGCGCGCGCCTGATCGCGCTGGCCGAAGAGCCGCAGGCCTGGGCCGAGGCGCTCGCCGAGACCGAGCGGCTGACGGCCTCCGCCGTCACGAGCGGGCCGAAGGGCCAGACGCCGGACGCCAATGACCGCTGGATGATCCTGCAGACGATCCTGGGCGCCTGGCCCGTCGAGCTTCTGGACGGCGACGACCGCAAGGCGCTCGCGTCCTTCCGGGAGCGCCTGCACGGCTATGTCGAAAAGGCGCTTCGCGAGTCCAAGCGCCGCTCGAGCTGGCTGGAGCCCGACGCGGCCTATGAGGCGGCCGCCAGGGAGTGGATCTCGGCCATCCTGTCGCCGAAAGGCCAGGCGCTTGCGGCGTTGCGGCCGCTCGCCAGGCGGCTCGCCCAGCGCGGCGCGCTGACGTCGCTGGCCCGAACGGCCCTGAAATGCGCCATGCCGGGCGTGCCGGACTTCTACCAGGGGACCGAGTTCTGGGACCTCTCGCTCGTCGATCCCGACAACCGCCGTCCCGTGGACTATCGGGCCCGGTCCAAGGCCCTGGGCGGCGCGGCGAAGCCGCAGGAGCTGCTGGCCTCGTGGCCGGACGGCCGCGTCAAGCAGGCGCTGACCCGCGCCCTGCTGGCGGACCGCGCCGCTTCGCCCGAACTGTACGGATCCGGCGACTACCGGCCGCTCCGGGCCGAAGGCGCGCGCGCCGCCCATGTGCTCGCCTTCGCACGCAGCGCAGGGTCTGAGGCCGTCGTCGTCGTGCTGCCGCGTCTGGCGGCGAAGCTGCTGGACGGGGAGGGGCTGCTCCCGCGCCGCGCAGCCTGGGCCGGGACCACGATCACGCTTCCCGAAGGGACATGGCGCGACGTCGTCACCGGCGAGCGGCTGCGCGCCTCAGGCGAGCCTGCGCCGATGGCGGAACTCTTCTCGCGCTTTCCGATTGCCGTTCTGAGAGCATCACATGAACCCACCTCGTAGTCAGACGCGATCCACGCCTCCGCGCGCGGTCCGCTCCCCGAAATCCATCGCCGGCGCGCCTCCCCGCGGGGAAGGGCGCGTCGTCATCGAGGGCGTTTCGCCCGAGATCGACGCCGGCGCGAGCGCCGCCAAGCGCGTGGTGGGCGACCTGTTCACCGTCGAGGCCGACATTTTCAGCGACGGCCACGACGTCGTGCGGGCCGAACTGCTCTACCGCCCCCATGACGAGACGCGGTGGCGCCGCACGCCGATGACCTTCGTCGACAACGACCGCTGGAGCGGGAGCTTCCTCCTCGACCAGAACACGCGCTGGCTGTTCACCATCGAGGGCTGGCGCGATCCTTACGCGTCCTGGGCGCGGGACGTCGCCAAGAAGCGGGACGCCGGCCAGGACGTCTCGCTCGAGCTGTTCGAGGGAGAAAAGCTGCTCCGCGCCGTCGAGGCCGGCGGCCCCGACGCCCAGACCCACGCCCGGCTCGTGCAGGCGCTGGACGCCCATCCCGAGCGCGACCCGGCCCGGCTCGACGTGTTGTTCTCGGACGAGACGGCGGCGTTCATGGACCGGCTCGGCGAGCGCGCCAACCTGTCCCGCTACCCCCGCGTCCTGCCGGTGGTCGCGGACCGCGAGGCCGCGCGCTTCTCGGCCTGGTACGAGCTCTTCCCGCGCTCCCAGTCGGGCGATCCGGTCCGCCACGGCACCTTCGACGACGTGATCGCGCGCCTTCCCTATGTGCGCGACCTGGGCTTCGACGTGCTCTACTTCACCCCGATCCATCCGATCGGGCGCACCAACCGCAAGGGGCGCAACAACGCGCTGACGGCCGGCCGCAACGATCCGGGCAGCGTCTACGCCATCGGCTCGGAGGAGGGCGGCCACACCGCCATCCATCCCGAACTCGGCACGATCGACGACTTCGACCGGCTCGTCGCCGCCGCACGCGACCATGGCCTGGAGATCGCGCTCGACTTCGCGGTCCAGTGCTCGCCCGACCATCCCTGGATCAAGGAGCATCCGGAGTGGTTCGAGTGGCGCCCGGACGGGACCATCCGGTTCGCCGAGAACCCGCCGAAGAAATACGAGGACATCGTCAACGTCCACTTTTATGGGGACGCCTTTCCGGACCTCTGGTACGCGCTGCGCGACGCTTTCCTGTACTGGATCGGGCACGGCGTGAAGATCTTCCGCGTCGACAACCCGCACACCAAGCCGATTCCGTTCTGGGAATGGGTGATCCGGGACATCAATGAGCGGCATCCTGACGTGCTGTTCCTGGCCGAGGCGTTCACCCGGCCCAAGATGATGAAGAAGCTGGCCAAGATCGGCTTCCAGCAGTCCTACACGTACTTCACCTGGCGCAATCTGAAGTGGGAGCTGACGGACTACGCGCTCGAGCTGGCCGGCGAGATGGGCGAATATTACCGCCCGAACTTCTTCGCCAACACGCCGGACATCAACCCGGTCTACCTTCAGACCAGCGGCCGGGCGGGATTCATCGTGCGCTCGACGCTCGCCGCCACGCTCTCCAGCGTCTGGGGCGTCTATAACGGCTTCGAAATCGCCGAAGCCGCCGCCCTGCCGGGCAAGGAAGAGTATCTCGACAGCGAGAAATACGAGATCAGGGCCTGGGACTTCGACAAGCCCGGGCACCTCAAGGACCATATCAGGGCGCTGAACCGCATCCGCCGCGAGCACGCGGCCATGCGGGACTTCCGCAACGTCACGTTCCTGAACGCGTGGAACGACAACATCATCGCCTACGCCAAATGGGCGGCCGACAAGTCCGAATGCGTCTTCGTGATGGTCAATCTCGACCCGCACGCCCGCCAGGACTGCGTCTACGAGATCCCGCTCTGGGAGTTCGGCCTGCCTGATTCCGGCGCGCTGGATGTCGAGGACCTGCTCCTGGGCTACCGGTTCAGGCTGCACGGCAAGTCACATCAGATCGCGCTGGATCCTGTCGACCGCTCGGTCGTGATCTGGCGTCTGAAGAAGCAGGGCTGAGAGGGGCCGGAATGATCGATCGCAGCGACCCCCAGTGGTACAAGGACGCCATCATCTACCAGGTGCATGTGAAGTCGTTCTTCGACGCCAATGACGACGGCGTCGGCGACTTCGAGGGCCTGACCCGGCGCCTCGACTACGTCAAGGATCTCGGGGTCACGGCGCTCTGGGTCATGCCGTTCTATCCGTCGCCCCTGAAGGACGACGGCTACGACATCTCCGAATACCGCGACGTGAACCCGTCCTACGGGACGATGCGCGACTTCCGTCGCTTCGTGCGCGCCGCCCACGACCGGGGCCTGCGGGTCATCACCGAGCTGGTGATCAACCACACCTCGGACCAGCACCCCTGGTTCCAGCGCGCCCGGCGCGCCCGTCCGGGGTCGAACGCCCGCGACTTCTACGTCTGGTCCGACACGGACCGGAAATATGTCGACACCCGCATCATCTTCCTCGACACCGAGCCCTCCAACTGGACCTGGGATCCGGTCGCCAAGGCGTATTACTGGCACCGCTTCTACAGCCACCAGCCGGACCTCAACTTCGACAATCCGCGCGTGCTGGAGGCCGTCATCGACGTGATGAGGTTCTGGCTCGACATGGGCGTGGACGGCCTGCGGCTCGACGCCATCCCGTATCTGATCGAGCGCGACGGCACCAATTGCGAGAACCTTCCCGAGACCCATACGGTCATCAAGAAGATCCGCGCCGCCCTGGACGAGAGCTATCCGGACCGCATGCTGCTGGCCGAGGCCAACCAGTGGCCGGAGGAGACCGCCCAGTATTTCGGCGACGGCGACGAATGCCACATGGCGTTCCACTTCCCGCTTATGCCGCGCATGTACATGGCGATCGCCCAGGAAGACCGGCATCCGGTGACCGACATCATGCGCCAGACGCCGGAGATCCCGGAAGGCGCGCAATGGGCCATCTTCCTGCGCAACCACGACGAGCTGACGCTCGAAATGGTGACCGACCAGGAGCGCGACTATCTGTGGAGCTTCTACGCCTCCGAGCGCCGCGCCCGGATCAATCTCGGCATCCGGCGGCGCCTCTCGCCGCTCCTGGAGAACGACAGGCGCAAGATCGAGCTGATGAACTCGCTGCTGCTGTCGATGCCGGGGACGCCGGTTCTCTATTACGGCGACGAGATCGGGATGGGCGACAACATCTATCTCGGCGATCGTGACGGCGTGCGCACGCCGATGCAGTGGTCTCCGGACCGCAATGGCGGCTTCAGCCGCGCCGACCCGGCCCGCCTGTTCCTGCCAGCCGTCCAGGACCCGCTCCACGGATACCAGGCCGTCAATGTCGAGGCGCAGCTCGGGACCCCGGCGAGCCTGCTGAACTGGGCCCGCCGGATGATCGCGGTGCGGCGCTCGCACAAGGTGTTCGGTCGCGGATCTCTGCGCTTCCTCTACCCGTCCAACCGCCGGGTGCTGGCCTATCTGCGCGAGTTCGGCGACGAGCGCGTGCTGTGCGTCGTCAACGTCTCGCGCGCGCCGCAGGCCGTCGAACTCGACATGGCGGAGTTCAAGGGCGCGTCGCCGGTGGAGATGACCTCCGGATCGGTGTTCCCGCCGATCGGCGACCTGCCTTACCTGCTGACGCTGCCGGCCTACGGGTTCTATTGGTTCGAGATCCGCGCCTCGGCCGAGAGCGCCGAAACCCGCTTCGGACCCAAGCCCGTCCCGGAGCTCTTCACGCTGGTGCTGACGGGCGACGCCGATAGCCTGCTGGCCGGGCGCGAGCGCGCCGGCTTCGAGCGCACGGTCGCGCCGTCCTTCCTGCCGAGCCGCCGCTGGTTCGCCGGCAAGGGCCGCCGCATCGCGCGCGTGGAGGTCAAGGACAACGCCCTGTTCACCGCTCAGGGCCGCAGCTACCTGCTGCCGCGCCTGTCGGTCGAACTCTCCGACGGCGAGCGGCAGGATTACTTCACCCCGCTGGCGATCCAGGAGAACCGGGAGGACGAGGGCCTCCTCGGCTACGCGGTGGCGCGCGTGCGCCGGGGCGCCCGCACCGGGCTCGCCGTTGATGCGGACGCCACGCCCGACTTCGCGCTCGCTCTGGTCGAGGCCATGCGGCGCAACGAGACGCTCGGCACGCGCGAAGGCGCGACGCTCCGCTTCGCCGGGACGCCCGCCCTGACCGAGATGGAGGATCTGTCGTCGCTCGAGGTGCGCCGGCTGGGGGCCGAGCAGAGCAATTCGTCGATCGCCTTCGGCGACTCCCTTCTGCTGAAGCTCTACCGCCGCATCGAATCGGGGGTGCATCCCGAGGTCGAGGTGGCCCGCTTCCTGACCGAGGAGGCCGGGTTCACGGCGACGCCGCCCTATCTGGGGTCGCTGGAGTCCGTCGCGCCGGACGGCTCGAGCACGGCGCTCGCCATCGCCCAGCGCTTCGTCCGCAACCAGGGCGACGCGTGGTCCTGGACCCTGAACGCGCTGACGCGCGAATTCGAGACCCTGGCGCTGGTCGCTCCCGAGGTCGCCGATCCCATCGATGAGACCTTCGCGGCCTACATGCCCTACACCCGCATCCTCGGCCGGCGCACGGCCGAGATGCACCTCGCCTTCGCCACGCCCACCTCCAACCCGGCCTTCGCGGCCGAGCCGCTCACCCTGGCGGATGTCGAGGAGGTCGCGCGCGACGCCCGCGCTTTGGCGGACCGGGCCTTCGCGGGGCTGGACCGGACCGTCGCGCCCGACGAGCGCGCCGCGCACGCCATCGCCGACCTGCGCGAGCGGCGGCAGGACGTCTACGACCTGATCGGAAAGCTGACGCGCGAGCCCGTGAACGCGACGAAGACGCGCGTCCATGGCGACTATCACCTCGGCCAGGTGCTGATCGTGCGCGACGACGTGCTGATCGTCGATTTCGAGGGCGAGCCGTCGCGCCCGCCGCACGAACGCCGGATGAAGTCGACGCCCCTGCGCGACGTCGCCGGGATGCTGCGGTCCTTCGCCTATGCGGTGGAGACGGCGGTGCGCGACATCCGGGCCAGGCTGCCGGACGGGGCGGGGCGCGTCGAGGTCGCCGCCAAGGACGTGCTGATCCTGGTCGAGCGCGTCTTCCTGGCCGCCTACGCCGAGATCGCCCAGGGCGGCGCGGCGTGGGTGGGGGACGACGCGACCCGGACCTCGCTGCTGCGTCTGCAGCTGCTCTCCAAGGCGCTCTACGAGATCGGCTACGAGGCCGACAACAGGCCCGACTGGATCGAGATCCCGGTCCGCGGAGTCCTGGGTATCCTGAATGGCGAGGTGGTGCGCTGATGTCGGGCCGAAACACGAACGACAAGGATGGCGCCGATCAGACCGCCGCCATGCGGTCCCATCCGAATGATCGGGGCGGCGCCGCGTCGGGCCGGGAGGCGGCCAGCGTCCTGCAGCCCGCGGCGACCGGACAGGCCGGCGGCGGCTCCGCCCCGCGGGATCTCTCCGCCGAGGCGATCGCGGCGGTCGCGCACGCCTCCCATGGAGACCCGTTCGCCGTGCTCGGACCCCACGAGGTCGCGCCCGGCCTATGGGAGGTCCGCGCCATGTTGCCGCAGGCGCTGCGAGTCTGGATCGTCGGCGTCGACGGCGAGACAGAGCTGGCCGCCATGCAGCGTCGCCATCCCGCCGGCTTCTTCACCGGCCGCTTCGAGTCGGGCGGGCGGCCCGGCTACAGGCTGCGCATCGAGACCGCCGACTCCACCTCGGTCGCGTACGACCCCTATTCCTTCATGAACGTGCTGGGCGAGGAGGAGCTGATCCACATCGCAAGCCCGGGCAGCGACACGGTCTACCGGGCGCTCGGCGCGCACCGGCGCACGATCGGCGGCGTCGAGGGCTTCGCCGTGGCGGTGTGGGCGCCCAACGCCAGCCGGGTCAGCGTCGTGGGCGACTTCAACGGCTGGGATGGCCGCCGTCACCCCATGCGCCTGCGCCACCAGGCGGGGATCTGGGAGCTGTTCCTGCCCGAGGTTCCGGCCGGCGGCCGCTACAAGTTCGAGATCCGCTCCCACAATGGCGGCCTGCTGCCGCTCAAGGCGGATCCCGTCGCCTTCGCGGCGGAACGTCCGCCCGCCACCGCGTCCCTCTTGCACGGACAGCCCGTCCAGGAGTGGTCCGACGCCGACTGGATGGCCAGGCGCGGGGACGGCGACCCCCGGTCGAAGCCGATCTCCATCTATGAATGCCATCTGGGCTCCTGGGCCAGGATCCCGGAGGAGGGCGACCGTTTCCTCACCTATCGCGAGATGGCCGAGCGGCTCGTGCCCTATGTGCGCGACATGGGTTTCACCCATATCGAACTGCTGCCGATCACGGAGTTTCCGTTCGACGGGTCATGGGGCTACCAGCCGGTCTCCCTGTTCGCGCCGACCAGCCGGTTCGGTTCGCCGGAGGATTTCGCCTTCTTCGTCGAAGCCGCCCACAATGCGGGCCTCGGCATCCTGCTGGACTGGGTGCCGGCGCATTTCCCCAACGATCCGCACGGCCTGGGCAATTTCGACGGCACGCATCTCTACGAGCACGCCGATCCGCGCCAGGGCTTTCACCAGGACTGGGGCACCTACATCTACAATTTCGGCCGCCAGGAGGTCGCGTCCTTCCTGGTCGCCAACGCCCGATTCTGGCTGGAGCGCTACCATCTCGACGGTCTGCGCGTCGATGCGGTGGCCTCGATGCTGTATCTCGACTATTCGCGCAAGCAGGGCGAGTGGGTGCCCAACCGCTATGGCGGGAACGAGAACCTCGAGGCGATCGACTTCCTGAGGCGGATGAATGAGACCGCCTACTCGGTCGCGCCGGGCGCGATCACGGTCGCCGAGGAGTCCACGGCGTGGCCGGGCGTGTCCCACCCCACCTACACCGGCGGCCTCGGCTTCGGCTTCAAGTGGAACATGGGCTGGATGCACGACACGCTCCGCTACATGACCAAGGAGCCGATCCACCGCCGCTATCACCATCACGACCTGACCTTCGGGATGCTCTACGCCTTCACGGAGAACTTCGTGCTGCCGCTCAGCCATGACGAGGTGGTGCACGGCAAGGGCTCCCTGCTGGGCAAGATGCCCGGCGACCGCTGGCAGCGCTTCGCCAATCTGCGCGCCTATTTCGGCTTCATGTGGGGACATCCGGGCAAGAAGCTCCTGTTCATGGGCGGGGAGTTCGCTCAGGAGCGGGAGTGGAACCACGACGCCAGCCTGGATTGGCATCTGATCTCCGATCCGCTCCATCGGGGCGTGCAGGCGCTGGTGCGCGACCTCAACCGGGCCTACCGCACCATTCCGGCGCTGCACGAAGGCGACGCCGAGGGGCAGGGCTTCTCCTGGCTGGTCGCCGACGACCGGGACAACTCGGTGCTCGCCTTCGCGCGCTTCGGCAAGGACCGGGACCGGCCCGTCATCGTCGTGTGCAACTTCACGCCCGTGCCGCGAGCGGGCTACCGCATCGGCGCCCCGGCGGGCGGGTTCTGGCGCGAGGTGGTCAACACCGACGCGGACATCTATGGCGGCAGCGGGCTCGGCAATCTCGGCGGGATCGAAGCCGTCGAGCAGGAGAGCCACGGCCAGCCCTTCTCGCTGATGCTCACCTGCCCGCCGCTCGGGACGCTGATCCTGGATCGCGTCTCAAGCTCTGGCGGGTGACGCTTAAGCCTTTGGGAACCATCAATCGGTAAGATCCGGCTGATCATTTCAGCAGGGCCTTAGGATGAAGACTCGTTTCAGGCTGAGCACCAAGGCCATTCTGGCCTTCTCGGCGATGGCGGCCGTGTGTCTGACGGCGGTCCTCACCACCGTGGTCACGGTCGGGGCAGCCAAACGCTCGGTCGAAAGAATGGGCGCGATGACGGCCATCCTGCGCCGGCAGACCCAGGCCGACATGCAGCACGACACCTTGCGCAGCATGGTCTTCATCGCGCTTCACGACGGCGCTCGCAGGAGCGCATCGACGAGCGAGGCCACCAAGGACCTGGACAAGACGATCGCCGAACTGGAGAAAAACATCGCCGACATCCCCGACACGGGCGTGTCGGAAGAGGTGGGGGCGGCCAAGCCGGCTCTCCTGGCGCTGACCAAGACATATACGCGCAAGGTCCGGGAGCTCATCGCCCTGGCCTTCGCGGATCCCGCCGCCGCTGAGACCAAGCTGCCCAGCTTCGACCTCACCTTCGAGGATCTGGCGAGCGCCATGGACAAGATGGGCGACATGATCCAGGCGGCGAACGATCGAGCCGAGCGCGACACGCACGCCAGCCAGGACTCCCTTCAGACCACCAGCATCGTGTCGGGCGGCCTCATCCTGGCGTCGCTCCTGCTGATGCTGGCGTGGATGCGCCGGGGCGTCATCGCCGGAATCCTGTCGATCCGCACGGCCCTGCTCGACCGCAAGGGCGCCGGCGAACTGGACCGCGTCAGGCAGGCGCACATCGGCGACGAACTGGGCGAGCTCGCCGGCGAGATCCAGGGGTTCCGCCAGGCGAGCCTGGAGGCGGCGCGGGTTCGCGCGGCCCTTGACCACTGCCCGATCAACGTCATCGCCGCCGACAATGAGGGCGTGATCGTCTATGCGAACGCCTCGGTGCTGGGGCTCATGCGCCGCCATGCGGACGAGTTCAGGGCCATGGTGCCGGGCTTCGAGCCCGACGCCGTGGTGGGCTCGCGCATGGACGTGTTCCACCGCGATCCCAGCCGGGTGAGGGACATGATCGGCGGCCTGAACGGGGTGCACCGCCAGCGGATCAGGGCGTCGGCCCGGACCTTCGAGATCATCGTCAGTCCGATCACCGGCCCGGACGGCGAGCGCCTCGGCGCCATGCTCATCTGGGACGACGTCACCGAGATGCTGGCCGCCGACCAGGAGCTCTCGGCCATCGCGACGGCGGCGTCCGAAGGCGACTTCTCCAAGCGGATCAGGACCGAAGACAAGCAGGGCTTCGCCCGCGACATGAGCGCCGGGCTGAACGCCATGTCGTCGCGCGTGGAGACGGCCGTGAACGACTTCGCGTCCGTTCTCGGGCTCGTGGCGAACGGCGACCTCACGGCGGTGGTCGCCGAGAACTACGGCGGCGGACTGGGCGAACTCAGCGAAAGCATCAACCGCACGGTCGCCCGCCTCGCCGAGACGGTGGGCCAGATCCAGGCCATGTCGACCGAGGTGACCGGCGCGGCGCGCGAGATCAACGAGGGCGCGCAGGACCTGTCGCGCCGGACCGAGGCCCAGGCCTCCTCGCTCGAGCAGACCGCGTCCACCGTGGAGGAACTGGCCGCCTCCGTCCGCGCCAGCGCGGAATCCTCGGCCAAGGTCTGCGCCATCGCCGAGCAGGCGCGCGGCGTCGCGCAGGAAGGCGGGGCCATCGTGTCGCGCGCCGTCGAGGCGATGTCCAGCATCGACCAGACCAGCCGCAAGATCTCCGACATCACGACCGTGATCGAGGACATCGCGTTCCAGACGAACCTCCTGGCCCTCAACGCCGCCGTCGAGGCGGCCCGGGCGGGAGAGGCGGGCAAGGGCTTCGCCGTGGTCGCCTCGGAGGTGCGCTCCCTGGCGCAACGGTCGAGCGAGGCCGCCAAGGACATCACCGGCCTGATCGCCGCGTCCAACGCCGAGGTGACCAAAGGGGTCGAGCTGGTCCGCGCGGCGGGCGGCGCCCTGGGGCGGATCGTCGAGGCCTCCGTCACGGTCGCGTCCAGGGTGTCGGAGATCTCCGCCGCCTCGCTGGAGCAGGCCACCGGCATCGAGGAGATCACCAAGGCGGTGTCGCAGCTCGACGAGATGACGCAGCAGAACGCCGCGCTGGCCGAGCAGAGCGCCGCCTCGTCCGACTCGCTCAGCGCCCAGATCCGGTCCCTGAACGACCTTGCGGCCGCGTTCCGGACCCGCGAGGACCGCCCCGTCGCGGGCTCCGGCTACGCCGCCGCGCCGTACCGGCCGCCCTTGGCCAGGGCGGGCGTCGGGCGGCGCTGACGGTCAGAGCTGCAGCAGCGCGTAAGGTTTGCCCGTCGGCTTCTCGATGTGCATCGCCACGTTGAAGACGGGGATGCCGGCCGGCGTCTTGCCTTCGTAGCGTCCCCGGTGGGCGTGGCCGTGCACGACCGACGTCACCTTGAACCGGTCGATGGTCTCAGCCAGCCGCGAGCAGCCGAGGAAGGGGTAGATCTCCTCAGGCTCGCCCTCCACGGTCTCGGCGATCGGGGCGTAGTGCAGCACCACCATGGCGCGCTTGCTGCGCACCTGCCTGAGGCCGTTCTCCAGCAGCATCGCCTCGTTCATCGCCTCGTTGACGAAGCTCTTGGTGGCGCTCTCCCCGAAGGAGCCCAGCATGCGCCGGCCGAAGCCGCCGCCATAGCCTTTCACCCCCACGAAGCCGACGCCCTTGACCTCGCAGGTCTGGCCTTCGAGCAGGATCACCCCCGCCTCCCGCAGGATGCGCCGCAAGGCCTCCACGTCGCCGCACTCATGGTCGTGGTTGCCCAGCACCGCGATGACGGGGATCGAGCAGGCCTTCAGGTCCGCGGCGAGGAGTTCGGCCTCGCGCGCCTTGCCGAGGTCGGTGAGATCCCCGGCGAGGACCAGCGCGTCCGCCGCTTTGGAGATCTCCCCAAACATGTCGCGGTAGGCGCCGGGGGCCGTCTCCTTGACATGCAGGTCGCCCACGGCCGCGACCGTGATCCGCTCAACGGAGCCGTCCGCGCCGTCCTCACTCATTGCGCCACTCGCCTTCTCCTCCGACATCCGCGAAACCCCATTCCTTGACGTCGATCTCGTAGTCGATGCGCGAGAACATGCGGCCGCGGCAGACCTTCATCTGCGGCGGCGGCAGCTGGCGCTGGTTGGACAGGCGGTCCAGGAGCTCGTCGACGATCCAGCGCGGGACCTTGTCGCGCTCGGTCGGGTAGACCCACCTAAAGTTCAGGAGATGGATGAGCAGCACCTCCCAGTGGACCTCCATGTGGGCCAGCAGGCGGCGCCAGTCGATCTGGTCGTGCGCCTTCAGGATGGTGTGCGCCACGTCGGCCCCGTCATAGCGGTGCCGCAACTGGATGAAGCACTTGGAATAGACGAGCTCGGTCGGCCCCACGATGCGGACCGGCAGACCCATCACCTCGATCTGACGGGCGTGCTCGAACCAGGAATCCCCGACCGGCATGGTGCTGTTGGAAGAGGCGAAGATCACGTCGAAGAAGTGCTGGCCCTTGTAGACCTTGCCGAGCCAGCGCTCGTCCTCGATCTCGACCGCGTAGCCGATCGACTGGAAATGGGCCAGGATGCGCTGGTAGTCGCCGGCCTTGCAGAAGATGTCGAGGTCCTTGGTGGGGCGCGAGATCCCCGTATAGGCGCTCAGCGCATAGGTGCCGGCCAGCAGATAGGGCGTGCCGAGCTGCGTCAGTTCGGTCAGCGCCTCGATGTAGAAGGCCTCGGCCTCCGGATGCTTCAGCACCGGAGTGGCTTTGGCGTCCATCAGTTGCGCGCCCGCGGATTCGGAGCTGGACGGGAGGGGAGCCTTCGGATCCTGGGGCGTGGCCATGGCGTGTTCCGGTCACGGCGCTCGCCGCCGCTCGTCTCAACACGGCCCCCGATCCTGCGGTTCCGTCCCGCCGCGGTCGGCCGAGCGGCCCGCTCAGGCCGCCTGCCGCGTCAGCTCGATGAGCAGGCCTTCGTGCCCGCGCAAGGTGAGCGCGCCGCCCACCGGGTTCGCCGGAACCTGCGCCAGGGTGGAGACGAGCACGTGGCCGCCCTGCAGGTGATCCGGCAGCTGGACCGTCTGGGGATCTCCGGTGAGGTTCAGCGCGGCCATGACCCGCTCGTCGCCGGCCTCGCGCAGATAGACGAACACCTCGTCGGTGACCAGAACGGGCGCGTAACGTCCCACCATCAGGGATTTCCTCTCTCGCCTCAGCGCGATGAGATCTCGGGTCAGGGTCAGGATCGAGGCGGGTTCGTCCCGCATCGCCGCGACGTTGCGTGAATGCCAGTCCTGGTTCAGCGGCAGCCAGGGCTCGACGCTCGAGAACCCGGCGTTGGGCGACCGGTCCCACGGCATCGGCGTGCGCGACGGGTCGCGGCCGATGCCGATCCCCGGCTCGTTCTTCTCCCAGGGATCCTGCACCCGGTCGCGAGGGATGTGCACCGCCGGCAGCCCCAGTTCGTCGCCGTAATAGAGCGTCGGCGTCCCGCGCAGCGTCAGCAGCAGCATGGCGGCGACGCGGGCCTGCGCCTGCCCGACCCGGGCCGCGATGCGGGGCTGGTCGTGGTTGCTGAGCACCCAGTTCGGCCAGCCGCCCTCCGGCAGCTTGCCCTCGTATTCGCGCACCAGCGCCTCAATGTCGCGCGCGCGCCACGTCGTGTGGATGAGCTGGAAGTTGAAGGGCAGGTGCGCGCCGGTCAGGTCCGGGCCGTAATAGGTCACCAGCCGCTCGATGGGCAGATAGATCTCGCCGATCAGCACCCGGTCCGGATAGCCGTCCAGGACCTTCCGCATGCCGGCGATGACGCCGTAGATGTCCGGGTGGTCGGCCGAATGGATCTGCAGCAGCCTGTTGATGTCCGGCTGGCCGGGCGCGAAGCCCGGATTGGGCGGGTTGTCCCGCATCTCCGGGTCCTTCATCAGATGCCAGATCACGTCGACCCGGAAGCCGTCCACGCCCCGCTCCAGCCAGAAGCGCAGCGTGTCGAACATCGCCTCGCGCAGCTCGGGATTGCGCCAGTTCAGGTCCGGCTGCTCCTTGAGGAAGGCGTGGTAGTAGTACTGGCCCGTGGCCTCGTCGAACGTCCACGCGCTGCCGCCGAAATTGCTGATCCAGTTGTTGGGCGGCCCGCCGCCCGGGGCCGGATCGCGCCAGATGTACCAGTCGCGCTTGGGGTTGGTCCGCGACGAGCGGCTCTCCCGGAACCAGGCGTGCTGGCTCGACGAGTGGTTCGGCACGAAGTCGAGGATCAGCTTGAGCCCGCGCTCATGCGCCTCGGCCACCAGCCGGTCGAAATCGTCCAGCGAGCCGAAGAGCGGATCGATGTCGCGGTAATCGGAGACGTCGTACCCGCCATCCGCCATGGGGGACGGATAGATCGGCGAAATCCAGAGCGCATCGACGCCGAGCCACGCGAGGTGGTCGAGGCGGCGCCGGATCCCCTCCAGGTCCCCGACCCCGTCGCCGTTCATGTCCTGGAAGGAGCGCGGATAGATCTGATAGACGATCCCGCGCTTCCACCATGTCCGCTCAGCCATGCGGTTCTCCTGAAGGCGATGCAGGGCGGGCTCGGGCGAGCCGTCCTGGCGTCGTGAACTGTCCAGCGTCCGGGGCGAATGCGGCGCCCGCCCGTCCGGTTCCACCCGGCGGCTCGGAACCTGTGCTTCGCATTCCGGGTTCTCAGCCCGCGCACCAGCCTTTGGCGGGAGATGATCGGGACATGACGACGTGGCGCAGCGAGGCCGCGGCGGGCAGGCGTTTTCCTGTCGGCGCGGAACTGGTCGACGCAGGCGTGCACTTCCGCGTCTGGGCTCCGCGCGCGCGATCCATCGCGGTCGCCGTCGAGGACGGCCCGGTGGTTCCCCTCACGACCGAGCCGGACGGCTACTTCTCCGGGCTGGCCGCCGACGCCGGCGCGGGCCTGCGCTACCGCTACGAGATCGACGGGGAGAAGCGCTATCCCGACCCTGCCTCGCGGTTCCAGCCCGAGGGGCCGCATGGGCCCTCGCAAGTCGTCGATCCGGCGCGCTACCGCTGGAAGGACGCCGGCTGGGCCGGCGTGGAGCTGCATGGGCAGGTTCTCTACGAACTCCATGTGGGGACCTTCACGCCCGAAGGCTCCTGGGCCGCGGCGGCCCTGAAGCTGCCCTTTCTCAAAGAGCTCGGCGTCACCGTCATCGAGATGATGCCGGTCAACGAGTTTCCGGGCCGCTTCGGCTGGGGCTATGACGGCGTCGACCTGTTCGCCCCGACGAGACTTTATGGATCCCCCGACGACCTGCGCGCCTTCATCGACGCCGCGCATGGCCTCGGCATGGGGGTGATCCATGACGTGGTCTACAACCATTTCGGGCCGGACGGCTGCTACCTGAACTGCTTTGCGCCCTACACGTCGGACAAGCACGCCAACGAATGGGGCGAGTCGGTCAATTTCGACGGCGAGGGCGGCGCCGGGGTGCGCGAGTTCGTCCTCGCCAACGCGGCCTACTGGATCGACGAGTTCCACTTCGACGGACTGCGCGTCGACGCCACCCAGGCCATCATGGACGACAGCCCGGAGCACATCCTCGCCGGCCTCACCAGGGCCGCCCGCGAGGCCGCGCCGGGCCGGAGCGTGATCATCGTCGGCGAGAACGAGCCCCAGCACGCGCGCCTCATGCGTCCCTTCGACATCGGCGGCTACGGTTTCGACGCGCTCTGGAACGACGACTTCCACCACTCCGCCATCGTGGCGCTGACCGGGCGGGCGGAGGCCTATTTCAAGGACCACGAGGGCTCGCCGCAGGAGTTCGTCTCGGCCGCGAAATACGGCTTCCTGTTCCAGGGCCAGTTCTACGCCTGGCAGGCCAAGCGCCGCGGCGCGCCGGCGGGCGGCGTGCGGCCGGCGCAGTTCGTGGTGTTCCTGGAGAACCACGACCAGGTCGCCAATCACGCCCCCGGCGAGCGTCTGGCCCGGCGCACCAGCCCCGGCCGGCTGCGGGCCGCGACGGCGTTGACCTTGCTGATGCCCGGAACGCCGATGCTGTTCCAGGGCCAGGAGTTCGGCTCGACCAGGCCTTTCATCTATTTCGCCGACCACACGCCCGAATTGGCCGAGCTGGTCCGCAAGGGCCGGCGCGGCTTTCTCGACCAGTTCCAGAGCGTGGCGGCCGAAGCCGGGCTGGCGCTTTTGTCCCCGGAGGACCCCGCCGCCTTCGAGGCCTGCAAGCTCGACTGGGACGAATGTGAGCGGAACGGCGCGACCCTGGCCCTCCACCGCGACCTCCTGCGGTTGCGGCGAGAGGATCCCGTCTTCGCCGGCCAGGGCGCGCTCGGCGTCGACGGCGCGGTGCTGGGTTCGGAGGCGTTCCTGTTGCGGTTCTTCGGCCAGGACGGCGACGACCGGCTCCTGCTGGTCAATTTCGGCCGCGACCTCGTGCGGCCGTCGCTGGCCGAGCCGCTCGCGGCGCCGCCGGAGGGCCGCCTGTGGCGCTGCCTGTGGTCGAGCGACGCGCCGGCCTATGGGGGAGCGGGGACGCCCGTGATCGAGAGCCCCACGCATTGGCGCATTCCCGGCCATGCCGCCGTGGCGCTGTCCGGGGCGCCGGCGGAGGCGGGCGAGGCCGAGCCTCAGCCGGGCTGACCGTCCTTCACGGTCAGGGGCAGGCCCGCCACCATGAAGAGGACGCGGTCCGCCCGCGCCGCCACGCGCTGGTGAAGCCGGCCGGCTTCGTCCCGAAAGGCGCGGGCGAGCCGGTTCTCCGGCACGATTCCGAGCCCGACTTCGTTGCTCACCATCACGACGGGCGCGCGGCTTCGGTCGAGCGCGTGATCGAGCCGGGCGACGGCGTGGGCGATGTCGTGCTCGCCCAGCATGAGGTTCGTGAGCCACAGCGTCAGGCAGTCGACCAGGATGGGCTGCGGCTCCGCGCCGAGCTCTTCGAGCGCCCCGGGCAGATCGACGGGCGCTTCGCGGGTCAGCCATCCCGGCCCGCGGCGGTCCTTGTGGAGGGCGATGCGCTCCTCCATCTCGGCGTCGAAGGCCTGGCCGGTCGCGACGTAGCGCCACGGCCCGGGTTCAGCCGTGACGAGCTCTTCGGCGCGCCGGCTCTTGCCGGAGCGCGCGCCGCCGAGGACGAAGGTGAGGGGAGGCAGCGACATCGCGGCCATGCAAACCCGATCCGCCCGACGCTGTCCAGCCTTGCGGTGGGGGACGTTGCCACCCGGCGTCGAGGCGATAGTCTCCGCCCAACCCAAGCGCGAGGCGGAACGCCGAAGCGCCAAGCCGGAGGAACACCATGGCCGCCATCCGCACCGTCGTGACGGGCTTCTACCGCATCCCGCTCCCGGTCGTCCTGACGGACTCCACCCACGGCGAGATGAGCGCCTTCGAACTCGTGACCGCCCGCGTCGCCGACGCCGAGGGCCATGAGGGGGTCGGCTACACCTATACGGTCGGACGCAACGGCGGCGCTGTGGCCGACGTCCTGTCGCGCGAGATCGCCCCGATCGTGGCCGGCCAGGACGCGGACCGGATCGAGCATCTCTGGAACCACCTGTGGTGGGCCCTGCATTACGGCGGCCGCGGCGGCCCGACCGTGCTGGCCATCTCGGCCTTCGACATGGCCTTGTGGGACCTCAAGGCCCAGCGGGCCGGCGTCCCGCTCTGGGCGCTGCTCGGCGGGTTCGACCCGCGCGTGCCCTGCTACGCCGGCGGGATCGACCTCGACCTGCCGCTGGACAAGCTGCTCGAGCAGACCGACGGAAATCTCGCCAAGGGCTTCCGGGCGATCAAGATGAAGGTCGGCCGGGCCCGCCTGTCGGAAGACGTCCAGCGCGTCGCGGCGATGCGCGAGAAGCTGGGCGACGGCTTCCCGCTGATGGTGGACGCCAACATGAAATGGTCCGCCGACCAGGCGATCCGCGCCGCCCGGGCCTTCGCGCCCCATGACCTGACCTGGCTGGAGGAGCCCTGTTCGCCCGACGACATCGCCGGCCACGCGCGCGTGCTGCGCGAGGGCGGCCTGCCGATCGCGACGGGCGAGAATCTCCGCTCCTTGTGGGAGTTCCGGAACTACGTCGCCGCCGACGCGGTCAGCTATCCCGAGCCGGACGTGACGAATTGCGGCGGCGTCACCGCCTTCATGAAGATCGCGCATCTGGCGGAGGCCTTCGGGCTGCCGGTGACGTCGCATGGCGCGCACGACGTCACCGTCCACCTGCTGGCCGCCTGCCCGAACCGCTCCTACCTGGAGGCGCACGGCTTCGGCCTGGAGCGCTACATCGCCCACCCGCTCCGGATCGAGGACGGGATGGCGCTGGCGCCTGATCGCCCCGGCCACGGCGTGGAGTTCGACTGGCGGGGCCTGGAGGCGCTGAGCGCGTGACATCCGGGGCCGGAATGTCGGCCCGCCTGTCTCGAAGCGGAACGCCGCGTCCCATCCGGGCGCGGCCGCGGGGGCGGATCAGCGCCTTTCGAGACACAACCTAGAGTTGTTGCACGCGAAAATCCTGGCTCGCGGATTGCTGCTGCAGCCTCGAACGAGAACCGGCCCTGTCGGCCGGCGCGATCGAGGCTGGCGCATGCGTATCCTTTCCGTGTTCGGGACTCGTCCCGAGGCCATCAAGATGGCCCCCATCGTGCGGGCCCTGCGGGCCGCTCCCGGCGTCGAGTCGCGGGTCTGCGTGACCGGTCAGCACCGCCAGATGCTCGACGAGACGCTCGCGATCTTCAACCTGCGCCCCGACGACGACCTCGACATCATGACCGGCGGGCAGACGCTGGCCGACATCTCGGCGCGGGTGCTGACCGGGCTCGACCCGATCATGCGGTCGTACCGCCCCGACTTCGTCCTCGTGCAGGGCGACACCGCCACCAGCACGGCCGCCGCGCTTTCGGCCTTCTTCAACCGCAGCAGGGTCGGCCATGTGGAAGCCGGCCTGCGGACCGGCGACATGGCCAGCCCGTGGCCCGAGGAGGCGAACCGGCGCGTGACCGCCGTCGTCACCGACCGCCATTACGCCCCGACCGAAAAGGCCCGCCGGGCGCTGCTGGCGGAGGGCTATCCGGGCTCGTCCATCCTGGTCACCGGCAACTCCGTCATCGACGCGCTGCTGCTCGTGGCCGAGGACGTCACGGCGCCCGGCCCGCAACGCCGGGCGCTGGAGGAGCGGTTCTCCTGGCTGGTCCCCGGCAAGCGCCTGGTGCTCGTCACGGGCCACCGCCGCGAAAGCTTCGGCGACGGGTTCGTCCGGATCTGCCAGGCCCTGCGCGCCCTGTCGGCCCGCGAGGACGTGCAGATCGTGTACCCGGTCCACCTCAACCCCAATGTGCGCCAGCCCGTCTTCGACATCCTGTCCGGGATCGACAACATCCACCTGATCGAGCCGCAGGACTACCGCAGCTTCGTCTATCTCATGACCCGCGCCAGTCTGATCCTGACGGACTCCGGCGGCGTGCAGGAGGAGGCGCCCGCTTTGGGCAAGCCCGTGCTGGTGATGCGCGACACCAGCGAGCGCATGGAGGCGATCGAGGCCGGGGTCGCGCGGCTGGTCTCGACGGACCCCGACGTCATCGTGGCGCATGTCCACGACCTCCTGGACGATCGCCGCCGCTACGCCGCCATGGCGCAGGGCGCCAACCCGTTCGGCGACGGCGCGGCGGCCGAGCGGATCGTCGAGGACTTGATGATCTGTTGCGGCCATCCCGCCGCGCTGCGCCCCTCGATCCGCCGCGAGCGCCTGATGGCCGCCGTCGCGGTCTGAGCGCCTCGGGCCGCGCCGCGCTCAGACGCGGCGCATCGGCCCGCAATGGTCGATCACCTCGAACCCGCCGCCGACATTCACCGTATGCGCGCCGGTGTCGCGCGCCCCCATGGGCCTGAGCGTGGCCAGCACGGTCTGGGCGTAGCCCTCCGGGTCCAGCCGGTCGACGCGGCAGATGGAGAGCCCGGCCCCGTAGCCGGCGCGGCAGTCCTGGGCGGGCCTGAGCAGGGCGCCGCCGCGGCGCTCCATGAAGCCGGCCGGCCGGGCCGCGCGCGCGTCCACCAGCACGGGATTGGCCGGGTGCGGCCGCCAGGGCCCGCGGATGTCCTGGGCCATGAACAGGCTGAGGCAGTCCCAGCTGGTCGCGCCGCGGGCGCTGTCGCTGGCGAACAGCCAGAACCTGCCGTCATGCTCGGCCAGGGTGACGTCCGAAAGCTCGACACCCTCGAACAGCACCGCTTCCAGGGTCCAGACGTCTGGAAAGCGCTCCGCCCGATAGAGCTCAACGGTGCGGTTCTGATAGGTCTCTGGGATCATCCAGATCTGGCCGTCGCGCCGGAACACCATCGGGTAGGAGAGGTGGTAGGGCCGTTCCAGGACGGTCCGCAGCGCGCCGGGCGTCCCGTCCGGCCCGATCGTGAACACGGCGATCTTTCCGATCGGGTCCGCATAGGCGAAGACCTCGCAGAAGACGTGGACGACGCCCTCATGGTCGAGGACGAACGGATCGGCCGCATAATCCGCAGCGCCGGTATCGAGCCAGCGATAGCCGTCGGCGGGCCAGGCCAGCCTGTCCAGCACGCCGCCGCCGGCCGCGACGGGCCTCCAGCCGATGCGCCAATGCGCCGGGCGCTCCACGCGCTGGCGCAGCTTGCGCATGGCGCCCTGCGCGAGATGCCGCGCCGCGAAGGCGAGCGGCCGCCCGGGCTTCGCGTCCGGCCACGCCGGGGATGGGACGGCCGGGCCGCCTTCCTCCGCCACCCGCACCGCGGCCGCGATAAGGACCGAGGTCCGCGTCAGCACGGCGTCGAGGCTGGTGGACAGCAAGGCGGGCCGCGACACCGCCGCCTCGCCCCGCTGGGCGACGAGGCCCTCCGGCGCCCTGACGATCTCGATCGTCGGCGGGCGCTCGCGCAGCAGCGCGTCATAGAGATGGCTCCACTCGGCCGAGCCGTCGAAGCGGGGCTGCAGCACGGGGGTCCCGTCCCCGGGGCCGTCTGAGCCCGTCAGGTCCACGACGAGGTCGTGCCCGCCTGCGGCCGCGGCCCCCGGCCTGGGGGCGGGATCGAGGCTCTCCAGGGCCCTGCCGAACACGTGGCGCTCGAACCAGGCCAGGAGCCGCAGCTCCGGCGGCAAGGCGTCAGCCCCGGTGCCGGGCAGGACGTCGATCTCATGGCCCTGAGCGGCGAGCCGGTCGATCAGATCGGCGTGCCAGCGCAAGGTCAGGCGACCTGGCAGCCGCAGAGCGATCCTCATTCGACGTACTCCCCGCCGCGCCCACGGTGCGAGACGGCGGCGCAGACTAGCCATAAGAACAGAAAGAACACAACACGCGCAATGCTCGACCAGGCTGCCGTTGATCTTCGGGCCTCAAGCAGAAATGCGCCCATGCGAGTGGAACGGTGGTCTACCCCGGCCCGGGCGCCGCCCCTGGGTCTGCCCGCCGTTCACCAACCCCAGGTTGAAAAAGGCATGCGGGTTGCAGCCTTCCCGTCGCAACAACGGGAATGACCCATGTCCGAGCAGATCCAGCCGGTTTTCAGCCCGACACCGTTCCGAAGCAGGACGGAGACGGCGCGATACGTCCGGAGTTCGCACAGTTTCAGCGCCGAGACGCCGGCGAAATACTGGGATCTGCCGCGGGCCAGGTCCCGCTTCGGGGCTCGCGCCGCCAAGCGGGCGCTAGATCTGGCGATCGCGACGCTCGGGCTCGCCGTCCTCTGGCCCCTCTTCCTCGTCATCGCCCTTGCGATCAAGCTGGACAGCCCCGGGCCGATCTTCTTCCGGCAGAGGCGGCACGGGCTCGACCACGCGACGTTCCGCATCCTGAAATTCCGGACCATGACCACCATGGACGAGGCCGGGCATGGGCCGCAGGCCGCCCGCCACGATCCGCGCGTGACGCGCCTCGGCCGGCATCTGCGGCGCTTCAGCATCGACGAGCTGCCGCAGCTCATCAACGTGATCAGCGGGGAGATGTCGCTGGTTGGCCCGCGTCCCCACGCCGTCGCGCACAATTACCTCTACGAGGCGCAGCTGCCCGGCTATGCGCGGCGCCATTCGGTCAAGCCCGGCATCACCGGCTGGGCGCAGGTGCACGGCCTGCGCGGCGAGACGGACACGCTCGACAAGATGCGCGCCCGCGTCGAGCGGGACCTGGAATATGTCGAGATCTGGTCCCTGCGGCTCGACCTCAAGATCCTGGCCCTGACCCTGTTCTCTCTCCGGCCCTACCGCAATGCGTTCTGAGAGCCGCGCGGCCCGCCGCACGGCCCTGACAGCGCGCCGCTCGGCGCTGGCGAGCGCGGGGCTCGCCGCCTCGCCCGGCCTCGCGGCGCCGTGGCGCGCCGAGGACGACCGCCCGCTGGTCGCGGCGGTGCTGGCCTGGGGCGTCGGCGCGGCGCTGCTGTCGCGCTTCGTGCTGTCGGAGAACCTGCTCAACGCCGTGATCGACTATTCGAGCGACGGCGGCTCGGTGCTCGAGAAGATCCATGTCGGCACCTATCTGGGAGCCGGACTGCTGGCGTTGGCGCTGCTGACCACCCGCATCGCGCTGCTTCCCGCCGAGGTGCGGATCCTGCGCCAGTTCGGCTGGCTGCTTGCGGTGATCGCCGCGCTCACGGCCGTCGTGGTCCTCGCCGGAAACAGCGTGTCGGCCGGGTTCCTGGTGGACACCTATGTGAGTTCGGCGCTCGCCTGCGCGCTGATGTTCGTGCTGCCGCCCGGCAGCCGGCGGCGCATCGGCGACGCCCTGCTGATCTTCATGGCGCTGAGTTCGCTCGTCGCCATCGCCGAGAAAGCCGTCGGCCTGCGGCTCTTGCCCTATCCGTATGTGGAGAACGGCTTCCGCCCGACCGGCCTCACCTCGCATCCGCTCGTGGTGGGGCTGTTCAACGCCGGCTCGATCGCCTTCGTGATGGCCACCCGATGGCCCGGCTGGGCCAAGGCCGCCGCCATGCTCCTGCTGGTCGTGGCCGCCTTCGCGGCCGGCGCCCGGACCGGCGCGCTCCTGGCGGCCGGGGTGGCGCTGGTCAGCGCCCTGACCATGCCGCTCGCCAATCCCGATCCGGCTCAGCGGCTGAAGACGCGCGGGCTGATCCTGCTGGGCCTGGTCTGCCTCGTCCCGATCGCGCTGCCCGTGATGGCTCAGCTGGGCCTGCTGGAGCGCTTCATCACCGACGGCTATGTCGACGACAGCGCCAATGCGCGCGTCGAGATCTACCGCATCTTCGGCCTCGTCGACTGGCGCGACATCCTGCTCGGGGCGGACCCGCTCTGGATCAAGAAGCTCGCCTTCGAGAAGCTCGGCTTCGAGTTCATCGAGAGCCCCGTGGTGATGTTCGTCTTCCAGTTCGGCGCGCTGGGCGCGGCGGCCCTGTTCTGCACGATCCTGCTGAGCCTGTGGCGGCTCGCCGCCGGCTCGGACTGGCGCGCCACGCTCGGCGTCGTCGCCTTCCTGCTCTGCGCGCTCTCCAACAACACCCTGTCCTCGAAAAATCAGGCGATCGTCATGATGGTTGTTCTCTGCCTCGCCTACCGGCGCGACGACGCGCCCGGCCGCGGATGGCCGGCATGAGCGGGCTCGATCGCAGGCAGGCGCTCGCCGGACTGGCCGGCGCCGCGCTGGCGGCCGCCGCGGGCGGCAGAGCCTATGCCGGAGCGCCGCTGTTTCGCCGCGGCGCCAGCATCCACAACATGATGAACTGGGCCAGGGTGGACCCGGCCGACAAGGACCGGTTCGCCTTCCCGCCCTTCTCGGGCAAGACCTACGAGACGCCGGACGCGATCCTGGTCAACCTGTCGAAGGCCGGGATCGACTTCATCCGCCTCACCGTGGACCCTGGCCCCTTCCTGCAGTTCGAGGGCGAGCGACGCGTCGCGCTCGACGCCATGCTGCGCGCCGCCGTGCGCCGCCTGTTGGATCATGGCTTCGCGGTGATCGTCGATTTCCACCCCGTCAGCCAGGTCCCGGCCTATGCGCCTGAACTCATCACCAAGGCGATCGACGGCCCATTGTTCCTGGCCTATGCGCAGCTGATGGCCCGCACCGCCGGCCTGCTGGCCGAGATGCGCTCGCCCCGGCTGGCGCTTGAGCTCATGAACGAGCCGCAATATGGCTGGGACGGGGCCACCGCGGCGCGCTGGCAGGCCATGCTGGTCACGCTGCACGCCAAGGCGAGGGCGGCGGCGCCGCTCCTGCCGATCGTCCTCTCCGGCGCCCGGGGCGGCGACAAGGACGGCCTGCTCGCGCTCGATCCCGCGCCGTTTCGCGGCAGCGACGTGTGGTGGACCTTCCACTACTACGCCCCGCACGTGTTCACCCACCAGGGCGTCAAGGGAGACCAGGGCGAAGCCCGCTATTGGCGCTATCTTTCGAACCTGCCCTATCCGGCCGGCGGGGGAGACAGGGCGGCCGTGCTCGACCGCGTCGCCCGCAACGTCGCCGAGGATACGAGCCTCAACGTGCTGCAGCGCGGCGTCGCCCTGCGCGGAGCGAAGGCCGCGGCCGCAGCTTACATGGATTCCGGCTTCGACCGGCGCGCCGTCTGGCGCGACTTCCGCGCGGTCGCCGACTGGGCGTCGCGCCACGGCGTCGACCCGGCCAGGATCCTGTTGGGCGAGTTCGGCGTCACGCGCACCTATGGACCCTACCGGGCCTCCGACGACGCGGCGCGCGAGGCCTGGCTCACCGACGTGCGCGTCGAGGCGGAGGCCAACGGCTTCGCCTGGGCGATCTGGGCGGTGACGGGCTATGGCGGCATGGCCCTGGTCGAGACCGACGACGCCGTCTCCTTCGATCCGGTGCAGCTGCGTGCGCTGGGCCTGCGCGTCAGCTCGTGACGGCGGGGCGGCCCGCGACCTCCAGATAGAGCTGGCGCAGCCTGTCGGCGAAGCGTCCGATCTCGTAATGCTCTTCGAATATCCGGCGCGAGGCGCGCTGGGCCTGCCGCAGCCGCTCCGGATCCTGGAGCAGCTCGGCCAGCGCCGCCGCGATCGCATCCGGGTCGAGGGGGACGACCGCTCCGGTCACTCCCTCGATCACGATGTCCGGGATGGCGCCGACATCCGACGCCACCAGGGCGGCGCCCGCGCAACCGCCCTCCAGCAAGGTCAAGGGCAGGCCCTCGACGCGGGAGGGCAGGGCCACGATGGCGGCCTCGCGCATCAGCCGGTGCACGGCCTCGCTGTCGACCCAGCCGGTGAAGGACAGCTTGGCGTCGAGCCCCGCCGCGGTCGCCTGCGCGCGATAGGGTGCAAGGTCGCCATTGCCGGCCATCACGCACCGCCAGTCGCCATGCAGGCCGTCCAGCCGCTGCAGCGCCGCGATCATCAGGTCGGCGCCTTTGCGCGGGCCCACTTCGCCCGCGAACAGGATCAGCGGCGGCCCCGATCCGGTGCGCTCGGCGGGCGGTCCGGGCGCGAAGTCCGGAATGCCGTTCGGGATCACCACAACCCTGTCGGGGCGTGCGCCCAGCGTCCGCGAGAAGAAGGGCGCGAAGTGTCGCCCGAGCACGACGATCCGGTCGGCGCCGCGCGCCATGCGGCCCAGCGCCCGATACCAGGGCGGCGACGCCACCTGGTCCTCCGGCGTGACCATGCCGTGGAAATGGATGACGACCCGGCGTCCCGCGAGCCGCGCCAGCCAGGCCAGCACGGCCTTGCGGTAGGCGCTGCCATGGGTGGAGTGGTTCAGGTGGACGATGTCGGGCCGAAGCGCCGCCAGCGTCCACAGGAACGCCATCAGGCGGAGCGGGAAGGACGGCAGCCAACGCCATCCCGCCGCGCCGCCGCGCGCCGCGAAATAGGAGATCTCGACCCCCTCCATCCCCCGCGTGGCCACCGCCTGGCGCAGATAGAAATAGAGACGATCGATGCCGCCCTGGCCGTGCGACCCGGTCGGGGTCACGACCAGCGCCCGCAGGGGGCGCGCGGTCGGCTGTGTCGAAGGGTCCAACGTTGTGATCCGTCCGTTGCTCCCGGCCTTTCTACGCCGCCCGCCTTAAGGGCCCGTTGAAGTCGGCCGAATTGCAACCCTGGATAGGCATATCGCTTGCTGGCTTCCCACCAGGATCGCCGCCGCGGCCGCCGAACGTCCCAAACCGGGACGCTTCAGGGTCTTGCCGGGGCGGCCTGGGCTTCGCCGCCCATGATCGACACCGGAGCCGACTGCGCATGAGCATCGTCACGCACCATCGATGGCAAGCCGTCCCCCCGCAGACCGTGACCGATGCGGAGCGTCCGCGCGGCTGGGCCTCCGAGGCGGTGACCATCGATCTGCGCGGCGCCGGCGTGGTCCTGCGTCGCCGCAAGTGGTGGCTCCTCGTCCCGCTCGCGCTCTGCGCGCTCGGAGGGCTCGCCGGGGCCATGATGGTGAAGCCGCGCTACGCCAGCACCGTGCAGCTCCTGGCCGATCCGCGCGAACTCCAGGTCGTGCGGCCCGACGCCACTCTGCGCGTCCAGACGGCCGAGCTCAGCGCCTCGGACGCCGAGACGACGCTGGGCGTCCTGCGCTCGGCCAGCATCCTCGGCAAGGTCGTGGAGCAGCAGGGCCTGAACGCGGATCCCGAATTCACCGGCGAGAAGCCGTCCGACAATCCCGCCCTGACGGCGCTCACCGCGCTGGAGAAGCGCGTCGCCGTCAAGCGCGCCGAGCGCAGCTTCGTGGTCGACGTGGGGGTCTGGTCGCTGGACGCCGCCAAGGCGGCCCGCATCGCCAACGCCATCGCGACGGTCTATCTGCAGGAGGAGGCGGCCGGCAAGCTGGAAGCCGCCAAGCGCACGTCGCGGGCCCTGGCCCTGCGCATCGACGAACTCAGCGTCCGCGTGCAGGAGGCCGAGCGCAAGGTCGCCGAATACCGCTCGCGCAACGACCTGATCGGCCAGAGCGGCAGCCTGATCCCCGAGCAGCAGATCACCGAGGTCAGCAAGCAGCTGGTCACCGCCAGGGCGCGCACGGCCGACGCGCGCGCCCGGTTCGACCAGGTGCAGCTGCTGCGCAAGTCGCCCCTCTCGCTCGGAGACCTGCCGGACGCCGTGGGGTCGGCCGTCGTGGCCCAGCTGCGCTCGCGCCTGGCGGACGCCTCCAGGGTGGAGGCCGAGCAGGCCACGCGCCTCGGCCCGCGCCATCCCGACGCGCTCGCCGCCGCCGCGCAGCTGCGGGACGTCAGGCGGATCCTCGATCAGGAGCTCGCCCGCGTGGCCCGCGCCGCGGAGGCCGACTATGACCGCTCCCGCTCGGCGGAGGAGAGCCTCTCCCGCAACCTCGATCGCCTGAAGAGCCTCAGCAACGAGAGCGGCGAGGCGATGGTGCGCATGCGCGAGCTGGAGCGCCAGGCCGAGGCCAGCCGGGCGATCTACGCGACCTTCCTGCAGCGCGCCAAGGAGATCTCCGAGCAGCAGGGGATCGACACCTCCAACTCCCGCGTCATCTCGCCCGCCGTCCCGAGCCAGACCTCGAGCGGCCTGTCCCGCGCGGTCGTGCTGGCCGGCGCGACGATGGCCGGCCTTCTCGCCGGCGCCGGCCTGGCGCTGGGCCGGGAGCTGACCGACTCCACCCTCTTCACCAAGGCGCAGTTCGCCTCCGCGTCGGGCCTGCCGGTGCTGGGCGTGATCGCGCCCGCCAAGGCGAGCCCGCGTCGCCCCAAGCCGGAGCTGCGGGCCCTCGTCTTCGACGATCCGGCGTCGCCGCTCGCCGCCGTCGCCTTCAGGATCATGGATCTGCTGCGCCCGCGCGGCTCGCGCCAGGTCGCCGGGCAGACCATCCCGCAGGCCGCCGGCCAGGCCGCCCGCAGCGTGCTCTTCCTGTCGGTCGAGCCGACCTTCCAGCGCACCCAGCTCGCCTTCAACCTGGCCGCCGCGGCGGCGCGGGACGAGGGACGCATCCTGCTCGTCGACGCCGAGCCGAGCGGCGGCTTCACCGACGCCCTCGTCGAAACGCCGCAGCACGGCCTGGCCGACGTGCTGGCGCGCCGTTGCACGCTGGACCGCGCGGTCCTGGTCGACGAGGACACCGAAATCGGGATCCTGGCCGCCGGCGGCGCCGGCCCGGCGCAGGGCCGGCCCTCGATGGACCAGCTCCAGGCGACGCTGCTGTCGCCGGCCCGCGGCTTCGACCGCATCATCATCGATGCGGGCGGACCCGCCTTCAACTCCTCGGCGGCGCCCCTGGCCAGCGCCGTGGACGACGTCGTCCTGATCGTGACCGCCGGCGTCACCCGGCGCGAGACGCTGCAGGACACGCTCGAACTTCTCGACGGCTCGCGATCCCGCATCCGCGGGCTGATCGTCGCCTGAGAGAAAATACACCTCTGGGTTGTATCAGCCTGAAACGCCGGATCCTGGCGCCGGGCTTGCCATTCAGAACGCGCCTTCGACGTCCCGACACGCTGCGGGACACCGCCCCTCCGGAGATCAGCATGGTCACCCTCGTCGCGCCCCAGCCTGTGTATGAAGCCAGCCTCGATCGGCCGCCCGCCAAGCCGGCGCGCGCCGCCGGAAAGCGCGCTTTGGAGCGGATCTGCGTCGTCGGTCTCGGCTATGTGGGCCTGCCCACCGCGGCGCTCCTCGCCTCCCGCGGGCTCAGCGTGATCGGCGTCGACCTGAAGCAGGACGCGGTGGCGCGCATCAACGAGGGTCGCGCCCACATCGCCGAGCCGGACCTCGACATGATTCTCGCCGCCGTGGTCCAGGCCGGCAAGCTCGAGGCCTCCACCCGGCCGCAGCCCGCCGACGCTTTCCTGATCGCGGTGCCGACGCCGATCACTCCCGAGAAGAAGGCCGACATGCGCGCGGTCGAGGCCGCCCTGGCCTCCATCGCCCCCGTCCTGAAGCGGGGCGACCTCATCGTGATCGAGTCCACGTCTCCGGTCGGCACGACCGAGCGTGCGGCGGCGCAGCTACGCAGCCTGCGGCCCGACCTGAAGTTCCCGGACCTGTTCCCCGAGCAGGCGGACGTCCTGATGGCCTATTGCCCCGAGCGGATCCTGCCCGGCCAGACCCTGCGCGAGCTCGTCGACAACGCCCGCATCATCGGCGGACTGGACCATGCCAGCGCGCTGCGCGCCCGGGAGGTCTACGCCGCCTTCGCGATGGGCCAGATGAAGCTTGCGACCTCGCGCGAGGCGGAATGCGCCAAGCTCGCCGAAAACGCCTTCCGCGACGTCAACGTGGCCTTCGCCAACGAGCTCTCGATCCTGTGCGAAGGTCTCGGCGTGGACGCCTGGACGGTGATCAAGATGGCGAACCTGCATCCGCGGGTTGACATCCTCTCGCCCGGCCCCGGCGTGGGCGGGCACTGCATCCCGATCGACCCCTGGTTCCTGCATCAGGCTCTGCCGGACGAGACGCCTCTGATCGCCGCCGCCCGCGCCGTCAACGACGGCAAGCCGCTGCGGGTCGCCAACCGGATCGGGCGCCTCGCCGGCCGCTTTCGGGACCCTGTGATCGCCATCCTGGGCCTCGCCTACAAGCCGAACGTGGACGACCTGCGCGAAAGCCCCGCCCTCGAGATCGCCCGCAACCTGGCCGACCGCCGGATCGGCCGCCTGCTCGTCGTCGAGCCGAACATCGCCACCCTGCCGGAGGCCCTCGCCGGCCGCCCCGACGTGGAGCTGACGGAGTTCGGCGCCGCCGTGGCGGAGGCCGACATCGTCGCGATCCTGGTCGCCCACAGCAAGTTCCGCAATGTCGACCGCGCCGCGCTCGCCTCGCGGGTGGTGGTCGACACGGTCGGGCTGCTGAAGCTCTCCAACGACGAATAGGAAGCGACGCCAGCATGTGCGGATTTGCAGGACTGGTCCAGCGCGACCCCTCGCGGAGCGTCAGCGAGCGTTTCGCCGCGCTGGCGTTGAAGTCGCTCGGGCGGCGCGGCCCGGACGACGCCCGTGCGCTGAGCGTGGGCCCGGTGGACTTCGTCCATACGCGGCTCTCGATCATCGACCACGAGGGCGGCGTCCAGCCCATGCAGGATGACGCAGGCGTCATCGCCTATAACGGCGAGATCTACAATTTCGAGGAGCTGCGCCAGCCGAACCTGCCCTATGCGACGCGCTCCGATACGGAGGTGCTGCTCAAGGGGCTGAACACCCAGGGGACGTCGTTCCTCAACGGGGCCGACGGCATGTTCGGCTTCGCCTATCTCAACAAGGCGCAGCAGAAGCTCTACGTCGCCCGCGACCGGTACGGCGTGAAGCCCGCCTACGTCCTGCACACGCCCGAGGTCTTCGCTTTCGGGTCCACCATGCAGGCGCTCATGCCCTTCTCGGCCAAGCGGATCGATCGCAAGGCCTATGTGGAGTACTACACGTCCCGCGCCGCCCATGCGCCCCGGACCCTGTTCGAGGACGTCCGCGAGGTGCCGCCGGGCTGGATGGCGATCTTCGACCTGCGCAGCTTCACCATGGAGATGCGCCGCTGGGCCGACGCCCGGCCCAGGCCGGTGACGCGCCGTCCCGAAGGCGAGCTGCTCGACGAGCTGGACGGGATCCTGCACGCCTCGGTGCGGGCCCACCTCGTCGCCGACACGCCGGTCGCCTCGCTGCTGTCGGGCGGGATCGACTCCGGCCTCGTCACCGCGATCGCGGCGAAATACGTGCCCGACCTCGCCTGCTTCTCGGCGGGCTTCCAGGACCGGCGCTTCGACGAGAGCCCCTACGCCCAGGCGGTGGCCCGGCGCTATGGCTTGCGCCACTACGTCAAGTTCATGAGCGAGGAGACCGTCTTCGGCCTGCTCGACTCCTGGCCTTCCGTGATGGACGACGCCAACGCCGAGCCGGCCTCCGTGCTGAAATACGTGGTGGCGCAGTTCGCCCGCGACAGCGGCTTCAAGGTGGTGCTGGCGGGCGAGGGCGCCGACGAGTTCTTCGGCGGCTATAATCAGTATTGGCGCTTCCGCCTGGCGCGCCGGCTGAGCGCGCTCGGCGCCCATGCGCCGGGCCTCGCCGAATTCGCCGCCCGGGCGGTGGGCCCGCGCACGCGCGTCGCCCATTTCCTGCGCCAGGCCTCCGGCCGGCAGGGCTATCCCGGGACCAGCATGCCGTTCGAGCCTCACCTCGTTCGGGAGATGTTCGCCGGCGCCGAGCCGGAGGATTTCGGAGTCGCCTCGCTCAAGGGCGCGCTGTTCCTCGACCAGAGCCGGCGCCTGCCCGACGACATGCTAACCGCCGCCGACCGCGCCACCATGCACGCCTCGATCGAGGCGCGGGTGCCCTTCGTGACCCGCAGCGTCGCGGATTTCGCCGCCTCGCTGGAAGACGACATGCTGCTGCGCGGGCGCCAGCAGAAATATCTCCTGCGCCAGCTCGCACGCCGCTACCTGCCGGCCGAATGCGTCGACCGTCCCAAGGTGGGCTTCGACCTGCCGCTCGGGCGCTGGTTCCGCGGCCGCTTGCGGGATGTGGTCTACGACACGCTCGCCGACACCTGGCAGCGCGAGTTCCTGCGTCCGGGCGCGATGGAGCGCATCGTCGACCTGCATATGAGCGGGCGCGCCGACTTCGCCGACAAGATCTGGGCCTTCGTGGTCCTGGACCGCAACGTTCGCGCCATGCGCGCAATCGCCTGACCACCGGGAGCCCTGGACATGAGGACGAGCCTTCTCGACACGCCGGTGGACGTCGCCACCATGGACGAGACCGTCGCTTGCGCGCTCGCCGCCATGCGCAGCGGCCGGCGCTGCCAGCATGTGGCCCTGAACGTCGCCAAGCTGGTGAACGCCCGCTCGGACGCGGAGCTCGCGCAGGACATCCGCGACAGCGACATCGTCGGCATCGACGGCATGGGCATCGTCTACGGGCTGCGGGCGACGGGGCAGGGCGCGCCGGAGCGGGTCGCCGGGATCGACCTCTTCCTGCGCCTGATGGCCGAATGCGCCGACCGCGGGTTCCGCCCGTTCCTGCTGGGCGCCCGGCCGGACGTTCTCGCCGATGTCCAGGCGGAGCTCCTGCGCCGCTTTCCGGACCTCAAGATCGCCGGGTCCCATCACGGCTATTTCGGACCCGACGAAGAGGAGCGCATCTGCGGCCTCATCCGGGAAAGCCGGGCGCATTGCTTGTTCGTCGCCATGCCGACGCCCCGCAAGGAGCGCTTCATGCGCCGTTGGCGCGAAAGCCTCGGCGTACCCTTCCTGATGGGGGTGGGAGGCAGCTTCGACGTGGTGGCCGGGCGGGTCACCCGCGCCCCGCGGGTGATGCAGCGCTTCGGCCTGGAATGGCTGCACCGGCTCCTGCAGGAGCCGCGCAAGATGTCCGGGCGCTATGTCCGGACGAACGCGATCTACGCCGTCCTGATCGCGAGGGAGCTCATCGCGCGCCGCTTCGGCGCGGGCGGACCGGCCCCCGACGCATCGGCGCGGGGCGCCGCCGCGCCGGACGAACGCGCCGCCTGACTTCAGCCATGAGCAAGCCAGTGAAAACGAGGTCCGGCGACTACTTCTTCTATCTGGCGGCGACGCTCGCGCCGCGCTTCGCCATGTTCATCCTGCTGATCCTGCTGACCCGCTGGCTGCCCGTCGACCAGTATGGGCTCTTCGTGCTGGTCGTGACCGTGGGCGAGATCCTCGACACCGCGCTGACCAACTGGATCCGCATCTATTCCCTGCGCACCGAGGCCGGATTGAACGGCCTGCGGCCGCTCAGGCTGGGGCGGCTGCTCGTTCTCTCCGGAGGGGCGACGACGCTGGGGGTGGGCCTGTCCTGGATCGTCGCCCGGATGACGGAGCCAAACGAAACCTTCGCGTTCTGGGTCGCGCTCGTCAGCTACACGGTCGGGCTCGGCCTGGTGCGGTTCTCCATCGTTCTGCTGCAGCTCGCCAAGCGCCACTCCGCCATCGCGGTGGTGGAGGGCGTCCGGGCGGTCGCCATCCTGGTCGCGGTCGTGGCCGCCGCCGACATGACGCATTCCTACTTCGCGCCGTCGCTGGCGCTGTCGCTGGCCAGCGGCCTCGTCGCGGGCGTACAGCTGGTGCTCACCCTGCGCAGCCTGGCCCGGCCGAAGCTGCCGAAAGTCGGCTACATGGCGGCCCTGCGCTTCGGCTTCCCGCTCATCGTCACCGCGTTGCTGACCTGGGTGATGACGTGGTTCGACCGCCTGGTGATCAACCATTACGCCGGGGCTGCGGCGGTCGGCCTCTACGCGGCGGCCTACGCCATCGGCCGCCAGCCGATCGAGCTCTTCATCGCGCCCCTGAACTCCTACACCTTCCCGATGCTGGTGCGCCGCTACGCGGCCGAGGGCGCCGCCGCCGCGGGCCGCTTCCAGGCCGGCATGCTGGTGACCACCTGCGTGCTCTGCGTCGGCGCCGCCGCCTGCATCTCCGTGCTGGACGTGCAGCTGGCCGGCCTGCTGCTGCCGCCCGCCTATCGCGAGCACGCGGTGGCGCTGCTGCCCTCCATCACCTACGGGGCGGTGATGATCTCGGCGAAGTTCTTCGTCTTCGACAACGCCTTCTACACCGTGAAGCGCAACGACCTGTACCTGATCTCGATGGGGGCGCCGGCCGTCGTCGGGGCCGTGACCTCCATCCTGATGATCTCGCGCTGGGGCATCGACGGCGCCGGGATGAGCTTCGTGATCACGACCTCGCTGTCGACGCTGTCGAGCTACGTCCTGTCCAACCGCGTGCTGCCGATGCGCCTGCCGGTGGGCCGGATCGCCGCCGTGCTGGCGTCCGCGGCCGCCGCCAGCGCGGCGCTCGCCGTGGCGGAGACCTGGTTCGCGACCTGGCACTACGCGGCGCAGCTCTGTTTCGGCGGAGCTCTGTTCGGCCTGGCCTATATGGCGGCGCTCAGTCTGTTCGGCGTCTCGCTACGGGGCGTGCTGATGGCTCCCTGGGAGCAGTCCGGCCAGGAGCCCACGGCCGCGTCGCCGGACCTCGGCGGCGCTCCGGCCGCCGCAATGGGAGGCAAGGCGTGAACCTGGGCCTGGAGTTCGCGACGCAGGCGAAGGCCGCCAAGCCGCGACCAGCGCCCGTGGTGATGCACCTCATCTCGTCGCTGCGCATCGGCGGCGCGGAGAGGATGCTGATCTCCCTCCTGTCGGCGGCCCGGGCCGCGCCCGGCGCCCGCTATGTCGTCTGCATCATGAACGACGAGATCGACGGGCGCATGCTGGCCGAGCTCGAGGCCTGCGGCTGGCCCTGCCACCGCCTCGGGCGCCGCGAGGGCCATCGTCATCCCGGTTATGTCCTCCAACTCGCCGGCCTCGTGCGCCGGTACGGCGTCGACGTCGTCCACGCCCACAACGAGGGCAGCCGCAAATGGGCGATGCTGCTGCGGCTGGTCCGGCCCGGCCTGCAGGTCGTCTACACCCTTCATTGCCAGGGTCTCGCCCAGCAGTATGGCGCCGTGGCGCGATGGCTCTACCGCGCTGCGGTCGGGGCCACGGTGGCGATCTCGCCGGCCACCGCCGATGAGGGCGCGCAGATCGGCGCGCCGCGCCTGACCCACATCCCCAACGGGGTCGACCTGTCGCGCTTTCGCGGCGTCGGCCGCCGGCGCGAGGCCTCCGGCCCGCTCAGGATCCTGCAGGTGGGCCGGTTCGCGCAGGACAAGGGCCAGGACATCCTCATCCGGGCGGTCGCGCTCTGCCGGGCGGCTGGCCTGGAGACGTCCTGCGTCGTCGCCGGCGTCGCCGTCCGGCCGGACGACCCGTGGCTGGAGCATCTCCACGGGCTGGTGCGGGACCTCGGCGTCGAGGACGTCGTCCGCATCGTGCAGGACCGGCTCGACGTCGAGGCCCTGCTCGCCGAGGCGGATGTGAGCGTCCTGCCGTCGCGCGCCGAGGGGTTCGGGCTGGCTCTGGTCGAGGCCATGGCGGCCGGCGTGCCTGTGATCGCCGCCCGGGTCGGCGGCCCGGCCAGGCTGATCGACGACGGCGTCAACGGCCTCCTCGTCCCGGCGGAAGACCCCGCCGCGCTGGCCGGGGCCCTGATGCGGGTGGCGGGCGACGGCTCCCTGCGGCGCAGCCTCGCCGCCGAAGGCCTGTGCGCCGCCGAACGCTACGACATCGCCCGCGCGGCGAGCGCGCATGCGCTCCTTTACGCCGATCTGGCCGGCTGATCGGCCCGCATCGCGAGGTCGCCGACGGGCTCGGCCGGCCGGACATGCGACCCGAACCGCCGACGCAGGCCGAAGAAGGGCTGCTCGACCAGCCAGTAGGAGGCGGCGGCCGTCAGGAACGCCAGTCCGATCCCGAGCGCATAAGCGCCGACGAGGCGCGCACCCGCGCCGGGCGCGAGCCAGAGCGCCACGTCGTAGGCGGCCAGATGCCACAGATAGAGCGAATAGCTCAGCTTGCCGGTCAGCGTCATCGGGGCGCTGTTCATGATCCGGGCCAGCCAGGATCCGGCGGGCGCGCCCACCACGGCCAGGATGATTGGTATGAGGGCCATCTCCTGGATGGTGTAGCGCACGGTCTGGCGGAACAGCGGGTCGCGGATCAGGAAGGTGGTCAGCAGCGCCGCCAGCGCGGCCAGCGCGGCCCTCGAGCTCCCGAGGCGGCGCGCCAGCATCGCGCCCGCTGCGCCGCGGGTGGCGAGGGCGGCGATCGCGCCCGCCAGGATGCCTTCGATCCGGCACTCGGTCGCCATCCCGGTGTAGTCGACCGCCACGCCCGGCGCGAGCATCGAGACGGCGAAGCGCGAGGCGAGAGACGCCGCGCATATCGCCAGCAGGACCGCCACGACGCCGCGTCCGCGGATCAGCAGGCCCAGCAAAAGCAGCGGATAGGCGGCGTAGAAATGCTCCTCAACGGCCAGCGACCAGAGATGGCCGCCGATCCCGTCCAGGCGATGCGGCGCGAAGATCGCCAGGTAGTTGGCGAAATAGAACAGCGCCCCGGCCACGCCGAGCGGGTCGGCAGCATGCCCGGTCGCGGACCATACGGCCGCCATCACGGCCACATAGACGACGAGCGGCGGCGAGAGCCGCAGCATCCGCCGCGCGTAGAAAGGCCCGATGGCGATCGCGCCGGTGCGGTCGAACTCGTCGAGCAGGAGGCGCGTGATCAGATAGCCGCTGATGCAGAAGAACACCGTCACGCCGAACACGCCGGGCACGAGGTTCTGCAGCCCCGCGTGCGAGATCATGACCAGCAGGATGCTGATCGCCCGCAGGCCGTCGAGCCCGGGGATGGACCCCGCCCGCGCGCCGCCCGGCGCCGTTGTGATAGGGTGGGATTGCCCGTGCATGGTCGTTCCGCGCCTGTCCAGCGGGCAACCTTAGCGAGAGCTCGTCAACAATCGGTTGTATCGAACCCTGGAATGCGCATGGAGGCTGCATCTCTGGCCACGCCGAACCACAGCCCGTGCTGGCGCGTTGCCTTGCCGCATCCCGAGCGGCCGAGCCGCACGCCCCTGAGCCCGACCGGAACCCGCGCGCGATGAGCCTCGATCCAGCCCCGGCCCGCCCCGCAGCCGAGCTCCCAAAGGGCTCGTCCGACGACTACGCGCTGTTCCTGGACTTCGACGGCACCCTGGTGGAGCTGGCCCCGCGTCCGCAGGACGTCGTGGTGGCGCCCGGGCTCGGCGTCACTCTGGAGACGCTGCGCGACCGCTTCGGCGGGGCGCTGGCGCTGGTGAGCGGCCGCCCCATCGCCACCCTGGACGAGTTCCTCGCCCCGCACCGGTTCGACGCCGCCGGCCTGCACGGGGTCGAGATGCGCCGCTCCGGCGTCTTCGCCGCCCGGGCCACCGACCATGAGCCGGAATTGCGGGAGCTGGTGGACCGGTTCCGCGCCTTCGTCGAGCCGCGCCCCGGGCTGCTGCTGGAAGACAAGGGCCGCTCCGTCGCCCTTCACTGGCGCCTCGCGCCGGATCTCGAATCCGAAGTCGTGGAGGAAGCCGCCGCCGCCTTGGAGAGCCTCGGCTCGCGCTGGCGGCTCCAGGCGGGCAAGAGCGTGCTGGAGATCCTGCCCGCCTTCGCCAGCAAGGCCGGGGCCGTGCACGAGTTCCTGGAGTCGGAGCCCTATCGGGGACGGCGGCCCGTCTTCGTGGGCGACGACGTCACGGACGAGCACGGCTTCGAAGCCGTGCTGGAGCGCGGCGGCCTCGCCATTCGCATCGGCGAAGGGCCCACGGTCGCGCCGCTCCGGCTGCCCAGTCCCGCGGCTTTCCGCGACCGGCTCGCCCGCTGGGCGCGGGGGGAGCCCATCGCCGAGGGCTGAAGCCCGTCAGGCGCGCGGGATGCGACCCTCCAGCGGGTAGGCGGGATCGTTGTAGCCCGGCGTGGACGGGTGGCCGGCCGGCACGAGCCGGTCGATCAGCGCCTCGTCCTCGGCGGTGAACCGGTAGGAGAGGGCGGCGATGTAGTCCTCCCACTGCTCCTCGGTGCGCGGGCCGCCGATCACGCCGGTGACCAGGCGGTTGTTCAGCACCCAGCCGATGGCCAGATGGGCGGCGGAGGCGCCGCGCTGCTCGGCGTGCCTCTTGATCTCCTGCGCGATCTCAAGCGATTCCGTGCGCCACTCGGTCTGCATCATGCGGGCGTCCTGCCGGCCCGCCCTCGTGCCCTCCGGCGGCGGACGGCTGGGGTCGTATTTGCCGGTGAGCACGCCGCGCGCGAGCGGGCTGTAGGGGACGACGCCGAGCCCGAAATGGCCGCAGGCCGGGAGGTGCTCCACCTCGGGCATCCGGTTCATGGCGTTGTAGTAGGGCTGGCTGACCACCGGCCGGTCGATCCCCATCTCGTCGGCGAGACGGCAGATCTCGGCCACCCGCCAGCCGCGATGGTTGGACACGCCGAAATAGCGGATCTTTCCCTGCCGCACGAGGTCCGCCAGCGCCCGGACGGTCTCCCCGAGAGGCGTGGAGTGGTCTTCCTTGTGCAGGTAGTAGATGTCGATGACGTCCGTCCCGAGCCGGCGCAGGCTGGCCTCCGCGGCCTGCGTCACCCATTGGCGGGACAGACCGCGTCCGTTCGGGCCATCCCCCATGGGATTGCCGACCTTGGTGGCCAGCACCCAGCGGCTGCGGTCGGCCTTGATGGCCCGCCCTACGACCTCCTCGGAGCGGCCTTCCGTGTACATGTCGGCGGTGTCGATGAAGTTCACGCCCGCCTCGCGGGCCCGGCCGATGATGCGGCCGGCCGTCGGTTCGTCGGTGGGGCCGCCGAACATCATCGTGCCGAGGCACAAGGGCGAGACCTTGACGCCGCTGCGTCCCAAAGACCGGTACTCCATGCGCATTCTCCCTGTCGCGGCATCCCGTTCGCGAGTTCGGCGGACTGTCCTCCTCCCGGGGCCGAATGGCAATCCGGCCCGGCGCTCGGGGCGGGGGCGCCCGGATCGCCGCACCCCAGGAACCGGACCGGGTCCGCGGGATTGACCCTCATGCGGGCTGGCTCGGCCAGACCGAAGCCAGCCCGACATGATGACGACCCCACGGCGACCAGGAGGCCTGCGATGCCGCAACCCGCCATCGACGTCCCGACTCCCGGACCGGTCCCGTCTCCGCCTCCGGGCGGCATGCCCGGACGCCAGCCCACGCCGGGCGGCTACATCCCCGGCGAGACGCCGCCCGCGCCCCCGGATGCGGACGAGCCCGATCGCGGCCCCACCGGACCGCGAGACCCTTATCCGGTGGAGGATCCCCCGGTCATCGAGCCCGACGCTCCCGGGACCGAACCGGACTATTTGCCCGGCCAGCCGACCGATCCAGGAACGCGCTTCTGAATCGCACGCGGCCGCGGCAGGCCCCGGGTCCGCCGTCCTCCTCGGGCCCGGGGCTCCCCTCTCGCGGAGCAATGCCCGGCGTGCAGATCCGCCCGGCGCTCGCGCGCCCCGATTTGCGCGCTCGCAATCTTGCCATCCGACGCCGCGCCGGTAACGTGCGCCCGAACGGCCCATGCAAGGGCCTTGGCCCTGCCGGAGGGCCGCTGCACAGGGTGGATCGCGCGGATGGCGGACGAGATCAGGATTTCCGAAGACAAGCTGCGCGCCGCCGTCCGGATGCTGTTCGCCTCGGCCGGCTCGAACGAGCGCGAGCAGCGCCTCGTGGCCGACCATCTGGTCGAAGCCAATCTCCGCGGCCACGACTCCCACGGCGTCGGGATGATCCCGGCCTACATCACGAATTTCGCCGCCGGAGAGATGAAGCTCAACGCCACGCCGACCGTGGCGGTGGACACCGGCGCGATGATCGTCTGCGACGGCGGCATGGGCCTCGGCCAGTCCATCGCGCATGACTCCGTCGCGCTCGCGGTCGAGCGCGCGAAGGACAAAGGCTCCTGCATCCTGTCGCTGCGCAACAGCCACCATATCGGCCGCATCGGTCATTGGTCCGAGCAATGCGCCGCCGCCGGGCTGGTTTCGCTGCACTTCGTCAACGTCATCAGCGACCCGGCGGTCGCGCCGTTCGGCGGCCGCGCCGCCCGCATCGGCACCAATCCGGTCTCGATCGGGGTGCCCCGCCGCGGGCAGGAGCCCGTAATCGTCGATTTCGCCACCAGCAAGCTGGCCGTCGGCAAGGTTCGGGTCGCCTACAACAAGGGCGTGCCGACGCCGGACGGCGTCCTGCTCGACGCGACGGGCGAGCCCACCAACGATCCCGCCGCGCTGTTCGAGGAGCCCCGCGGCGCGCTGCTGCCCTTCGGCGACCACAAGGGCTGGGGCCTGGCGCTCGCCTGCGAACTCCTGGCCGGCGCGCTGTCGGGCGGCGGCACGCAGCATCATCCCAAGCGGCGGCAGGCGATCGTCAACAACATGTTCTCCGTCGTCGTATCGCCGGACGCGGTGGGAACGACCGAGACCTTCTTCCCGCAGATCGACGCCTTCATCGAATGGGCGCGCACGCCGCTTCCCGGCCGAGAGGCCGCGGTGCTGATCGCCGGCGAGCCGGAGCGGCGCATCCGGGCCGAGCGGATCCGCGACGGCGTGCCCGTCGACGGCACGACATGGGACCAGATCGGCGCGGCGGCCGAGACCGTCGGGCTCGCCCGGGCGGCCCTGCAGCAGGCCGCCGGCCTCGCCTGACTCCACGCGCCCGGGCTTGCGGGCGTCCGCCGTCGCGGCCATAAGAAGCCGCCCGCGGCAGGCCGGGCGGGCCGTTTCGCACGGATCGATGATGGATAGCTCGGACGTTCGCCCCGCCGGACTGGCCGGCGGCGGCAGCCCGGCCGCGCCGCCGCCCCCGCCGCGGCGGTCGCTGGCGTGGGTCGGCACGCTGGCCAGCGTCGCGCTCTTCCTCATCTCGGCCGTCGTGCTCTGGCGCATCCTGTCGGAGGTCAAGCTCTCGGACGTCCGCACCGCCTTCGCGCGCGCCGAGTTGGAAGACCTCGCCATCGCGCTGGCCTTCGTGATGCTGAGCTACACGTTGCTCACCGTCTACGACGCGCTGGCGCTTCGTCAGCTCAAGCTGCGGATCCCCTACAGGATCACCGCGCTCGGCTCCTTCACGAGCTACGCCATCTCCTTCACGCTGGGCTTTCCCCTCGTGACGGCCGCGACGGTGCGCTACTGGATCTACGCGCCGCTGGGCGTCTCGGCCGGCAAGGTCGCCAGCCTGACCACGATCGCGGGCCTCACCTTCCTGCTCGGGATGGGGACCGTGGTCGGCGTCGGCCTGATCTGGCAGGCGCCGGCCATCGCCGACATCAACCATCTGGCCGTCGCCGCAAACCGCCTCATCGGCGCCGCCGTGCTGGCGGCCATCATGGGCTACCTGGTCTGGGTCGGCGTCAGGCGCCGCGCCGTCCGGGTGCAGCGCTGGCGGCTGGAGCTGCCCAGCCTCAAGGTGTCGGCGGCCCAGATCGTGCTGGGCGCCGCGGAGGTCTGCTGCGCCAGCGCGGTGCTCTACACCCTGATGCCGCCGGGCTACGGGGTGGAGTTCCAGACGCTGGCGGCGATCTACGCCTTCGCGTGCATCCTGGGCATCGTCAGCCACGCTCCGGGCGGCCTCGGCGTCTTCGAGACGACGATGCTGCTGGCCTTCTGGCGGCTGCCTTATGGCGGCATGATCGGGGCGCTGCTGCTGTTTCGGATCTGCTACTACTTCGTGCCCTTCGTGCTGGCGCTGGCGCTGCTGGGCGCCATGGAGATCGTGCGCCGGGTCAAGGCGTTCCGGGCCGACGAGGATGACGATGACGAGGTCGAGGACGAGGTCGGGTCCGGCTGAGGAGCGACGGACGTGAAGGACCACGACGCGCGCCGGTCCGCGGAGGCGGCGGCCATGGCCCCGCCGGACCCCTTGCTCGCCTCGGTTCTGGAAGCCATTCCCGATCCCGTCCTCCTGGTCGACGACGCCCTCACGGTGCTGCTGTGCAACGGCGCGGCCCGGCGCCTCTGGCGCGCGCTCTCGCCCGGCGCGCCGCTCTCCTTCACGCTGCGCACGCCCGCCATCATCCGCGCCGCCGAGGCGGCGGCCCGCGGCGAGGGCCCGGTCTCGGGCGAATACGAGGAGCGGGTCCCGGTCCAGCGCGTCTTCTCGTTCCAGGCCACGGGTCTGGGACCGCGCGGGGGCGGGACGGGGCGCCCCGCGGTCGTGATCGCGTTCCACGACCTCACCGAGGCGCGCCGGCTGGAGAAGATGCGGGTCGACTTCGTCGCCAACGCCAGCCACGAGCTTCGCACGCCGCTCGCGTCACTGCTGGGCTTCGTCGAGACGCTGGAAGGCCCGGCCAAGAACGACCCCGCCGCGCGCGAGCGCTTCCTCGCCATCATGCGGGGCCAGGCGCAGCGCATGGCGCGCCTGATCGAGGACCTGCTCTCCCTGTCGCGCATCGAGATGAACGAGCATCGCCATCCCGACGCCCCGGTCGACCTCGTCGCCGTGGCCCGGCAGGTGATCGACACGCTCCGTCCCCTGGCGGCCGAGCGGAAGGTGGAGCTCGCGCTGGCGGACTCCGCGCCCGTGATCGCGCCGGGCGACCGGGACGAACTTCTGCGCGTCGCCGATAACCTGATCGAGAACGCCATCAAATACGGCCAGTCCGGCGGCCGGGTGGACGTCGCCGTGGACGTGGTCTCGGAAGGCGGCCGCGACCATGCGCGGCTCTCGGTGCGGGACTACGGGCCGGGCATCGGCCCCGCCGATCTGCCGCGGCTGACGGAGCGCTTCTACCGGGTCGACGACGCCGAGAGCCGCCACAAGGGCGGCACCGGCCTCGGCCTCGCCATCGTCAAGCACATCGCCAAGCGCCATCGGGGCCGGCTGACGGTGGAAAGCCGCCGCGGCGAGGGCGCCCTCTTCCGCGTGACGATTCCGCTGGCGCCCGCTTGAGCCTTGGCGAGCTGCGCGGATTCACCCCTCTCGCCTGTAATATGAATGTCATGCTGCGGTCATAGAAGAAGGCCGAAGATCCCGGCGGAGACCCCCATGGCGACGGCCCCCCATATCCTGATCGTCGAGGACGAGGAGGCCCTCACGCTTCTGCTCCGCTACAATCTCGAGGCGGAAGGCTACGACGTCGAGACCGTCGCGCGCGGGGACGAGGCAGACCTGCGCATCCGAGAGCGCACGCCGGATCTCATCCTGCTCGACTGGATGCTGCCCGGCCTCTCCGGCATCGAGCTGTGCCGCCGGCTGCGCCAGCGGGGCGAGACCCAGCGCCTGCCGATCATTATGCTGACGGCGCGCGGGGAGGAAAGCGAGCGCGTGCGCGGCCTCGCGACGGGCGCGGACGACTATGTGGTGAAGCCCTTCTCCGTGCCGGAGCTGGTCGCCCGCGTCCGGGCGCTGCTGCGGCGCGCCTCGCCCGAGCGCGTCGCCAGCACGCTGGAGGCCGGCGACATCGCGCTCGACCGGGAGACCCGCCGCGTGCGCCGGTCCGGGCGCGAGCTGCATCTCGGCCCCACCGAGTTCCGGATGCTGGAGTTCCTGATGGAGAAGCCGGGCCGCGTCTACACCCGCTCGCAGCTGCTGGACGGGGTGTGGGGCCACGACAGCGACATCGACGAGCGTACGGTCGACGTGCATGTCGGGCGCCTGCGCAAGGCCATCAACCGGCCCCGCGAGAAGGACCCCATCCGCACCGTGCGCGGCTCCGGCTACTCCTTCGACGAGACCTTCTCGCGCCGCTGATTCAAAGGACGACGCGGGCCAAGTCGCCCGCGTCGGTTCTTGAAGGAGGCGCCGCTCAGCCCTTGGCGACCGCCATGCGGGCCGCGGCGCGCCGGCGGTCGACCGACGGCTGGTAGGCGATCTGCGAGTGATAGTGGCAGTAGGGCGTGCCGGGCGGGGACTTGGCGCCGCAGAAGCGGAAATCCTCGCTCGTCGGGTCGCCGTGGGGCCAGCGGCACATGGACTCGCGCAACTCCATGATGGTCACCCGCTCCGACATCGGGATCACGACGTCGTTGCGCGGAACCGGGGCGAGTTCGGCCACGGGAGCGGGGGCCGGGATGGCCTTGGGCATGACGGCCAGGTTGCCGCGGACGATCGGGGCCGGCGAGCCGTGGCTCATGGGATGGCTCGGCGCGCGCGTCACCTTGCGGGGCCGCTGCTGCTGAGGGGACGGCGTCTTGGCCCGGCCCGACAGCCCGAGGCGATGCACCTTGCCGATGACGGCGTTGCGGGTGACCCCTCCGCCGAGCTCCGCCGCGATCTGGCTGGCGCTGAGACCCTGGTTCCAGAGTTTTTTCAGCAGTTCGACGCGTTCATCTGTCCAGGACATTGGCCTCAATCCCCGTCTACTGTGTTGCCGTTCTGAATTCGCGCCCGCAGCTTCTTGAAGGCCGTCGATGTCGCCAATTCACGCATGCTCGTCACTTTGCGAATCCGCCCACGTGCGCCGCTCCGCATCGCGGAGCACGGGGTTTCATCTTGGGCCGTTCGAGTGGTTCGCCGCACCACATGTCGTATTTGACAGTCGTGAACCTACGACATCGCGTGACTCACGTGCAAGAGTCCGGCGGCGACGGGGCGTGTTTTCAACAAGGATCGTGGCGGGAAAGAGTCAGTGCCGGGGTTGACGGCTCCGCATTGTTACGCACCGCGCTTGTGCTTGAAGATCTTCATCCGGAATCTATGCGGCCGGAACATTCGTCCAAATCAAGGACTTGGGTCGTTGAGGCCGCCCCGCCGACCCGATTTCGTTGACACGAAAGCGGGTCGTCCCCATAGTTTGACGGTGCCGCCCCGGTCGGGCGGCACTTCCTTTTTTGGGCCCCTGTCGAGGAAAGACGATCCATCATGGCCGAAGAGAGCCTCAAGCCGTCGCCGCTGCTTCCGACCTTCGCGCGCGCGGACCTCTCCTTCGAGCGAGGAGAGGGGCCCTGGCTCTTCACGGATCGAGGCGAGCGCTATCTCGATTTCGGGGCCGGCATCGCCGTGAACGCCCTCGGGCACGCGCACCCGCATCTCATCGAGGCGCTGGAGGCCCAGGCCCGCAAGGTCTGGCACGTGTCCAACCTGTTCCGCATTCCGGAAGGCGAGAAGCTGGCGCAGCGCCTGGTGGACGCGACCTTCGCCGACACGGTGTTCTTCGCCAATTCCGGCGCGGAGGCGAACGAGGCCGCCATCAAGATGGCGCGCAAGTATCACGCCGTGAACGGCCAGCCGGAGCGCTTCCGCATCCTCACCGTGGAGGGCGCGTTCCATGGCCGCACGCTCGCCACCCTGGCGGCCGGCGGACAGCAGAAATACCTGGAGGGCTTCGGCCCCAAGGCGGAAGGCTTCGACCAGGTCCCGTATGGCGATCACGAGGCCCTGAAGGCCGCGATCACGCCCGAGACGGCCGCCATCATGGTCGAGCCGATCCAGGCGGAGGGCGGCGTGCGGGCGATCCCGCCGCAATGCCTGCGCGGCCTGCGCCAGCTCTGCGACGAGCACGGCATGCTGCTGATCTTCGACGAGGTCCAGACGGGCGTCGGCCGCACGGGCAAGTTCTTCGCCCATGAGCGCGCCGGCGTCACGCCGGACATCATGTCGGTGGCCAAGGGCATCGGCGGCGGCTTCCCGCTCGGCGCGTGCCTGGCCACGCGCGAAGCCGGCAAGGGCATGACGGCCGGCACCCACGGCACGACCTTCGGCGGCAATCCGCTCGCCATGGCGGTCGGGAACGCCGTCCTCGACGTCGTGCTCGCGCCGGGCTTCCTGGAGAATGTCGAGCGCATCGGCCTCAAGCTGAAGCAGCGCCTCGCCGAACTGAAGGACCGCCACCCCTCCGTCATCGAGGAGATCCGCGGCGAGGGCCTGCTGCTCGGCATTCGCACCCGCGCGTCCAATGTCGAGTTCGCCGCGGCCGCCCGGGAGGAGCATCTCCTCACCATCCCGGCTGGCGACAACGTCGTGCGCCTGCTGCCGCCGCTGATCATCTCCGACTCGGATGTGGCGGAGGCCTTCGACCGGCTCGACCGGGCCTGCGCCCGCATCGAGCGCGCCGCCCAGAAGGGAGCCGCCGCATGAGCGCGACGATCTCGATCGGCGCCCCGGACCGGGCGTCCGCGGCCGTGCGGCACTTCCTCGACCTGACGCCCTTCACCGGCGACGAGCTCCGGCGCGTCCTCGACGCGTCGGCGGCCATGAAGCGCGCCCGGCGCAAGGGCCAGCCGCCGGCCGAGCGCCCGCTCGCCGGCAAGACCCTGGCGATGATCTTCGACAAGCCGTCGACGCGCACGCGCGTGTCGTTCGACGTCGCCATGCGCGAACTCGGCGGCGAGACCATCATGCTGACCGGGGCCGAGATGCAGCTCGGCCGCGGCGAGACCATCGCCGACACCGCCCGCGTGCTGTCGCGCTATGTCGACGCCATCGTCATCCGCATGCTGGACGCCAAGGCGGTCGCCGAACTGGCCGAGCACGCCACCGTGCCGGTCATCAACGGGCTGACCAAGCTGTCGCATCCCTGCCAGGTGATGGCCGACGTGCTCACCTTCGAGGAGCATCGCGGCCCCATCAAGGGCAAGACGGTGGCCTGGGTGGGGGACGCCAACAACGTCCTGGCGTCCTGGGTGCACGCCGCCGCGCGGTTCGACTTCCGCCTGAACATCGCCGCGCCCGAGCAGCTCGCCCCGCCGGCCGACCTGCTCGCCTGGGCGCGTCGCGAAGGCGCGCGCGTCGCCGCGATGGTGGATCCCCAGGAGGCCGTGGCCGACTCTGACTGCATCGTCACCGATTGCTGGGTGTCCATGGGAGACGAGGACGCCGGCCGACGGCACAACCTGCTGGCGCCGTACCAGGTCAACGCCAAGCTGTTGAAACAGGCGGACCCCAAGGCCATCTTCATGCATTGCCTCCCCGCCCATCGCGGCGAGGAGGTGACGGACGAGGTCATGGACGGCCCGCAATCGGTCGTTTTCGACGAAGCCGAGAACCGCCTGCACGCCCAGAAGGGCGTGCTCGCCTGGTGTCTCGGAGCATTGGATCAATGACGCATACGCATCCCGAGAAGGACGACCGCATCATCCCGTTCGCGGTCGAACCCCTCGAGGCGCGCGGACGCATCGCGCGCCTCGGTCCCATGTTGGACAGCATCCTCGAGCGCCACGCTTATCCTGCGCCGGTCTCCCGGCTCGTGGGCGAGATGGTGACGCTCGCGGTCCTGCTGGGCACCTCGCTCAAATTCGAGGGCCGCTTCCAGTTGCAGACCCGCACGGACGGCGCGGTCGACATGCTGGTGGTCGACTTCGAAGCGCCCGACCGCGTGCGCGCCTATGCGCGCTACGACGCGGAGCGACTGGCCGCGCTGGGCGCGGACCCCGTCCCGACGCAGCTGCTCGGCCGCGGCCATCTGGCGCTCACCATCGACCAGGGCGCGGACATGTCTCGCTACCAGGGCATCGTGTCGCTCGAGGGCCAGACCATCGAGGAAGCCGCGCACCAGTATTTCCAGCAGTCGGAGCAGATTCCCACGCGCGTGCGCATCGCGGTCGGCGAGACGCTGGGCACGGGCGGACGCGCGCACGCCTGGCGGGCCGGCGGCGTGATGGTGCAGTTCCTGCCCGCCTCGGCGGACCGTCTCCGCCAGGCCGACCTGCCGCCGGGCGACGCGCCGGAAGGCGCCTCCCTCCACACGCCGCAGGAGGACGACGCCTGGGTGGAGGCCCGGTCCCTGGTCGAGACGGTGGAGGATCACGAGCTGATCGATCCGACGCTGACCAGCGAGACGCTGCTCTACCGGCTCTTCCATGAACGCGGCGTGCGGGTGTTCGAGGCCCAGCCGGTCGTGGAGCGCTGCCGTTGCACGCGCGACCGCATCGTCTCGATGCTGAAGCAGTTCTCCGACGAGGAGCGCAGCTCCATGGTGGGCGACGACGGCCGCATCGGCATCACCTGCGAGTTCTGCTCCACCCACTACCATGTCGACCCCGAGGAGGTCGGCGTCGACGCCTGACCTTCGGGACCGCGGGCCTCAGGCCGAGCAGGTCGCGATGAGCTTGCGCATGAAGGCCACGCCGCGGTCGATCTCGTCCAGGGTGATGTACTCGTCGGGCTGATGCGCCTGGTTGATCGAACCCGGCCCGCACACGATCGTCGGCAGCCCGTGGCGCTGGAACTGCCCGGCCTCCGTGCCGTACGGCACCGTGATGGTGCTGTTCCGGCCCGCCAGCCGCAGGGCGAGCGTCTCCGCCGCCGAGCCCGGATCGGGCTCGAGCCGCGGCACGTCGACTTCCAGGATGGTCTCGACCGAGCCGGGCCAGCCGTCGCGGGTCAACCGCGGGATCACGACGCGCTGGGCGTAGTCGTCCAGCATGCGGGCGACCTCGCGCTCGTCCGTTCCCGGAACGCCGCGGACCTCCCATTGGAAGTGACAGATCTTGGCCAGGATGTTGCGGGCCGTCCCGCCTTGGATGGTCCCGACCTGCACCGAGGAGTAGGGCGGATCGAAACGGCCCGACGGGTCGCCGCGCTCCCGGAACACGTCGGAGAGGCGGTCCAGCTCGTGCACCAGCGCGGCGGCGGCGAAGACCGCGTTGGCGCCGAGCTCCGGCTTGGAGGAATGCGCCTCGTGGCCGTGCACATAGGTGTTGTAGGTGACGACGCTCTTGTGGGCGTCGGCGACCTGGAGCTCCGTCGGCTCGCCCACGATCACCGCCTGCGGCCGCGGCAGGTCCTCGCCCATGCGGGCGATGGTGTCGAGGACGCCCATGCAGGTCGTTTCTTCGTCATAGCTGAGCATGATGTGGATCGGCGTCTTCAGCGCCGCAGCCTGCATCTCCGGCACGAGCGACAGCGCGATGGCCGCGAAGGCCTTCATGTCGACCGCCCCGCGGCCATAGGCGCGCCCGTCCTGCACCCGAAGCGTGAAGGGGTCCGTCGTCCAGGTCTGCCCGGCCACCGGCACCACGTCGGTATGGCCCGACAGCACGACGCCGCCTTTGTCGGTCGGCCCGATGGTGCAAAACAGCGCCGCCTTCCGGCCGTCCGCGTTGGGGATGCGGACCGACCCGACGCCGAGCCCGCCCAGGAGGCTCTCGACATAGTCGATCAGCGGCAGGTTCGAGCGCGAGCTTTCCGTGTCGAACGAGACGAGCCGTTCCAGGATCGCCAAAGGCGTGGGGGAGTTGAGGGTCATCCGATGTCCAGTTGGAGTGTCTATCCGCGCCAGAAGCGCGGCATGAAGAGCACGAACAGTGTGAAGATTTCCAGGCGGCCCAGCAGCATCGTGGCGACGAGCACTCCATAGGTCGCCGCCGGCAGGCCCGCATAGGCCCCGCCTTGCCCCAGTTGGGCCCCGAACCCCGGCCCGGTGTTGGAGAGCTGGGCGGCCGCCGTGGAGAGCGACGCCCCGAGCCCGAGGCCGGTGAGGTTGAGGGCGAGGGCGGCCGCCAGGACGGCAGCCACATAGGCGATCAGGAAGCTCACGACGGCCAGCGCCGTCCCGTTGTCCACCGGGGCGCCGTCGAAGGTCAGCGGGGTCACCGAGTGCGGCAGCCTGATGCGCCGCAGCGCCTGCTTCACCGTCTGTCCGAGGATCAGGATCCGGAAGAGCTTCAGCCCGCCCGCCGTGGAGCCGCCGCATCCCCCGACGAAGAGCAGCGAAAACAGCACGGCCTGCGCGAAAGGGCTCCAGGCCGCCCCGTCCGAGACCCGAAAGCCCGTGGTGGTGAGCGTGGAGACCGCGGCGAACAGCCCCTCCCGCAGCAGGCCGGGTCCCGGCGCTGCGCCCGACGCGGCGAGCGACAGGGCGAGCAGCGCCGCGGCCGAAAGCCCGACGGCTCCGAAGGCGCGGATCTCATGCGAACGCCAGGGCGCGCCGGCGTCGCCGCGCAGGGCCCGGACGAAGACCGCCAGCGGCAGCGCCCCGGAGATCATGAACAGGATCGCCGTCCACTCCACGCCCGCGCTGCGGAAATGGCCGATGGAGGCGTCATGCGTCGAGAAGCCGCCCGTCGAGACCGTTGCGAGCGCGTGCGCGACGGCGTCGAAGGCGCTCATGCCCGAAAGCCCGTAGCAGGCCGCGCAGGCGGCGATCAGTCCCGCATAGGCGGCCAGGATCCGGCCCGCCATGGTCCTGGCCCGGGGATACAGGAGCTCGCGCCGCGGCGCGGCTTCGACCCGGGCGACCTGGGCGCCTCCCACCTGCAGGGCCGGGAGGACGACGACGCCCAGCATCAGCGCCCCGGCGCCGCCGAGGCCGTTGAGCATGGCCCGCCACAGCAGCGGTCCGGCCGAGAGCCCGTCAAGGCCCCGGATGGCCGTGCCGCCCGACGCAGTGAGCCCCGACATGGCCTCGAACAGGGCGGCCGGATAGGACAGGGCCGCCTCGCCGAGCCAGAAGGGCGTCGCCGCGAACGAAGCGAGGACGAGCCAGGCCATCGTGACGAACAGGAACGCCTCGCGCACGCGAAAGGCGCGCGCCGGGGTCTGGCGCGTGGCGAGCGCAAGCGCCGCTCCGGCGAAGACCGTGAGCCCGCCGGCGAGCGCGAAAACGCGCCAGCCCTCCTGGCCGGCCGCGAGGTCCGCCGCGGCGGGCGCGCCCATCAGGGCCCCGAGCAGCGTCAGCAGCAGGGCCACGGGATAGGCGACGGCGCGCAGGTCGATCACGGACAAACCGGTTCGGGTCGGCGGCGGGATCCGGAAGCGCAGGGCGAGGCGGGTTTCGCGGATGGCGGGAGCGCCTGCGTCCGTCCCAATCGGAGACACGCCGGGCCTTAGTGCATTACCCGCCTCTGGTTCGGGCTGTCGAGAGAGAAGGCCGGGATTTCCACGCCGAACACCTCGCCGGCCGCCGTCTGCATCTGGTATTCGCCCGACATGATGCCCTCGGACGTCTCCAGCGGGCATCCGCTGGTGTATTCGAAGCGTTCGCCCGGCCCGAGCACGGGCTGCTTGCCGACCACGCCCTCGCCGCGCACCTCCTGGACGACGCCCCTGGCGTCCCGGATGTGCCAGTAGCGGGACCGCAGCGTCACGGTCTCCTGCCCCAGATTGACGATCTCGACCGCGTAGGACCAGAAATACCGGCCTTTGTCGGGGGAGGACTGCTCCTCCATATAGGCCGGCGAGACGGTGACCTGGATCTGGCGGGTGACGGCCCGATACATCGGCGAGCAAGCTCCTGCGACGCGCAGCGACGAAGACGCGTAGCCTCTAGGCTGTTTCGCGTCCGATGGGAAACGCCCGGCTCGCGCCGTCAGCCCCGCGCCGCCTGGGTGAAGTCCGAGATCAGGTCCTCGGCGTGCTCCAGCCCCACCGACAGGCGCAGCAGGCCCGGCGTGATGCCGAGCTCGGACCGCGCCTCCAGGGTCAGCCTCTGATGGGTGGTGGTGGCCGGGTGGGTCACGATGCTCTTGGCGTCGCCGAGATTGTTGGATATCCGCACCAGCCGCAGCCGGTTGCCGAACGCGAAGGCGCCGGCCTTTCCGCCCTCGACCTCGAACGCGATCATGGTGCCGCCGCTGGCCATCTGGCGCTGCGCCAGCGCGTGCTGGGGGTGGTCCGGCCGGCCCGGATAGAGCACCCGGGAAACGCGCGGGAGGCGCGCCAGCGCGTCGGCCAGCCGCGCCGCCGTGCGGGCCTGGCGTTCCACCCTGAGGCCCAGGGTTTCGAGCCCCTTCAGCAGCACCCAGGCGTTGAACGGCGACAGCGCCGGTCCGGTCTGGCGCAGGAGGTTGTGGATGTTGTCGTTGATGAACGACGCGGAGCCCAGGATCACGCCGCCGAGACATCGGCCCTGGCCGTCGATGTGCTTGGTGGCGGAATAGACCACGCAGTCCGCCCCCAGCCTCAGCGGCTTCTGGTGCATCGGCGTCGCCAGCACGTTGTCGACCACCAGCGTCGCGCCGGCCCTGTGGGCGATGTCCGCCACCGCCTCGACGTCGATGATCTCCAGGGTCGGGTTGGTCGGGCTCTCCAGGAAGAACGTCTTGGTGTTGGGCCGCGCCGCCGCGCGCCATTGCGCCAGGTCGGTCCCGTCCACCAGCGTGGACTCCACGCCAAAGCGCGGCAGCAGGTCCTCGACGACGTAGCGGCAGGAGCCGAACAGCGCCCTGGCGGCCACCACATGGTCGCCCGCCCGGACCTGGCCCATGAGGGCGGCCGTCACGGCGGCCATGCCGCTGGCGGTGGCGCGCGCGGCCTCGGCGCCCTCCAGCATGGCCATGCGCTGCTCGAACATCGCCACGGTGGGATTGGAGAAGCGCGAATAGATGAAGCCGGGGTCCGACCCGTCGAAGCGCGCCTCGGCCGCCTCCATGGTGTCGTAGGCGAAGCCCTGCGTCAGGAACAGCGCTTCGGACATTTCCCCGAAGGCCGAGCGCGTGGTTCCGCCATGCACGAGCTGCGTGTCGGCGTGAAGGGCGGCGAGGTCGAGGCGGGGCTGGTGGTCAGGCGGCATCGCCGGTCTCCAGACATGAAAAAACCGGCCGGGTCGGGACCGGGCCGGGCATGCGCCGCCCCGGCCTTTTAGCACTTCGATCAGACGTGGCGGCAAGCCGGCCGGCGCAAAAAGACCACGATTTCCACACGTGCTTACGCTCCGCCCCGGCGAGCGTCAATGATCGGTTTGGCCTCGCGCGCCCGATGCGCTAGACGAGACGGAGGCCGGGCAGGACGTCCGGCGAGGACCGCGCCTTGATCTTCAAACCGGGCATTCTTCCCTCGCAGTCGATCGAGGCCCTCGCGGCCGCGGGTCGCCTGCGGTCCGACGAGCCTCTGGTGGCCGGGCAGATCCAGCCCGCCAGCCTCGATCTGCGGCTGGGGCGTCGCGCGTTCCGGGTCCGGGCCAGCTTCCTGCCGGGCCACAAGGCGAGCGTCGAGGAACGCATCGAGCGCCTCTCGTTCCACGAAATCGACCTCGCGCGCGGCGCGGTGCTGGAGACCGGCGCGGTCTACATCGCCGAACTGCTCGAGAGCCTCGACCTGCCGCCCGACCTGGCGGCGGGCGCCAATCCGAAAAGCTCCACCGGGCGCCTCGACGTCTTCACCCGGGTGATCGCCAACGGCGCGCGCGAGTTCGACCAGATCGCCGCCGGCTATTCCGGACCGCTCTTCCTGGAGATCTCGCCGCGCACCTTTCCGGTGCTGGTGCGCACCGGGTCGCGCCTGTCGCAGCTGCGCTTCCGCTCCGGCGCGGTGCGGCTGGACGACGCCGAGCTCCTGGATCTGCACCGCCGCGAGCGGCTGGTGACGTCCTCCGAGCCCTCCGTCCAGAGCGGCATCGCGGTCAGCGTCGACCTTTCGGGCTTCGGCGAGGGCCAGCTCGTCGGCTACCGGGCCAAGCGTTTCACCGGCCTCGTCGACGTCGACGCGGTCGGCGCGTGCGACGCCGCCGAATATTGGGACCCGCTGCGCCTCAAGGGCGAGGGCGAGCTCATCCTCGATCCCGGCCAGTTCTACATCCTGGCCTCCAAGGAGGCCGTCCACGTGCCGCCCGATTACGCGGCCGAGATGACGCCCTTCGACCCGCTGGTGGGGGAGTTTCGCGTCCATTACGCCGGTTTCTTCGACCCCGGCTTCGGCCACGCGGGCGCGGGCGGGGCCGGGAGCCGCGCCGTGCTGGAGGTCCGCTCCCGCGACGTGCCCTTCATCCTGGAGGACGGGCAGATCGTCGGAAGGCTCGTCTATGAGCGCATGGCCGAGCGCCCCGCAGCCCTCTACGGCTCGGGCCTCGGCTCGAACTACCAGGCCCAGGGCCTGAAGCTCTCCAAGCACTTCCGGGCGCCCTGAACCCCGCTCTCCCCCATTGCGGCCCGCGCCGATTCCGCCCTATAAGGCTCAGGAGCGCGGGCGTAGTTCAGTGGTAGAACGACAGCTTCCCAAGCTGTATGTCGAGGGTTCGATTCCCTTCGCCCGCTCCAATCCATCATCGTCGAACCTAGGAACGGCGCGCTCCGGCGTTCGCCACTTCAGCGTGCATTCTCCTTGATTGGCGCCCTCCGGGTTGCAAATGTCTCTGGGGTCCGACAAGGCGCCGAACACGGGCGCCGGGACGGAGGAGACGAGCATGGATCGGCGACAGTTCCTGCATCGCGTCGGCCTGGGCGCCGCGGCCTTCGGCGCGGTCCCGTGGGCGACGCGCCTGGCCAGGGCGCAAGAGAGCGTCACGTTGCCCTTCGGCGCCGGCGAGCGGGCCTTGGTCGCCTATCCGCAGAAGCGTCCGCTGATCCAGATGACGGCGCGGCCGCCGCAGCTGGAGACGCCGTTTTCGGTCTTCGACGAGGGCGTGATCACGCCCAATGATGCGTTCTTCGTCCGCTACCATCTGGCCGACATCCCGCTGAGCATCGATCCCGACGCGTTCCGGGTCGAGGTGAAGGGCAAGGTCGATCGTCCGCTCTCGCTGTCGCTGGCCGACCTGAAGGCGATGGAGCCGATCGAGATCGTCGCCGTGAACCAGTGCTCCGGCAACAGCCGGGGCTTCTTCGAGCCGCGCGTCGCCGGCGGCCAGCTCGCCAACGGCGCCATGGGCAACGCCCGCTGGCGGGGCGCGCCGCTCAAGGCCGTGCTCGACCGCGCGGGCGTCCAGGCCTCCGCCAGGCAGGTCGTCTTCGACGGGCTCGACGGCCCCGTGCTGCCCGCCACCCCGGACTTCGTCAAGGCGCTCGACATCGACCACGCCCGTGACGGCGAGGTGATGCTCGCCTATGCGATGAACGGCGAGGACCTGCCCTTCCTGAACGGGTTCCCGCTGCGCCTCGTGGTCCCAGGCCGCTATGGGACCTACTGGGTGAAGCATCTGAATGAGATCGAGGTGGTGGACGGCGTCTATGGCGGCTTCTGGATGCAGTCCGCCTATCGCATCCCCGACAACGCCTGCGCCTGCGTGGAGCCCGGCAAGGCGCCGGCGAAGACGACGCCCATCCAGCGCTTCGACGTGCGCTCTTTCATCACCAACCTTGCGGACGGGGCGAAGGTGCCCGCCCAGGCGGACGTCCTGGTGAAGGGCGTCGCCTTCGACGGCGGCGAGGGCGTCACGGAGGTGCTCCTGTCCGCCGATGACGGCGTGAGCTGGTCCGGCGCCCGGCTGGGAGAGGACCTCGGCCGCTACTCCTTCCGGGAGTGGCGGGCCCAGATCCGGCTGCCGCCCGGAGAGCACGCCCTCAGGGTCCGGGCCGTGAACCGGATCGGCCAGTCGCAGCCCATGGAGCCGCTGTGGAACCCGGCCGGCTACATGCGCAACGTCACGGAACGCGTCCGCGTCCTCGCGGCCTGAGGAGGTCCCATGCGCCTCGCCCTGAAGCTCTCCGCCGCAGCCGTCCTGGCCTCCGGGGCCGTGGCCGTCGCCAAGCCCGTCGTCTACCAGCTGCCGCCGGAGACGGCGAAGCTGCGGTCGGGGCCGGGCGTGGAAATCGCGCAGAACAATTGCACCGCGTGCCACTCCGTCGACTACATCGCCATGCAGCCCCCCAAAAAAGGCAAGGCGTTCTGGGAGGCCGAGGTCTCCAAGATGATCAAGACCTACAAGGCCGAGATCAACGACGACGACGCCAGGGCCGTCGTCGACTACCTGGCGACGACCTACTGAACCGGGCGGCTGCGGCCAGCGCGGCTGCAAGCCCACCCTGACAGGGGGCGCCCTCCCGCCAGAGCGGGAAAGTCCGCATATTTACAATCTCGCCGTGTGCTATGATTGGGCTCCCCTCAGCGTCGCGGAAGGCCCGCCCCGCGCCACCAGCGGCGTTCTGGCTTCCGTCAGCCCGCAGGAGCAACGATGAGAGCGACCCTGTGTTTCCTCGGCGCGCTCGCCATGACGGCGCCGCTCCTGGCGGAGGACGCGCCCTTCGCCCAGAGCCCGAGGCCGGCGGCGCGGATCTCCGACCCGTCCGTTCCGGCGCTCGGCGACATCATGCTGATCGCGCAGCTGCGGCACATGAAGGTCTGGTACGCCGGCCGAAGCCGCAACTGGGCGCTGATGGCGCATGAGGTCCAGCGGCTTCAGGACGACCTGATCCGGGCCGCGTTGCTGTACGAGAACATCCCGGTCGAGGAGGTCGCCAAGACGAGCGGCCCCATCGCCAACATGGTCGCGGCCTCCCGGCGGATGGATTCCGCCCAGTTCGACGCCGCCTATGCGGAGCTGACGGGCGCCTGCAACAGCTGCCACAAGGCCGGTGGGGTCGATTACATCCGGATCCAGACGCCCTCCTCGTCGCCCTTCAGCGACCAGGCCTATCCGACCGCCCCTTAGGCCGGCCGGCGCGAGGAGGCCCTGGGCCTCAAGCCGCCGGGGGCGCTGTCGAGGGAGTTCGCGATGTTCAAGGACAGGGTCGACGCCGGGCGCCGGCTTGCGGCGGCGCTCTCCCCCCTCAAGGCCGAGGCGCCCATCGTCTATGGGCTGCCGCGCGGCGGCGTGCCGGTCGCCGCCGAAGTGGCGCGCGCGCTGGGCGTCCCTGTCCACGTCCTCCTCGTGCGCAAGATCGGCGCGCCGGGCGAGCCGGAGCTGGCGCTGGGCGCCGTGGCGGACGGCGACCCGCCCCTCGTCGTCTGGAACGAGGCGCTGGTGCGCGAAATGGGCCTGGACGAACGCCGGAAGGCCGAACTGGCCCAGGAGCAGCTCGCCGTGCTGGAGCAGCGCCGGCGGCGGTTCAGGTCGCTGCCGCCCCGGCCTTCGGCCAAGGGCCGGACGGCGGTCGTGATCGACGACGGTCTGGCCACCGGCGCCACCGCCCGGGCGGCGCTCCTGGCCCTCCGGGCCGAGCGGCCGGCCCGCCTGGTCCTCGCCGCGCCGGTCTCGTCGCCCGAGGCCGCCGAGGATCTCGCCGACGCCGCGGACGAGGTCGTCTGCCTGCAGACGCCGGCGCTGTTCCGGGGAGTGGGGGGCAGCTACCGGGATTTCGGCCAGACGAGCGAAGATCAGGTGATCGCGCTGGTGAGGAGCCTCGGCCAGCGCCGGTGATCCCCGGGTCGCCCGGCGCCGCCCGCCCGAGCCGCTTGAAATGGAGCAGGCATGAAGCACCGCGGCGCCGCGCCGGGCGAGATCGAAGCGCTCCCCCCGTCCCGGAACCCGGCCGCGACGCCGGCGGCGACCCTCGGTTCCGCGCCCGCCGCCGGCGCGCCGGAGCCGTTCTGGACCCAGTCGCCGGAGGCGGTCTGCGCGTCGCTGGGCTGCGGCGCGGACGGCCTGAGCGCGTCCGAGGCGCGCAGCCGGCTCGACCGGTACGGCCCCAACAGCGACGCCGAGACCACGAGCGAAACCTGGGTCCACGCCGTCCTGCGGCGGCTGCTCGAACCGCTGTCGCTCATCCTGCTCGCCGCCGGCGTCGTCTCCGTCGCCACGGGCGACGAGGTCGGCGGCGGCATCATCGTCACCATCCTGGCGCTCTCGATCGGGCTGGACACCGTCCAGGAAGGACACGCCATCAAGGCCGCGGACGTGCTGCGCCGGTCGGTGGCCCTGAAGGCGGAGGTCAAGCGGGACGGCGCGTTCGTCCAGGTCGAGGTCGATCAGGTCGTCCCCGGCGACGTCCTGCGGGTCCGCGCCGGCGACATCATCCCGGCGGACGCGCTCGTTCTGACGTGCTCGGCCTTCACGGCCGGCGAGGCGGCGCTCACCGGCGAGCCCTATCCGGTGGAGAAGCGGGCGGGGCCGGTCCAGGCGGACGGCCCCGGCAGGGCCTCCAACGCCCTGTTCCGCGGCGCCGTGGCGCTCACGGGCGAGGCCAGCGCCCTGGTCGTGCGGACGGGCGGCCGCACGGTCTTCGGCGCCGCGGCCGCCGCCTTGGCGACCGCCCAGACGCCCTCGCCCTTTCAGCGGGACCTGCACGCGTTCGGGCTGGCGATCGCCCGGTTGACGCTCGGCCTCGTCGTGGTCGTGCTGGCCACGCGCATCCTGGCGGGCCGCGATGTCCTGGGCTCGCTGATGTTCGCGGTCGCCCTCGCGGTGGGGCTCACGCCCGAACTGCTGCCCATGATCACGACCGTGACGCTGACGCGCGGGGCGCTGCGGATGTCGCGCCGGAAGGTCATCGTCAAGCGCCTGGCCTCCATCCACGATCTCGGCGCCATGACGGTGCTGTGCACCGACAAGACCGGCACGCTGACCTCGGCGGAGATCCATCTGGATCGAAGCCTCGGCCCGGACGGCGCGCAGGATCCACGGCCGGCGCGCCTCGCCGCCGTGGCCGCCGATCTCGGAGGCGACCGCGGCGCGCTCGACGCGGCGCTGCTCGCCGGCGCGGCCATGGCTGCGCGGGGCTGGTCGCTGAAGGGGCGCCGCGCCTTCGACTTCGCCCGCCGCACCGGCTCCATCCTCGCCGACGGCCCCGAAGGCGAAACGCTGATCGTCAAGGGCGCGCCCGAGGCGGTGATCGCGCTCTGCGCCGCCAGGCGCACGAGCGCGGGCCGGGAGGACATGGACGAGGCGCGGCGGGCCGACGCGCTGGCCCGCGTGCACGCGCTTGCGAAGGAGGGCTTGCGCAGCGTTGCGGCGGCGTCCCGCCCCTGGACGAAAGCCACGCAGGACGTCGCGCCCGAGGATGAGAAGGGCCTCGTCTTCGAGGGCCTGTGCGCCTTCGCGGACCCTCCCAAGGCCACCGCCAGGGCGGCCATCGCCCGGCTGGCGAAGGCCGGCGTGCGCTTGAAGATCCTGTCCGGCGACGATCCCGTGGTGGTCCAGCACGTGGCCGGCCTGGTCGGGATGGGCGCCCGGACGGTCCTGTCGGGCGAGGACGTCGCCGCGCTGAGCGACGACGCGCTCGCAGTCCAGATCCAGACCGTGGACGCGTTCGGCCGGCTGGCCCCGGACCAGAAGTCCCGGATCGTCAAGGCTCTCCAGTCCAGGGGCTCGATCGTCGGCTATCTCGGCGACGGCATCAACGACGCGCCGGCCCTCAAGGCCGCCGATGTGGGCCTCTCCGTCGACGGGGCGACGGGCGTCGCCCAGGCCGCCGCGGACATGATCCTGCTGGCGCCGGACCTCGAGGTCGTCGCCGACGGCGTCGAGGAGGGACGGCGGACCTTCGCCAACATCCTGAAATATGTGCGCATGGGCGCGAGCTCGAATTTCGGCAACATGCTCTCGATGGCGGTCGCCTCGATGGCGCTGCCCTTCCTGCCGATGCTGCCCACGCAGATCCTGCTCAACAACCTGCTCTACGACCTCTCCGAGATCGGCATTCCCTTCGACGGGGTTCGGGCGCAGGCCGCCGCCCGGCCGCAGGTGTGGGACATGCGCGCGCTCGTGCGCTTCGCCGCCGTGATGGGACCCTTGTCGTCGCTGTTCGACGCGATCACCTTCGCGGCGCTCTACCTGATGTTCCGCGCTTCGCCCGACGAGTTCCGCACGGCCTGGTTCCTGGAATCCATGGCCACGCAGATCCTGGTGATCTTCATCATCCGCACCAATGGACGGCCCTGGGCCGATCGTCCCTCGGCCGCATTGTCCGCTTCGTCCCTCCTCGCCCTCGCGGCGGCGCTGGCGATCCCGTTCACACCGCTGGGGGCCTGGTTCGGCTTCCAGCCGCCGTCCCCGGCCGTGCTGGCCGGCGTCGCCGCGATCGTGGCGGTCTATCTCGCGGCCGCCGAATGGCTGAAGCCGCTGGCCCTGCGCAGGACCCCCGGCCGCCCGGGACGGCGGACGCGATAGGGCGGGCGGTCCTGCGTCGTCGATGTCGGGTCAGGCGCGGCGGTCGAGGTCCTCGAGCCTTTTCTGGAGCATCGTGAGCAGGTTCTGCTGCTCCTCGATGCGCGCGGCTGACCGGTCCTCGTCGCCCGCGCCCGAATAGGCCGCGGACTGCTCGATGAGGTCGCTGATATTGGCCCTGACGATCGCGATCTGCGCTTCCAGTGCCGATTTCTCGTTGCTGTGGTCCATGGTCGCTCCCCCGGTGACGCCGGCAAGCCTAAGCCTGCGCTTCGCGCTCGTCACGCCTATAGGTTGTCCAGGCCTGCGAGGCGGACGCGCGCCGCCCGCCTGGGCGGGGCTGGCTCAAGGATCCGGCACGTAGCCCAGGCCCTCACGCTCGACGTCCGGCGGGGGCGGCCCAGCCTTCAGGGCGATCATCGCGTCAGCCGCCGCGCGGTCGATCGCCGCGCCGGCGAGCGCGGCGCCCGCCAGCAAGGCGGTCATGCGGGGCGCGGCGACGCTGGTTCCTCCCTGGGCGACTGCGGACCCCGTCCGGGTTCCAGACGCGATCACTCCCCGCCGCACGCTGGAGCGGTCGCTGGTCATCAGGCAGTCCGGGCCGGCTCGGAAGCCCGGCGGGCCGACCGCGCTGGGAGACGCCGGGCCCGCCGACGAATAGCGCGCCACATGCCGGCCTTGGCGCCTCGCGGCGCCGACGACGACCGGAGAGGGCCCTGTCGCGAGCGTGTTCAGCGTCCCGCGCCGCTTCACGACGCTGTCGTTGTCGACCTCGACGGGCCGGCCTTGCAGGTCGAAGCGCTCGTAGTCGGGCGCGTCGAAGTAAGACTGCCGCCCGCGCGTGGGGTAGCCGTAGGGCGTGTCGTCGCGATGCACGCGCGCGTGGATCTCCTCGTCCGCCGCGAGGCCGTAATTGGTCAGCCTGATCGTCCAGACGCCGCTCGGGGCGACCCACTGGGCGTTGTTGGGACCCTGGTGGGCGAGGCTGAACGTCCGCCGGACGAAGATGGTGAAGAAGCCCCTGCCGGCGTTCGGATCGACGGCGTAGGCCACCCGGTAGATCACCGTCTGGCTGCTCTTGGCCTCCCGTAGCGGGCCGCCCTCCAGGATGCTGAGGGCGTTGCCGCGCGGCGGCGTCAGGGTGAGGCCGACGCGGCCCGCTGGCGCGCCGGGCGGCATATAGATCTCGACGACGCTCGACGTGCGGTCGTCCGGCAGCACGCGCCATGGCAGACAGACCGTGTCGCCGACGGCCTGGAACGCGATGCAGGCATGCAGCCGGTCGAGGAAGCTGTTCCCGGCCGCGATCACCACCGTGGCGTCGACGCCATGCGCGGTCTTGTAGGCCGTGGTCAACTCCTCGATGGAGCGCTCGATGGTCCCCGTCCCGTCATGCGAGCCGGCCGTGGTCCCGTAGCTCAGATTGATGACCACCGGCGCAGGCGCCGAGCCGATCTGAAGCGCCCGCCTCAGGATGTATTTCAGGCCCTCCACCACGAAGTACTCCAGCCGGGCGGAGGCGGGGATTCCCGTCACGGTAAGCGGGAGCTGCACGGCGATGATCCTGCGGTCGGCGCCTCGCGGGTCGTCGGGCGCGAAGCCGGCGGCGAGGTCCAGCACATGCGTTCCGTGCGCGCGGCGCCACGACACCCCCTTGTGCCCCGGGATCGCCGGATCGGTGAGGCCAGCAAGCCGGTACGCCTCGTCCTCGTCGACCTCGCCCCCATGCGTGCATCGGGCGATGATGTCTTCGACGCCGCCGGGCCCGGTCCGGACGATCTCGCGTCCGTGCAGGAAGCCGGGAGGGGGCGTCCCGATCCCGTCCTGCATCCAGAAATACTCGACGCGGCTTCCGTTCGCGTCCCGGAACCGCTCGTGGGCGAAGGCGAGCCCGTCGTCGATGATGCCGATGATCACCTGCGGCGGCGTCGCCGCGTCCGCGCTCCGCTGGGCGGCGACGGCCTGCGCCGACTCCGGCCCGGAGCGTCGCGGGGACCGCCGGGCGGCCGGCGCGGGCTTCTCGCCGGGCCGCGAAAACCCCAGCATGGCGTCGGAAAGGGGCGGCGACACGGCCGCCCGAACGACCTGTCCCCGGTAGTGTCGGGCGACGACGCGCATGAACGTCCGCACATAGCTCCGGGCCACCTGGACCGTGACGACGCCCGGCTCCTTCCCGTCGAAGGTCGGCTCCAGGTCCGCCGGCGAGACGCGGACATTGTCCAGCCACAGCGCGCGTTGCCGCTCGGCCCGGATCACGTCCTTCGCCTCCGCGAAGTCGGCCGCGCGAAGTCCGCTCAGCTCGAGGGTCATCGGGACCCAACTGATCGAGTCGTCGTCCCGGAAGAACTCGTCCGGGGCCGCCAGCAGGTTCCAGAACACCGACGGCGGGAAAGGGCCGTCCTCGAACCGCTCCGCTTCGCTCTCGTCACGCTTGGCCATGCCGGCCTCCTGTTCGTCGTCCCCGGGCTTCCGTCACCTCCATTCCTTGAGGGCTCGTCCCCAGAGCCACTCCAGCGCGGGCGAAGACGTGGTGAGCAGCTGGGGACCCGCCGAGGCCACATAGGGCGCCGCCGCGAGCTGCTGGGGCGGGTTCGTGTCGAACAGCGTGTGCCAGTTGAAATCCAAATTGGCCGGGTAGGCCGACCCGTCGAAGGACCACGCCTGGTAGCCGTTCATCGCCGCGCAGCGCCGCGCGAAATAGTGGCCCAGCGTCAGGCCGAGCATCGCGCCGGCGACGCTGTCCACGGGGAAGTGCACGCCCGCCACGGTCCGGTTGACGGCGATCCGCGCCGCGGTGCGCATCAGCATCTGGCCGAACGCCTGATTGCCGTAATGGGCCGGGTGGGCCGTCCGCAGCAGGGTCCACAGCACGGCGGCCGAGGCGAAGGCCTCGGTCGCGTGTCCGCTGGGCAGCGAGCCATGCGCCGGCGTCAGGATCATGGGCTGGATCTTGGGGGAGAGCTCCACCGGGCGCCGGCAGGCCAGCGCGTGCTTCACCCGCATCTCGACCACGTTGGCCAGCCGCAGCGCCGTGGCGATGAGCTCCATCGTGTAGGGCGTCCGGTCCGGGTGAAGGAACACGATCGAGCTGAAGAACGCGCCCGGATTTGACGTCTGCTCCAGGATCTCGGAGGCCCGGTCGGGCCGCAGATCGGCATGGTCGTTCACCAGGTCGAGCTGCTGCAGGAAGATCGCGTCGGTCGGCCGCTTCAGGGAGACCAGGGGCTGGTAGGTCGCCGTGGGCGGCGAGCTGGCCTGCGGCTCGATCTCCAGATGCCAGACCCGCATCACTTGCCTGCTGGAGCCTTGGGTTCCGAAGCCCAGCCGCGACATGACCTCGGCGTCGAAGACGGCGGCCCTCACCCAGGGCGACCAGAGATGCAGGTGCTTCGGGTCCTCGACGGCCAGCGCAGGCGGCGGCGTCGCGCCGGCCTGCCATGGTCCGACGACGCCGTCGCGGGAATGGATCAGGGCGTCCGCGCCCAGCGCGCCGTCATACGGTCCGGAGCCGCCGACGCCCCCGACGCCGCCTACGCCGCCGACCCCTCCGACGCCTCCGACGCCTCCGACGCCGCCGACCCCGCCCACGCCCCCGACGCCGCCGACTCCCCCGACTCCCCCGACGCCTCCAACCCCGCCAACCCCTCCGACGCCACCTAAAAGCGAGAGCAACGACATGGTCTGGTCTCCCCGTTCCGGCCGGCGCCGGCATTGCGTTCAGGCGGGCACGCCCGCATTCCCGAGAGCCTCGGCCCATTCCTGGCCGATGGCGAAGTCGGAGCTGGGCGAGCGCTCGCGCCAGCTCCTGATGGTGAGGGACGGGTCGAGGCTCATCAGCCCCTGCACGGTCTTGCGCGCCTCGTCGTGCTGGCCGAGGCTCCACTGGGCGATCGCCAGGGCGCGCCAGGTCGAGGTGTGCGTGCGATTGGCCTTGAGGGAGCGTTTCGCCGCCTGCAGCGCCCGCGTGAACTGGTGCGCCGCCAGGTAGGACGTGGCGGCCAGGCTGTCATAGAAGTACCGGTGCGGATCCAGGGGCGACAGCCTCAGCGCATGCTGGGCGGACGCGACGGCCGGCTGTCCCTCGCCCCGGAAGGCGTGAAGCGTCCCCTTGAGCAGCCAGGCCAGGGAGTCGTTCGGATTGGCCTCGATCGCCCGCTCGTAGCGGCTCTGGGCGACGTCGAGCTTCTTGAGCAGGTTGGTGTGCACGAACCCGTCGATGGCGAGCGCCAGCGAGCAGTTCGGATCGGCGTTGAGCGCCAGGCTGGTGCAGCGCAGAGCCTGCCGGGCGTCCTCGACCGGGTCGGGCGACCAGCCCTGCTGCACCCGCAGCACGTGCCACTTGGCGAGCCAGGCCTGCGGGACGGCCTGCCGCGTCGCGCGTTCGATCAGGGCGTCGAGCATGCGCCGGGCCCGGGCGAAGTCGGGCGGCGACAGCCGGTGCATCAGCGACACGGCGCCGAGCAGGAGCGTGTAGTTTTTCAGCGTCGGCAGAGGCTGGGTCTGGGCGCTCAGCGCCTCGCGGGTCATCACCGCCGCGCTGAGCTCGGCGATGATCTGGTCGATGAACTCGCGCTTGCCGCGCAGGATGGCGTTCAGCTTCGCCCTGTATTGGCGCGACTGGGCCACCTGGCCCGTGAGGGCGTCGGCGATCTCCACGTTGAGGATCAACGCTCCCTGCTGGGTGCGGTAGTCGCCCGAGACGATGTAGTTGGCGTTCAGCCGCCGGCCGATCTCCTGGACCTGCAGGCCGCGGTCGCGGAAGGCCGTCGTGGACAGCCGCGAGATGACGCAAAGCTCCTGCGAGCGCGACATCTCGCTGATCATCTCCTCGGCCAGGATCTCGCCCAGCATGAAGTGGTCCTGCTGCTCGTTCATCGAGGAGAACGGCACCACCGCCAGCGACGGCGTCAGGTCGCGCAGGGGCGGTCCGGCGTCGGGCCGGGGCAGGGGCCCGGGGGGCCCCACCCGGTAGGCCCGCACGGGCGAGTTCACATGGCGCAGGTAGCAGTCGCCCAGATCCTCGATCTCGGCGTCCAGCACGGGGGTGATCTGGGCCCGCACCCCGGCCGACGCCACCACCTCGCCGGGCCCGGCCAGCGTCGCCAGGCGGGCGGCGCGGTTGACGCCTCGCCCGAACACGTCGCCCTGGCCCCGGATCACGTCGCCGGTCTCGATGCCCACGCGCAGCAGGATGTGCTGGTCGGGCGCGTAGCCGGCGTTCCTCTGCAGGGCGGACTGTTGGATCCAGAGCGCGGCCTTCACCGCGCCCTGCGCGTGGTCGAACTCCAGGAGCATGCCGTCGCCGAGGCTCTTCACCAGCTGGCCGCCGCAGACCGGCAGGATGTCGTCGGTGACATGCTCCAGAAACGCCAGCCAGCGGCCGATGAGCTCGTCCTCGTGCTGCTCGACGAGGCGCACGGACTCCACCATGTCCACGACCACGAGGGATCGGGTCGCGTGGGTCAGCGTTCGAAGATCAGTTCTGGAGAGGTTGACCGTCAAACGACGTCTTTCCTCTGTTCGTCTCGTGCGGGATAAGATCCGTGAACTCTGACGTCTTTCAACACCCTCGGCAAGTTAGCTGCTTCACACATGCCAACAGTGTGACGCGGCTCACTTGACAGGGTCGCCCCTTTGCTGTGCACGTTACGGTTTAGCCGGCGCCTCGGAACATCATCGTTTTCAACGATCCTGAACGGCGCCGGTCCAAAACGAGACGAGAGTACCTCCTTGGCGACTCAGGTGCGCTCTTGATCCTCCTGCGGCCCTTTCAGTCGCCCGTGACTGAGGCGTCGCTGACCGAAGCGGTCAGGTCGGCCCTGGGCCGGCGACTGAAGAACTATCCGTGGAGCTTTGAAGCCAGCGTCGAAGGCAGCGTGCGGCCGCTGACGCCGGACACCTGCGTGCTGTCCGCCTTCCTGGTGGACCGGGCGAGCGGGTCCGTCATCGCCGCGGTGCGCAGCCGCGACCGGTTCGGCGACGCGCGCCGGATCGCCGAGGCCTTCGCATCCAGCGCCGAGGCCGCGTTCAAGAGGTTCAGCCAGGACGGCGCCGCGGGCATGCGCCCGACCTGACTCCGCGGCGCGAATCCGGGGCCGGCATCCAAACGACGCCTTCGCGCGTTCACCGGCCGAGAGACCGCGATCGGAGACGGGATGCCTTGGCTCTTGGAGTACGCCGCTGGCGCCCTCTGCGTCGTCCTCGTTCTGTCCGACATCTTCCGCACGGTGCTGCTGCCGCGGCCAACCCACCGGGCGCTGCGGCTCGGCCCCATCCTGGGGCGCAGCGTCGGACCGCTCTGGCGCGGCCTCGCCGGGCGAATGCGCTCGCCGCGCACCCGCCAGACCCTGCGGGCCAGCCTCGCGCCCCTGCTTCTCGTCGCCTCCATCCTGATCTGGGTCGCCGTCCTGATCCTGGGCTACGCGGCCATGCTGCACGCCCGCAGGTTCGACATGCAGCCGCCCCCCGGCTTCGGCGACGCGCTGTTCCATGCCGGCTCGGCCTTCACGACCATCGGCTTCACCAGCGTCCACATCTCGGGGCCGAGCCGCGTCACGGTGGTGCTGGCCGGCATGACGGGGCTCGCCGGCGTCACCATCCTGGCCACCTTCATCCTGTCGGTGCAGAGCTCCCTGCAGGATCGCGAGGTGCGGGTGATCCAGATCGGCGTGATCACCCGTGCGCCGCCGACTGGCCTGGCCCTCCTGGTCGGCATCGGCCGCAACGACAGCCATGAGCGGCTGGCCGTCGTGTTCAGGACCTGGAACGATTGGGCCGCCGACGTGCTCCAGAGCCATCGCGCCAACCCGATCCTGATGCATTTCCGCTCCGCCGAGGAGGACTGCGAATGGCTCGCCGCGCTGGGGGCCGTGCTGGACGCCGCCAGCATCGTGCTGGCGGTCGCCGACGAGGACCGGATGAACGCGGCCTCCTCGGCCGCGCGGGAGTTCCTGCTCACCGGGACGCATGTCCTTCGCCAGCTCGCGGCCATCTTCCGGGTCGAGGGCGGGCTCGACGCCGCCGAGCCGGGCCCCTCGCGACGGTGCGAAGCCCGGGAGCTGGACAGCGTGCGGGAGGCCCTCGCCAAGGCCGGTTACGCCGTGACCGCCAGTCCAGAGGCCCTCGACAGGCTGAACCGGCTCCGCTCGGCCTATCTGGACGACCTCTGCGCCCTGGCGGAGCGCTTCGACGTCCGCATCGAGCGCGACATCGCGGCTCGCGGCGCGGGCCGGGGAGGGCCGCTGCAGGCCGGGAGCGGCTTCGATCCCGCCGGCTGACTCCGCCGATCGGTTTCGATGATCGGTGGGTTCACGCTTTTGCATTGTTCCGGCGGCCGATCCGGGAGCATGGTCCCGCCACTGGAGAATCCCATGCCCGGCGCGTTGCCCCTGCCGCACATCCTGCTCGCTCTGGCCGTCGTGGCGGTTTGGGGGACCAATTTCGTCGTCATCCGGGTCGGCCTCAGCCATCTCCCGCCCTTGACCTTCGCGACCTTGCGCTTCGCCTTCGCGGTGGTCCCGGCCATCGCCTTCGTGAAGCGGCCCGCCGCGCCGTGGCGCCATCTGGCGGCCTACGGGGTGCTGATCGGGGCCGGCCAGTTCGGGCTTCTCTTCATCGCCATCAACGGATTCATCTCGCCGGGGCTGGCCTCGCTGGTCGTGCAGGCGCAGGTCTTCTTCACCATCGGGCTCTCCATGGCGCTGACCGGCGAGCGGGTGCGCCTGTATCAGATCGTCGCGCTGCTCCTGGCCTGCGCCGGGCTGGCGGTGATCGCGTCGCATGTCGACGCCAGCACCACGCCTCTCGGCCTCGGCCTCGTGCTGCTGGCGGCCGCATGCTGGGCCGCCGGCAACATGGTGGCCAAGGCGAGCGGCCGGGTGAACATGGTCGCCTATGTGGTGTGGTCGAGCCTCTTCGCGGTGCCTCCCCTGGTGGCGCTGTCGCTGGCTTTCGAGGGCTGGCCGGCCATCGCGCACGGGCTGGCGGCCGCCGGACCGGAGACCTGGGCCGCGGTTCTGTGGCAATCGGTCGGCAACAGCCTGTTCGGCTACGCCGCCTGGGGCTGGCTGCTGGCCCGCCACCCGGCCGCGACCATCACCCCGATGGCCCTGCTGATCCCGGTCTTCGGCCTCGGCGCGTCGGCCCTGCTGCTCGGCGAGCCGATGCCGCCCTGGAAGCTGGCCGCCACCGCGCTCGTGGTCGGCGGCCTGGCCATCGGCCTGCTCTGGCCGCGGCTGTCGGGCCCGCGCGCCGGGCGCGCCGCCGCCGACCCGGCCTCCGCCCCGCGCTGAGCGCGCCGCGCATCGCCTTCACGCCCGGAATGGGCCATCATCGCGGCCTCACGCGCGCGAAGGGCCCCATGCTCCTCTCCTACACCCAGAACCTCGAGGACTATCATCTCTCCCTCGCCTTCGCCGGCCAGGAGACGGGCTTCTACATCGACGTGGGCGCCGGCCACCCGGTGGCCGACAACGTCACCCAGTTCTTCTACGAGCGGGGCTGGCGCGGGATCGTGGCCGAGCCCCAGGCCGATCTGGCGGCGCTCTATCCGCTGCTGCGCCCGCGCGACGTCGTCCATGCGGGCCTCGTGGGCCGGCGGGACGGCGAGACGGCGTTTCACCAGGTCGACCGGCTGCATGGCTTCTCCACCACCGTCGAGGAGCACGCGCGCGGGGCGGAGGCGTTCGGGGCGACCTACCGGACCGTGCGCCTGCCCTGCCTGACGCTGGCGAGCCTGTGCGAGCGGCATGGGGTCACGGCGATCGACATCCTCAAGATCGACGTCGAGGGCGCGGAGGCGGACGTGCTGGCCGGAAATGACTGGGGCCGCTTCCGGCCGGCCGTGGTCGTGGCCGAGGCGGTGACGCCCGGCGCGGGGGAGGAGGCCTGGCAGGCCTGGGAGCCGGCCCTGCTGGCGCAGGGATACCGGTTCCGCCTGTTCGACACGCTGAACCGCTTCTACGTGGCGCAGGAGCGGCCGGAGATCTTCGAGCGGCTTCCGGCCGAACGGGCCGACTGGTCCTCCGCGACCCACATGTACGAGATCGGGCGCGCGCCGGAGAACCCGGCCCATCCCGACCACGGCCTCGCGGCCGCGCTCGCCCGCGGGCTCTGGGCCGACCTTCCTCACCTCGATACGGCCGCCCTGGCCCGCATGCTGGTGCGCGGGCGCGGCCAGGAGGCGACGCCCGAGGCGCTCGCGGCGGCCCGCGCCGAGATCGACGCGGACGCGTTCCGGGCCGCGATGGGCCGCATCGCCTGCGGCTATGACGGCGGGCAGATCCACCCGGATTGAGCGCCTGGCTCCTACCCGCCATGCGCGGCCCGGCTGTCCGGCGGGGCCTGCTCGCGCTCCCTCATGCCGTAGTCCCTCGCCACTGCGGCGACGCGCAGCCGGTAGTCGCGGAACACCGCGTTGCGGCCCTTGGCCTGCGCGCCCCGGTGCCGCTCGCGGGCGCGCCACGCCGCCACGGCCTCTTCGTCGCGCCAGAACGAGAGCGAGAGCAGCTTGCCGGGTTCGGTCAGGCTGCTGAACCGCTCGACCGAGATGAACCCGTCGATGGCCTGGAGATCCTCGCGGAGAGACGCCGCGATGGCCAGGTAGGCGTCGGTCTGGCCCTCGGCGGGCCAGACCTCGAAGATCACCGCGATCATGCCGCCGACCCCCGCGCGTGGGGAGCGGACGCGAGCCGCAGGAAGATGCGGTCCTCCTTGCGGATGAAGCGCTCCTTTCGGGCGAAGGCGTAGTTCTCCCGTCCCAGCGGATCGTCGCGCAGGCGCGCCCGGTAGGCCTCGTAGGCGGCGAGGCTCTCGATCGAGTAGACCCCGTAGGCCGTCGTGCTGGAGCCTTCATGCGGCGCGAAATACCCGATGAGATCCGCCCCGCAGCGCGGAATCGCCTGGCCCCAGTTGCGGGCGTAGGTCTCGAAGGCCTGCGTCCCGAACGGATCGATCTCGTAGCGGATGAAGCATGTGATCATGGTCGGCTCCTGTCGTGATCGCCCCTGACTAACGCATGGGCGGCGCGATGGCTTCGGCCGCCGCCGTAGCGTCGCCGCATCCGGGCGGGCATGCTGCCGGCGGGCCTCTTTCGCGGGTCCGGACTGGAGGACCTCTCATGCCCACCACCGCCGCTTTCGCCGCCACGGCGGCGCTCGTCGGAGATCCGGCGCGGGCCGGCATGCTCTGCGCCCTCATGGACGGCCGCGCCCTGACCGCCACGGAGCTCGCCCGGGTCGCGGGCGTCACGCCCCAGACCGCGAGCGGCCACCTCGCCCAGCTCACCGCCGCCGGCATGCTGGCGATGGAGCGCCAGGGCCGGCATCGCTACCACCGGCTGGCCTCGCCCGCCGTCGCCGCCATGCTCGAAAGCATCATGGCGGCTTCGACGGGGCTGCGCGACGCCGTCGCGCCGGCGCGGCCCGCAGCGGCGCGCGACGAGGCGCTCCGGCGCGCCCGCACCTGCTACGACCACCTCGCCGGTCGCGTGGCGGTCGGGATGGCGCAGAGCATGGCGGATCGCGGCCATTGCGAGTTCGGCCCCGACGGCGCGGCCATGACGCCCGGCGGCCTCGCCTTCCTGCGCGATCTGGGCGTCGTCCTGGAGGCCGACGGAGCGCCGGCGCGGCGCAGGGCGCGGGTGTTCTGCCGCCCGTGCCTCGACTGGACCGAGCGCAAGCCCCACATCGCCGGCCGGGTCGGCGCGGCGCTGTGCGAGGCCTGCTTCGCGCAGGGCTGGATGCGCCGCCTGCCCGGAACCCGGGCCCTGGACGTCACCCCGGCAGGCCGGCGCGCGCTGGCCCGCGCCTTCGGCGTCGAGGCCTGAAACCACGCCTTCGTCCGACCCGGTGGAACCCGCATCCGCGCGGGCGCTTGTACAAGCGCTGCGGGCGCGCGAAGACTGGGCATGACGCCGAACACCGAGATCGAGCTGAAATTCCTGCTGCGCCCCGGCCGCATGGACGCCCTCCAGCGGGCGCCGGCGCTGCTGGCGGCGGGCGAGCCCCAGGTCTCGCCGCTGCGCGCCGTCTATTTCGACACCCCCGACCTGGCGCTCCGCCGCAAGGGAATCGTGCTGCGCCTCCGCCACGACGGACAGCGGACCGTCCAGACCGTCAAGAGCGCCGGGACGGCGCTGGGTCGCGGCGAATGGGAGAGCGTCGTCACGGGCGACCAGCCCGACCTCGCGGCCGCCCGGGGGTCGCCGGCCGAGGCCCTTCTGGACAAAGGCCGGATCCGAAAGGAGCTGCGTCCCGTCTTCACCGTGGAGGTCGAGCGCCGGACGCTGTTGCTCGAGCGCGACGGGTCGCTCGTGGAGGCGGCGCTCGACACGGGCGTGATCCGGGCCGGGGACGAGGAGCACGCTCTGTGCGAACTCGAGCTGGAGCTGAAGCGGGGCTCGCCCGAGGCGCTCTTCGCGGCGGCCCGGGAGATCGCGCCTCTCGGCCGCGGCGTGCTCTCCTTCACGAGCAAGAGCGAGCGCGGATACCGGCTGCTGCGGGGCGAACTCGGCGCGCCGCGCAAGAAGCCGGCCTTCGACCTCTGCGAAACGATGTCGGCCGGGGAGACCGCCTTTCACATCGGCCTGCGCTGCGCGGCCGCCCTCTTCGACAATTGCGAGCTGCTGCTGGCGACGCGCGACGTGGAGGCGCTGCACCAGGCGCGCGTGTCGGCGCGCAGGTTGCGGGCGTTCTGGTCCCTGTTCGCGCCCGTGCTTCACGGCGCTCGCGGCGGGGGGCCCGAGGAGGACCTGAAATGGATCTCCGGCCTGCTCGGCGAAGCGCGCGACCTCGACGTGTTCCTGGCCGAGACCCTGCCGGCCGCCCGGAACGCCCATCCGGACGCCGCCGGCTTCGACGGCCTGGAGCGCGCCGTCGCGCGGCGGCGCGACGCGTCCTACGACGCGCTGGAGCAGGCGCTCGAGTCGGAACGGTTCCTGGCGATGAGCCTGGACCTCGCCCGCGCGCTGGCGGCGGACGGCCCGGACCCTGGAACTCGGAGCCGGCCCGTGCTCGACGTCGTCCGCGACGCGCTGGACCGGCGCCTGCGCAAGGTTCTGAAGCAAGGCGAGGACCTCGCCGCTCTGGACGCCGAGGAACGCCACCGCGTCCGCATCAAGGCCAAGAAGCTGCGCTACATGATCGAGCCCTTCGAAAGCCTCGCGCCGCGGAAGGATTTCAGGCGGCTCCTGCAGGGTCTGAACGACCTGCAGGACGAACTCGGCGCGATGAACGACGTGCGCGTCAGCGCCGCCCTGATGACCAGGCTGGCGGAGGATCCGGCCGGAGTGACGGATCCCCGGACCCTCTTCGCCGCCGGCCTGATCGCCGCGGCGCCGGCCGCCGGCGCCCACGCCTTGCTGAAAGGCGCGCAGGCGGCCCATGACGGGCTCCGGCGCGTCAAGCCGTTCTGGTCGGCCTGACGCGCGGCTCGACGAGGTCAGGTCGTGCGGTGCCGGCGAACGACGCGCTTCTTCCGCGGCTTCGTCTGGTCGACCACTCCGCCCGGCGCCGCCACGACCGCGCCGGCTCCCGCGCCCACCACGGCTCCAACCGGGCCTCCCACCACGGCGCCGCCCACCGCTCCGACGGCGGTCCCTGTGGCTTGCTGACGCGTCGCGCAGGCGGCGGCGGAAAGGCAGATGAAGGACGCGATGAGGAGGCTGCGCATGGGGAAAGCTCCTGGATGTGGAAGGGACTGACGCACAGCCAACGCGCGTCCGCCCATTCTGTTCGCCTCGATCGCCCTTTGAACCCCGTCCGGGAGGCGTATGCTCCCTTCAGGCCGTTCGCCCGACAGGGGGCGGCCGCACAAGACACGGGAGGATGCACGATGCAAAGGTGGCCGGAAGCGGTCTTCATCACCTTGGCGATGGGCATGGCGGCGTCGGCCGTCCATGCGGCGCCGTTCATGATCGTGGGCAATGACGAGAAGCTGGTCTGGGACGACGAGGGCAAGCCGGTGCTGTCCGCCCCCGGCAAGGACAATGTCGTCATCGTCGACCTCGCCAATCCCGAAGAGCCCAAGATCGTGGCGACGCTGCCGCTGAAGAACTCGGTCGTCGGCCCGCCGACCAACGTCGCCATCGACCCGACGGGCTCCATCGCGCTGGTCGCCGATTCCGTGGACGTGGTGAAGGACGGCGAGGCCTTGAAGCAGGTCGTCGACGACAAGGTCCACGTCATCGACTTGAAGGCCAATCCGCCCAAGATCGCCAAGACCCTGTCGGTCGGCAAGATGCCGTCCGGCCTGAGCTTCAGCCCGAAGGGCGACATGGCCCTGGTCGCCCTGCGCGGCGACAACGCCGTCGCCGTCCTGTCGATCAAGAACGGCGACGTCACCCTGGCCGAAACGGTCCCGATGGGCGACGTGGTGGCCCATGTCGCCATCTCGCCCGACGGCAGGCGCGGCATGGCGATGAAGTTCCCGGCCCACAAGGCGGCGATGCTCGACATCGACGCCAGCGGCAAGGTGACCTACGGCAAGGTCGACCTGCCCACCGGGCAGTGGCCCTATAACGGCGCGATCAGCCCCGACGGAAAGTTCGCGCTCACCGCCGACAACGGCAATTCCGGCGCGTCGGACGGCAGCGTCGACACCGTGAGCGTCATCGACCTGGAGGCCAACCCGCCCCGCATCGTCGACCGCGTGGTGGTGGGCGACGGCCCGGAAGGCCTGGCGATCAGCCCCAAGGGCGACGTCGCCGTGGCGGTGATCCTGCGCGGGTCCAACGCCAGCAAGAAGGCCTATTTCTACAAGCCGACGGGGTCGATCAACGTCCTCAAGGTCGAGGGCAAGAAGCTCACCCTGGTCAAGGAGATCGAGGTCGGAGGCCTGCCCGAGGCGGCGGTGTTCACCCCGGACGGCCGCTACCTGCTGGTCGGCAACTATCTCGACCAGGACTTCTCCATCCTGAAGGTGGACGGAAGCCAGGTCACCGACACCGGCAAGCGCTTCAAGGTGCCCGGCCACCCGGCCTCGGCCCGGATGGGACCCGGCTGACCCCGCATCGGACCGTCCGGACGCCCCGCGCGTCCGGACCCCGCCGGCCTAGTGGGCCAGGCTCGACGCCGGCAGGGCCGCGGCCAGTTTGAAGTGGCCGGACGCGAAGTCCTGGCGATAGGCGCCGCCCAGCTCCTTCTCGACGCAGAGGCGGATGAGCTTGCTGCCGAAGCCGTTGCGGGCTTCCCGCGCCTGAATCCTGTCCGTCGTCTCGGACCAGCGGAGGGCGACGCGCTGGTCCGCGCCGTCCCCCTCGAGCGTCCAGGAGACCTCCAGCCTGCCGTCCTGGTCGGAGAGGGCGCCGTATTTCACGGCGTTGGTGGCGAGCTCGTTGACCATCAGCGAGATCGACACCACCGAGCGCGGGCCGACATGGATGGAGGGGCCCTCGATCACGGTCCGTCGCCAGTCGGGTCCGTCATGCGGCGCCAGGGTGAGCCGCACCACGTTCTCCAGCGTCGTGCCCTTCCAGTCGGAGTCGCTGAGCAGGTCGTGGGAGCGCGCCAGCGCCATCACGCGCCCGGTCAGCGCATCCTTGAAGTGCTCTGGATTGTGGGTGGACTTGAGCGTCTGCAGCACCAGCGACTGGACGATCGCGAGCGTGTTCTTCACCCGGTGGTTCAGCTCCGCGATCAGCAGCAGCTGGTGCTCGGAGGCCCGCTTCTCGTCCGTGACGTCGAGCACGACCCGCACCGCATAGGCGAAGGCGCCGTCCTCATGCACGGCGGTGCTGAAGATGCGCACCCAGCGCGGTTCGCCGTCCCGCCGGTGGAACCGCTTCTCCACCACATAGTCCGTCTGCGATCCCGAGAGCTGCCCGTGGAACGCCGACTGGTCCTCCGCCACGTCCTCCGGCTCGCTGAGATCCGTGAAGCGCATGCCCAGCAGCGCCTCGCGCGTATAGCCGGTGATCCGGCACAGGGTCTCGTTCACGGCGACGAAGCGGCCATGCGCGTCGACTTCGGCGATGCCCGCGCCGGCGTTCTCGTAGGTCGCCCGCAGGCGCCGTTCGCCCGCCTCGGCGCTGCGCAGCGCGCGGTCGCGTTCATCCGCCCTGCGGCGCAACTCGCCGGACGTCTCCGACATGGCGTTGGCGATGGCGCTCACTTCGGCGATCGAGGTCTTGACCGGCTCCTGCCGCTCCTTCGCCGTCCCCAGCGCGGATGCGGCGCGCGCCACGTCGCGGATGGGCGCCGCGAGCGTCCGTCCATACGCCAGGGCGAGAACCAGGGAGCCCAGCAGGCCGAGGCCGGTCAGGGCGGCCACCCCGCCCAGGAACTGGCGCATCGGCGCCTCCAGCGTCCGCCTCGGGATGCTGACGGCGACGCGCCAGCCGCTCAGGGCCGACTGATGCGCCACCGTGAGGACTTCGTTGCCGTCCAGCGTGCGCCCGGGCCACACGCTGCGGCCCGCGGCGACGTTCTCGCGGAAGCTGGCCGAGGCCTCCGATCCGATGAAGCGCTCATGCTCGTGCGACCGGGCGACGATCTTCATCGCGCCATCGATGACGGAGACGTTCCAGTCCGGCGGCGTGGTGGCGTCGAGCACGACCTGGCGCAGGAGATCGGGCGAGATCGCCATGTTCATGACGTAACGGACCTCGCCGCCGCTGCGGACCGGAATGTCGACGAAGACGAAGGGCCGCCTGGTCACAGTGCCCTGGTAGAGGTTCGAGACCGCCGGCTGGCCGGTCTCGAACACCCGCCGGTCGGTCTGGCGCACCATCTCGTCCTGGCTCACCGGGAGGGGCTTTCCCCATGGCGCGACGGTGTTGAGGATCTGCTGCCCGGAGCTGTCGCGCATCGCGATCGCATAGCCCCGGAAGGTCAGGACCTGCTTGGCCTGGTCGTAGACGGTGGCGAGATCCCCGGCCGCCAGCGCCGGCGACGTGGCGAGAGCCTGGAGGGCGGCGATCATGCCGCCGAGCTCGCGGTCGATGTCGCCCGAGACGTCGCTGGCGAAGGCCTGGGCCTGGGCCTCCAGGCGCAATTGCTCCTGCGCGGCCATGCGGGTGGCGATGACGGTGCCCACCAGCGAGATGGGGAGGAGCGTGAACAGGCTGAAGACGGCCAGATGAACGGAGATGGGGTAGCGTCTTCGCTGCGCTGCGTCCGAGGCCATCGACGTCGATTTTCTGTCCTGCGCCGCCGGAGGGAACGGCTGGCGGCCTGACGGCCGCACCACGTGTTAGATCGCGCTTGGGCGCCCTTCGCAAGTCGGCAGCGCCCGTTCGACAGGGGGTACGGCGCCGCACCCCTGCGCCCGGGTCGCCGCCGCCTCAGCCGCCGAACATCTTGCGCAACGCCGCGAGCAGCTCCCGCTCGTCGTGAGGTTTGCTCAGAACCGTCACCCCGCTGTACTTGGCGGGCAACTCTCCGGGGTTGTAGCCGGTAGAAAATACATAAGGGATGCAGCGCTGCCGCAGCACATCCGCCACCGCGAAACTGGTCTCGTCGAAGAGCTTCACGTCCAGGATGGCCGCGTCCACCTGCCCGTCCCGGATCAGCGCCAGCGCCTCGACGACCGTCGGGGCGGGACCCAGCGTGTCATAGCCTTTGCGCTCGAGGGACGTCTTCAGGTCCAGCGCGATGATCCACTCGTCCTCGACGATCAGAATCTTGCGACGCGATTCCACGGCCGGCTCCGTCGACCTAAAGAGGGCAGGTCAGCGTGACCGAGAGCCCGGTCGGATCGAATCGGATCTCCGACGTCCCGCGCAGCGTGTAGCCGATCTCGCGCTGGATCAGCTGCATGCCGAAGCCGGTCTCCTGGGGAACCGCCGCGGAAGGGCCGCCCTGCTCCCGCCAGTGCAGCGTCAGTCGCCCGTCCTGGCTGGACCACGTCACCTTCACCCGGCCCTCGGCCCTGGACAGCGCGCCGTACTTGCCGGCGTTGGTGGCGAGTTCATGCAGCACCATGCCGAGCGAGAGCGCCTGGCGCGGCCGAACTCGCAGCGCGGGTCCGTCCAGCGACACGCGTTGGAGCCCGAACGGCTCCAGCTCGTCCTTGACGATGTTGGCCAGCGACACGTCCACCCATCTCTCGCGCGAGATCGCCCCGTAGGACCGGGCCATGGCCCGCAGGCGTTGGATCAGGGTCGTCTTGTACTGGGCGAGGCTCTGGCCGGGCGTGGCCATCTGGTCGGCGATGGCGATCACCAGCGCCAGCATGTTCTTCACCCGGTGGTTCAGCTCCGCCACCAGCACCCGCTGCTGCTTTTCGGCCTGCACCAGCGTGGTCACGTCCACGAACGTCACCACCACGCCCTGAACGCGCACCTCCGAGTTGCGATAGGGGATCAGGCGCAGCAGGAAAAAGACATTCGGGCCTTCGTCGGCGATCTGGCGCTCGATGCTCTCGCCGGACTCCAGCACGGATTGCACGTCGGCGGCGAGGTCGGGCAGCGGCAACCGGCTGGACAGGTCGCTGAGCGGGCGGCCCTTGTCGGTGGGCAGGATGGAGAAGATCCGCTTCACGTCGGGCGTGAAGCTGCGGATCACGAGGTTGCGGTCGAGGAAGACCGTGGCGATCTGGGTGCTGGCGAAGAGGTTGCTGAGGTCGCTGTTGGCGCGGTCGAGCTGGTCGACCTTGCCGTGAAGCTCCGAATTCACGGTGTGCAGTTCCTCGTTGAGCGACTGGAGCTCCTCCTTGGAGGCTTCGAGCTCCTCATTGCTCGACTGCAGCTCCTCGTTCACCGAGACGAGCTCCTCGTTGGAGGACTTCAGCTCCTCCAGGGCCGTCTCATATTCCTCGATCAGGGCCTGCAGGCGCTCGCGCGTCTCCCGCAACTCGGTTTCGAGATGGCTCGCCGCCTCCTCGCCGCGCAGGACCGTGCGGGCCTCGGCCTGCTCGCGGCTGAGCATCGGACCCTCGTCGCTGAAGAGCACGAGGAACAGGTTCTCGTTGTCGCGGCGCTCCGCCAGCGGTTCGACCGTGAGGGTGACCATCTGGACGCGGCCGTCCTCGCCCTCGACGGCCGCGCCGGGGCGCACCACCGCATGCCCGGTCTCCATCGCCGTCTGGAGCGCGGTGCGCAGCTCCAGCCGCAGGCCCTTCTTGGTCATGCCGATGAGGTGGCGGCTGGGCAGGCCCGGCGCCGGCTCCAGGTATTTGCCGGTCCGGCCCGAGTAATAGACCACGTCGCCCTGGTCGTTGACGAGCACATGCGCCGGCGCATGGCGCTCGATCACCTGCCGTTCGACGGAGTGCCGGATGGCGGCTCCGGCCAACTGGCCCCGCGGCTGCCCCGCCTGGCTGGCCTCCATCATCGGCGTCACCCCGCGGACCGAACGGGGAAGCCCGTTCACGCCGACGACGTCGTCCCGACGCCTGAAGATTCTCTGCTTCTTGTCCACGGCCGTGAACAGGTCGCCGAACTGGCTGACCGTCTCCGACGTGCCGAGGAACAGGAAGCCGCCCGGCCTGAGCGAGTAGTAGAAGGTCGGAATGACCTGGCTCTGGATGTCGGGACCGAAATAGATCAGCAGGTTCCGGCAGGATACGAGGTCCATCCGGGAGAACGGCGGATCGCGAATGACGCTGTGGGGCGAGAAGATGCACAGATCCCGGACCTCCCGGCTGATCTGGTAGGCCCCGCCGTCGGCGACGAAGAAACGGTCCCCGCGCTCCTGCGACACGCTGTCCAGCAGGGCCGTCGGATAGCGGGCCGCCCGCGCCACGGCGAGCGCCCGCTCGTCGATGTCGGTCGCGAAGATCTGCACCTGCGGCTTGGCGCTCATGCGGTCGAGCCGCTCCTGCGCCAGCATGGCGATCGTGTAGGCCTCTTCGCCGGTGGCGCAGCCCGGAACCCAGATCCGGATGGTGTCGCCAACGCCGCGGCCCGCGAAAAGCTTCGGAAGGACCAGCGTCTCGAGAGCCTCGAACGCCTCCGCGTCGCGGAAGAAGTTGGTGACGTTGATGAGAAGGTCGCGGAACAGCGCGCTGACCTCCTTCAGGTCCTTGCGCAGCGTCGCCACGTAATCGGCGACGGTCTTGGACTGGGTGACCTGCATCCTGCGCTGCACCCGGCGCATGAAGGTCTTCGCCTTGTAGCCCTGGAAGTCGTGGCCGACCTGGTTGCGCAGGATGGCGCAGATCGTCTCGTGGGCCGTGGCCCATTCCGCGTCGGCCGAGGGTCCGGGCTGTTCGGGGGCGCCCGCGCCGAGGAGGTCGAAGCCGCGGGCGAACTCCAGGAGCTTGTCGCCCATCTGGTCGGCCGGGATGGCGAGGTCCACCAGCCCGGTGGAGATCGCGCTCTCCGGCATCTGAGGATGGCTCGGCCCGTTCGCGCCGGGCGCCTGCGCCATGGTCAGGCCGCCCCTCTCCTTGATGGCCTTGATCCCCAGCGTGCCGTCGCCGTCGCGCCCGGACAGGATCACGCCCGCCGCGTATTCGCCCTGGTCCATCGCCAGGGAGCTGAGGAAGATGTCGATGGGCTTGCGCTCGCGGTGTTCCTTGCTCTGCCGCCGGATCGTCAGCCTGCCGCGGTCGATGCCCAGGATCGCGTCGGCCGGGAGCACGTAGACGCGGTTCGGCCGCACTTCGGCGCCCTGCCGGGCCAGCGTCACCGGCATCGTGGTGTGCCGGCCGATGATCTCCGGGAGCATGGTCTTGTAGTCAGGGCTGAGATGCGTGACCACCACATAGGCGATCCCGCCGGCCGCCGGCGCCGCCGAGAAGAAGCTTCCGAGAGCCTCGACTCCTCCGGCCGACGAGCCGATCCCCACGATGGGGAATGGTTTGGAAGATGTGGCCATCGGTCCGGGATCGCAACGCTGAGTTCATGAACGTGGAGGCGTCGCCCTCCGGATGTGCGAGGACGCGAGCCGTCCATCCCGCGGGTCCAAACACTTCACACGCAATCACGTTTCAACGCAAACCCAACCTTGAGACGATGTCCTGGCACCGCTGGGCGTTACTTTCCGCGAGGGGCAGGATGGGCAGGGGCGGATCCGCGCGGCACAGTCCGAGCAGGTTGGCGGCCGCGTAGACGACGCGCAGGCTGCTCAGTTCGCGAAACAGCGCCCAGAGCGGCTCCAGGGCGGCGTTGGCGTCCCTTGCCGCGGTCACGTCCCCCGCCTGCGCGGCCCGGACGATGCTCATGCAGGGTTCGGGGAACAGCCCGCCCAGCACGCTGTACCAGGCGGCCCCGCCGGCGATCAGGGCCTCGGCGGCGTTCCAGTCGCCGCTGAACCCGATCTGGAAGTCCTCCGACGCCGCCGCCCGCAGCGCCGCAAGGCGCTCCGGCATGGCGGCCGCCTCCGCCGACGGGGCCTTCACGGCCACAATCGAGGGGTGGCGGCTGAGCCGCCCGATCAGGGCGGGCGTGAAACTGAAATGGGTCGTCGCCGGGTTGTCGTAGACGCACAGCGGCAAGCCGACCGCATCCGCCACCGCGGTGAAATGGACCTCGACCTCCCGCTCCGTCAGAGGCGTGTACGACATCGGCGCCAGCAGCACGGCGTCGGCGCCCGCCTCGCGGGCGTCGCGGCCGAGCCGGATGGCCTCGTCCGTGCGCAGCGCCCCGATCCCGACCACCAGGGGCGTGCGCCCTCGCGCCGCCTCGGCGGCGATCGACACGGCGCGCCGCCGCTCCTCGCGGCTCAGATAGGCGTAGGTCCCGGTGCTGCCGAGCAGCCCGATGGAATCGACCCGTGCGGCGATGAGTCGCTCGACAAGGCGCCCGAGCGCCTCAGCGTCGACCCGGCCGTTCCGGTCGGCGGGCGTGATCGGGAAGGCCGAAAGGCCCTGGAAGACGGACGACATCGCAAGACTCCCGGTCGCAGGCCCTCGACTCTCTACAGGACCCGCGTCGCGAAGACGATCCCCGGGCGCGCCGGGGGCGGGGCGCAGCCCGCCATCCTCCTTGCTCCGGGGCTGGCGGGGCCTCGACGCGCAGTTGACGCGCAAAGGTTGTAAAGCAAACTTGGCGTCCCGTTTTGCCTCTGCGCAACATGGGCCGAGGAAGCCCACAGGAGCGGACCCGATGAAACCCACCTCCCTGGTCCATCCCTGCGTCCCGGCTCTCCTGATCGGCCTCGGGGCGTGGCCGCTGGCCGCGGCGGCGCAGACGCCCGGTCCCCCCACGGTCTCCGTCGCCAAGCCCTACATCACCGAGATCACCGAGCGGGACGACTTCACCGGCCGCTTCGAGGCGGTCGACCAGGTCGACGTCCGCGCCCGCGTGACGGGCTATCTCACCAAGGTCGATTTTCGCGACGGCAGCATGGTCAAGGCCGGCGACCTGCTGCTCAGCATCGACGACCGTCCCTATCGGGACGCCGTGAAGGAGGCCGAGGCGACGCTGGTCTCCGCCAAGACGCGCACCGAGTTCGCCCAGTCCGACTACGACCGGGCCGAGAACCTGCGCAAGACCGGCAACATCGCCGACCAGGTCTTCGACCAGCGCCGCCAGGCCCTGCTGGCCGCGCGCGCGGAGGCGGACCGGGCCGAGGCGACCCTGAGCCGGGCGCGGCTGGACCTGGAGTTCACCCAGGTGCGCGCGCCCATGAGCGGGCGCATCTCGCGCCGGCTGGTGTCGGAGGGCAACCTCGTCAACGCCAACGACACGCTGCTCACCAACATCGTCTCGCTGGACCCGATCCAGTTCTACTTCGACATCGACGAGCGGTCCTTCCTGGCCTATTTCCGCCAGGGCGTGAACGGCATCGGCTCCGGCCAGGGCGGCGATGCGTCCAAGGTGGCGGTCGCGCTCACCAACGAGACCGAGCCGACCCATCCGGGCCGCATCGACTTCGTCGACAACCGCGTCGACGCCGCCAGCGGCACGATGCGGGTGAGGGCGTCGCTGCCCAACCCCACCATGGCGCTCACGCCGGGGCTGTTCGGGCGCATCCAGATCCAGGGGTCGCAGCCCTACAAGGCCGTGATGATCCCCGACGAGGCGATCGGCGCGGACCAGGACCGCCGCATCGTCTACGTGGTCGGCCCCGACTCCAAGGTCTCCGCCAAGGCGATCCGGACCGGCCCGCGCATCGACGGGCTCAGGGTGGTGCGCGAGGGCCTCGACGGCTCCGAGACGATCGTGGTCTCCGGGCTGATGCGGGTGCGCCCGGGCGCGGCCGTCCAGCCCAGGATGGTGGCCATCAAGCCCGGGCCCGACGCGATCGCGGAGAAGTAGCGCCATGCGGTTCGCTCATTTCTTCGTCGATCGGCCCATCTTCGCCGCGGTCCTGTCCATCGTGATCATGCTGGTGGGCGGCATTTCCTATGTAAGGCTGCCCGTCGCCCAGTATCCGGAGATCGCGCCGCCCACCATCGTGGTGCGGGCGAGCTATCCGGGCGCGGACGCCGCCACGGTGGCGGCCACGGTCGCCACGCCGCTGGAGCAGCAGATCAACGGCGTCGAGGACATGCTCTACATGTCCTCCTACTCCACCGGCGACGGCAATCTGTCGCTGACCATCACGTTCAAGCTGGGCTCCGATCTCGACAAGGCGCAGGTGCTCGTCCAGAACCGCGTCGCCATCGCCAATCCGCGCCTGCCCGAGGAGGTGAAGCGCCTGGGCGTGACCACGCTGAAGTCCTCGCCGGACCTCATGATGGTCGTGCACATGCTGTCGCCCGACGACCGCTACGACCAGCTCTACGTCTCCAACTACGCGCGCAACAATGTCCGCGACGAGCTCTTGCGCCTCGACGGGGTCGGCGACCTGACGATCTTCGGCGAGCGGCAATACAGCCTGCGCGTCTGGCTCGACCCGGACAAGCTGGCCGCCTTCGGGTTGACGTCGGGCGACGTGGTGCGGGCCATCCAGGCGCAGAACGTCCAGGTCTCGGGCGGCTCGCTCGGCCAGGAGCCGGCGCCTCAGGACACCGCCTTCCAGCTCGCCGTCACCACCCAGGGCCGCTTCGACAATGTGCGCCAGTTCCGCCAGATCATCGTGCGCAACACGACCGACGGCAGGCTGGTGCGCGTTTCGGACGTCGCCCGGGTCGAGCTGGGCGCGCAGGACTACTTCACCAACTCCTACCTGAACGGGAAACCCGCGGTGGCGCTGGCGATCTTCCAGCGTCCCGGCACCAACGCGCTGGACGCCTCCGCGGCGATCCTGTCGACCATGCAGAAGCTGAAGAAGGACTTCCCGCCCGGCATCGACTACACGGTCGTCTACAATCCCACCGAGTTCATCGCCGAGTCGGTCAACGCCGTGTACCACACGCTGTTCGAGGCCGTGGCGCTCGTCGTCATCGTGATCCTGGTGTTCCTGCAGAGCTGGCGCACCGCCCTGATCCCGATCGTCGCCATCCCGATCTCGCTCGTCGGCGCCTGCGCGGCCATGTCGGCGCTGGGCTTCTCGCTCAACACCCTCACGCTGTTCGGGCTCGTGCTGGCCATCGGCATCGTGGTCGACGACGCGATCGTGGTGGTGGAGAACGTCGAGCGCAACATCTCGCTCGGCATGTCGCCCCGCGACGCCGCCCACGCCACGATGGACGAGGTCGGGACCGCGGTGCTGGCCATCGCGCTCGTGCTGGCGGCGGTGTTCATCCCCACCGCCTTCATCCCGGGCATCTCGGGGCAGTTCTACCGGCAGTTCGCGCTGACCATCGCGGTGTCGACGCTGATCTCGGCCTTCGTGTCCCTCACCTTGTCGCCCGCGATCGCAGCGCTGATCCTCAAGCCCCATGCGCACGACCCGCCCCGGACCGCTCTCGGCCGCGCCGGGGCGCGCGCCGCCGGCGCGTTCAACCGCGGCTTCGACCGCATGTCGGAAGGCTACGCCGCGGGGGTCGGCGTGATCGTCCGGCGCAAGGCGATCGTGCTGCCGATCTACGCCGGGCTGCTGCTCGGGACGCTGTGGGTGGCCGACCGGGTGCCGCGCGGCTTCATCCCGACGCTGGACCAGGGCTACGCCATCGTGGTGATCCAGCTGCCGGACGGGGCCGCCCTGGGGCGGACCGACCGGGTCGTCCAGCGCGCCAGCGAGATCGCCCGCGAGGTCCCGGGCGCGTTCAACGCCGTCGCCTTCGCGGGCTTCTCCGGCGCCACCTTCACCAACGCGTCCAACGCCGCCGCGATCTTCGTGTCGTTCAAGCCCTTCGAGGAGCGCCTGAAGACGGGGCGCAGCGCCGACGCCATCATCCGCGAGCTCTTCGGGCGGCTGCAGGCCATCGACGAGGCCTTCATCATCGCCATCCCGCCGCCGCCGGTGCGGGGCCTGGGCAACTCGGGCGGGTTCAAGATGATGGTGCAGGAGCGCCAGGGCGCCGACGTCAAGCGCGCGCTCGCCGCCGCCTACGCCATCATGGGGCAGGCCCGGCAGGACAAGACGCTCACGGGCGTGTTCACCACCTTCACGGCGGGCGCGCCGCACATCTATCTGGAGATCGACCGCGTCAAGGCGCAGATGCTGAACGTGCCGATCGCCAACATCTTCGAGACGCTGCAGATCAATCTCGGCACGGCCTATGTGAACGACTTCAACGCTTTCGGGCGCGTCTACCAGGTCCGCGCCCAGGCCGACCAGCGCTACCGCATCGAGCCGGACCAGATCGCGCGGCTTCGCGTGCGTTCGGCCACGGGCGCGCTCGTGCCCCTGGGCACGCTGGTGGAGCTGAAGGATTCGTCCGGCCCCGAGCTGATCCAGCGCTACAACATGTACCCGGCCGTGCCGCTGCAGGGCAACGCGGCGCCCGGCGTCTCGTCGGGCCAGGCCCTCGACTCCATGGAGCGCATCGCCAGCTCGGTGCTGCCGCAGGGCGCGAGCTTCGAGTGGACGGAGCTCGCCTTCCAGGAGCGCGCCACCGGCGACACCGCGATCTTCATCTTCGCGCTGTCGGTGCTGTTCGTGTTCCTGGTGCTGGCCGCCCAGTACGAGAGCTGGAGCCTGCCGCTCGCGATCATCCTGATCGTCCCGATGGCGGTGCTGTCGGCCCTCCTGGGCGTCATGCTGCGCGGCATGGACAACAACATCCTGACCCAGATCGGCCTCGTGGTGCTGGTCGGGCTGGCGGCCAAGAACGCCATCCTGATCGTCGAGTTCGCCCGCGAGGCGGAGGCCCACGAAGGCCTGGATCCCGTCGCCGCCGTCGTGCAGGCCTGCAAGCTGCGCCTGCGCCCCATCCTGATGACGGCCTTCGCGTTCATCTTCGGCGTCGTGCCGCTGATGATCGCGACGGGGCCCGGCGCGGAGATGCGCCAGGCGCTCGGCACGGCGGTCTTCTTCGGCATGCTCGGCGTGACCGCGTTCGGCCTCGTCCTCACCCCGGTCTTCTACGTGGCGCTCCGGGCCCTCGTGCTGTGGCGCGCCCGGCGCCGTGGCGGCGGCGAGACGCTCGCGCCGCCGGCCGCCCCGCAGGCCCATCCGGCCGAGTGACCGGGGCGGGAGCGACGAGACGCTCCGGCTCAGCCGGCGGCCGGCTGGGCGAGGCTGCGCGCCAGGGCGGCCTTGATCTCGTCGCGGCTCAGGCGGCGCCGGAAATCGGGGTCGATATGCGCGAAGGCGATGCGGCCGCCCCGTTCGATCACATAGGTCGCCGGCAGCGGCAGCGTCCAGCTCTCGTCGCCGTTGCGGTCCGGCAGGGGCGTGTCCGTCGGCGTCAGGATGGCGCGGCGGTCCGGCGGCACGGCGACGCGGACCCCGGCCGCGTCGGCCAGACGGCCGCCCTCGTCATACAGGATGCCGAAGCTCAGGCCGTTGGCGGCCATCGTGTCCTGCGCGAAGCGGGGCTGCTCCGGCGACACCGCGAAGGCCTGCACGCCGGCTTGCGCGGCGTCCTGCGCGGCGGCCTCGAACTCGCCCAGCGCCAGCCGGCAGAACGGGCACCAGCCTCCGCGATAGAAGGTCAGCAGCACGGGCCCCTGCCGGTAGGCCTCGTGCAGGTCCACGAGCCGGCCCTCCTGGTCCGCCAGGCGGGCGCCGGGAAACGTCTCGCCCTCGCGCAAAGCCCGGCGGCGCACGCCGTCCAGCGCGTCCAGGTCGAGCGCGAAGGCCTCCGCGAGGTGCGGGCCCAGCCGCTCGCGAAAGCGCCTGCCGAGGTGCTCGAGCTTCTCGTGGAATGACATGGCGTCGTCCTCGCCCCGTGCGCCGTCGCCGGCGGATCGGCCCGGCGAGCGGCGGCGCGCCCAGCATAGTGCATCGTTGCATGCGGCGGGAAGCCGCCCGCGCCAGGCCTGGCCTGCGCTACGCTGCCCGGATCGCGCCCGGTCGCAGCGGATCGCTTGCAGTTTCGCAACGGACATCGCCCGTCCCCCTGACTATCTGTGCGGGGCGGGACGAACCCCCGCAGGGAGAACCCGACATGAGCACCAGCGGCATCCATCACGTCACCGCCATCGCCGGTCCGGCGCGGCGCAACCTGTCGTTCTACCGCGACACGCTCGGCCTTCGGCTCGTCAAGAAGACCGTCAATTTCGACGATCCCGGCACGTATCACTTCTACTATGGCGACGAGACCGGCAGCCCCGGCGCGATCCTGACCTTCTTTCCCTGGGAGCACGCCGCCCCCGGCCGGCTCGGCGTGGGCGAGGCGCAGGAGACCGTGTTCCGCATTCCGGCCGGCGCGCTCGGCTTCTGGATGCACCGCTTCGTCGAGCGCGGCGTCGCCCATGACGCGCCGGTCAGGCGCTTCGGCGAGACCGTGCTGGCCTTCCGCGATCCGGACGGCATGCGGCTCGCTTTGGTCGGCGTCGCCGGCGCCGAGCTCGAGCCCGCATGGGCGGGCGGCGGCGTCCCCGCCGAGGCCGCGATCCGGGGCTTCCACAGCGTCAGCCTGCTGCTCGACGACGTCGCCGCCACGGGGGCGATCCTCAGCGACGTGCTCGGTTTCCGCGAGGAAGGCCGCGAGGACTCGCTCGTACGCTACAGGGCGGCCGGAACCGCCATGGGCGGCGTCGTCGACCTGCGCGCGGCGGGCGGATTCCTGCCTCCCCGTCCGGGGGCGGGCTCGGTCCACCATGTAGCGTTCCGGGCGGCGGACGACGCGGCGGAGGCCGAGATGGTGCGCAAGCTCGCCGAGAACCACGGGATCCGCGCCACCGAGCAGAAGGACCGAAACTACTTCCGGTCCGTCTATTTCCGCGAGCCGGGGCGCGTCCTCTTCGAGATCGCGACCGACATCCCCGGCTTCGCGGTCGACGAGCCCGTGGCGACGCTGGGCGACGCCCTGAAGCTGCCCGCCTTCCTGGAGCCCCGGCGCGACGCCATCGCGGCCGCCTTGCCTCGGCTCGACTGACGCGGCCCCCGGCCGCCCCCGATGGGAGATCCACCATGACCAGCGCATCCGTCCCGCAGGCGTCCCTGTCCTTCACCCACCGTTTCGCGCCGGGCTCGGACCCGACCCGGCCGCCGCTCCTGTTGCTGCATGGCACCGGCGGGGACGAGAACGACCTGATCCCGCTCGGGCGAGCCGTCTCGCCCGGATCGGCGCTGCTCTCGCCGCGCGGCAAGGTGCTGGAAGGCGGCATGCCGCGCTTCTTCCGGCGCTTCGCCGAGGGCGTGTTCGACGAGGCCGACGTCCGGGCCCGCGCGGCGGAGCTCGCGGCCTTCGTGGCGCAGGCCCGCGAGGCCTACGGGCTCGCCGCGCCGATCGCCGTGGGGTTCTCCAACGGGGCCAACATCGCGGCGGCCCTGATGCTGCTTCATCCCGACGTCCTCGCCGGGGCGGCGCTGCTGCGCGCCATGACGGTGCTGTCGGATCCGCCCGCGCCCGACCTGGGCGGCAGGCGCGCGCTGCTCCTGTCGGGCGCGTCGGACCCGATCGTCCCGGCCGCCTCGGCGGCGGGCCTCGGGGCGGCGCTCCGGCGCGCGGGCGCCGCGGTGGACCACCGCACGCTCAGGGCCGGCCATGGACTCACCCAGGACGACGTCGCCGCGGTGGCCGGCTGGCTCCAGGAGGCCTGAACGCAAGCCCTGTCGCGAAAATCCCGCGTCTCGCATAAGCTCGCCGCAAGCCCCTATCGCTTGCGGCGAGAGGTGGTTTATATATGAACCAACCCGGCGGCGAAGTCCGGGCGAGAGGCTGCGGGGGGAGGAGCGGATGTCGGCGTCCCATACTGGTTTGACGAGCGCTGCGGCCGCCGAGGCGCCGGCGCCGGCCTTCCCCTGGCTGGCGCATTACCCGCCCAACGTTCCGGCCACGATCGACGTCGACAAGGCCGGCTCGCTCGCCGACATGTTCCGCGACAGCGTCGCCCGGCACGCCGACCGTCCCGCGCTGGAAAGCTTCGGCAAGCGGCTGACCTACGCCGAACTCGGCGCGGCCGCGACGGCCGTGGCGTCCTGGCTGCAGGCGCGGGGGCTGCGCAAGGGCGACCGGGTCGCCCTCATGATGCCGAACGTGGCGGCCTATCCCGCCTCGATCTACGGCGTGCTGCTCGCCGGCGGCGTGGTCGTCAACGTCAATCCCCTCTACACGGCCCGCGAACTCAGCCACCAGTTGAACGACTCCGGCGCCCGGATGCTGGTGGTGCTGGAGAACTTCGCCCACACGGTCGAGCAGGCGCTGCCCTCCGTGACGCTCGACGCCGTCGTGGTGGTCCGCCCCGGCGATCTGCTGGGCCTCAAGGGCAAGGTCGTCGACCTCGTCTCCCGCTACGTGAAGAAATCCGTGGCGCCGTTTCGTCTGCCCGGCATGGTCGCGTTCTCGACGGTGGTCGAGGAGGGCGGACGACGTCCCTTCCAGACCGTCCCGATTGAGCCGGGCGACGTCGCCTTCCTGCAATATACGGGCGGGACGACGGGCGTCGCCAAGGGCGCGACGCTGCTGCACCGCAACGTGTCCGCCAATGTGATGCAGTGCGAGGCGTGGATGCGCCCGTTCATGTCGGGCGCCGACCAGGTGATGCTCACGGCGCTGCCGCTCTACCACGTGTTCGCGCTCACGGCCTGCTGCATGTTCATGACGCGCATCGGCGGGTGCCAGCTGCTGATCACCAACCCGCGCGACATCGCCGGCCTGGTGAAGACGCTGAGGACCCGGCCCTTCACCTGCATGGTGCTGGTCAACACGCTCTACAACGCCCTGATCAACGCGCCGGGCATCGACAAGGTCGACTTTTCGCGCGTCGCCTTTTCGGCCTCGGGCGGCATGGCCACCCAGCAGGCGGTCGCGGCGGCCTGGAAGGCGCTCACCGGCAAGGCGATCGTGGAAGGCTACGGCCTGTCCGAGACGTCCCCGGTGGCCTGCGCCAATCCGCTGGACCTGGAGGAGTTCTCCGGCACCATCGGCTACCCCATGCCGTCGACCGAGATCTCCATTCGCGGCCCCGACAACGAGGTCCTGCCGGCCGGGACCCCGGGCGAACTCTGCATCAAAGGTCCGCAGGTGATGGCCGGCTACTGGAACCGCCCGGACGAGACCGCGCGCGTCACCACGCCGGACGGCTTCTTCCGGTCCGGCGACATCGCCGTCCTGCAGCCCGACGGCCAGGTCAGGATCGTGGACCGCATCAAGGACATGGTCCTGGTGTCGGGCTTCAACGTCTATCCGAACGAGGTCGAGGACGTCCTCGTCTCGCATCCGGGCGTCCTGGAGGCGGCGGTCGTCGGCATGCCGGACGCGCATTCCGGGGAGGCCGTGGTGGCCTATGTGGTCCGCAAGGACCGCAGACTCGACGCGGAGGCGCTCAGAGCCTACTGCAAGGAGAACCTCACCGGCTACAAGGTCCCGCGGCGGATCGAGTTCACCAGCCAGCTGCCGAAGACGAATGTCGGCAAGGTCCTGCGCCGCGCCTTGCGCGACGAGCCGCCCCCGCCCGAGTCCGACGCCGTCTAGGGTCGAATCGGCGAGCCCAGCACGACCCGCGGCCGGAAGGCCTCGGCTCCGGCCGGCGCGGAGCTCCTGGCGAAGACGGAGGGTCGCGCCGGCGTCACCACGATCGCGTTGACGTTGGCCACGTCCGCCCCCGACCGGCTCGCCACCTGGATCGCGCCGGCCGCCCGCGCCAGCTCCTGGTGGAAGGTGAAGCCCAGCATCCGGTCGGCCTGCGCCAGGGTGGTGCGCGGCACGGCGCCCGGGGCGGCGATGTCGCGCAGCTGCGACGTCTTGAGCGGCGTCCCGGGCCGCGCGGTGCTGGCGACCACGCTCGCCCCGGTCTCGTGCACGATCAGGTCGCCGGCCCGCAGGGTCGGATCCAGCAGCAGCCGCGCCGCCCATTCCGCATAGGAGGAGGGCTTGCGGCAACCGCAGGCCGGAATGCTGGCCTTGCGGTAGGCGAAGGCCCTGGCCGTCTCCGAATAGCTCTGGCCGCGGCCGTTGACGGCGGCGTCGATCCCGCCGGCGCGGCTGCGGAACACGTCGACCTGCGCGCCCGGGCAAGCCATGGAGCAAAGCTCCGTCTCGGCCGCCCGCCCCGCGCCCGCCGGCAGGGGGAAGTAGTAGCCGTCGCATTCCCGCACGCAGAAGGGCTGACCGCCCGCCCCGATGGTCACCACCCGGGCCGTGCTGTGGCGGGTCGGCGCGTCCACGCGGGACAGTCCGCCCGCTGCGCCAAGCGGGCGGGCGCCGCGCGGGGTCGGCGAGAACAGGATCGGCGGCGGCGGCGGAAGCCGGTCATAGGTCGGCGAAGGGGGAGGGGACCTGCCGCCGAACAGGAAGTCGAACAGCCCTGCCGCCTCCGCGGGCGAGCCCGCCGCCGCGACGGCGAGTAGCGCCGCGCAGGCGGTTCGACGGACGGCGCGGATGAGCGTGAGGGACTGTGTCACGGAAGCTCCTGTCGTCCCCGCATGCCACAGCCCGGAACGCATCTCAGCCTTTACTCCTCCTTAACCCTAACGGCCCCGACACCCTGTTTGCGCGCGAAAGTTGCAATGACAGCAACGGCACGCGAGTGCAGTCCGGCGTCGCCGCTGAGGTGTCCCCGGACGGCACGAAACGGAGGCCGAAAGGTCTCGAAACCGAACAGGCGCAACACGGACGGCAGAGAACGAAACATCTTCGGATCTTCACCAAGCTTTCGGATGAGATCCCCGTTTCGGTCCCCGCCTTCGACAGATCACGTGAGAAAGGGCGACACATGAGCGAGGCGATCCGGAACACCATCGTGGAGATCATCGCGGAGACCGGCCGGCTGCCGGTCGCGGTCGAGACGCTGGCTAACGATGCGGACCTCTACCAGGCGGGGCTGACGTCCTTCGCGTCGGTGCAGCTGATGCTGGCCATCGAGGACCGGTTCGGGGTCGAGTTCCCCGATCGCTACCTGAACCGCCGCTCCTTCGCGAGCATCGACGCGATCGGCCAGGTGGTCGGCGAGCTGCTCGCCCAGAGGGAGGCGGCCTGATGTCGTACGAGAACGCGTCGGCCCTGCGCATTGCAGCCGCCGAGGACCATCTCCATCCCGCGCAGGCCGAGGCCGATCGCCAGCTCGCCGTCCTGCGCCGCGCGCGCCGGGTCGCCGACGTCGCGGCCCGCCACGCCGACGCGGTCGACGCCGACGCCCGCTTCCCGGCCGAAGCCGTCGACGCCATGAAGGCTGAGGGCCTGCTCGGCCTGATGATCCCGACCGAGTTCGGAGGAGGCGGCGCCTCCCTGGCCGACGTGGCCACCGTGTGCGGCCAGATCGCTCTGGGCTGCTCGGCCGCCGCGATGGTCTACGCCATGCACCAGATCAAGGTCTCCAGCCTGATCTCGCACGGCATGGACAGCCCCTGGCATCGCTCCTTCATGCGCCGGGTCGCGACCGAGCAGCTGCTGATCGCCTCGGCCACCACCGAGGCCGGGATCGGCGGCGACCTGCGCAACTCCATCTGCGCCATCGAGCAGGACGGCGGGCTGTTCCGGCTCGCCAAGGACGCCAGCGTCATCTCCTACGCGCTGCAGGCCGACGCCATCATGGCCACCGCCCGCCGCAACCCGGACGCGCCGTCCTCCGACCAGGTCATGGCCGTCCTAACCGCCGACCAGTACACGCTGCGCAAGACGGGCGGCTGGAACACGCTCGGCATGCGCGGCACCTGCTCGGACGGGTTCAGGCTCGAGGCGAACGCCGCCATCGAGCAGGTCATCCCCAAGCCCTTCGCCGAGATCGCCGCCCAGTCCATGCTGGTGCACTCGCACCTGCTCTGGGGAAGCGTCTGGCAGGGCGTGGCCGCCGCGGCGCTGTCGCGGGCGCAGTCCTTCGTCCGCTCCGAGGCCCGGCGCAGGCCGGACGCGACGCCGCCCGGCGCCGTGCACCTCGCCGAAGAGGCCGGCAAGCTGCAGGCCATGCAGGCGACCATCGCCTCCGCCCTGCGCCGCTACGACGCCGCCCGCCACGAGGCCGACGAACTCTCCTCGATGGGCTTCGCGGTGGCGATCAACAACGTCAAGCTCGTGTGTTCGCGCACCGCCGTGGAGGTTTGCCAGACCGCCCTGCAGGTGTGCGGCATCCACGGCTACAAGAACGACACGCCGTTCAGCGTGGGCCGCTTCCTCAGGGACGCGCTCTCCGCGCCGCTGATGATCAGCAACGACCGGATCCTGGGCTCCACCGCCACGATGCTGCTGGTGTCCCGTCTCGAAACCAATTTCGCGGGGTAATCCAATGGACGCTCAAGTCACGCTGCTCGACCAGCTCTTCGACGCCGGCCTCCTCATCGACACGGGCGTGGACGGCCTCTACGGCCGCAGCGGCCTGTTCGAGGACGTCATCGCGCGCTTCGACGCGCTGATCACGTCCTTCGGGGGCCAAGACGGGGCCGAGGTGGTCCGCTTCCCGCCCGGCATGAACCGCGCCCATTTCGAGCGCAGCGGCTACCTGAAGAGCTTCCCGCAGCTCGCCGGCACCGTGCACTGCTTCTGCGGCGACGACGGCGCCCACGCCAACCTGCTCCAGTGCCTGGAGACGGGGGCAGACTGGTCCGCCGACCAGCAGATCTCCGACGTCGTGCTGACGCCGGCCGCCTGCTATCCGCTCTACCCGATGGCGGCCAAGCGCGGCGCGCTGCCGGCCCAGGGCCGGCTCTTCGATCTCATGTCCTACTGCTTCCGGCATGAGCCCTCGCGCGATCCCGCCCGCATGCAGATGTTCCGGATGCGCGAATATGTCCGGATGGGCACGCAGGACGAGGTCATCGCCTTCCGCAAGACCTGGCTCGAGCGAGGCCGCGAGCTGATCGGACGCCTCGATCTGCCCTTCGAGGTGGACGTCGCCAACGATCCGTTCTTCGGCCGCGCCGGCCGCATGATGGCCAACAGCCAGCGCGACCAGGGCCTGAAGTTCGAGCTGCTCGTCCCGGTGAACAGCGCCGTCAATCCCACCGCCTGCCTCAGCTTCAACTACCACCAGGACCATTTCGGCTCGGTGTGGGGTCTGAAGACGGCTTCCGGGGAGGTCGCCCACACGGCCTGCGTGGGCTTCGGCATGGAGCGCGTCGCGCTGGCGTTGTTCCGCCATCACGGCGTCGACGTCGAGGCCTGGCCGGCGTCCGTCCGCGCCGCGCTCTGGGGATGAGGTCCGTCATGGCGGCGAACGCGAACCTGCTCCTGAACGCGTCGGAGACGGCGGTCGGCCCGGCGATCCCGGTCGCCGGCCAGGCCCGCCATCCGCTGCACGCTCCCGAGCGCAACTGGCCGGAGACCAACTGTTCGGTGGATCTCTGGATCGAGCTCCTCGGGGCGCTGGGCCGCGACCCCGCCGCCGCCATGGCCTTCACGGTGACGCAGGACTTCGAAGGCGACCAGTTCACCTTCTTCAAGATCCCCGTGGAGGACCTCGAGGCCCTTCACGGCGTCGTCCTGCAGGAGCTCTCGATCTTCGACAGGCTGGAGGGCCACGTCGCCGAGCAGCTCGGGCGGGGCAGGGTGGTGCTGATCGAGGTGGACGGCTTCTACCTACCCGACACGTTCGGGGTCTCGTACCGGACGGAGCACACCAAGACCACGATCGGGGTCAATCTCCTCGACGAGGAGAACCGGGCGATCGGCTACTTCCACAACGCGGGCTATTTCCGCCTGGAGGACGAGGACTTCGACGGCGTTCTCGGCCGCCTGCCGGGCCAGCGCGGCGACGCGGCGCTCTTTCCCTATGTGGAGTTCGTGAAGCCGGACCGGCCGGCGCTGGAGGGCGCGCGCCTGCGCGCGGCGGCGACGGACCTGCTGCGGCGCCATCTGGCCCGCGCCCCCGCGTCCAACCCGGTGCTGGCGTGGAAGCGCCGCTTCCGGGCGCAACTGGAGCGCGTGGCCGCGCGCGATCCGGCCTTCTTCCACAAATACGCCTTCAACACCGCCCGCCAGCTCGGGGCCAATTTCGAGCTGCTGGCCAGCCACCTGGACTGGCTCGCGGACCAGGGCGAGACCGGCCTCGGCGCCCCGCGCGACGCCGCCCTGCGCATCGCGGTCGGCGCCAAGACGCTGCAGTTCAACATGGCCCGCGCCGTCGCGCGCCGCCGCTTCGAGGGCGTCGAGGCGCCGCTCGACGACCTCGCTTCCGCCTGGGACGACTGCGTCCCGGTCCTCGCCCGGCGCTTCGGAGCCTGACCCCATGGCCCGGATCCACGCGGCGGCAGGCCCGGCGCCCCGGCCCCTGGACGGCTGGGAGCTCGCCGTGACGGCGCCGGGCGAGGCCGCCTCGCCCGCCCAGCTGGGCCGCGACCTCGACTGGATCCCCGCCGCCGCGCCCGGGACGGCCGCCGCCGCCCTTGAGGCCGCCGGCCGCTGGAGCTTCGAGGCTCCCGTCCGGCTGCACGACAAGGACGTCTGGTTCCGCTGCCGGCTGGACGGCTCCGGCCCCGAGACGCTGCGCTTCGAGGGCCTGGCCACGCTGGCGGACGTGTGGCTGGACGACGTCCGCATCCTGCAGTCGGACAACATGTTCCTCGCTCATGAGGTCGACGTGGACCTCGCCGGCGAGCATGTCCTCACGGTGGTCTGCCGCGCCATCGCGGGGCGCGTCGGTCAATCCCGCCCGCGCCCGCGCTGGCGCTCGGCCATGATCGCAGGCGACGGGCTGCGCAGCCTGCGCACGACGCTGCTCGGCCACATGCCGGGTTGGTGCCCGCCCGTCGACGTCGTCGGTCCGTGGCGGCCCGTCACCCGCATCCGGCGCGCGGATGGGCTCAGGGTGCGTCACGCCGATCTCCGAGCCGTCCCCGAGGGACGCGGCGGCCGCATCGCGGTCACGCTCGACTGCGACTTGGACGCGGCCGACGCGCCGACCGCCGTCCTGATCGGGGCCGGCTGCGAGGCGCCCCTGCGCTGGACCGCCCCGGGCCGCCTCGAAGGCGAACTGCGTCTCGCCGAGGTCGAGCGCTGGGCTCCCAACGGCTATGGCGCGCAGCCGCTCTACGAAGTCCGCGTCCGCATCGGCGGGAGCCTGATCGGCCTCGGCCGGGTCGGCTTCCGCAGCATCGAACAGGACGCCGGGCCGGACGGCCGCGGCTTCGCGCTTCGCGTCAACGGCCAGCCCGTCTTCTGCCGCGGCGCCTGCTGGACGCCGCCCGACATCGTCGGCCTCCAGGGCGGAGCGGACCTCTACCGGCCGCTGCTCGAGCAGGTCCGCGACGCGGGCGTGACGATGCTGCGCGTCAGCGGGGTCACGCTCTACGAGGCCGACGCCTTCTACGCGCTCTGTGATGAATTCGGCGTCTTGGTCTGGCAGGACTTCATGTTCGCCAACCTGGACTATCCGGCGGGCGATGCGGCTTTCGTAGCGGGCGTCGCCGAGGAGGCGCGCCAGTTCCTCTCCCGCACGCAGGCCTCGCCCTGCATCGCCGTGCTCTGCGGCGGCAGCGAGATCGCCCAGCAGGCCGCCATGCTGGGCTGCCCGGCCGAGGCCTGGTCGGGCCCGCTCACCCACGAGGTCCTGCCCGCCGCCGCGGCGGCGCTCCGGCCGGACGCCCTCTATGTGGCCAACTCGCCCTGGGGCGGCGATCTGCCCTTCTGCGCCGACGCCGGCGTGACCCACTATTACGGCGTCGGCGCCTATCGGCGGCCGCTGGAGGACGCCAGGCGCGCCGGCGTGCGCTTCGCCTCCGAGTGCCTCGCCTTCGCCAACCTGCCGGACGCCGCCACGCTGGAGCGGCTGCTGCCCGCGCCCGCCGTCCACCACCCGCGCTGGAAGGAGCGCACTCCCCGCGACGTCGGCGCGAGCTGGGATTTCGAGGACGTGCGGGACCACTATCTCGGCCTGCTCTACGGCGTCGATCCGGCCCGGCTGCGGACCGAGGATCCGGAGCGCTACGCCGACCTGTCGCGCGCGGTCGTCGCGGAGGTCGTGGAGGCGACCTTCGCCGAATGGCGCCGCCCCGGCTCGCCCACGGGCGGAGGCCTCGTCTGGTTCTGGCGCGACCTGTGGCCCGGCGCCGGCTGGGGCGTCGTCGATTCCACGGGCGAGCCGAAATCGGCCTACTGGGCCCTCAAGCGCGCCTTCCGGCCGACGCAAGTCACCCTCACCGACGAAGGCGTCAACGGCCTCGCCATCCACCTGCTCAACGACGCCCCCCGGGCGCGCGACGTCGTCGTCTCCTTCGCCTGCCTGCGCGACGGCGCCGTCCCGGTCGCGCGCGGCGAGGCCCGCCTGACGCTGGCCCCCGGCTCGGCCCGGACCCTCTCCTCAGCGTCCTTGCTGGGGAGCTTCTTCGACGTCGGCTACGCCTACCGGTTCGGCCCGCCCTCGCACGACGTCTGCGTCGCCGTCCTCGCCGACGCCGCCTCGGGCGCGGCGATCGCCGAGGCCTTCCATTTTCCGCTGGGCCGCGGCTCGGCCCGCCTGCCGGTCTCCATCGCGGCCCGCGCCGAGCAGGACGGGGACGGGTGGTCCCTCGTCCTCTCCACCGACCGGCTGGCCCAGTCCGTCCACATCCTCGACGAGGGCTACCGCCCGGAGGAGGACTGGTTCCACCTGGCGCCCGGACGCGAGAAGCGCGTGCGGCTGCGGCCGCGCACGGCCGGGCAGGGGCCGCCCTCGGGCCGGATCCTGGCCGTGAACGCGTCCTCCTCCTTCTCCTACCGGACATCCTGATGCAGCCTTTGACCTTCGGCCCCTGCGCCGGCTGGCTCCACCCCGCCCGCGGAACGCGCGGCGTGGTCCTGTGCGCCGCGCACGGCTTCGAGGAGTTCGGGGCGCGCCGCGGCTGGCGCATGCTGGCCGACCGGCTGGCAGCGGCGGGCCTGCCGACCTTGCGCTTCGACTATCCCGGCGCGGCGGATTCGCTCGGCTGCGAGCAGGACCCCGACCGCCTCGCGGCCTGGCGCGCCTCGATCGGGGCCGGCATCCAGGCCCTGCGCGACCGGACCGGCGTGCGCGAGGTCTATCTCGTCGGCCTCCGGCTGGGCGCGCTCCTGGCGGCCGACGTCGCCGCCCGGTTGGGCGGCGTGTCCGGGATCGCGCTGCTCGCGCCGCCTTTGTCCGGCCGGGCCTATGGCCGCGAGCTGGCGGCCCTCTCCGCCCTGATGGCGCCGCCCGGGACCAGCGCGGCGCTTCCCGACGAGCCGCTGGACGGGATCGAGACGGCCGGGTTCGTCCTGGCCCGCGCCACCCTCGAGGAGCTGAAGGCGCTCGACTGGCGCAAGCTGCCGGCCGCCCCCGCGCCGCGCGTCGCCGTCATGAGCGACGACCAGCCCGCCGCCTTCGCGAGCGCGCTCCGCTCCCTCGGGGTCGAGCCCGACCTGCTGCCCTTCCCGGGCCGGGACGACCTGGTGCGCGACCCCACGACCTCCGTCGTTCCCGAGGCGGACTGGGACGCGCTGGCCTCGTGGCTGGCCAAGGGCGCCGCGCCGGCCGCCGAGGGCGCCGCCGTCCCGCCGCTTCCGCCGCCGCCGGCCCTGCTCGAAGGTCCCGGCTGGACCGAAGAGCTGGCGACCTTCGGCCCCTCGTCGGGGCTGGTCGGCGTGCTGAACCGCCCCGAAGGCGCCGCCCCCGGCGGACCGGTCCTGCTGGTCCTCAACGCGGGCGGCAACTCGCATGTCGGCTGGGCGCGCCAGACCGTGGACCTCTGCCGGGGGCTCGCGGCGCGCGGCGCGGCGTCGCTGCGCATGGACATGCTCGGCTTCGGCGACGCCGCCGAGCCCTCCGACGGCCGTCCGCGCCGCGTCTACGCTGACCAATCCCACGCCGACGTCGCCGCCGCGATCGACTGGCTGAAGTCCCGGGGCTATGGATCCGTCACGGTCGCCGGGCAGTGCAGCGCCGCCTACCGGGCCTTCCACAGCGCGAAGGTCGATCCCCGCATCGACGCCGTCGTCATGCTCAACAACCAGATCTTCGCCTGGCGGGACGGCCTGTCGCTGGACGCCGCCATGCGCGACAGCTTCCGGGCGACGAGCTTCTATCTCAGCCGCGCGGGCGACGGCGCGACCTGGCGCCGGCTGCTCGGCGGCGACATCAAGGCCGCCGGGATCGCCGCCGAACTCGCCCGGCGGGGCGTCCGCAGCCTCGCCCACCGGATGGCCCAGGCCGCCAAGCGGGGCGAGAGCCTGGAGCAGGCGCGCAATCCCGTGCGACGCGGCTTCGGCGCCCTCTCGGCCCGCGGCGCGCGCGTCCTCCTCGTCTATAGCGAGGACGACGGCGGGCGAGACGAACTCGCCCGCCACATGGGCCCGAACGGCCGCGACGCCGCCCGCCTCCCGGGCCTGAGCCTGCGCGTCATCGCCGGCGCGGACCACAACCTCACGACGCGGCGGGCCCGCGACGCCTTCGCGCGCTGCGTCGAGGAGTTCCTGCTCGGGTCCGAGGACGCGCTCGCCCGCCGCTCCGCCGCGCGCTGACGCCCCATGCCGCCCAAAGCGGTGGCGCCGACGGCCGATCTTGCCTATATGGACGCAAGTCCGGCGCACTCGCCCGGGCGCAGCGAGGCTTTGGGCATGTCGAACCCGGCCGACTGGTCACCCGAGGACGTCCGGCCGCGCCCGTCGCGGCTGAGCCTCGGCCTGTGGGCGGGGGCGGGATTGGCGCTGGCGGCCGCCGGCGGGCTGCTCTGGGCCGCGCGGGGCGACGCGGTGTTCACCGACGCCGTCTCATCGGCGCTCGCCTGGTGCTTCTGAGCGCGGCCGGGCTCCCGGCCAGGCGGCCGCCGAGATCAACCTGAGATGAGATCGTGATGTCCGAACCCGCCGAACAGCGCTCCGCCAACCGCCTGGTGCTGCCCCTCGTGGCGTTCCTGTTCGGCGTCATCGCGCTCGGCGTCGCGGCCTATGTGGTCCTCGCGCCGGGTCAGCAGAAGATCACCGCCGCCGCGGTGGGGGGACCCTTCCGCCTCGTCGACCAGGACGGCAAGCCGGTGACCGAGGCGGCCCTGAAGGGCAAGCCCTCGCTGATCTTCTTCGGCTTCACCCACTGCCCGGACGTGTGCCCGACCACCCTGCAGGACGTGACGCAGGTCTACGACGCCCTGGGTCCGAAGGCCGACCAGCTGAACAGCTACTTCATCAGCGTCGACCCCGAGCGCGACACCCCCGAACTGCTGAAGACCTACCTCTCCAGCTTCGACAAGCGCATCGTCGGCCTGACCGGCGACCGCGCGGCCGTCGACGCCGCCACGAAGGCCTACCGGGTCTATTCCCGCAAGGTCCCGCTGGAGAAGGGCGACTACACCATGGACCACACGGCCCTGGTCTATCTGATGGACAAGTCCGGCCAGTTCGTCGGCGCCTTCAACCTCCAGCGCCCTCCGGCCGAATCCGCCAAGGACGTCGCCCGGTATTTCTGACGGGCGGTTCGACCACCCCCGAGAGCCAGAGCCGATGGCGACGACGCTCTACGACCTCAGCGTTCCGACCTTCCTGCAGACCGTACGGGCCATCGGAGGCTTTCTCGACCGTGCGGCCCGGCATTGCGCTGAGACCGGCGCCGATCCGGACGATTTCGTGCAGGCCCGGCTCTTCGCGGACATGGCGCCTTTCCACTTCCAGATCGAAGCCGCGTGGCACCACGCCGTGTGGGGGCTTGAGGCTGCGAAAACCGGCGTGTTCGCCCCGCCCGCTCTGGTGGGGCCGGTCCCCTTCGCCGACCTCCGGGCCATGATGGACAAGGCGCAAACGGCCCTGGCGGCGTTCACCGCCGACGAGGTCAACAGCTGGGCAGGCAAGGAGCTGGACCTGCAGATCGGTCCTCGAAAGCTCCGGTTCACGCCGGAGACCCTCATCCTCTCGTTCTCGCTGCCGAACTTCCATTTCCACGCCGTGACCGCCTACGACATCCTGCGCATGCGCGGCGTGCCGCTCGGAAAACGAGACTACGAGGGTGAGCTGCGCACCAGGCCGGACTAGATCGCCGCTCCGTGCAGCGCGCCAGGGGGTTGCGGCCTAGTAAAATCCCACCGGAAAGTACCGCAGGTAGATCTCCGCGTAGGTTCCGCGCTCGGCGACGCGCTGCAGGGCCCAGTCGATGCCGCGGCGCAGGACGGTCTCGTTGCGGCGGGTGGCGATCGAGACGCCTTCGCCGAACCAGCGGCTCTCCGTATAGGGCCCGCCCACGAAGCCGCAGCATTCGCCCTCCTCGCCATTGAGCCAGACCGCCATGGTCAGGCCGTCGGCGAAGAGCAGGTCCGCCTCGCCGCGTTGAAGGGCGGCGCGGGCCCGGGCGAGATCGTCGAACGGCTTGGCCACGGCCTTGGGGAAGAAGGTCTTGAGGTAGTTCTCGTGCGCCGATTGGGCGACCACGGCGACGGTCTTGCCGTCGAGCGCGGCCGGGGAGGGATCGATCGCGGCGCCGGCCCGGGCCACGAAGCGGGCGGGCGTGCGCAGATAGGGCGCGGTGAAGCCGAACTGCGCCCGCAGCTCCGGGGTCGGCCTCAGCGAGGCGATCACGGCGTCGCCGCGCCCCTCCTTGAGGGCGTCCAGCAGCGTGTCCCAGCGTCGAGCCTGAACCGTGCAGGCCACGTTCAGCGCCTCGCAGACGGCCCGGGCGAGGTCGACGTTGAAGCCGGTCAGCCGCGCGTCGTCCGTCAGGAAATGCATCGGCGGGTAGTCGTCCTCCGTCAGGAAGCGGATCACCCGGATCGCCGACAGGTCGGGCTTGTCCGGCTTCTGCGCCGGGTCCCAGAACTGGGGGATGAAGAGCTGTTCCTGCGCCCGCGCCGCGCCAGACGTTGCGGCGGCCATCCCTAGAAGGCAGGCGCAGGCGAACAGAGTCGGGACGGCCCGCCGGATGAACGCAGCCGCCGCCGCCGGGGTCGACCTCAAACTTTGCAGTGCATGTGGTTGTAAAATGACGATGTTCTCAGTTTTCATCTCAACAACGGGTCAGATCTGATCTAGTCTTCTCTGATTATCGCCTATTGATTGCCGAACGGAAATCGTCATGAACGCGCCAGGGTCCTTTTCGGGCCCGGGAACGGACGCGGTCAGCCGCGTTCTGCCTCGAGCCGTGTCGTTCCTCGCCGAAGCCGGCGTTCCTCCGGGCGAGTTGCTGTCCGCCGTGGACGACGCGGCGCGCACCGGGCGCGAGGTGGCCGAGATCGTGATGGAGCGCGGCGTCGTCGCCGAGGAGGACGTCTATCGGGCCCTGGCGAGGCATCTCGGCGCGCCCTTCGTGTCCGGGCCGCTTCGGCTGGCGCCCATGCGGCGCGCGCCGCCGCCCGACGCTCCGGCCGTTCCGCTCGCGCCGGGATCGGGCCCGCGCTTCGTGCTCGCGCCGCGCGGCCCGGCGCTCCGCGCCCTGGCGTCCTCCGTCCGGCCGGGGTCGGGCTGGGCCGGCGCGGGCGTGGCGACGCCCTCGCAGGTCGCGGCCGCGATCCGGCGGTCCATGGATGCGGCGCTCGCGCGGGAGGCCGCGCATCGCCTGCCGGACGCCTGGCCCGCGATGTCCGTGCGCGACGGGTTCACCCGCGCCGAGAGCCTGTGCGGCCTCGCCGCCGTCGGAGCCGCGTCCTTCGCCGTCGCGGGGGAGCCCCTGCTGGCGGGCGCGCTGCTGTTCGGCGCCTTCAACCTGCTCTTCGCCTTCGTGGTGGCGCTCAGGCTGGCGGCCTGCCTGGAGAGCCGGCCGGAGGCCGACCCGCCGCTCCTGCCGGACTCCCGACTGCCCGTCTACACGATCCTGGCGCCGCTGCTCCGGGAGGGGCGCGTGCTGCCGCAACTCGTCCGGGCCCTGGACGCGCTCGACTATCCCAAGCGCAAGCTGGACATCAAGCTGCTGGTCGAGGCCGATGACGAGGAGACCCTGGCGGCCGCGCGGGAGCTGAGCCTGCCGGACCATGTGAGCGTGGTGGTGTGCCCTCCCGGGCTCCCTCGCACGAAGCCTCGCGCCCTCAATATCGGCCTGAAGAGCGCGCGCGGCGACCTGCTCGTCGTCTATGACGCCGAGGACGTGCCGGATCCGGGCCAGCTCAGGCTGGCGGCGTCGGCCTTCGCCCGGTCCGGCCCCCGGCTCGCCTGCCTGCAGGCGCGGCTCTCCATCCACAATGGCGACGCCGGCTGGCTGCCGCGCCTCTTCTCCTTCGAATACGCCGCGCTCTTCAACGTCGTGCTGCCCGGCTATTCGCGCATGGGCGCGCCGATCCCGCTCGGCGGAACCTCCAACCACTTCCGTGTCCCGGTGCTGAAAAGCGTCCTGGGCTGGGACGCCTGGAACGTCGCCGAGGACGCCGATCTCGGGCTGCGGCTCGCCCGGCTGGGCTACGGGGTGCGCACCCTCAACTCGTCCACGCGCGAGGAGGCGGTCCTGACCGTGAGGGCCTGGATGAGCCAGCGCTCCCGCTGGCTGAAAGGCTGGATGCAGGCCACGCTGGTGCATGGGCGCGCCGTCTGGGGCAGGCGCCCGCTCCCCGCCTTCGACCGCGTCGCCGTCCTGGCGCATACGCTGGGGGTGGTGCTCGCCGCGCTCGGGCAGCCGCTCTTCATGGCGGTCACGCTGGCGCGGATCCTGGACGGGAGCCTGCTGGCGCCGTCTTCGCCGGCGGACGCGGTCCTGGCCTCGCTGTCGGGCGTGGTGCTGGTCGGCGGCGCGCTCGCGCTGGTCTGGCCGATGCTGGCGGGCGCTCGCCGCGAGGGCCTGCGCATGGGCGCGGCGGATCTCCTGATGCTGCCGTTCTACTACGCCATGTGGTCGGCCGCCGCCTGGCGCGCCGCCTGGGAGCTGATCTGGGCGCCCCAGCGCTGGAACAAGACGACCCATGGGCTCGCCGCCCCGAAGCCCGCGCCGGGCCCCCGCTCGGCGGCCGCGGCGATCGCCTCGGGCCGGCCCGCGTCAGTTCGGCCTGGGCTCGGCGCCCCGCTCACCCCGCGCGCCGCGCTTCGCCGCCGCCTGGTCCTTCGCGATCAGTGAACGCGCTGCCCTTTCGAGAAGCCGCGCCGCCTCGTGTTCGGCCATGTGGTCCAGTTCTTCCATCGCGAAAACGATGCATCCCACGATGTATTCCAGGGTCAATCGCTTGTCGGGCTTCAATGCAGCCTCCTATGAACAATATTGATGGATGGTAATGGCGATGGTTCCAGGCGTCGACGCCGGGCTGAAAACATAGGGATGCGAACTCTTTCAGCCCGTCGTGGCAATTGCGTCGAATTTTCCGACAATCGCGCCTAGGCCTCGGCCGTGAAGGCCGGCGCGGCTCGGGCGCTCCGGCGACCTCCCGCGCCCGCATGCGCATTGACCCTGCAGGCGCGTGTTTCTATGGTCCGCCGCGCTCAACGGGGCTGAATCCGGCGGCATCGGCCGTCGCGACGCCGGCCGTAGCGACCGCCGAAAGCCCAGACCATGTCCGCCTCGCTCTCCACCGACCAGCCGCTCACCCTTCTGGACGCCGCGCGCGCCGCGCCCGCATGGCCGTTCGAGGAGGCGCGCAAGCTCGTCGAGCGCCTCAAGCGCACGGGCAAGACCGAGGCGCTGTTCGAGACCGGCTACGGCCCGTCCGGCCTGCCGCATATCGGCACCTTCGGCGAGGTGGCGCGCACCACCATGGTCCGCAACGCCTTTCGCGTCCTCACCGAGGACCGGATCCCAACCCGGCTCGTCGCCTTCTCGGACGACATGGACGGCCTGCGCAAGGTCCCGGACAACGTCCCGAACCGGGAGATGCTGGCGGCTCATCTCGGCAAGCCGCTGACCCAGGTCCCGGACCCGTTCGGCCTCCATCCGAGCTTCGGCGAGCACAACAACGCCCGCCTGCGCGCCTTCCTGGACGCCTTCGGCTTCGATTACGAGTTCATGTCGGCGACCGAGTGCTACAAGTCCGGCCGCTTCGACGCCACGCTGCGCCTCATGCTGGAGCGCTTCGACGAGGTGATGGCCATCATGCTGCCCTCGCTGCGGCAGGAGCGCGCCCAGAGCTACTCGCCCTTCCTGCCGCTGCACCCCCGGACCGGCCTCGTGATGCAGGTCCCGATCGAGGAGGTGAAGCGCGACGCCGCCACCGTGGTCTGGCGCGATCCCGACACCGGCGAGCGCTTCGAGACCTCCGTGCTGGGCGGCGCCTGCAAGCTGCAGTGGAAGCCGGACTGGGCCATGCGCTGGGTCGCGCTCGGCGTGGACTACGAGATGGCCGGCAAGGACCTCATCGACAGCGTCAAGCTGTCGGGCGAGATCGCCCGCGCGCTGGGGGCCGAGCCGCCGGAGGGCTTCAACTACGAGCTCTTCCTGGACGAGAAGGGCCAGAAGATCTCCAAGTCCAAGGGCAACGGCCTGACCATCGACGACTGGCTCGCCTACGCCAGCCCGGAGAGCCTGTCGCTGTTCATGTTCCAGAAGCCGCGCGAGGCGAAGCGTCTGTTCTTCGACGTGATCCCGCGCGCCGTGGACGACTATATCGGCTTCCTGGAGCGCTATCAGAAGCAGGGCCTGCGCGAGCAGATCGCCAACCCGGTCTGGCACATCCATGGCGGGGCCCCGCCGCCGCCCGAGGCCATCCACAGCGCCGACGCCAACGCGGCCGCCACGACGGTGACCTTCGGCATGCTGCTGAACCTCGTGGCCGTGGCCAATTCCGAGGACCCGGCTGTGCTGTGGGGCTTCCTGCGCCGCTACGCGCCGGGCGCCTCGCCCGAGGCGAATCCTCGCCTCGACAAGCTCGTGCGCTACGCGGTCGCCTATTTCCGCGATTTCGTGCGCCCGGCCAAGGTCTATCGCGAGCCGACCGAGGCCGAGCGCGCGGCGCTGGAGGACCTCTCGGCGGCCCTGGCGGAGTTCGAGGGCTCGACCGACGCGGACGCCATCCAGTTCGCCGTCTACGAGGTCGGCCGCCGGCACTTCCCCGACACGAGCGGCAAGTCGAAGAGCCCGGACGGGCGCCCCGGCGTCTCGCAGCAGTGGTTCTCGACGCTCTACCAGGTCCTGCTCGGCGCGGAACGCGGGCCGCGCTTCGGGTCCTTCGCCGCCCTCTACGGCGTGGCGGAGACGCGCGCCCTCATCGCCAAGGGGCTGTCCGGCGACCTCATCCGCGAGCACGACGCCTTCCTGGCCTCGCGCAAGGCGGTCTGACCCGTGGCGTTCGGGCCGGCGCTGATCGCCGTCCTGGCCGGCTCGGTGCTGGTCACGTCGTTCCTGTCCGGCATCTTCGGGATGGCGGGCGGGATGATCCTGCTCGGCGTGCTGCTGCTCGTCCTGGACGTCGCGCCCGCGATGGTGCTGTTCGGCACGACCCAGATGGCCTCCAACGGCTGGCGCGCCTTCCTGTGGCGCCGCTTCGTGCAGTGGCCGATCTTCGCCGGCTACCTGGTCGGCTCGGTCGCGGCCTTCGCGCTGATGAAGGTCATCGCCTTCGTGCCCGACAAGGCGACGATCTATCTGGGGCTCGGGCTGCTGCCCTTCCTCGCCGAGATGTTGCCGCACAGCCTGCGGCTCGACATCACGCGGCGGGGCGCGCCGGTCTATTGCGGCGCGATCATCATGGTGCTGCAGCTGCTCGCGGGCGCAGCCGGCAACGTGCTGGACATCTTCTTCCAGAACAGCGCGCTGGACCGCAAGACCATCGTGGCCACCAAGGCGGCCACCCAGATGGTCGCGCACCTGCTGCGGGTCGCCTATTTCGGCTCCTTCGCCCATCTGATGGACGAGAGCCTGCCCTGGTGGATCTACGCCGTGGCGGTGCTGACCGCCTTCGCCGGCACCTCCATGGCCGCCTTCGTGCTGCACCGGATGAGCGACGCGGGATTCCGGCGCTGGAGCCGGATCATCATCCGCGCCGTCAGCCTTACTTACGTGGCGCGCGGGCTCTGGCTGCTGGCTACTGGCTCGCCCACATGATGCGCGCCATCCAGACGATGTCGGAGGCCTGCACCACGCGCTCGGCGTGATCGGGGTTGAGCGAGGCGAGCTCGACCGACTTGGCGGTCTTGCGCTTCAGCTCCTTCACCATCACCTCGTCGCCGGTGGTCTTCACCACCACCCTGTCGCCCCGCCGCACGGACGCGGTGGGCGAGCAGATGATGACGTCTCCGTCCCGGTAGAGCGGCAGCATCGAATCGCCCGTCACCTCGAGCGCGTACACATTGCCCTCCGGCAGGTCCGGGAAATCCACCTCGTCCCAGCCTTCGCCGACCGGGAAGCCCCCGTCGTCGAAGAAGCCGCCGGCTCCGGCCTGGGCGAAGCCCAGCAAGGGCAGGGAGCGGCTCTTGTAGTGCGCCTCCTTGGGGACGATCAGCGCCATGAACTCGTCGAGGCTGGCGTTGGTGGCGTCCAGCACCTTGGCGATCGACTCCGTCGAGGGCCATCGGTCGCGCCCGTCGGGCGAGGTTCGCTTGGATTTGTTGAAGGTGGTCGGGTCGAGGCCGGCTTTCCTGGCGAGGCCCGAGGCCGACAGGTTGTACTTGGCCGCGAGCGCGTCGATGGCGCCCCAGACCTGCGAATGAGAAAGCCGAGTGGTCATGGGATCGGTCCCGCGAAGCGAGGAGGATCATCGTCCGTGCATATGGAATTAATCCCACCAACTGCCGAATGCAATCATCCTGTAGGGGGAGACGAGCCAGAAACGTTGATCGGATCGACCGCCCCCCGTAAGACCGCAACAAACGAGGGGACCGAGATGCTCATTTACAAGATCGTGCCCGCCCCGCTGTGGCGCGCCGCCGAGGCCGCCGGCGCCTTCGCGGGCGCGCCGGTCGACCTCGCCGACGGCTACATCCATTTCTCGACCGCCGCGCAGGCGCGCGAGACGGCGCGCAAGCATTTCGCCGGCCAGCCGGACCTGCTGCTCGTCGCCTTCGAGGCGGACGATCTCGGCCCGGCCCTGCGATGGGAGCCCTCGCGCGGCGGGGATCTCTTCCCGCATCTCTATCGGCCGGCGCCGACCGCGGCCGCCCGGTCCGTCGATCCGCTGCCGCTCGGCCCGGACGGCGCGCACCGCTTCCCGGAGCATGTCCGGTGATCGCGCGCCTGCTTTCGTCCCGCCTCGCCGGCCCGCTCGGCGCCCTGGCGCTGCCTCTGCTCCACAGGATGGACGCCGAGGCCGCCCACGGCCTCACCATCCGGGCGCTCGCCGCGCTGCCGCCCTGTCCCGCGCCGGTCCATGACGCGCGGCTGGCCGTCGAGGCCTTCGGCCTGCGCTTCCCCAACCCGCTCGGCGTGGCGGCGGGCTTCGACAAGAACGCCGAGGTCCCCGACGCGATGCTGGGCCTGGGCTTCGGCTTCGCCGAAGTCGGCACGCTCACGCCGCGGCCGCAGTCCGGCAATCCCAAGCCGCGCATCTTCCGGCTGATGGACGACGAGGGAGTCGTCAACCGCCTCGGCTTCAACAATGAGGGCCACGCCGCCGCGCTGGCGCGGCTAAACGCCCGCGCCGGGCGTCCCGGCGTGCTCGGCGTCAATATCGGGGCCAACAAGGATGCGGCCGACCGGGCCGCCGACTACGTCGCCGGGATCGAGGCCTTCGCCGAGGCGGCGACCTACTTCACCGTCAACGTCTCGTCCCCCAACACCCCCGGCCTGCGCGACCTGCAGCAGGAGAGCGCCCTCGACGACCTGCTCGCCCGGGTTCTCGATCGCCGCGACGGCCTCGCCGCCCGGGCGGGCCGCAAGCCGGTGCTGTTGAAGATCGCCCCGGACCTCGCCTTGAGCGATCTCGATTCGGTCGTGGCCGTGGCCCGCCGCCGGGGCGTGGACGGGCTCATCGTCTCCAACACCACCATCGGGCGTCCCTCGACCCTGCGGGACCGCCAGACGGCCGCCGAGCAGGGCGGCCTCTCCGGGCGGCCGCTGTTCCCGCTGGCGACCCGCATGCTCGCCGAAGCCTATCAGCGCGCGGAGGGAGCCTTCCCCCTCGTCGGCGTCGGCGGAATCGACTCCGCCGCCAGCGCCTGGGCCAAGGTCGAGGCCGGGGCGACGCTGATCCAGCTCTACTCCGCCCTGATCTTCAAGGGTCCGGCGCTGGTCGGCGAGATCCTCGACGGCCTGCGCGACCGCCTCGCGGCCGAGCGCCTGGACAGCCTGGCCCCCGTGGTGGGCCGGGGCGCGGCCGAGGCCGTCCGCCGTCCGGTGGAGGGCCTGCCGGCCTAGGCTCCATTCTCCGGCGGGCGGCGCTGGCGCGGTTCGTTCATGTGCCGCCTTCGATCTCGACGTAGACTTCGATGGGATCGATGACGGTGTCCGCAGCCTTCGCGGCCTGGCCCTCGGGGCCCTCGATGGTCTCCTGCATCTTGGCGAGATCCACGCCTTCCATGACGATGCCGACCCGCGTTCCGTCAGCATGCTTGAACAGCCGGTAACTGGAGCAGAACGTCGGGAACAGCCTCTCGCGGTCTTTGCCCTTGAGCCACTGGTCCATGTTCCGCACGGAATGGATCGCCAAGACGGTCGCCATCGTATCCTCCGGGTCTGCACAGATGAGCCTTGAGCCAAACGGACGCGGCTCAGCCAAAGTAGCACGATTGTCAATTGGCGCGTGCAAGTACGACAGACTACAGCGTGAGGTATAGGCCGGACCTGGTCGAGGTTTCGGCGCGCCTCGCCGGGCCGCAGGGCGAGTCCTATGTAACGGGCATGCGCCCCTCCGATCTCCTGACGCTGACGCCCTCCGGGCTCTACTGTCCCCAGGCCGACGTCCATATCGATCCCGTCCGCCCGGTGGCCCGCGCCCTGATCACGCATGGCCATTCCGACCATGCGCGCTCCGGCCATGGCCGGGTGCTCGCCACGCCCGAAACGCTGGGAATCATGGCGGTGCGCTACGGCCCCGACTTCGCCGACGCCACGCAGGAAGCCCGCCTCGGCGAGCGCATCGACCTCAACGGCGTCAGCGTGACCTATCGCCCTGCGGGCCATGTGCTCGGCTCCGCCCAGATCGCGCTCGAATGCGAAGGGCTGCGCATCGTCGTCTCGGGCGACTACAAGCGCGCGCCCGATCCCACCTGCGCCCCCTTCGAGGTCGTGCCCTGCGACGTCTTCATCACCGAGGCGACCTTCGGCCTGCCGGTGTTCCGGCATCCGGACACGCGCGACGAGGTCGGCAAGCTCCTCGCCTCCGTGCGGCTCTTTCCCGAGCGCGCCCACATCGTCGGCGCCTATGCGCTCGGCAAGGCCCAGCGCCTGATGGCGCTGATCCGGGAGGCCGGCTACGACGAGCCCATCTACGTCCACGGCGCGATGGAGCGCCTCACGGAATTCTATATCGCGCACGGCGTGCCCCTGGGCGACGTCCGCAAGGTGCAGGCGGCCGACCGGCCCAGGCTCGGGGGCGCCATCGTGATCTGCCCGCCGAGCGCCACCCAGGACCTCTGGGCGCGCAAGTTCCCGGATCCCGTCACGGCCTTCGCGTCCGGCTGGATGCGGGTGCGGGCGAGGGCGCGCCAGAAGGGCGTGGAGCTGCCCCTGGTGGTGTCCGACCACTCCGACTGGGACGACCTCTGCCGCACCATCCTGGAGACCGGCGCGTCGGAGGTGTGGGTCACACACGGCCAGGAGGACGCGCTCGTCCATTGGTGCGTGACGCGCGGCGTCCGGGCCAAGCCGCTGCACATGCTGGGCTACGGGGACGAGGGCGAGGTCGAGCCCGAGACGCTCCCGGGCGAGACGCCCCTTGCGGGCGCGGAGGCGTCCTCGTGAACCGCTTCGCCGCCCTGCTGGACCGCCTCGCCTATGAGCCCGGCCGCAACAACAAGCTGCGGATGATGACGGACTATTTCCGCACCACGCCCGACCCGGAGCGGGGCTTCGCGCTGGCCGCCCTGTCGGGCGGGCTCTCCTTCGCCAACGCCAAGCCGGGCCTCATCCGGGCCCTCATCGCCGAGCGCACCGACCCGGTCCTTTTCGGGCTGAGCTACGACTATGTGGGCGACCTCTCCGAGACCGTGGCGCTGCTCTGGCCGTCGCCCGGCGAGAGCCATCGCCAGACCGGCGGCGGGGTCGACGCGCTCGACCGCCAGGACGGCGCCCGCCCGGCGGCCGGCCACAACCGGCCGCCGCCCTCGCTCGCGGAGGTGATCGAGGCCCTCCAGGCCAGCCACCGGACCGATCTGCCGGGCCTGCTCACCCGCTGGCTGGACGGCCTCGACGAGACGGGCCGCTGGGCGCTGCTGAAGCTCATCACCGGCAGCTTGCGCATCGGCGTCTCGGCCAGGCTGGCCAAGAGCGCCGTCGCCGCCCTGGGGACCCTGGAGCCCAACGACATCGAGGAGGTCTGGCACGGGCTGGAGCCGCCCTATGAGCCGCTCTTCGCCTGGGCCGAGGGGCTGGCGCCGCGTCCCGAAGCCACCGATCCGGCTCCCTTCCGCCCGCCCATGCTGGCGCATCCCCTCGACGACTCCGACTTCGACAGCCTGGACCCGGCCGAGATGACGGCCGAATGGAAATGGGACGGCATCCGGGTGCAGGCGGTCGGCGGCGTGCGGCCGGACGGGCGCCGGGTCCAGCGGCTCTATTCGCGCACCGGCGAGGACATCTCCCGGAGCTTCCCGGACCTGGTCGAGGCCATCGACTTCGACGGCGCCATCGACGGCGAATTGCTGATCCTGCGCGAGGGGCGGGTGCAGACCTTCAACGTGCTGCAGCAGCGCCTCAATCGCCAGAGCGTCTCGCCCCGGATGCTGGTGGAGTTCCCCGCCCACGTCCGGGCCTACGACCTCCTGACCCATGCGGGCGAGGACCTGCGGCCCCTGCCGTTCTGCGACCGCCGCGAGCGCCTGCAGGGCTTCCTGGAGGGGCTGGGCAATCCGCGCTTCGACATTTCGCCCCTGATCCGCTTCGCGAGCTGGGACGAGCTGGCGGCCGCCCGCGCCGATCCGGCCAACGCCGGGGCGGGGGTCGACGCCGCGGCCGTCGAGGGCTGCATGATCAAGCGCGCCGACAGCCCCTATGTGCCGGGCCGCCCGAAAGGGCTCTGGTACAAGTGGAAGCACGATCCTCACGTGGTCGACGCCGTGCTGATGTACGCCCAGCGCGGCCACGGCAAGCGCTCGTCCTTCTACTCGGACTTCACCTTCGGGGTCTGGCGCGAGGGCGCGTCGGGCGACGAGCTCGTGCCGGTCGGCAAGGCCTATTTCGGTTTCACCGACGCCGAACTGGCCGAACTGGACCGTTTCGTCCGGCGCAACACGCTGAACCGCTTCGGCCCGGTGCGCGAGGTCACGCACGAGCCCGACCGGGGCCTCGTGCTGGAGATCGCCTTCGAGGGCCTGAACCGCTCGACGCGGCACAAGTCCGGCGTGGCGATGCGCTTTCCGCGCGTCTCGCGCATCCGCTGGGACAAGCCGCCCGCCGAGGCCGACCGGATCGAGGTGCTGGAGAAGCTGATCCGCGCCGGCGAGACCCGCGACGCGACGCCGGGGTGACGCCCCCGACGCGCGTCAGAGCATGTCGTCATGGAGCGGGCGCGGGACCTGCGGCGAGCGGCGCGTGAGCAGGCTCGCGGCCGCGCCGGCGGCCAGCCCCATCGCGCAGGCGCAGAGCCCGGCCGCGGCGTCGCCCAGCCCCTCCGGCCCGAGCCGTCCGCCGACGAGCGCCAGCGACGCCGCAAGGCCGACGCAAAGCGACGCGATGGCGCCGGCCGCGTTGGCCCGGTCCCATCCGGCCCCGAGCAGGACCGGCGGCAGCAGCGCCCCGACCAGGATCGCCGAGGCCGCGCCGGCCTGCGCCGCCGCGACGCCCGGCGCGAAGGCGGCCGCAACGCCGGCCGCCGCGACGACGGCGAGGCACGCCAGCCGGATCTGGGCGAAGCGCAGGGACGCCGGCGTGCGGCGCCGGTCGACCCGGGCGCGCAGGTCGAAGGCCAGCGCCTGCCCGGCGGCCAGCAGGAACGCCCCGGAAGCCGCCATGGCGACCGCCGCCGCGAACACGTCGGCCGCGATCGCCGGGAACAGGCCGTCGGCGGGGGTCGCCGCGGGCGCGACCGCATAGGCGAGCGCTCCGGTCAGCACCGCCGCCCACAGCAGCGCGATGCGGCAATCCTCGGTCTTCTCGACGCCGGGCCAGATCGTCTGCGACGCCGGGGAGGCCAGCGCCGCGAGGGCTCCGGCGACGCCCAGCGCCAGGCCGTTCGGCCCCATCAGCGGCGAGAGCGCCGCCGCGAACCGCTCCGGCGAGGCGGCCGGGCGGCCGAACCACAGCATGGCGGCGGCCCCCAGGGCGGCGAGCCCGAGCGCCACGGCGGCGCGCGTCTGGCCGCGCGCTCCGCCGGGCAGCGTCATGCACCCGACCACGGCCGCCACGACCGCGGCGGCCTGCGGGGCGCCCATCCCGAACACGCGCGAGACGACGCCCGCGGCTGCGGCCAGAGCCGCCGTCCCGAGCCCGAACGATCCCGCGCCGACCACCACGGCGGCCAGCGCCCGGGCGAGGGGGCTGGCGAAACGCGTCCCGACGAAGCTCGCCCAGGTCGGCGCGCCGGAGCGGCGCAGCGCCGGCGCCAGCAGGAAGGCGGCCAGCAGCAGCCCCGCCGCGGCCGCGGCCGGCGACTGCCCCGGGAACGCCCAGGGCCAGACCGCCGCCGTCCCCAGGCTCGCGCCCGCCGCCGGCAGCGTCCTCCCCTGCGTCAGGAACGCCGGCAGCCGCATCGTGCCGCACGCCAGGCCCGCCGCGACGGCCACACCGAGCATGATCCCCACGGCCGCCATCCCGAGCGCCCGGCCCGGCGCCCCGAGGCGCTCGGCCACTGCGACGGCGGCGGCCGTCAGCCCGACGACCACGGCCGACAGGCTGGCGAACCGGATGAAATCGATCCGGGAACTCATCATCCGTGGGAATCCTGCTCGTCAAACACGTGTCGCATGGCCGCTGCAATCTCGACGACGCACGATGCGGGCGGCGGCCGCGCGTGACAAGTCCCGGGCGGTTGCATCCGCAATACCCGCTATGCCGAAATACTTGCTCCGGCTGAGAATTTCACGGAAGGTCGTCAACCGGACATAACAAATAGGTCAGCGCCCGGCACGGGCGATCGCGGGAGGGGATTGTGAGCGCATCGGCACAGACACGCATCATGATCGCGGACGACCATCCGCTCGTGCGCGGCGCGCTCAGGACCGCCGTGGCGGGGGTCGAGCCCGAGGCCGAGATCCTCGAGGCGGGCACCTTCGAGGAGGTCACCGACAGCCTCGGCCGCGGCATGGACCTCGACCTCGTCCTGCTCGACCTTACGATGCCGGGCGTCCAGGGCTTCTCCGGCCTGATGTATCTGCGCGCCCAGCACCCCGGGACCCCGGTGGTGGTGGTGTCCGGCAACGAGGACCGGGGCGTCATCCGCCGCTGCATCGAGTTCGGCGCGTCGGGCTTCATCCCCAAGACCGTCGACGTCGAGACCATGCGGGCGGCGATCCGGGCCGTGCTGGACGGCGGCGACTACACGCCGCCCGACGTCGACATGTCCGCCCCGATGGACCGGGAGACCAGCGACCTGGTCAAGCGCCTCGGCAGCCTCACGCCCCAGCAGGTCCGGGTGCTGATGATGCTGTCGGAGGGGCTGCTCAACAAGCAGATCGCCTATGAGCTCAGCGTCTCGGAGGCCACCGTCAAGGCGCATGTCTCCGCCATCCTGCAGAAGCTCGGCGTCGAGAGCCGCACGCAGGCGGTGATCGCCGCCTCCAGGATCGCGGCTGGCCAGCCCGCCACGGTGGACTGAGGCGCCGTCAGGCCGCCTGCAGGCCAGCGCCCGCTCGGTCAGCGCGCCCGCAAAGCCGATGAACACATGCGCGCCGCCCGGCCACACGGCGAGCTCCGCCCGATTGCCGGCCGCAAGCCAGCGCGACGCCATGAACAGCGTGTCGTCCAGCAGCGGATCGCGCGTGCCCACCGTGAACAGCGCCGGCGGCAGCCCGGCGAGGTCGCCCTGCAGGGGCGAGACGTCCGGGTCGCGCACGTCGCCCTTCAGGCGCAGGAAGTTCTGCACGAAGAGGAAGATGTCGCGGGTGTTGAGGATCAGCTTGGTCTCTCCCCACCGCCTCACGCTGGGGGTCAGGGCGAGGTCGTAGCACCCGGCCGTCAGGTTCGCGGCCCGGAAGGGCGTCAGCCCATGCCGGTCGCGCAGCCGCATCAGCGTCACCGCCGCCAGATGCGCCCCGGCCGACTCGCCGCCGATGAGGAGCCTCTCCGTGCCGAAGCGCGCCTTCGCCTCGCGGACGAGCCACAGCGCCGCCGCCTCGCAGTCGTCCGGCGCGGCCGGGTAGGGCGCCTCGGGCGCGAGCCGGTACTCGACGGAGACGCAGGCGAGCCCGCACACGCGGGCCAGCCGCTCCAGCCGGTCGTCCTGCATGTCGGCCGTGCCGAACACCCAGCCCCCGCCATGGATGTGCAGGTAGACCCCCGAGGGCTCGGCCGGCGCGACGATGCGCAGCTCCAGCGGGCCGCCCGGCCCCTCGATGGCGATGGTCCGCGCCCATGCGCTGGCGGGCGGGACCGGGAAGGCGCCCAGCCCCTGCTTGCGGCGCTCGCGCACCACCGCCGGCGGCGCGGACCACTGGTCCGGCAGTCCGGCGAGCTTGGCCAGGATCTCGGCGTTCAACGCCAGAGTTTCAGCGTCGACGCTTGCGGGATCGAAGGCTGCGGGGTCGACCAGCATGGCGGGGCTCGGCTCCAGGACGGGGCCGCCATGAAACGGCGCCGGCGTCCCGTGGTCCAGTCCCCGCCGGTCCTGATTTCAGCCCGGATCGATGCTAAAGAGACGCCATGGAATCGCCCGGCGCGCGGGCCGGAGGACAGCATGGCGAACACGGATCTCTCCCGCATCCTGGGCGGCTCCCCCGGATCCGTGCTGCTCAAGCTGATCTTCATGTCCATCGTGGTCGGCGCCTTCCTGTCGCTGTTCGGGCTCACCCCGCCCGACCTGCTCCGGGGCGCCAAGGAGCTGCTCGACCGCATCATGGATCTCGGCTTCGGTGCCGTTCGGCAGGTTCTGCGCTACTTCGTCTATGGGGCGATGATCGTCGTCCCGGTCTGGCTCCTGATGCGGCTCTTCGGCCGCTGAGCTTCTCCGTGAACGCGCCTGCCCCCCGCCGGCCCGTCGACGCGTCGGCCGCCCGCATCGTCGCGCTCGCCGCGCCGATGATGCTGGCGCATCTCACCGAGCCGCTGATCGGGCTGGTCGACACGGCGGTGATCGGCCGCCTGGGCGAGGTCCATCTGCTCGGGGCGGTGGCCATCGGGGCCGTGCTGTTCGACATGCTGTTCTGGGGGCTCGGATCGCTGCGCATGAGCACGGCCGGGCTCACCGCGCAGGCCTTCGGGGCGGGCGACGACCGCGAGGTCGCCCGCGCGCTGGCCCGGGCCCTGGCGGTGGCCGCTTGCCTCGGCGTCCTGCTCATCCTGCTCCAGGCGCCCATCATTGCGGCGACGTTCCGGCTGATGGACGCCAGCCCGGCCGTGACCGAGGCGGCGCGCGACTATATCCGCATCCGCATCTGGTCCGGGCCCTTCGCCCTGGCCAACTACGCCATCCTGGGCTCCCTGATCGTCTACGCCGCGGAGGCGCTGTCGGCGGGGTGGAGCAATACGGGCCTGTGGATCGCCTTCCTGCTGTTCCTGGCGATCCGGGGACTGGGGCAGGCGGCGCTCTATCCCCGGCTCGCCCGCCGGTCCTTCGCGGCCTGAACCACGCGGCGCGAAGCCCCACGGCGGACCGCGGGGCCTCGGCGGATCTCAAGGGCTCGGCCGGTCAGTCGCAGACGGTGCGGCGCACGGTGCGCCAGCCATAGTCGGTCATCACGCGCCGGCGGACCACGTAGCAGTCGCCCGCATAGACCGGCGCCCCATAGGCCGGCTGGGCGGAGGCCGCCAGGGCCGCGCCGAGCGCCAGGCCGCCGACGATGCCGGCCGCGGCGGCGCCGCCGCCATAGCCCCAGCCGCGATGATGGTAGTAGCCCCATCCGCCGGCCGCCGCGGGGGTCGACGTGGCGATCGCCGCGCCGCCGACCGTGAGGGCGACGAGGGCCGCCGCGATCGACTTGCGGACCCGGGTGCTGCGGTTGCGGACAGGCGTCGAGAGGAGGGCGGCGGACATGGAGGGATCTCCTGGGATGGTGAAGGCGGCTTCTGTAAAACCGCTCGGAAGGACTGGGAGCCGGGGAGGAAGATCTGTGGAGCTCTTGGGCCGTTGCTCGTCGGCCACGGATGGACATTGCCCTCATCAAGCCCGGCCCGATGTGTGGCTCCGCACACGCCTTGGGGCCGTGACGGCGAGGCGCGGGCCTCTTTCGGGATCCCGGAATCCCAATCGGGCCGGAATGCGCTAGTTTCAGGCGAGTGAGCGCGCCCCAACCCGACCATTCCGCCCTGCCGCCCCGCTTCGCATCGTGGTTCGCGTCGCGCGGCTGGGCCGCGAGGCCCCATCAGCTCGAACTCCTGGCGCTGGCCCAGGCGGGGCGCTCCGCGCTGCTCGTCGCCCCCACGGGCGCCGGCAAGACGCTGGCGGGCTTCCTGCCGAGCCTGGTCGAGCTCGCCGACGCGCCGCCCGGCGGGCTGGAGGGGCGCGGCCTCCACACGCTCTATGTCTCTCCCCTGAAGGCGCTCGCGACCGACATCGCCCGCAACCTGGAGGCGCCCATCGCCGAGATGGGGCTGGGGGTGCGCGTGGAGACCCGCACCGGCGACACGCCCGCCCACAAGCGGACCCGCCAGATGCAGCGGCCGCCCGACATCCTGATGACGACGCCCGAGCAGCTCGCCCTGATGCTGGCCCACCGCGACGCGCGGACCCTGTTCGCCGGGCTGCGCCGGGTCGTGCTCGACGAGCTTCACGCGCTGGTGACGTCCAAGCGCGGCGACCTGCTGTCGCTCGGCCTCGCCCGGCTGCGCCGCCTCGCGCCCGGCCTCGCCGCCGTGGGGCTGTCCGCCACGGTCCGCGAGCCCGACGAGCTGCGCCGCTACCTGGGCGCGACCGGCGCCGCGCCGCCCGATGCATCGCGTGGCGCCGTGGCGCCGAAGAGTCGCGGCGCCGAGGCGCCGGGGAGTCGTGGCGCCGAAGCGTCGCAGAGTCGCGGCGCCGAGCCGCCGGCGATGGCCGATCTCGTGGCCGTGGCCGGCGGGGCGGCGCCCGACATCCGCATCCTGGAGGGCTCGCGCACGCTGCCGCTGGCCGGGCACAACGCCGTCCACGCCATGGGGGCGATCTACGAGGCCATCCAGGCGCACCGCACCACGCTGGTCTTCGTCAACACCCGCATGCAGGCGGAATTCATTTTCCAGGAGCTCTGGCGCATCAACGAGGACGGCCTGTCCATCGCCCTGCATCACGGCTCGCTGGACGTCGGCCAGCGCCGCAAGGTGGAGGCCGCCATGATCGCGGGCCAGCTCCGGGCCGTGGTCTGCACCTCCACGCTCGACCTCGGCATCGACTGGGGCGACGTCGACCTCGTCGTCAATGTCGGCGCGCCCAAGGGCGCGAGCCGCCTGATGCAGCGCATCGGCCGGTCCAACCACCGGCTCGACGAGGCGTCGCAGGCGCTGCTGGTGCCGGCCAACCGCTTCGAGATCATGGAGTGCCGGGCGGCGCTGGACGCCGTCGCGGAGGCCGCGCAGGACACGCCCGACGCCAGGGTCGGCGCGCTGGACGTGCTCGCCCAGCACGTCCTCGGCATGGCCTGCGCCGAACCCTTCGACGCCGACGACCTCTACGCGGAGGTCTCGTCCGCGAGCCCCTATGCGGGCCTCGGCCGCGACGATTTCGACCGTGTGGTCGCCTTCGTGGCGACCGGCGGATACGCGCTCGCCACCTATGACCGCTTCGCCAAGATCCGGCGCGGGACGGACGGGCTCTGGCGCGCCGCCAACCCGCGCGTGGCCCAGCAATACCGCATGAATGTCGGAACCATCGTCGAAGCCGCGATGCTCAAGGTGCGGCTCGGCCGGGTCAAGCACGCCCGGCCCGGCTCGCCCGGCGTCGTCGCGCGCGGCGGCCGGACCCTGGGCGAAGTGGAGGAGTATTTCGCCGAGGGGCTGCTGCCGGGCGACACCTTCGTGTTCGCCGGCGAGATCCTGCGCTTCGAGGCGCTGGCCGAGAACGAGGTGGTGGTGTCCCGCGCCCCGGCCGGCACGGACCCGAAGGTGCCCTCCTATGCGGGGGGCAAGTTCCCGCTCTCCACCTTCCTGGCGGCCCGGGTCCGCGCCATGCTGGCCGATCCGGCCGAGTGGAGCCGGCTCCCGGGCGGCGTCGCCGACTGGCTGGAGAACCAGACCCGCAGGTCGGCGCTGCCCCGGCGCGACGACCTGCTGGTCGAGACCTTCCCGCGAGCCGGCCGGCACTATCTGGTCGCCTATCCGTTCGAGGGGCGGCTCGCCCACCAGACGCTCGGCATGCTGCTCACCCGCCGGCTGGAGCGCGCCCGCCTGAGGCCGCTCGGCTTCGTGGCGACCGATTACGGCCTCGCCGTCTGGGGCCTCTCCGACCTCAGCGCCGCGATCGCGCAGGGCCGGCTGAGCCTCGACGAACTCTTCGCCCAGGACATGCTGGGCGACGACCTGGAGGAGTGGCTGGACGAGTCCGCGCTCATGAAGCGGACCTTCCGCCAATGCGCCATCATCGCCGGCCTGATCGAGCGCCGGCATCCCGGCATGGAGAAGAGCGGCCGTCAGGTCACCATGTCGACCGACCTCGTCTATGACGTGCTGCGCCGGCACGAGCCGGACCACATCCTGCTCAAGGCCACCCGGGCGGATGCGGCGACAGGTCTCCTCGACTTGCAGCGCCTGGCCGGCATGTTGTCGCGCATCCAGGGGCGAATCATGCACAAGTCGCTGGAGCGGGTCTCTCCGCTGGCCATCTCGGTGATGCTGGAGATCGGCCGCGAGGCGGTCTATGGCGAGGCGGCGGAGGACATCTTGGCCGAGGCGGAAGCGCAGATGATGGACGAGGCGATGGAGACGGGGACGCCCGCGGCGGCCACTGGCCCGGCGGACGCGCAGCCGCGTCCCGCCCCGGCGCCCGCGTCGCTGTCGAACCGGGCCCGCGCGTCGTCCCGCTCCAGGGGGCTCCGGGCCTTCGCGCGGATCAAGCTGTCGCGGAGCGAGACTCCGTGAACGCGCGTCCGTCGGCCCTGTCCGTCCGCGACGCCGCCGCAGTCGCGACGGAGCTGCGCGTCGGCGACGCCGTCTTCGCGGCCTGCCGCTCCGGCGCGCTGTTCCTGGAGGCCGAGCGGCTGCTGGTCGTGGCGGACCTCCATTTGGAGAAGGGCTCCGCCTACGCGGCCCGCGGGCAGATGCTGCCGCCCTATGACAGCCGCGCCACGCTGGCGGCCATGACGGCCGTGGTGGCGCGCTACCGCCCCGCCACGGTCGTGGTGCTGGGCGACGGCTTCCATGACGTTCGGGCGCTGGAGCGCATCCCGGCCGAGGACATGGCCGCCCTGCGCATCCTCCAGACCGGGGCGGACTGGATCTGGATCGCCGGCAACCACGATCCGGAGCCCCCGGCCGGCCTCGGCGGCCAGGCCCGCGACAGCGTCGTGCTGCGCGGCGTCACGCTGCGCCACGAGCCGGCGCCCGGCGAGGCCGGGCCGGAGCTGGCGGGTCATCTCCACCCGGCCGCGAAGGTGGCCGGGCGCGGCCGCGCCATCCGCCGCCGCTGCTTCGTCTCGGACGGGCGGCGTTGCGTGATGCCGGCCTTCGGCGCCTATGCGGGCGGCCTCAACGTGCTCGACCGCGCCTTCGCGCCGCTCTTCGCGCGCCGCTTCACCGCGCATGTGATGGGATCGGACCGGGTCTACGCGGTCTCCGCCGCGCAGCTGTCTCCGGACTGACGCGTCAGCCCTCCGCGCCCGGCAGCATGGCGAGCGCGACCAGGAGCGTGCACACGACGGCGGCGGTGAGCGCCAGGCGCAGCGTGCCGTACCAGCGCGGCGCGACGCCGCGCCAGGCGAGCGCCACGTCCGACACCCCGAGCACCAGGAAGCAGCCGATCACCACCACGAGGTCGTGCGGCCGCGGCATGAACAGAGCGCCCCAGGCGACCAGCGGCGGCAGCACCGACATGACGAACAGGCTGGGCGCATGCTCGCGGTTCGGGATCAGCAGCCCCACGCCCCAGCGCACGCCGCCCAGGAAGGACGCGATCACCACCCCATAGGCGACGAGGCCGGCCCGCGCGAAGCCCGACGGCAGCCCGAGCCGCGCATCGGCCTGCACCAGGGCCGCGACCGTGAGCGCCACGAAGGGGATCACCCCGGCCGCGCCGAGCGCCATCGCGGAGGCAGGCATGACCCGGTCGTCGCGGAGGGCGGCGGGCGCCGGGTCGGGGCTGTCGAGGGTCGGCGCGGTCATGCGGGCTCCGGCGGGCGAGGATCTGGCCGATCGTTACCCCGGCCCCGCCCGAAGGGCCAGCGCCACGCGCGATCAGTCCCGCCTGAAGATCACCGTCGCGAGCCACCCGAAGGCGAGCGAGAGCGCGGCGGTCAGCCCGCCATACAGCAGCGGATGCTGGTGCGCGGCCTGCGCCACCGCCTGCTCGAAGCCCACCTTGGTGACCTCGAAATTGGTGCTCTCGCGGGCCAGCAGCACGCCGCCCGAGAATAGCGTCACGCCGACCTCGTAGCCGCCGAGCGGCGCCGTCGCCGGCACTGGCACCGCCGCGCGGAAGATCGAGGGCGTGATGAAGGTCACGCCGCGCTCGTTGACCTTGTAGAGCCCGGCGTCCTTCTGCAGCCGCACCAGCGCGGTCCTGAAGGTCGGGTCGTAGACGAGGTCGTATCCGGCCGGGTCGAGCAGCGCCTCCAGCCCCAGGCCGAAGCGGCGGCGCAGGTCCGGCGACGAGATGAGCTCGATCGGGCGCGAGGAGATCTGCGCCAGCGTCGTCGGAACCTCGAAGAACTTGCGCTGGTTCAGGTTCATCCAGATCGGGCCGAGCTTCATCTTCTGGCGCACCACCGTGGAGGCGCGCGGCCCCGTGGCGGTCACCACCACGTCGTAGGGCTCGGCCCGCGTCACGCTGCGGCGCTCGTTGTCGATGACGCCGAAGACGACCAGCTCCGATCCCGTATAGGTGGACGTGATCTGCACCCGATGGCTGGAGAGCGACAGCACCAGGGTCTCGGCCCTGGCGGCCCCGCCGGCCCACAGCGACGCCATCGCGGCGGCGGCGAGGCGCAGCGCGCGGGCGGGGCCCGGCCTCACCGGCGGATCTCCGTCACGCCGAGCGAGAACAGCTCGTCCGGCTTCAGCACGATCTCGGACGCGAAGCGCACCCCCACGGCGAGCACGATGAGGGCCAGCAGGAGCCGGAAATGCTCGCCGCGGATGTTCTGCCCGGCCCGGGCGCCGAACTGGGCGCCGAAGACGCCGCCCACCACCAGCAGCATCGCCAGGATGATGTCGACGGACTGGTTGGTGGCCGAATGCAGCATCGTCGCCGCCACCATGGTGAACAGGATCTGGAACAGCGACGTCCCCACCACCACGGCGGTCGGCACCCGGAACATGTAGATCAGCGCCGGCACCATCAGGAAGCCGCCGCCGATGCCCAGCACAGCGCCGATGAAGCCGATCAGCGTCGACAGGGTCACCAGCGGGATGATGCTGACATAGAGCTTTGAGCGGTGGAACCGCATGCGCAGCGGCAGCCCGAAATACCAGGGATGCTGCCCGCCATGGCGCAGCTTCACGGGTCCGCCCCGCCGCGCCGACGCCATGGCGCGCAGGCTCTCGGTGAACATCAGCCCGCCGACCGAGCCCAGCAGCGTGATGTAGGAAAGGGTGATGACGAGATCGAGCTGGCCGAGGCGGCGCATCGCGTTGAAGAAGGCGACGCCCAGCACGGTGCCGAGCACGCCGCCGGCCAGCAGCACCGACCCGAGCTTGAAATCCAGCGCCCGCCGGCGCCAGTAGGCGATCGCGCCCGTCATCGACGAGGCGGCGATCTGGGCCGATTCCGTCGCCACCGCGACCGCCGCCGGGATGCCGATGAAGATCAGCAGCGGCGTCATCAGGAACCCGCCGCCCACGCCGAACATGCCAGAAATGAAGCCCACGGCCGCGCCGAGGCCCAGCACCAGGAAGATGCTGACGGGAAGCTCCGCGATGGGCAGATAGATCTGCACGGGGTCTGGCCTCGCTGGGCGGCATGGGCTCCGGAGGCCTGGGCCGCCGCGGGCCGGGTCCGCCGTCCATCAAGCGGAGGCGTCGCCGGTCCGTCAACGGCGCAAGGTCGTCGCCGCCCGGATTTGGCCCGGGCGTGGCGCCGGCGCCGCGAGCCGCGTCAGAGCTTCGCCGATCGCGCCTTGGCGGGCGCCTCGCCGGCGCTGTCGCGGTCCCAGCCGCCCGCCGGGGCGGCGACGTCGTTGGCCTTGGCGTCCTGCGGCTTGGCCCTGAACGCGTCGAGCCCCGCCTTGCCGGCCGCCAGCGCGGCGGCGTCCATGCGGCCCGCCACCTCGTCGCGCTTCTTGAACGCGTCCTGGTCGCCCTGGGCGGCCGCGAGCGAGAACCACATCCAGCTTTCCGGCAGGTTCTGCTGCACGCCGAGGCCGCGCGCGGTCAGGATCGCGAGATTGTACTGGCTGTCGCGCACGCCGAACTCGGCGGCCTTGCGGAACCACTGCGCCGCGGCCGAATAGTCCGGCTTGCCGCCGACGCCCTCGGCGATCAGCACGCCGAGATTGTGCATCGCCTTGGCGTTGCCGGCTTCGGCGGCCCGCTGGTACCAGGTCTTGGCCAGCGCCAGGTCCTTGGGGACGCCGACGCCCTTCTCGTAGATGCTGCCGAGGCGGTACTGCGCGGGAGCGAGCCCGAGGCCCGCCGCCTTCTCGAACCACTGCGCCGAAAGCTTGGGATCGCGCGTCGCGCCGCGTCCGTCGGCGAGCCGCACGGCGATCTCGAAGGCCGCGGCAGGGTCGTTCAGGCTCGCCGCCTTCTGCAGCGCCTTGGGCCAGGCGCCCGTCGGCAGGCTCGCGGCCGGGGCCTCCGGGGCCTTGGCGTCGGCCGGCCCCGCCTTCGGGGCGGGGGCGAGCGAGCCGACCGTGGCGGGATCGCGCGCCCCGAACGAGGCGCCGGGGGCCAGCGGGTTGGCGGCGAAGGTCTGGGCCGGGACGCCCGTCGGCGCCGTCAGGCTCGAGCCCATCGTCGGGGCTGCGGGCGCGGCGCTCTCCGGGGCCGGCCGGGCCGGCTGCGGCGCCGCCGGCGGCGCCAGTTGCGACTGCTTCTCGGCGTTGCGGGCGGTCCCGTCGATCGGGGCCTGCTGGGGCGCGGGGCTGGAAGGCTCCTGCCCCTGCAGCATGTTGCGCGCCACCTGTGCGCCGCTGACCGCCAGGAGGATCGTGGCGAGGCCGATCAGGATCGGCCGGCGCTTGGCGTCCACATAGGCCCGGACCTGGTCGACCGCGGATCCGCCGCCCGCGGCCGCCCCGATGGCGTCCCCGTCGGGGGCGGCGCTGAGGGTCGCCTGGGCCGACGCAGCGGCGGTCTTGACCTTGCCCGTCTTGTCGGAGCCGCCGAGCCGGAACCTGGATTTCGGCTCCTCCCGGATCGGCTGGGCGCCGTGCGCCGCCTGAGCGGCCTTGCGGGCGGCCGCGATGAAGCTGGCCTTGGGGCTTTCGGCCTGGTCGTCGCGGTCGAAGTCCGGGGCGACGCGCTCGCCATGGCCCTGCGGGCGTCCGCTGCCGGGCTCCAGCAGCATGTCGTCGGCGAGATCCATGACCGTCGCCGAGCCGGAGCTCTGCGCCGGGGCGTCGTGGACGCGCTCGGAGTCGCCGGCGCGGGCCGCAGGACGGGCCGGCTGGCGCTGCGGCTGCAGGCCGAGCGCCCGGGCGGCTTCGGCGGCCGCGGCGGCGGCGGCCAGCTTCTGGGCGGGCGCCGCGGCGGGCGCGGGGTCGCGCGCCTGCTGCTGGCGGCCGGCGCCCTCGGCGACGGTCATCAGCCGGACGCGGTCGCTCGCCATGTCGGATTCGAGCATTCCGAGCCGCTCGACGATCTTCTCCAGCGTGTCGTGCACGGCCTCGAGGGTCTGCCGGGTGCGCACCTCGGCGAATTCGGACGGGGCGGAGCGGGACGACTCGGAGCCCATCACCCGCGCCGCCGCCTCGTTCGCGGCCTTGGTGGCGGCGACGTCGGCGGCCGCGAGCGCGCCGAGCTTGGCGTCCTCGATCTTGGCGAACAGGTCTCCGATGGACCGCTCCATCGAGCGCAGGGCCGAGAAGCCCTCGCCGGAGCGCTCCAGCGCGGCCGTCATCGAGGCGAGGTGGCCCTGGAGCGCGTCCAGCGACGGCGCGTCGCCCGCCCCGCTGCGCACCTTGTCGATCTTGTCCCCGAGCGTGCGGACGAGCGTCTCCAGGGGCGTCATGTCCGGCGCGGCGGCCTTGCGGTCCAGCGCCTCGGAGAGGGCCGACATCTTGCGGTCCAGCGCGTCGAGCGTGGCGCGGTTGGCGGGCGCGCCCTTGAACGAGTCGAGCTTCTCGCCCAGCGAGCGAAGCTGTCCCTCGATCGGCGAGAGCCGGCCCCGGATGTCGTCGAAGTCTCCGCGGTCGCCCTCGCGGTCGAAGCGCTGGCCCAGTTCGTCCAGGCGCTGTTCGAGCCGCTCGAAACTCGCCTGCGGATTGAAGTCCTGCATGGCCGAGCGGATCGCCGCGACGGCGTCGGAGAGGTCGGCGAGAGCGGCCGACCCCACCTGGCCGGAGCCGCGGGACGGCTTGGCGAGCGCGATGTCGAGCCGGTGGCCGAGCGCGGCGACCTGCTTCTCCAGAGGCTCCAGCGACACGGGCCTCGCCGCCTTGGCGACGACGCCGCGCAGGTCCGCGATCTGCGACAGGATGGCTTCGACCACCTCGGCCGGCATGCCTTGGGCGGGCGCCCGGTCGAGCCTGGCGGCGAGGCCGCCGATATCGTCGCGCAGCGTGGTGAGCCCCGCCACGGGGCGAAGCTCCTCGACCAGGTTGCGCATGTCGTCCAGCACGCGCTGCGCCGGACCCTGGTGGCGCTCGCCGTCCTGGTGGGCCTCCCAGTTCTCCACGCGGTCCGACAGCGTCGCGACGCTGCGCTCCAGGGAGGCGAAATCGCTGCGGCTGGAGATGGTCTGGACGGTGCGGGCGAGGTCGGCGAGCTCGCGGCGCATCGCGTCGACGCCCGGCGGATCGCGCGGCTGGTCCATGCGCTCGAGGCGCTCGGCCAGGCTGACCACGTCGCCGCGCAGGCCGTCCAGCAGCTCCGCGGTGCGGTCCGCCTCGCGCGGGCGGCGCTGCGGCGGCGCCTCCAGCCGGGTCTGGCGGGAGCGGATCTGGGCGATGGCCTCGTCGAGGGTGTGCGCCGGCGGGATCAGCGTCTCGGCGTCGTCGTCGTCATAGCGGTCGGCCCCGCCCTGCGCGTCCAGCGCGTCCAGAACCGATGCGAGCTTTTCCTCGATGCGGGCGATGCGCTCGCCCCGGCCCCGGTCGCCGTCGCGGGCGGACGACGCGTGCTCGGTCTCCTCCAGCTTGTCGGCGATGTCGACGAGGCGGCTCTCCAGCTGCTTGATCGAGGCTTCGATCCGCGACGGCGACGCCGTCGCCGAGGCGGTCTTGCGCTCGATGCGCTCCTCCAGCCGGAGGATGGCGGCCCGGATCGGCTCCAGCTCGGTCGAGCCCTTGTGGGCGATGGCCCGCTCCAGCGAGTCCATGCGGTTCGTCACCAGCCCCAGCGCGTCGCGCAGGGCGGTGGAGGTGCGTTCCTGGGCCTGCGCGAGGGCGTTCAGCTCCTCGCCGCGCCGGGTGTCCGAGCGCTCCATGAAGCGCACGATCGAATCGAGCGCGCCGGCCGTCTTCTCCTCGACGGCTTCCGTGCGGAGGCGGTTCTCCTGCATGGCCCGCTCGAGCACCGAGGCGAGGTCGTTGCGGTCCGCATAGGCGTCCTGCCGCTCGCCGGCCGGCTGGCGCTTGGCCGCCGTGCGGGGCAGGGCGGTCTCGCCGGCGCGCTGCGACAGCCGCTCCAGCCGGGCTTCGAGGCTGGCGAGGCGCTCGGCCGCGGCCTCGTCCTCGTATCGGGCCGCGGGGCGCGAGGCGGGCGCCGCCGGGCGCGTCCGGGACGGGGAGGGGGCGTGGGCCGCAGGGCGCTCCTCGCCCTCGAAATCGCGCGCCTGGGGATGAGCCGGCGCGTGGGACTGGGCGGCTTCGCGCCGCTCGCGTTCTTCGCGTTCGGAGGCGGTCTCGGCGATGACGGTGTTGAGCCACTCGCCCAGCGTCATGCCGGCCCGTCGCGCAGCGTCCTTGGCCGCATCGCGCGCATTCGCGTCGACGCCTTTCACGCTCCACGGGATCGCCTGCTTCATGTCCGCGCTCGTCTTGGAGGGGTGCGAACCCACTCGGTACCAGGGCATCGGGGGGGCCGATGCAGCCTCGGCGCTCCTCGGCCCTTCTACAGAACGGCTGAGCGAACTCCGCGCATCTGACTTTTCTGGGGTTAGGGTAAACAGGGCGTTAAGGAAGCCGCTTTGGTCGTTAAGTTTTGCGTAGGAGAGACGAAGAATTCGTTTCCTTGCGGCGCCCCGTCCCCGTCTCCCCCCTTCCCAAGCCGGCCCCTATGGTTTATATGTGAACTAAATCGGGAAGCGTCCCGCCCGAGCTCGCTCGCGCGAATGCGGGATCCCCTGGAGGAGCCAGCCATGCCGACCTACAAGGCCCCCGTCGAGGACGTCCTGTTCCTGCTGAACGACGTCTTCCGCATGGAGCGATACAGCAACCTGCCGGGCTTCGCCGACGCCTCGCCGGACGTGGTCGAGGCGGTGCTGGGCGAAGCCGCCAAGCTCTGCGAGGAGGTGCTGCAGCCGCTCAACCGCGTGGGCGACCTGGAGGGCTGCACCCGCCATGACGACGGCAGCGTGACCACGCCGAAGGGCTTCAAGGAGGCGGTGAACGCCTTCGCGGAAGGCGGCTGGATCGGCCTCGCGGCGGATCCCGAATATGGCGGCCAGGGCCTGCCCTACACGCTGGCCGCGGTGGTCAACGAGTTCTCGTCCTCGGCCAACATGGCGCTCGCCATGTATCCGGGCCTGACGATGGGCGCGATCGCGGCGCTGCATACGCACGGCTCGCCCGAGCAGAAGGCGCTCTACCTGCCGAAGATGATCGCCGGCGAGTGGACCGGGACCATGAACCTCACCGAGCCGCATTGCGGCACGGATCTCGGCCTCATCAAGACCAAGGCCGTCCCGCAGCCGGACGGCTCCTACAAGGTCACCGGAACGAAGATCTTCATCTCGGCCGGCGAGCACGACATCGCGTCCAACATCATCCACCTTGTGCTGGCCCGCATCGAGGGCGCGCCGGAGGGCGTGAAGGGCATCTCGCTCTTCGTCGTCCCGAAGGTGAAGGTGGCGGCGGACGGCTCTCTCGGCGATCGCAACGGGGTGTCCTGCGGCTCCATCGAGCACAAGATGGGCATCCACGGCAACGCCACCTGCGTGATGAACTACGACGAGGCGACCGGCTGGCTGATCGGCCAGGAGAACCGCGGCCTCGCCGCCATGTTCGTGATGATGAACGAGGCCCGCCTCGGCGTCGCCATCCAGGGCCTCGCCCAGTCCGAGGTCGCCTACCAGAACGCCGTCGTGTACGCCAAGGACCGCCTCCAGGGCCGCTCCCTCACGGGCGCCAAGGCCAAGGACAAGGCCGCGGACCCCATCATCGTCCACCCCGACGTGCGCCGGAACCTCCTGCAGATCCGCGCTTTCAACGAAGCGGCCCGGGCGCTCGTGCTCTACACGGCGCTGAAGAGCGACGTCGCCCACCGGGGCGGCGACGAGAAGGAGCGCCAGCAGGCCGACGACTGGCTCGGCCTGATGACGCCGGTGCTCAAGGGCGTCCTCACCGACGTCGGCTTCGACAATGCGGTGCGCGCTCAGCAGATGTTCGGCGGCCACGGCTACATCGCCGAATGGGGCATGGAGCAGTTCGTCCGCGACGCCCGCATCGCCATGATCTACGAGGGCGCCAACGGCATCCAGGCGCTGGACCTCGTCGGCCGCAAGCTGCCCAAGGACGGCGGCCGGGCCGTGATGGGCTTCTTCAACGAGGTCGGGACCTACCTGAAGGAGAAGGGCGAGGACGCCACCGTGGCGCCGTTCGCCAAGCCCCTCGGCGGCGCCCTGCAGCACCTGCAGCAGGCCACCATGTGGTTCATGAACAACGCCATGGCCAAGCCCGACAACGCCGGCGCCGGCAGCGTCGACTACATGCACCTCTTCGGCCTCGTCGCCATGGGCTACATGTGGGTCCGCATCGTCGAGGCCGCGGCGGCCAAGAAGGCGGCCGGCGAGGGCGATGCAGCCGTGCTGGACGCCAAGCTTGTGACCGCGCGCTTCTTCATGGAGCGCATGCTCCCCGAAACGGCGGCGCATCTCGCCCGCATCTCGGCCGGCTCGGACGCCATCATGGCGCTGCCGGCGGAGGCTTTTTGACGGAAAGCGCCAGGCGGAACCCTCTCCCGCGAAGCGGGGGAGGGCAGGGAGGGGGTGGCGCAGCGCCGCCGTGTCGCAGGATCCCGGCTCATCACCGCCCCCTTCGTCCGCTGCGCGGACATCTCCCCCGCTGCGCGGGAGAGAGTTCGCGCGCCGCCGTTTGATGCTTAAGATCACCCCAACCGCCGCGCGTCGGCGGACCTCAGGGAGACACCGATGCCCGACGCCTACATCTTCGACGCCGTCCGCACCCCGCGGGGACGCGGCAAGCAGGATGGCTCCCTCCACGAGGTGACCTCGCTGGCGCTCGCCGCCCATGCGCTGCGGTCGATCCGCGAGCGCAACGATCTCGATCCCAAGCATGTCGACGACGTCGTGCTCGGCTGCGTCGATCCGGTCGGCGAGGCCGGCGGCGACATCGCCCGCGCGGCGGCGCTCGTGGCCGATTACGGCGACAGCGTGCCGGGCATCCAGATCAACCGCTTTTGCGCCTCGGGCCTCGACGCCGTGAACTTCGCCTCCGCCCAGGTGATGGCCGGCCAGCAGGATCTCGCGGTGGCGGGCGGCGTCGAGAGCATGAGCCGCATCGGCATCGGCGCCTCGGGCGGCGCCTGGCCGGTGGACCCGGCCATCGCGATCAAGTCCTACTTCATGCCGCAGGGGGTCTCGGCCGACCTCATCGCCACGAAATACGGGTTCAGCCGCGACGACGTGGACGCCTATGCGGTGGAGAGCCAGCGCCGCGCCAAAGCCGCCTGGGACGAGGGCCGGTTCTCGAAGTCCGTCGTGCCCGTGCGCGACGTCAACGGCCTCACGATCCTGGCCCATGACGAACACATGCGGCCCCAGACCGACATGCAGTCGCTGGCCAGCCTGAAGCCCTCCTTCGTGATGATGGGCGAGCAGGGCGGCTTCGACGCCGTGGCCGTGCAGGCCCATCCGGAAGTCGAGAAGGTCATCCACGTCCACCACGCCGGCAACTCCTCCGGCATCGTGGACGGCGCGGCGGCCGTGCTCGTCGGCAACGCCGACGCCGGCCGCGCCGCAGGGCTGAAGCCTCGCGCCCGCATTCGGGCCTTCGCCAATATCGGCTCCGAGCCGGCGCTCATGCTGACGGGGCCGGTGGACGTCACCAAGAAGGTCTTGCAGCGCGCCGGCATGTCGATCGCCGACATCGACCTCTTCGAGGTCAACGAGGCCTTCGCGGCCGTGGTGCTGCGCTTCATGCAGGCCTTCGACGCCGATCCCGCCAAGGTGAACCCCAATGGCGGCGCCATCGCGCTCGGCCATCCGCTCGGCGCCACCGGCGCGATGCTGATCGGCACGGCGCTGGACGAACTGGAGCGCACCGGCAAGTCGACCGCGCTGGTCACGCTGTGCATCGGCGCCGGCATGGGCACGGCGACGATCATCGAGCGCGTCTGACGGAAGCGGAACTGGGAGACACCACGATGGAACTCGCGAATTTCCGCTTCGATGTCGACGCCGACGGCGTGGCGCTCGCCACCTGGGACATGGCCGATCGCTCGATGAACGTCATCACCGCGCAGGTCATGGAGGACCTCGGCAAGATCATCGACGGCGTGACATCCGACCCCGCCATCAAGGGCTGCGTGATCACGTCCGGCAAGGACGGCAGCTTCTCGGGCGGCGCCGACCTCACCATGCTGCAGGGCCTCGGCCTGGCCTACGCCAAGCTGGTGAAGCAGCAGGGCGAAGAGGCCGCCATGCAGTTCTTCTTCGACGAGAGCCGCCGCCTGAGCCTGCTCTACCGGCGGCTCGAAACCTGCGGCAAGCCCTTCGCGGCGGCGATCAACGGCGTGTGCCTCGGCGGCGCGTTCGAACTCGCGCTGTCCTGCCATTACCGGGTCGTATCCGACGACAAGGCGACCCGCGTCGGCCTCCCCGAGGTGAAGGTCGGCCTGTTCCCGGGCGCCGGCGGCACCCAGCGCGTCGCCCGGCTGATGCAGACCGGCGACGCCCTCCAGATGCTGTTCAAGGGCGAGCAGATCCGCCCCGCCGCCGCCAAGAGCATGAACCTCGTGCATGAGGTGGCGCCCAAGGCCGAGATCGTCGCGAAGGCGAAAGCCTGGATCCTGGCCGGCGGCAAGGCGCAGGCGCCGTGGGACGCCGAGGGCTACCGCCTGCCGTCCAACAAGGTCTATTCGCCCCAGGGCATGATGGTGTGGCCCGCCGCCAACGCCATCTACCGCCGCGAGACGCAGGACAACTATCCGGCCATCAAGGCCGTGCTGCACGCCGTCTACGAGGGCCTGCAACTGCCCATGGATCTCGCCCTCAAGGTCGAGAGCCGGTATTTCGCCAAGATCCTGCGTTCGCCCGAGGCGGCCGCGATGATCCGCACCCTGTTCGTCTCCATGCAGGAGCTGAACAAGGGCGCCCGTCGTCCGGCCGGCATCCCTGCCGCCAGCCTGAAGAAGGTCGGCGTCATCGGCGCCGGCTTCATGGGCGCGAGCGTCGCCTATGTCACGGCCAACGCCGGGATCGACGTGGTGCTGATCGACCGCGACATGGAGGCGGCCGAGAAGGGCAAGGCCCATTCGCACAAGCTCATGACCGACCAGATCATGAAGGGCCGCGCCAAGACGGCCGACCGCGACGCCTTGCTGGCGCGCATCACGCCCTCCGCCGACTACGCGTCGCTTTCCGACTGCGACCTCGTGATCGAGGCCGTGTTCGAGGATCCGAAGGTGAAGGCCGAGGTGATCGCCAAGGCGGAAGCCGCCATGCCGGCCGGCGCCGTCTTCGGCTCCAACACGTCCACGCTGCCGATCACGGGCCTCGCCGACACCGCCAAGCGCCCGGACCAGTTCATCGGCATTCACTTCTTCTCGCCGGTGGAGAAGATGCTGCTGGTCGAGGTCATCATGGCCAGGCAGACGGGCGACAAGGCGCTGGCGCTGGCGCTCGACTATGTGCGCGCCATCAAGAAGACGCCGATCGTGGTCAATGACGCGCGCGGCTTCTACGCCAACCGCTGCGTCGGCAACTACATCCGCGAAGGCCACCTGATGCTCATGGAAGGCGTGCCGCCCGCCATGATCGAGAACGTCGCCAAGATGGCCGGCATGCCGGTGGGCCCGCTCTCGCTCAACGACGAGGTCGCCATCGACCTGGCGCTGAAGATCGTGAAGGCCACCAAGGCCCAGCTCGGCGACGCCGCCGTGGATCCCGTGCAGGAGAAGCTGCTCACCACCCTGGTGGAGACGGAGGGCCGCCTCGGCCGCAAGAACCGCAAGGGCTTCTACGACTACCCGGAGAAGGGACCGAAGACGCTCTGGCCCGGCCTCGCCGCCATCGCCGGCCGGCAGCTCGACCCGGATTCGCTGGACGTCGAGGAACTGAAGCAGCGCCTGCTTGTCACCCAGGCGCTGGAGGCGGCGCGCTCCGTCGAGGAGGGCATCGTCACCGATCCGCGCGAGGCGGACGTCGGCTCCATCATCGGCTTCGGCTTCGCGCCCTACACGGGCGGCACGCTGAGCTATATCGACGGCATGGGCGCGAAGGCCTTCGTGGCCTTATGCGACAGGCTGGCCGCCAAGTACGGCGTCCGCTTCGAGCCGAACGCCCAGCTGCGCGAGATGGCGGCGACCGGCGAGACGTTCTACGGCCGCGCGGCGGGCGCCCGACGGGCGGCCTGAGCCACGTCTCTCCTCATCCTTCGCGACGCTTTGCTGCGGGGGCGGTGGGCCGGGATCTTGGACAAGCGCCGCAGCCGGCCCCCTCGCCCCGGAACGGGGAGAGGGTTGGGGTGAGGGGGTGGTTCAGCTTGGCTGGATTTCGGCCCCTCATCCGGCCCTTCGGGCCACCTTCTCCCCGTCCCGGGGAGAAGGGCAAGCGCGTTTAGCTCCGCGGCCTTTCGGCCCGGAGTGTCGGAGGGCGGCGCGGAGCGGCGTCGCTGGGGGCCCACGGCGAGTGGGGTAGAGAAAAGTGAAGCCGGGAGGCCGCCAGGCCCCGCCGCTCCGCGCGCGACGTTGGAGGATGAAAGGAAGATCCCGGGGCGCTTTCAGCCCCTTCGCGCTTCGCTGGTCGGACCTTGTCTTCCGTCCGCCGGCTCGACCGGGTCGTGAGCCCGGCTCTGACGGCCGCCGCCCCCGATCCACATCCGTCACGCTGCAGACGCCCCTCCGTGGACCGGAGCATGGACAGAGTTATAGGAATTTTATCCGTTTGTCAAGCGCCGTTCCACGCCCTTGCCGTCCGGCCCTCATCCGACCTCGCTGCGCTCGGCTGCGTTCTCCCCGTGCCGGGGAGAAGGGCAGCGCCGTCATCCCCGGCGGCGCGGAGCGCCGGAAAGCGGATCCAGGAGGGTTGGCGAGAGGCGCCCTTCGCCCGGCCTTTCTGGATCCCCTTCCCGCGCCTGCGGCGCGCCGGGGATGACGGGGGTGGTTTCATGCAAACGCCCGCTCGTCCTTCGAGACGCCATGCTGCGCATGGCTCCTCAGGATGAGGGGGTGGGTGGGGCTGAACCGTAGGGGAGGGCCGCAGCGGGCGCCGTCGCCGCGGAACTGGCGCCGCGGTCAGCGCTCCAGTTCGGAGAGGAGGTCCTGCAGGTCCAGCCGTTCGGTCACCATGGCGAGAGAGCCGTCCGGATTGCGGGGCCATTCGGCTTCCGGGCGGTCCCAGTAGAGCTCGACGCCGTTGCGGTCGGGGTCTTCCAGGTAGAGCGCCTCGCTGACGCCATGGTCGGAGGCGCCGGTGAGAGGGACGCCGGCGGCGATCAGGCGACGCAGCGCGTCGGCGAGGTCGCGGCGCGTCGGATACAGGATCGCGGTATGGAACAGGCCGGTGGTCCCGGCCGGAGGCGGCGAGCCGCCGCGGCTTTCCCAGGTGTTGAGGCCGAGATGGTGGTGATACCCCCCGGCCGACAGGAAGGCCGCCTGGGTCCCGTAATGCTGCTGCACCTCGAAACCGAGCACGCCCGAATAGAACGCCACGGCGCGCTCCAGGTCGGCGACCTTGAGATGGACATGCCCGATGCGCGTTCCCGCGGCGACCGGCGGGAAGGGGCGGGGTGCGTTTGCGGCGGCGCTCATGACGATCCTCGACGATCCGGTTCGGGGCGCATTATAGACCCGCCGTCCTGCGCGACGACACGACGGCGACGCAAGGGCGCGTTTGCGCGCGAGCGTCGCACGCCGTCAACTCGCGAGTCGAACGATGGCGCGTCGTTTGATCTCGTCCGTCACGTTCTCGAGCTTCTTGGCGATCTTAGCGGCGCTGTCGGCGTAGAAATAGTGGTTCGGGCCGCTTGCGCAGGCTCGAAGGACCGTGGGATCGCCGTTCACGACATTGACCGAGTAGATCTCGATGCCCCTGGCCTTGATGGCGTCGCAGGTGGCGATGGTTCCTGCGTCCATGCTGGTCGTGCGGGCGCAGTCGCGCGCGTTCGGGATCGGGATCCACCGATTGGTCGTGTTCATGCCGTCCGACATCAGCAGCAGGATCTTCTTCCGGTCGCCCCAATTCGCCGCCCCGGCGATCGGGCCGTTCGGGTCGAGGACGACCCCTCCCCAATAGGCGCCAAGCGTGATGTTGGTGCATCCGTCGAACTGCAAGCCGCCGATGCGGTCCTTCAGCATCGTGAGATTATCGGTGGACTGGACCACGTTGTTCAGCGTGCTCTTCGTCCAATGGACGGCCCTCCAATCATCCTTCTGGCATGTCGTCGCCGGATAGTGGGTCGTGTGCTGTGACACGAAGGGACCGACGCCGGGGTCCCGGTCGACGATGCAGCCTTCCCAGTCGCTCTTCTTTTCGACGTGGGCGACCGAACCGGCCTTCCAGTCCAGCCAGGGCTGGTACCGGGTCGAATCGGCGTCGACCTTCACGACCGTCGCAAACGGCACCAGTGCGGCCCTAACGTCGGTCAGCTCCGTGAGCTTGCCGATGAACTTCTTCAACCCGTTCTGGGCCTGCACGGCCTTGCTGTCGGGCTTCGGGACCGAAACGGTCTCGCCGCTGTCGCCGTCGCCCCGATACTTCATCGACCCCGTCACATCGAACGCGATGGCGATCTCGAGCGGCGGCACGGTGTCGTAGCTCGAGACGGCCCGCGCCGAGATCGGGCTGTGCCGCTTGCCCAGGAAAATCCCGAAATAATTCGTGACGGACGTGGTCAGATAAGCGGTGACGGTGTGATGAACTTCATCCTTGGTGTAGCTGTAATTGATCCGCGACAGCTCGAAATCCTTGTTGGCCTTCTCGAAGTGATGAGCGTGCAGCTCGAAATGCGCGTGGGGTTTCGACTTGATGGCCACGGCGGCGGCCAGGGCCGCGCTGTCGGCCATCGACTGCAGGTTGGCCTGCAGCTTGGTCAGTCGCGAATAGTCGATCGCCAGCCCCACGAAGGACAGGATGGGGATGGCCAACACCGCCAGCAACACCGAAAAGACGCCGCGCTGGTCATGCGAAAAGGCGCGAAGGAGCTTGCTGAGCCTTGTTCGAACTGTGCACGCCATGGAACCTACTCGGGATTGATCGTGCTTGACTGATATCAAACAAGATTCAATCCGGAGTTAAGCGGTGTCTCTCTTTCTCATGAGATTGGAGAGATTTGATTCACCATGACGCAGGCAGCCGGGCGGCTCGCCGCCATGCGGGCGGAGGCCGCTATTCGGCCGCGGCGCGGGTCGCCCGCCATTGCGCCAGCAGGGCGCGCAGCGCCGCGGGCTTCAGGGGCTTGTTGAGGACGTGGATGTCCTTCTCGGAGGCGAGGTCGCGCACGGCCGGCGTGCGGTCGGCCGTGACCAGCACGGCGGGCAGGTCGGCGCCCAGTCTCCAGCGCAGGGCCGTGATGGCCTCGATGCCGTCGCCCTCGTCCAGGTGATAGTCGGCGATCACCACGTCGGGCCGCAGCTTGCGGCGGCGCAGGGCGGCCTGGGCCTCCTTCAGCCCCGGGGCGGCCAGCACGGCGCAACCCCAGCCGGTCAGCAGGGTCGTCATGCCGTTCAGGATCGCGGGCTCGTTGTCGATGCACAGCACCGCCATGCCGGCCAGCGGAGCGGCGGCCGTCGGCCGCGAGTCGCGCTGCGCCGCCATCGCCGGCAGGGGGGCGGCCACGGGCAGATCGACCGTGAACACCGAGCCGCGGCCCAGCTGCGACTGCAGCCGGATCGGGTGGTCCAGCACGCGCCCGATGCGCTCCACGATGGAGAGGCCCAGCCCCAGCCCGCGTGCCGCCCGGGCGCCCTGGTCCAGGCGCTGGAACTCGCGGAAGACCGCCTTCTGCTTGGACGGCGGGATGCCGAGCCCGGTGTCCCAGACCTCGAGCCGCAGGCGCCCGCGCCGGCGCCGGCAACCGACGAGGACGCGGCCCTTCATGGTGTACTTGATCGCGTTCGAGACGAGGTTCTGCAGCAGCCGCCGCAGCAGCCGCCGGTCCGAGCGCACCGTCAGGGAGCAGGGCATGAAGGCGAGGCGCAGGCCCTTCTCGCGGGCTACGGGCTCGAACTCCAGCTTGAGCTGGTTGAGGATGTCGTCGATGCGGAAGCTCGACATCTCCGCCTTCATGGCTCCGGAATCGAGCCGGGAGATGTCGAGCAGGGCGGTCAGGATCTCCTCGACGGCCTCCAGCGAGGCGTCGACGTTCTGGGCCAGCCCGGCGACGTCGCCCGTCTGCGTGCGCTCCACGAGCGAGGTGGCGTAGAGCCGCGCGGCGTTCAGCGGCTGCAGGATGTCGTGGCTGGCCGCGGCGAGGAAGCGCGTCTTCGACACATTGGCGTCGTCGGCCTGGGCCTTGGCGCGGCCGAGCTCCTCGTTGAGGCGCATCAGCTCCTCGGTGCGCTCGCGGACGCGGCGCTCCAGCGTTTCGTTGGCGCGCTCGAGAGCCTCCTCGGCCTCCACCGAGGCGGTGATGTCCGTGTAGGTGGTCACGATGCCGCCGTCCGGCATGTGGGCGGAGCGGATCTCGATGACCTTGTGGCTGTCGTGCAGGCGCACCCGGACGGGCTCGGCGTCGTTGACGAAGCTCTCCAGCCGGGAGGTGACGAACTCGTCCGGCTCGCCCGGCCCGTAGCTGCCGCGCGCCGCGTTGAAGCGCACGATCTCGTCCAGGCCGGTGCCCGCCCGGGCGAGGTCGGGCGGCAGGTCGAAGAGCTCCTGGAACTCGCGGTTCCAGCACATCAGGCGAAGGTCGCGGTCGAACACCGTGATGCCCTGGCGGGCGTGGTCGAGCGCGTGCTGCAGCAGGTCGCGGTTGTACTGGATGGCCGCCGAGGCGTCGTCCAGCAGCTTGAGCGCGGCCTTCTTGGTGACGTTGCGCCGGCGCAGCAGCAGCGACAGGACGAGGCGGGACGACGCCGCCCCGATGGCGGAGGCCAGCAGGTGCTCGGCGTAGCGCAGCAGGTGGATGTCGGCGTCGCGCCCCGGCTCCAGCGGCAGGCCGCGGCTGGCCGAGAAGGCCAGGAAGGAGGACGCCGCCTGCTCCTCGCCCAGGTAGCGCGCCACCGTGGCGCGCAACTCGCCCACCGTGACGGTGGCCCGCCAGAGCCGGAAGGACTGGCCCATCGGCGGCATGTCGGGCGACACGAAGGTGCTGGCCTGCAGGCGCTCGATCGGATTGGCCGGGCGCGCCAGCGAGAAGGCCGTGAAGGCGAGCGCGTTGACGCCGAGGCTCCAGGCCGCGCCGCGCGTGATCTCGTTCAGGCCGAAGCGGATGCCGTCCGGATGGACGCCGACCAGCAGGCTGTCGAGGCCCACCCAGTCGACCCCGATGGCGCTCAGCGAGCGCAGCCAGTCCGGGTCCGCGACGCTCGGCACGAACAGGGTGGCGGCCCAGACCAGGAGCCCGGACACGATGCCGGCCGTCGCCCCCAGCGCCGTGGCGCGCCGCCAGAACAGGCCCGCGAAGAAGGCCGGCGCGATCTGGGCGATGGCCGCGAAGGAGATCAGCCCGATCGACGCGAGGGCCGCCTCGCCCATGTTCTTGAAGTAGAAATAGGCGAGCAGCAGCACCAGCAGGATCGCCACCCGCCGCACCGCCAGGATCAGCCCGCCCATGTTGCCGATGCCGGCCGCGCCCGTGACGGCGCGCCGGCGCAGCACCAGGGGGATCACGAGGTCGTTGGAGATCATGATAGCGAGCGCGACGCTCTCCACGATCACCATGGCGGTCGCCGCCGAGAGGCCGCCCGTGAAGGCGATCAGCGTCATGACGTTCTGGCCGTGGCGCAGCGGCAGCTCCAGCACCGCCATGTCGCGGTCGACGCCGACCGGCAGCAGCAGGTCCGCCGCGAGCGCGAGCGGCACGACGAAGAGGTTGATGAGCACCAGGTAGAGCGGGAAGAGCCACGCCGCGCGGCGCGTGTCGGCGGTGTCGCGGTTCTCCACCACGGTCACGTGGAACTGCCGCGGCAGCAGCAGGATGATCAGGCCGGACATCATGGTGACGCCCAGGAAGGCCGGCCAGCCCGCCCCGCGCTCCAGCAGGGGCGTCAGGTCCGTCCGGGCGGCCGCCTTCGCCAGGAGGTCGCCCATCCCGTCGAAGAGGCCGTAGACCACCGCCGCCCCGACGGCCAGGAAGGACAGGAGCTTGACCACCGACTCCGCCGCCACCGCCAGCATCAGGCCGTCCTGGTGCTCGGTGGCGTCGACATGGCGGGTGCCGAAGGCCGTCGCGAACCCGGCCAGGATGAGGGCGATCAGCAAGGCGAGGTCGCCGAAGACGGGCACGGACTGGGACACCGCGCCAGGCTGGACGGCGTCCAGCAGGGTGGTGAGCGAGGCCGCGATGGCCTTCATCTGCAGCGCGATATAGGGGACGCAGCCGATGACCGCGGTGAGGCTGACCAGCGCCGCCACCCGCTCGCTCTTGCCGTAGCGCGAGGCCACGAAATCCGCGATCGAGGTGATGTTCTGCGACTTGGCGAGGCGCACGATGCGGCCGACGAGGCCGTAGCAGAGCCCGATCACCAAAGCAGGGCCGATATAGATCGCCAGGAAGTCGAGGCCCGAGCGGGACGCCAGCCCGACCGAGCCGAAGAACGTCCACGAGGTGCAGAACACCGCAAGCGCGAGAGCCTGGATGGTGGGCCGCGCCCGGCCGGTGACCCAGCGTCGTCCGGCCGTGTCGCCGTAATGGGCGACGGCGAACAGGATGCACAGATACGCCAACGCGGTCAGAACGACCGACCAGCCCGCCAACACCGTCCTCCCCCTCTCAGCCGGGGAGAAGCCTAGCGTTCTTCGCGTCCCGGCGGAAGTACAGCTCGAAAATGCGGTTTGTCAGACAGTTCGCGTAGAGGTTGAAACTGCCGCCGGCATCTTTTCTTTTTCAAACAATTGTCTAGCCTTCATTTGAAAGCGGGCCGCCTCGGCGCCCGCCGGAGGAGGGGTTCCATGCTCAATGAGTTCAAAGCTTTCGCCATGCGCGGCAACGTCGTCGACCTGGCGATCGGCGTCATCATCGGCGCGGCCTTCGGCAAGATCGTCGACTCGCTCGTCAACGACATCATCATGCCGATCATCGGCGCGATCACGGGCGGACTGGATTTCTCCAACATCTACATCCCGCTCTCCAGCTCGGTGAAGCTCGGGATGGCCTATGCGGACGCCAAGAAGGCCGGCGCGGTCATGGGGATCGGCAACTTCATCAACACCGTCGTCTTCTTCCTGATCATCGCGTGGGTGCTGTTCATCGTCGTCAAGGCGGTCACCCGCCTCCAGCGCCAGGAGGCGGCCCACCCCACTGTGCCGGCCGCGCCCACCAAGGAGGAAGTGCTCCTCACCGAGATCCGCGACATCCTGGCCGCCAAGGGCTGAACGGCGCCCGCATCGGGCCAGAAGCGACGCTGATGGCTCCGATGACGATTTTTGAGAAGACGGCGGCGGGAGCCGCATGGCAGAAGAGCCGCTTCATCCCTGGTGATGCAAGCGGCTCGATTCCTTGATGACCGAACTCTCCGCCCCCGCCGACCTCCGGACGGCCGACCCGGCCGGCCATGTCCTGGACGCAAGGCCGGCCGCGTCCGCCGACGCGCTGCTCGCCGCCGTGCGGCCCGAGGCGGCCGGCGCGCCGGAAAGCGGCATCGTGGAGGTGTTCAACTACGGCCGCGGCCGTCAGGGGCTCATCCCGCTCTGGGTGGGGGAGGGCGACCTTCCCACGCCGGGCTTCATCCAGGACGCCGCCACCCGCGCCCTCGCGGCGGGCGAGACCTTCTACACCTATCAGCGCGGCGTCCCCGAGCTCCGCGAGGCGATCTCGCGCTATATGAGCCGCCTCTACGGCCAGGCGCTGCCGGCGGAGCGGTTCCACGTCACGACCGGCGGCATGCACGCGCTGCAGATGGCCATCCGCATCGCGGCGGGCGCGGGCGACGAGGTGCTGATCCCGTCGCCGTCCTGGCCGAATTTCCTCGGCGCGGTGACGGTGGGCGGCGCGACGCCGGTCGAGGTTCCCATGAGCGTCGACCCGGTGCGCAACCGGTGGTCGCTCGACGTCGAGCGCCTCGCGGCCGCCGTCACGCCGCGCACCAGGCTCATCATCGTCAACTCGCCGTCGAACCCGACGGGCTGGACGGCCACGCGCGAGGAGCTGGAGGCGATCCTGGCGCTGGCGCGCCGCCACGGCCTGTGGATCGTGGCGGACGAGATCTATGGCCGCTTCGTCTTCGACGGCGCGGCGCTGGCGCCGTCCTTCCACGACATCATGGACGAGCAGGACCGCATCCTCTTCGTGCAGACCTTCTCGAAGAACTGGGCCATGACGGGTTGGCGGGTCGGCTGGCTGGAGTGCAGCCCCGCGCTGGGCCAGGTGGTCGAGAACCTCATGCAGTATTCCTGCTCGGGCGTGCCGGCCTTCCTGCAACGCGCCGCCGTGGTGGCGCTCGACCAGGGCGAGGGCTTCGTCGAGCACCAGATCGAGCGCGTGCGCCGCGGCCGCGACATCATCTGCAAGGGCCTCGCGGCCACCGGCCGGGTGGACTTCGCGGAGCCGGCGGGCGCCTTCTACCTGTTCTTCTCCGTCAAGGGAGAGCCGGACACCCGGCGCATGGCGCTTCGGCTGGTCGACGAGGCCAATGTGGGCATCGCGCCCGGCACGGCCTTCGGGGCGGGCGGGGAGGCCTATTTCCGCCTCTGCTTCGCGCGCCGCCCCGAGGACATCCAGGAAGCGGCCCGCCGGATCGCGGCGGCCCTGGCGCGCTGAGGCTTCCCGCCCGCCGGTTGCGCTGGCGGATCCGGCGCGCCAGAATGGCGCCATGGTGTTGGGCGCGTGAAGCAAGGCGATGACGCAGCATAGCGGACCCACGCGCCCGACCGTCTCGGACGCACGCCTCGCCAGCGTCCTCGACACCGCCGTCGACGGCATCCTCGTCATCGAGGAAGAGGGCAAGATCCTCGTCTACAACAAGGCCTGCGAGAGCCTGTTCGGCTACGCGCCGGAAGAGGCGCTCGGCCGGAACGTCCAGCTGATCATGCCCTCCGACTACGCCTCGGCGCATGACCGCTATCTCGACAACTACGTCAGCACCGGCGAGCGCAAGATCATCGGCATCGGGCGCGAGGTCCGGGCCCGGCACAAGGACGGGACCGAGTTCCCGGTCGAACTCTCCGTCGGCGAGGCGCGCACGCCGGACGGTCGGCAATTCATCGGCATCATCCGCGACCTGCGCTCGCGCAAGGAGGCCGAACGGCGCTTCAACGAGCTGCAGGCCGACCTCGTGCACATCGCCCGCGTCTCCGCCATGGACGAGATGGGCGCCGCGCTCGCCCACGAGCTGAACCAGCCGCTCACCGCCATCATGCTGTATCTGCAGGCCGCCACGCGCAGCATCACCCGGGCCGTGCAGGGCGCGACCCTGCCGGTGGAGACCTTCCGGCAGGTGCTCGAAAAGGCCGTCCACGAGGCCGAGCGGGCCGGGGCGATCATCAGCCGGATGCGGCATTTCGTGGAGAAGCGCGAGCCGCAGCGGCGCGAGGTCGACATCAGCGCCATCGTGGACGAGGCCCTGGAGCTCGTGATGCTGGGCCAGCGCAACCCGCCCCGGGTCATCCGCCGCTACGCCCGCGGCCTGCCCAAGGCGGTCGTCGACGCCGTGCAGATCCAGCAGATCGTCGTCAATCTCCTGCGCAACGCCGTCGAGGCGCTGAAGGGGCGCGAGGTTCCGACGATCACGATCGAGACCCGCAACGCCGGGGAGCACCTGGAGGTCGTCGTCGAGGACAACGGACCCGGCCTGCCGCCCACCGCCGTGCCGACGATCTTCAAGGCATTTTCTACTTCCAAGCGAACCGGGATGGGGCTAGGCCTATCCATCTCCCGTACGATCGCGCAAAATCACGCGGGAGACCTCACGGTCGATCCCGGCGGCGATGGACGCGGCGCTCGCTTCGTTCTTCAACTGCCGATCATCGCCGCGCCCGAAAACGGCTCGGCGGACGAGGACGCAGGATGACGACTGGCGCAGAGCGTTGCGCCAGCCAGGACAGAATGGCGCCGAATGTGCGATCCGCCCAATCGGGAAGATTGCGGATGCCCGGCGCCCGAACATGATGGATGGGCCGCAGCTGAGGCGGCCGCAGGACTTGGCGGCGAGTGCACATGGGACAAGCGGGCCAGATGGACCAGGACGTCTTCATCGTCGACGACGATGGAGCGGTGCGGGACGCCCTGCGGCTGGTGTTCGAGATGGAGGGCTTCCGGGTCCAGGCCTTCCCGGACGGCGCATCGTTCCTGGCGGCGGCGCGCTCGCGCACGCCGGACGTCGTGGTGCTGGACGTGCACATGCCGGGCCGCTCCGGCCTGGAGGTCCTGCAGGAACTCGGGCCTCACTACGGCGCGCCGGTGTTCATGATCTCCGGCCAGGGCGACATCCCGATGGCGGTCGAGGCCATCCGCCAGGGCGCGCATGACTTCATCGAGAAGCCCTTCGACGCCGACACCGTCGTGCAGCGCGTGCGCGACGCCATCGAGGCGCGCGGCCGCAAGGGAGCGCGCAACAACTCCGGCGACATGATCCTGGCCGCGTTCTCGGGCGAGGAGCAGCTGACGCCGCGCGAGCGCGAGGTGCTCGAGCGGATCGCGCTCGGCGCGTCGAACAAGGAAGCCGGCCGCCAGCTCGGCATCAGCCCGCGCACCATCGAGGTGCACAGGGCCCGCATCATGGAGAAGCTGGGCGCCCGCAACACCGCCGACCTCGTGCGCATCGTCTATTCGGACGTGCGCCGGAACTGAGCCCCGGCGGGCCCCGGGGAGGGCCGATCCGCACCGGCCGAAGCCCGTTTCGGCGAGAATCTCCAGCCCGTCCGTTAAGCTACGGATGGATTCTGCGCATTTCTCAGTCAATATGTTTTTGACAGTGATCAAGGTTGCGAGGTCTCCTGCGCGGGACCGGCGCGGCCAGCTTGCGGTAGCCTTTTGTGACCATCCACATCCTCGAAGACGATCCCGGCGTGAGCGATTCGCTGCTCATGTTCCTGAACGGCTTGGGCCTGACGGTGGCCACCTACCCGGATGCGGAGAGCTTTCTGGAGGGCGAGCCGCCGCTCGCCGGCGACACCATCATCGTCGACCTCCTGCTGCCGGGAATCAGCGGCGCCAAGGTGATCGGCTGGCTTCAGGGCCTCAAGGATCCGCCGCGCGTGATCGCCATCACGGGCCAGCCCCAGGCCGCTATCGAGAAGCAGATCCAGGGCCTCGGGGCGGTTCAGGTGCTCAGAAAGCCGCTGAGCGCCGAGACGATTTCGCAGATCATCTGAACGCCGGACGCGGAGGCCGGCCGCCGACCTTTTCCTTTTCACAGTCCGTAGCAGTGCTTACGGCGAACAACCGATGCGATGACGCCCAGCTAGCGCTAAGTTGTAGATGTGACGTCTATCCCCTGGCGGCGTCCTCGTGACGTCAGAACGCGCCGCTACCCCCGGAGAGGCTCGTATGTCCCTCGTTGCTCCTCGGTCGGACCCCATGCGGGACCGGATTCCCCCCAAGCACGACGCAGGCTGGACGCTGGGCATCTCGCATCCCGGCCGCATCGAGGCGCCGGCCGACAAGGCCGTCCGCCGCCTCGATCTCGGGCCGCGCGAAAGCGTCATCGACGAGGGCGACGTCGAGCGTTTCCTCTATGTGGTGCTCGAAGGCGCGGTGATGCTGTCCAAGCTCCTGCCCGACGGCCGCCGCCAGATCACCGACCTGCTCGGTCCGGGCGACGTGTTCGGCCTCAGCGTCAGCCATCTCGCCGACGTCACGGTCGAAACGGTGCTGCCGTCGCGGATCGCGCTCTACGACCGCCAGACGGTCGAGGCCTCGGCCGAACTGCAGCAGCTGATCTCCGCCGGCCTGCGCGCGCAGGTCTGCGCCCTGCACGACCACGCCATGCTGCTCGGCCGCAAGTCGGCCGTGGAGCGGGTCTCCACCTTTCTGATGCGGCTTCTCCCCAACCGCGGCGGCAATGGCTGCCAGGGCCCCTCGGGCGACCGCAAGGCGGATCGGGCGCAGGTGCAGGTGCCGCTCACCCGCCAGGAGATCGCCGACTATCTCGGCCTGACGCTGGAGACGGTCAGCCGCGCCTTCTCGCACCTGAAGCGCGAGGGCTTCCTGGACTATGGCCGGCACGACGAGGTCACGATCGTGAATGTCTGCCGCCTGTGCCAGTGCACCGGCTCGCATTGACCTGACGCGCCGCCGCGCTCCCGTTCGGGGCGGCGTAGTTCCGGTTCGACGCAAGAGGAACCCGTCCGCGCCCGTCCGACGTGCGGGCGGACGGGAAGCGCCCGACACAGCTCCCCCGAGACCGTGCCGGGCGCCCCGGCCCACGGCGTAGACGCCATGGATGACGTGGGATCGGACAGTGAGCGCGTCCCGCGGAGACCCCCGCCGCCTCGGGACCGAGCCGCTCATCCGCCGCTCATCACGGGATCCAAATTGACGCAGGGATCGCGAACCGTCATTGATCGAGGTCAACGGTCCCTGTTTTGCTCCGCTTTCCGGTCCCTCCGCCGCCCATGGGTTCACACGCAGCGCCGGCCTTGCGCGCCATCCTGGCGCAGATCGGCCTGATGACCGCCGCCGCGTTGGGCGGCTGGGCCTTCGAATGGGCGGGAATCCCGGCCCCGTGGCTCTCCGGCGCGATGATCGTCACGGCCGCCCTGGCTGCGGCCGACATCGCCCCGCCGATGGTCCCGGCCTTTCGCGAGCTCGCCCTCATCATCGCCGGCATCTCGATGGGCGCGTCGATGACGCCCGAATCGGTGAGCGCCTTCGCCGACTATCCCGGCAGCCTCGCCATCCTGGCCGTCTCCGTGGTGATCGTGATCGCCGGTTCGGCGGCCGTGCTGGTGCATGTGTCGGGCTGGTCGGCGCGCGACGCCCTGCTGGCCTCGGCGCCCGGCGCGCTCTCGACCGTGCTGGTCATCGCCGCCGACCAGGGCGCCGACGTCGCCCGCATCGTGGTGGTCCAGCTGGTCCGGCTCTTCGTGTTGGTCGCGATCCTGCCCATGGCCATCGTGGCCGCCGAGCACGGCTCGGGAGGCGCGGCGCCGATCCGCCCGCCGGCGGACGCGGGCGCCCTGGCGATCCTGTTCGCCGTGTCGATCGCGGGCGCGATCGCCTGCGAGAAGCTGAACGTGGCCGGGGCGTTCATCCTCGGCCCGATGCTGGCGAGCGGCCTCGTCACCGCGCCCGGGCTCGTGCATGGCGGCGTGCCGCCGATCTTCTCCCTGATCGGGTTCGTGCTGATCGGCGTGTTCATCGGCCAGCGCTTCCGCGGGCTGGAGGCGATGACGGTGCTGCGCACCGCGCCCGCCGCGCTCGTCTCCTTCGCGGCGTCCCTGTCGCTGTCGGCGCTGGGCGCGGTCGCGGTGACGGCCATCGTCGGCGTGCCGTTCGGCGAGACCGCCGTGGCCTTCGCGCCTGGCGGGCTGGAGGCGATGACTGTGCTGGCCTTCGCGCTCGGCCTCGACCCGGTCTATGTGGGCGTGCACCACCTGGCGCGCTTCGTCCTTGTCGCGTTCCTCATCCCGGCGGCGTTCCGCTGGTGGCCGGGGCTCAAGGCCGAGGAGCCCGCTGGGGATCCCACCTGAGCGGCGCGGGTCAGACCTTCACGCCGATGCGGAAGCCGCCCCAGTGGCGTCCCTTGACGCGGATCGGGGCCGAGATGTCCTTCATGAGGGCGAAGGTTCCGCCGCCCATGTCGCGCCGGTAGGTCTGCACCAGGAAGCGCTTGGCGTTGCGGCCCGCCGACAGGCCGGTGCGGTCGTCGAAGATGCGCCGGTTCCGGCAATTCGCCGTGTTCCAGGCCGGGTCCCGGCCCTGCGGTTTCGAATAGACGCGGTTATGCGTCGGCAGGAAGCCGTTGCGGTCGACCGCCGCGCAGAACGCGATGCGCTCGTCGGTGGCCAGGATCGGCTCCTGGACGGCCGGCAGCAGCCGGTCGGTCAGCGGCACGAAGCGCGTCATGTGCTGCGGCGGGTTCGAGCCCGCGATGGGCGCGTAGTTCTCGTCGAAGAGGTCGGCGAGGCTGATCTCGCCGCGGTCGATCGCCTGCTCGAACAGCCGCCCGATCTGCGCCGCGGCGTCCTGGGCGATGGCGATCAGCTTGCCGTCCTTGGCCTGCACGGCCGAGCCGGCGATGTACTCCACCAGCTCCTGGCTGGTGCGCACGAGCGAGTCGATCCGCCGCGAGGCCTCCGCGTAGTCGCCGCGCGAGCCCTCCAGATTGTCGATGACGACGTCCAGATGCTCAATCACGCCGTTGCAGACGCGGATGTTCTCGGCGACCGGGGACGCGATGCCCTCGATGTCCTCGACCAGACGGTGGACGAGCCGGCCGAACTCGTCGAAGGCGTGCAGCCGCTCGGCGATGCCGTCGTTCTCGGCGGAGGCGGCGCGCGCCTTCACCTCGTTCTGCTGGCTCTGTTCGGACAGGCGCTCGATGGTCTGGGACAGGAGCCCGAGCTGCCGGGCGTTCTCGGCGGTGGCGGCGCGTGTCTGCTCGGCGAGGTCCTTGATGGCGTTGGCGATGACGGCGAAGCCCCGCCCGGCGACGCCGCTGCGCGCCGCCTCGACGCCGGCGTTGATCGAGATGAGCTGGATTTCGCGCGCGACCGAGTTGATCGCCGCGCTGGATTCGGAGACGCGCTGGATGGTCGAGGTCGCCTCGCTGAGGATGGAGGAGAACTGGCTGGCGGCCTCCGACAGGGTCGCGACGTTCTCGCGCGCGCCATCCAGGCCTTCGCGGATCGCGCCGGTGGCGACCGCGAGCCCTTCCTTGACGTCCATGGCCGAGGCCTGGGCCCGCTCGGCGGTGGTCGAGATCGTCTCGTTGGCGCGGATCATCTGCTCCGCCGCGACGGCGACGTCGTTGATCCCGGCTGTTTTTTCGAAGACGGCGCGGACGACGGCGTTCACGTCGCCGGCGATGTCGACGATTTCTCCGAGCTGGTCGATGCGGTCAGAAATGCCTTGAATGAAAGCCGCAGCCGATGCGCCGTCGAGCGCGTCCTGCTGCTGATCGGGGTAAGCCCGAGCAAGATTCATCTGAAATGCTCCATACGCTGTTCATCATCATGTCTCTTCACGCTTAACAAATGCTGAAATGCCAGATGGCCAAGGCCATATGCGGGCGGCGCCTACGCTAATTCAACTTTGCTCTACTGGAAGGTTGCATTAGGCTGTGCGCTCGTGCGGGAACGCTGCATGGTCTATGCTACGGTTCGGGCGAATCAGGAGACGGCGATGAAGAGCGTGATCGTGCTGGGCGTGTTGGCGACGACGTTGGGCGCCTGCGTCGCTCCGCCGGTCCGCAACCTGCCGATCATCTCCTATGACGGCGAGTTCCGCGGACCCGTCGTCGCCGACGCGGGCGTGCCGATCTCGGCCCGCTACCAGGGCTATTGCGAGAGCCCGCCCTATCGCTGGCGCCATGGCTGGTACCGCGCCTATACGCCCCAGCCCTGCCCGGTGGTCGAGCGCACCGTGGTGCGCGCCCTCTACTGACGCATCCGCCCCCCGGCGAACCTGAGGGCGCGTCGGTCGGATCTTTCCAAGGCCTGCATCGTTCTCGTGCATCTCCGCATGAGGACCTTGCGTGCCGTCTTTCCGTTGTGTCGACCTCCCGAGACGGGCGTCCTTCGTCATTCTCCTGATTCTGGCCGCCGTCGCCCTGTGGGCCACGGCCCCGCTCGCCTTCGCGGCCTCGGCGCCGGGCGCCAAGGGTCCGTCCGAAGCGCTGTTCATCGCCCAGGTGCTGGTGCTGATCGTCGTCGGCCGCCTGCTGGGCGAGGCGATGCAGCGGGTGGGCCAGCCGGCCGTCATGGGCCAGCTCATCGCCGGCATCGTGCTCGGCCCGTCCGTGTTCGGCGCGCTCCTGCCGGAGTGGCAGCATGCGCTGTTTCCGCCGGAGCGCGACCAGAAGGCGATGCTGGACGCCATCTCCCAGCTCGGCATCATGCTGCTGCTCCTGCTCACCGGGATGGAGACGGATCTGGGCCTCGTCCGCAAGGTCAAGCGGGCCGCCTTCAGCGTCTCGGTGGCGGGCGTCGCCGTGCCGTTCGCCTGCGGCTTCGCGCTGGGCGAGATGCTGCCGGAAGCCATGCTGCCGCGCCCCGAGCTGCGCCTGATCACCTCGCTCTTCCTCGGCACCGCGCTGTCGATCTCCTCGGTGAAGATCGTCGCCATGGTGGTGCGCGAGATGAACTTCATGAGGCGCAATGTCGGACAGGTGATCGTGGCCTCCGCCATCATCGACGACACGATCGGCTGGATCATCATCGCGCTCACCTTCGGCATCGCCCTGCATGGCGCCTTCGACCTGCCGTCGCTGGCGCGCAGCCTGATCGGAACCATCGCCTTTCTGGCCGTCAGCCTCACGATCGGCCGCAAGCTGGTCTTCATGGCCATCCGCTGGGCCAACGACACCTTCGTGAGCGAGATGGCGGTGATCTCCGTCATCCTGGTGATCACCGGCCTGATGGCGCTGGCCACCAACGCCATCGGCGTGCACACCGTGCTGGGCGCCTTCGTGGCCGGCGTGCTGGTGGGGCAGTCGCCCATCCTGACGCGCCATATCGAGGAGGAGCTCCGCGGCCTGATCGTGGCGCTGTTCATGCCCGTGTTCTTCGGGCTCGCCGGCCTCAGCGCCGACCTCACCATTCTCAAGAACGGCGAGATCGCCCTCCTGACCGTCGGCCTCGTGCTGATCGCCAGCCTCGGCAAGTTCGGCGGCGCCTTCGTGGGCGGCTGGTTCGGCGGCCTGAGCAGCCGCGAATCCGTCGCGCTCGGCTGCGGCATGAACGCCCGCGGCTCGACGGAGGTGATCGTCGCCTCGATCGGCCTCTCCATCGGGGCCCTCAGCGAGAACCTCTTCACCATGATCGTCGCCATGGCGGTGATCACCACGATGGCGATGCCGCCGATGCTGCGCTGGGCGCTGGGACGGCTGCCCATCACGCCGGAGGAATCGGAGCGCATCGAGCGCGAGACTTTCGAGGCCAAGGGCTTCGTGCCCCAGCTGGAGCGCCTCCTGGTCGGGGCGGACCAGAGCCAGAGCGGCCGGCTGGCGTCGCGCATCGCCGGCCTGCTCGCCGGCGCAAGGGGCCTGCCCGTGACGGTGGTGCGCCTCGGGGCCGACGCGGTCCCCCTCGTGAACGGCGAGCCCGACATCGACCTGGACGTCGAGACGGCCGTCAAAAAGGCGGCCGCCACCGCCCAGGACGACCCGGAGCCGGACGAGGTCACCCTGGAGGTGGACGTCACCACCCGCGTCCAGTCAGGCCCGGACGAGGAGGCGATCGCCCGGGAGGCGGCGAAAGGCTACGATCTCCTGATCGCCGGGGTGGAGCCTTCGGCGGATGCGAAGGGCGGCTTCCACCCGCGGCTGACGCGGCTCGCCGAGAGCTTCGACGGTCCTTTCGCGCTGGCCAGCGCCCGCGGCGCGCTGCGCGAGGAGCCCGTGCGGGCCGACATGAACATCCTGGTCGCCATCACCGGCACCGAGGTGTCTCGCCGGGGAGCCGAGGTCGCGCTGGCGCTGGCGCGGTCGCATCGCTGCCCCATCACGGCGCTCTATGTCGCCGGCGCGCACCAGACGGGAACGCGCCAGCGGCGGTTCCGCGTCATGCGCGGCCAGAACGAGGCGATCCTGAAGGACATCGTGCGGTTGGGTGACCAGTTCGGGGTGCCGGTCCGCACCGCCGTGCGGGTGAACATGGCCGCCGAGCAGGCCATCGCCCGCCAGGCGCGCGTGGGCAAGCACACGCTCGTGGTCCTCGGCGTCAGCCCGAGGCCGGGCGAGTCGCTGAGCTTCGGCCATGTCGCCGGCGTTCTGATGGAGGAGAGCGAGCAGTCGCTGCTGTTCGTGGCCAGCCGCTCGGGCGCGTAAGGCCGGGCTCGCGCCCGGTCGCGCGGGCCGCCGAACGAAAAAGGCCCTCGCAAATGACGAGCACTTGCGAGGGCCGCTGCGCATCTTGGAGGGGGCATTCCTGTGATGCGACGGGATAACGCCTCTCCCCGGACGGGGTTCCATGGCTCCGTCGTTTTTTTTCGAATTTATTTGCAGAGGGTGAGGACGCGGTCCGTGACGGTCAGGACCTTGCCCTCCTCGAAGTCGATGCCGTCCAGGATGCACTCGTCGCCGCCGGCGTTCTTCAGCATCAGCCGCCGTTTTCCGTCGGCGACCCAGCGCAGGGTGCGGCTTTCCCCGAAGCGGATCGGCTTGCCGTCCAGTTGCGGAGGACCCCAGCCGCTCCCATGAGAGATCTGCACCTCCGCGATCGGCTCTCTGGTCTTGTTGACGATCTTCAACGCGGCGGCGCTGGCGGGCTCGGCCAAGGCGAGGAGCGCCGTCATGGCGATGATCTTCTTGTAGGGCACGTGGCGAATCCAGTTGGGGCGGCGTTTCGTCGTGATCTTGCTTGGAGCCCAAGAAAATGGCTGGCCGGAGGCGGACCACGGATCTGCGGCGATCGGGAGCCGCACAAGCAGCCTGGGGAGGAAATGCAACTAGACCGGGAATAAAGCGAGGTATGCTACTCGTCTTTCATCAAGGATTTGTGCTTTTCAAATAAATCAAGTGGTGTATGCTGATATGGCTGAAAAATCGGAGCACATCGTGTCAGAAGACAACAGCATCCTCATTGATCTCGTCGCGGACATCGTCTCCGCGTATGTATCAAACAACAAGTTGTCGCGTGAAGAGCTTACGAGCGTGATCGGAAGCGTCCACTCGGCCCTTGTCGCCGTCTCGAGCGGGAAGAAGGAAGAGCCGGTCGAGGAGCTTCGCCCGGCCGTTCCGATCAAGAAGTCCGTGACTCCGGACTACATCGTCTGCCTCGAGGACGGGAAGACCTTCAAGTCCCTGAAGCGTCATTTGTCGACCAAGTACGGCATGACCCCCGCCGATTATCGCGCCCGCTGGGGACTGCCGTCCGACTACCCGATGGTCGCGCCGAACTACGCGGCGTCGCGGTCTGAGCTGGCGAAAAGCATGGGTCTCGGTCAGGCCCGGCGCAAGCCCGCTCCTCCGCCTGCGCCCGCTCCGGCCAAGCGCGGCCGCCGCCCGAAGGTCGCCACGGCTGGTTGACCACGCCTCGGACGCCGATCGCGCCCCCTCTGGCGCGGTCGCTCGCCTCCGGCGTCGCATGCGCCGGCCCGACTCCGACCGGCCAGACGAGACGCGACGCCGTGGCGCTCCGAACATGAGAATGGCCGAGCGTCCGCGTCTCGCGACCCCGCTTCGTCGGGAACAGACTGAACTTCATCTGCATTGGTTCAAGACCTTGCAGGAGAAACCCCGATGTCGACGCTCTATGCCGCTGCGGCGGCCGGCCTGATCGTCCCGGCTCTCACCTTCGCGCTCGTCCTCATGGTGGCGCAGGCCAAGGACAACGCGGAGAGCCGCATGGTTCCCGTGAGAGCCCATCGTCGCCGGCGCTGAAGCTGGCGGCCCACCTGTCCAACGCTCGCCTGACACGGAACGGAGGGGCGTCGCGACGGCCCCTTCGCCGAAATCCGACCCCCTCGCCGCCGCCGTGCGACGTTTGAGCGCGGACCGTCCGCGCCAGGAGTCGGGAGGAACCATCCCCCGCGCCTCCGGTTGATCCTGCACGAAGCGTCCGGGCCTCCAGGCCGACGCTCCCCGTCACGACCGGAGACCTGCCGTGAACACGCCATCGCGAACTGCGTCCGCGCTTCCGGACGCCATCCCCGTGCGCATCACGATCAACGGCGTGGAGCGCCCGTTGCAGGTCCAGCCCTGGACGACCCTGCTCGACCTGCTCAGGCTGGACCTCGACCTGACCGGGACCAAGAAGGGCTGCGACCACGGCCAGTGCGGCGCCTGCACGGTCCTGGTCGACGGAGTCCGGGTCAATTCCTGCCTGACGCTCGCGGTCATGAAGGACGGCGCGAGCGTGGTCACGGTCGAGGGCCTGGCCCAGGACGGCGAACTCCATCCGGTCCAGGCCGCCTTCGTCGACCATGACGCGTTCCAGTGCGGCTATTGCACTCCGGGCCAGATCTGCTCCGCCGTGGGGCTGATCGCCGAGGGCAGGGCGAGGACGCGCGACGAGATCCGCGAGCTGATGAGCGGAAACATCTGCCGCTGCGGCGCCTATGTGAACATCGTCGCCGCCGTCGAGCAGGCCATGGCCGCGGGCGACCGCGCCGGCCTGCCGGGAGGTCGGCCATGACCCCGTTCTCCTATGTGCGCGCCCAGAGCGCCGCTGAAGCCGTGCGCGAGCTGGCCGGGGATCCGACCGCGCGCGTGATCGCGGGCGGGACCAATCTGCTGGACCTGATGAAATACGACGTGGAGCGCCCGGGCCGCCTCGTCGACATCACCCGGCTGCCGCTGGACCGCATCGAGAGCCATGGCGAGGGGCTGCGCATCGGCGCCCTCGTGACCAATTCCAACCTGGCCCATGACGAGCGGATCGCGCGCGACTACCCGCTCCTGGCGAGCGCCATTCTGGCCGGGGCGTCGCCGCAGCTTCGCAACGCCGCCTCGACGGGCGGCAACCTGCTGCAGCGCACGCGCTGCTACTATTTCTATGATCCGGCCACGCCGTGCAACAAGCGCGAGCCCGGGTCGGGCTGCTCGGCGCGCGACGGCGTCAACCGCATCCACGCCATCCTGGGGACGAGCGAGCACTGCATCGCCACCCATCCGTCCGACATGTGCGTGGCGCTGGCCGCCCTGGAGGCGGTGGTGCAGGTGGAGGGCCCGGACGGCGCGCGGGCCATCCCGATGGCCGAGTTCCATCGCCTGCCCGGCGACGCGCCCGAGACGGATTCCACGCTGCGGCCCGGCGAGCTGATCACTGCGGTGGACCTGCCGCGTCCCGCCTTCGCGGCGCACCACACCTATCTCAAGCTGCGCGACCGGCTGTCCTACGCCTTCGCGCTGGTGTCGGTCGCGGTCGGGCTGGAGATGCGCGACGGCGTCATCGGGAAGGCCCGCCTGGCGCTGGGCGGCGTCGCCCACAAGCCGTGGCGCGCGCCGGAGGCCGAGGCGATCCTCGAAGGACAGGCGCCGGCGCCGGAGCGGTTCGCCCAGGTCGCGGAGCGCCTCCTCGTCGGCGCGCGGGGGTTCGGCCACAACGACTTCAAGATCGAGCTGGCGCGCCGCGCCATCGTGCGGGCGCTCGGACAGGCCGCGGCCGGGACGCCGCAATCGCAGACCGACAAGCGGATCCAGTGAGGACGCCGTCATGAGCAACGCCGATTTGCATGTGGGGTCCCCGCGCAGCCGCGTCGACGGCCCGCTGAAGGTCACCGGTCAAGCCCGCTACGCCGCCGAGTTCGCCGCGCCCGGCCTGCTGCACGGGGTCATCGTGTCGAGCGCCGTCACGCGCGGGCGAATCCTGCGCATCGACGCCTCCCAGGCGCTCGCGGTGGCGGGCGTCGTCCAGGTGTTCACGCATGAGAACCGGCCGGCGACGGCCTGGTTCGACTACAAGCACCGCGACGAGACCGCGCCTCCGGGCTCGCCGTTTCGGCCGCTCTACGACGATGCGATCGCCTTCGCCGGCCAGGCGATCGCCCTCGTGGTGGCGGACGACTACGAGACCGCCCGTTACGCCGCCACGCTGGTCCGGGTCGACTACGCGCCCGAAGAGCATTTCACCAATCTGGAGCTCCAGCGCGAGGAGGCCTATACGCCTCCCAAGAAGCGCAACGGCGTGAAGCCGCCGCCCAAGCCCCGCGGCGACGCCGACGCCGCCCTGGCCGCCGCGCCGGTGAAGCTGCAGAACGAGTACAGCGTCGCCATCGAGCACCACAATCCCATGGAGCCTCACGCCACCACGGTGGTGTGGGAGGGCGACGGCAAGCTCACCATCCACGACAAGACGCAGGGCTCGCAGAACAGCCAGTCCTACGTGGCCAGCGTCTTCGGGCTGTCCAGCGCGGACGTGCGGGTCGTCGCGCCCTTCGTCGGCGGCGCCTTCGGGTCGGGCCTGCGGCCGCAGCACCAGCTCTTCCTCGCCGTCATGGCGGCGCTGGAGCTGAAGCGCTCCGTGCGGGTGGAGCTCACCCGCGACCAGACCTTCACGCTTGGCTACCGCCCCTACACGATCCAGCAGCTGGCGCTCGCCGCCGACCGCGACGGCAAGCTGCAGGCCGTGAAGCACGACGCGGTGGCCGGCACCTCGCAATTCGAGGACTACCAGGAGGTCGTCGTCAACTGGTCGGGGTTCCTCTACGACGTCCCCAACGCCGAACTCACCTATCGGCTGGCCAAGCTCGACACCTACACGCCCTGCGACATGCGCGCGCCGGGCGCGACCTTGGGCGTCTATGCGCTCGAGACCGCCATGGACGAGATCGCCTGCGAACTCGGCCTCGATCCCGTCGAGCTCAGGCTGCGCAACTTCAACGCCAAGGACAAGGACGAGGACAAGGTCTTCACCAGCAAGGAGCTTCGCGCCTGCTACGCGCAAGGCGCCGAGCGCTTCGGCTGGTCGAACCGCAATCCCACGCCGCGCTCGATGCGCGAGGGCCGCGAACTCGTCGGCTGGGGCATGGCCAGCGGCGTCTGGGAGGCCATGATGCAGAAGACGGCCGCTCGAGTCACCGTGAAGCGGGACGGCGGCGTCGAGGTCGCCTGCGCGACGGCCGACATCGGCACAGGCACCTACACGATCCTGGCGCAGCTTGCGGCGGACGCCTTCGGGCTGCCCCTCGACAAGGTGGACGTGAAGCTCGGCGACTCGTCGCTGCCGAAGTCGCCTGTCGAGGGCGGGTCCTGGACCGCCGCGTCAGCGGGCAGCGCCGTCCAGGCGGCCTGCGAGTCGGCCCGCAAGTCGCTCCTGAAGGCGGCGCGCGGGCTGGACGGCTCGCCCCTCGGCAACGCCGACCTCGACCATGTGGCGTTCCGGGACGGCCGCGTCGTCCTCGCGTCGGACGCGGCGCGGAGCCTGAGCTTTTCGGAGATCCTCGCCGGGGCCGGCCTCGACGCGATCGAGGAGGAGGAGAGCGCCGCGCCCAGCCGGATCACGCAGATGCTCTACGCCGGCTACACCCATTCGGCCATCTTCGCCGAGGTGAAGATCGACGAGGAGCTGGGCGTGGTGCGGGTCACCCGCATCGTCAACGCCGTCGCGGCCGGGCGCATCCTCAATCCCAAGACGGCGCGCAGCCAGATCCTGGGCGGCGTCGTGATGGGCCTCGGCATGGCCCTGCAGGAGGAGACCCTGCTCGACCACACGCTGGGCCGCTTCATGAACCACAACCTGGGCGAATATCACGTGCCGGTGAACGCCGACATCCACGACATCGACGTGATCTTCGTGGAGGAGCATGACGACAAGGTCAGTCCGATCGGCGTGAAGGGCCTGGGCGAGATCGGCATCGTCGGCACGGCGGCGGCTATCGCCAACGCGGTGTTCCACGCCACCGGCAAGCGCATCCGCGACCTGCCGATCACCATCGATAAGATCATCGCGCCCTGACCGGCCGGGGAGGGCTCGCTTATTGGCCCGGCGGCTGGCGCCCGTTCGCCTTCCAGTGCCATTGGGGGCCCGGACGCGGCTTCTCGGTCACGATGACCACGACCTTCGGGTCGGGCTTCTTGAAGATGACCCTCTGCTCCAGGTCGGCCGTGGCCGGGGCCGGGGCCGGCTTCGGGGTGGGGCGGAAGCGGCCGGCCGCCCCGCGACGAGCTTCCTGCTCGGCCTTCTTGTCGACGACGTCGTAAGGGAAGAGTCTCTCATGCGGCCGCTCGTGGCGCGCCGCGGCGGCCCGGAAGGGATCGTGATCCGCGCCGGAGCCCCGCTCCTGGTCGGACTGCGAGACATGGCTCACGAGCCTCGTGACGAACCGGCCTCGCCAGGATTTTTCCAGCATCAGGACACCGCGACGGAAGACACCCAAGTTACCCTATGAGGGAATTCTCAACGTAGAGTTGCAATCTGCAGAGAAATCGCAGGAAGGGACTTCGCGATGACCATCGACGAGCAGGCCCTGGCGAGGCTCAACGACGCCTGGTTCGCCGCGTTCAACGCGCAGGATCACGCCGCCATCCAGGATCTCTACGCCGAGGACGCCGTCGTCGTGCCGATCAACTCGGGCGTGGTGCGCGGCCGGGCGGGCGCCGGCGGCTTCTGGGCGAGCTTCGCCGAGCACGCCTCGGCGGTCACCATCACCTGCGAGGACCGGCGGGCGATCGCCCCCGACATGGTCCAGGAGATCGGCGTCTACGCCTTCCACATGAAGGACAACCACCGCACGGTCTCGGGCAAGTACCTGTTCCTCTGCCGGATGGAGGGCGCCGACTACCGCATTTGCACCCATATGTGGAACCGCCATCTCTGGGATTGAGCCGGGGCGAGCCGGGCCTGCTGCGGCGGAGCGCCACGGGCGCCGAGGGCCGGGCCGGCCGGAACCGCATGCCCGGGGCGCCGTTGGGGGACAGGTTCACCCCCCATGACCGGAGCCTCCCATGGCTAGCGACGACGCGACGCGGCCGGCCGTCAACCGCCGACATTTCCTCGGGGCGTCAGCCTCCACCCTCGCGGCCCCGCTCGTGGCCGAAAGCCTCGCCGGCCCCGCCGCCGCCCAGACGCGGCGCGAGCCGGACCCGGCCGCGCCCGTCCCGATGCGGCTCAGGATCAACGGGCAGGAGCATCGGCTGGCGCTGGACGTCCGCACCAGCCTGCTCGACGCCTTGCGCGAGCATGTGGGCCTGACCGGCGGCAAGAAGGGCTGCGACCACGGCCAATGCGGCGCCTGCACGGTGCATCTCGACGGCGCCCGCGTCCTCTCCTGCCTGACGCTGGCGGTCAGCGTGCAAGGCCGCGAGGTGACCACCATCGAGGGGCTCGCCGGAGCGCAGGGCGACCTGCACCCCATGCAGCAGGCCTTCATCGATCATGACGCGTTCCAATGCGGCTACTGCACGCCCGGGCAGATCATGTCCGCCGTCGCCTGCGTGCAGGAGGGGCATGCCTCCTCGCCGGCGGCGATCCGCGAATTCATGAGCGGCAATCTGTGCCGATGCGCCGCCTATCCCAACATCGTCGCCGCCGTCGAGCAGGCGCGCGACCGGATGGAGGGCTGACCCATGCGCCCGTTCCAGTACAGCAGGCCCGAAACCCTGCGCGAAGCCGTCGGGCTCGCCGATGTCGGCCGCGGCCCCGCGGTCTCGTCCCCGGTGGCGTTCCTGGCCGGCGGCACGACCCTCGTCGACCTCATGAAGCTCGACGTCATGCGCCCGCAGGCGCTGGTCGACGTCAAGGGCCTCGCCGAGCAGGAGCCGGACATGCGCGGTGTCCAGGCCGGCGAGCGCGGCCTGCGCATCGGCGCCCTGGCCCCGATGGCGGTCGTGGCCGACGACGAGACGGTGAAGCGCGACTACCCGGCTTTGTCGCAAAGCCTCCTGCTCGCCGCGAGCGCGCAGCTGCGCAACATGGCGACGATGGGCGGCAACCTGCTGCAACGCACGCGCTGCCCCTATTTCCGCGACACGTCCTGGGACGCGTGCAACAAGCGCGATCCCGGCTCGGGCTGTTCGGCGCTGGGCGGCGTGAACCGCCTGCACGCCGTGCTGGGCGTGAGCCAGCACTGCATCGCCAGCTATCCGGGCGACTTCGCCCAGGCTCTCGTGGCGCTGGACGGCGCGGTCGAGACCATCGGTCCGCGCGGCCGCCGCCGCATCGAGGCGGCGCGCCTGCACCGCCTGCCGGGCGATGCGCCGGAGGTCGAGACGGTGCTGGACCCGGGCGAACTGATCACCGCCATCACGGTCCCGGCGAAGCCCTGGGCCCGCCGCTCCCTCTATCTCAAGGTCCGGGACCGCGAATCCTACGCCTTCGCCCTGTCCTCGGCGGCGGTCGCCCTCGACCTCCACGGCGGCGCCGTCCGGGACGCGCGCGTGGCGCTCGGCGGCGTGGCCGCCATCCCGTGGCGCGCCTACGAAGCCGAGGAGGTCCTGCGCGGCCAGCGCTTCGACGAGGACCTGGCCCGCAAGGCCGCGAGCGCCGCCTTCGAGCGGGCGCGGCCCGCAGGGGACAACGCCTTCAAGGTGAAGCTCGGCCAGGAGACCCTGGTCCGGGCGCTCATCCAGGCCGCCGAGATGGAGGGCTGACCGATGGTCGACGCCGCACCCGAACCCAAAGCCAATATGGGCCAGCCGGCCCCGCGCATCGACGGCCGCCTCAAGGTCACCGGCGCGGCCCGCTACGCCTCCGACATCCCGGTCGCCAACCCGGCCTTCGCGGTCCTGGTCACGAGCCCGATCGCCAAGGGCAAGGTCCTCTCCATCGATCCCGCCTCGGTGCTGGACATGCCGGGCGTGCTCGACGTGCTGACGCACCAGAACGTCTCGGGCGAGGTGAAGGCCGCCACGATGATGAGCCAGGGCGGGACCGCCTCGACCAGCATCCGGCCGCTGGAGACCGACCAGATCTTCCACGACGGCCAGATCGTCGCCATGGTGGTGGCCGACACCTTCGAGGCGGCGCGCGACGCCGCCTACCGGCTGAAGGCGCGCTACTTCGCCGAACGGCCCTCGGCCGGCTTCGACGCCCCCGGCGCGCAGGAGCGGTCCGCCAAGGACGCCAGCGACAAGCACGAGGATCCGCAGGTCGGCGACGCCGAGCAGGCGCTCGCGACCGCCGACGTGGTGGTGGAGGGGCGATACGAGACCCCGACCCAGCATCACAATCCCATCGAACTCTTCACCACCACATGCCTGTGGTCGGGCTCCGAGCTGACCGTCCACGAGCCCAGCCAGACCGTCTACGGCCTGCGCGCCGGCCTGGCGGAACAGCTCGGGATGGACCAGCAGGACATCCGCATCGTCAGCCGCTTCATCGGCGGCGCCTTCGGCTCGAAGGGCGCGATCACGCCCCGCACCGCGCTGGTGGCCATCGCGGCGCGCCGGCTGGGCCGGCCGGTGAAGCTCGTGACCACGCGCGACCAGGGCTACACGGTCGCGACCTACCGGGCGGAGACGCGCCACCATGTGCGCCTCGGCGCGTCGCGCGACGGCCGATTGACGGCGCTGTCGCATGAGGGGTGGGAGGTCACTTCCCGGCCCGACGCCTATATGGTGGCCGGCACGGATACGACCGCGCGCATATACAAGGTCCCGAACGTGTTCACCAAGGTGAACATCGTCCATGCCGACCGCAACACGCCCGGCTTCATGCGCTCGCCGCCGGAAGTGCCCTACATGTTCGCCCTGGAGAGCGCCATGGACGAGCTCGCCTTCAAGCTCGACATGGACCCGGTCGAGCTCAGGCGCGTCAACGACACCATGAACGAGCCCATCAAGGGCCTGCCCTACACCAGCCGCTCGCTGATGCAGTGCTATGACGCGGCCGCCGAGGCTTTCGGCTGGTCGGGCCGGGACAGGCGCCCCGGTTCGATGCGGGACGGCGACTGGCTGATCGGCTGGGGCTGCGCCACCGCCTGCTATCCGACCCAGCTCGCCCCGGCGGCGGCGCGCGTGCGCTATCGCCCGCAGGGCGGCGTCCGGGTGGAGACGGCGGGCCACGAGATCGGCACCGGCGCCTACACGGTGGTGGCCCAGATGGCGTCGGAGAAGCTCGGCGTGCCGCTGGAGGACGTCGACGTCGTGATGGGCGACACCCAGCTCCCGCCCGCGCCGGTGGCCGGCGGCTCGATCTCGACCGCGAGCGTCTGCTCGGCCGTGGCCCTGGCCTGCGAGCGGATCATCGGCCGGCTTGTGGCGCGGGCCGAGCCGCAGACGACCGCCTCGGTCGGCGGCCCCGGCGCGGGCCTGTCCGGGTGGACCATCGCCCAGGGCAAGCTCATCGGCCCCGGCGGCGAATTCCACGACGTGGGCGAGCTCTTCAAGGCTCTCGGCGCGGGCGCGCTCGAGGAATATGGCGAGTTCGTCCCGCATGGCTCCAGCCCGGACGCCCTGGCCGGGCTCTATGCGGGCAAGTCCGGCATCACCGGCGGCTCGCGGCTCGAGGACCGCATCCAGTACGCATTCGGGGCGGAGTTCGTGGAGGTGCGCGTGCATGAGCGGACGCGCGAGATCCGCGCGCCCCGGCTGGTCGGCGCCTTCGCGGCGGGCCACATCATGAACCCCCGGACGGCGCGCAGCCAGCTGATGGGGGGCTTGATCTGGGGCCTCGGCTCCGCCCTGCACGAGCAGACCGAGATCGACGTGCGGGCCGCCCGCTACGTCAACGACAACCTCTCGGAATATCTGATCCCGGTGAACGCCGACGTGGCGGAGGTCAAGGTGATCCTGCTGTCGGAGGAGGACCAGCTGGTCAACCCCTCCGGCATCAAGGGCCTCGGCGAGCTCGGCAATGTGGGGACCAACGCGGCGGTCGCCAACGCCGTCCACCACGCCACCGGCAAGCGCATCCGCAGCCTGCCGATCCGCATCGAGCATCTGCTCGACGCCTGACGTCCCCCGGCCGCGCTCCCGCCGGGAGCGTGGCCGCGGCCTCAGTGCGTGTCTTCGAAGACCTTGCGCTCGGCCTCGGTGAGCAACGCTCCCGTCTGGGCGAACCGGAAGCGCATGAAGCGGGCCGCTTCGGGCAGCTCGATCGCGCCGCCGCAGCGCATGCAGAGCAGCTTGTTGTCGGTCTTGGCCCAGGTGAACAGGCTGGGAGTCCTGTTGCCGCAACCCGGGCAGGGCTTCTGGAATTCAGCGAACTCGAACATCGCGAGCACCCGCGAGCAGAGGCGCCCCCCAACCCGCACTCTGCCAAAACAGGAGGGCTGCGTCGAATCACCCTCTCGTGCCCGCCGCCGTGATCCAGCTTGCCTTCCGGTACGCACACAGGAGGCGTCCGACCATCCGGCCGCGCCTTCGGAGCGGACGTTCGGGCATGAAGCGAGCCATCATCCTCTATCTCTGCGCCGCGGCCGTGATGCTGCCCCTCGATCTCGCCTGGCTGTCGATCGTGGCGCGCAAGTTCTACATGGAGCAGATCGGCGCGCTGCTGCTCGACAAGCCGAACCTGCCGGTCGCGGCCGCCTTCTACCTGCTCTATGTCGTCGGCATCGTGGTCTTCGCCATGATGCCGGCCGTGCGCTCGGGCCAATGGACCGACGCGGCCCTCTATGGTGCGCTGTTCGGCTTCTTCGCCTACGCCACCTACGATCTCACCAACTGGGCGACGCTGCGCGGCTACACGCCCGCGATGGCGCTGGTCGACATCGCCTGGGGCGCGACCGTGACGGCCGTCTCGGCCACGGTCGCCTATCTGCTGGCCCGCCGCTTCGCCGACCTCTCCGGCTGAGAGGTTCAGCCGGCCGGCCCGAGCGCGTAGACCTCGTCGTGGGTGGCGACGCTGAGGCGCCCGTCCGGCCCGATCCAGCCGCGGAACATGCCGTCGGTGTTGTAGGGCGCGGCGATGCGCCCCTGCGCGTCGATGGCGACGAGCCCGGCTCCGATCCCGTGGGGCGCGAGGTCCTCCATGACGACGCGGCGCGAGGCCGTCTCGACGTCCTCGCCCAGATAGGCCATGCGGCTGGCGATCTCGTGCCCGACCACGTGGCGGATGAAGAACTCGCCCTTGCCGGTGCCCGACACCGCGCAGACGCCGTCGCGCGCATAGGTCCCGGCGCCGATGACCGGGCTGTCGCCGACGCGGCCGACCGGCTTGTTGGTGAACCCGCCCGTCGAGGTGGCGGCGGCCAGATGGCCCTTCGCGTCGAGCGCGACGGCCCCGACGGTGCCGTGCTTCTCGGCCTCGCTGGCCTCGGCCGCCGTCCCGGCGCGCAGGCGCGCCTGCATGGAGGCGAGCGCGTCGCGGCGCCTCTGGGTGCCGAAGTAAGCGGGGTCCTCGACCGGCAGGCCGGCGGCGGCGGCGAAGCGGTCGGCGGCGTCGCCCGTCAGCATCACGGTCTCGCCGCCCTCCATCAGCGCGCGGGCGGCCCGGACCGGGTTGCGGATGCGCCGCGCCGCGCAGACCGCGCCGGCGCCCAGCGTCGCGCCGTCCATGATGGCGGCGTCGAGCTCGTTCTCGCCCGCGGCGTTGAAGGCCGCCCCATGGCCGGCGTTGAAATGCGGCGAGTCCTCCATCGTGGTCACGGCGGCCTCGACCGCGTCGACGGCGCTCCCGCCGGCCTGCAGCCGGGCCCAGCCGGCCCGGAGCGCGCGCGCCAGGTCGTCGCGCGCGGCGCGCCACTCGTCCTCCGAGAGGCCGAGCCTGGCCATCACCCCGCATCCGCCATGGATCGCTATCGCCGGCATGTCGTCCTCGTCCGTCAGTGAGCCTCGCCGCAGGCGCGGGGCCGAATCGCCCGAGGCTCGCACGAGCCGGGCCGATCAGGAACCGGGGCGCCCGTAGATCCGGTCGAGGGCGCGGCTGACGTCCACGAGCCGCATGGCTTGCGGGTCGAAGCGCTCGCCGGCCGCCAGCCGGCGGGCCCAGTCGGCCGCCGCGCGGCCGCCCCAGGCGTCCGGCGGGGCGGAGAGCTCCTCCCGGGCGGTCCCGCGGAATCGCTCGGCCCGGAAGTCGTAGAACGAGCCGTCGACGTTGCGCAGCGCCGCGCCGCCCTCCGTCCCGTAGAAGGCGGCCGAGACGATGGCGTCGCAGCCGGCCTGCAGCCGCCACGAACAGGCGAGCTGGACCACCGCGCCGGTGTCCAGCGTGAGCGACGCGACGGCGTAGTCCTCCACCCGGTCGGCGCGGCCGGCCAGCGGCTCGCCCCCGGCGAAGAGCGAGCTGGTCGCGCCGGTCACGCCGGGAAAGCCCAGCGTCCACAGCGCCAGGTCGACGAGGTGGACGCCGAGATCCATCACGCAGCCGCCGCCCGACTGGGCCTGATCGTAGAACCACGGCTTGTCCGGCCCATAGGCGTTGTGGAAGACGAGGTCGACCGCGTAGACGCGTCCCAGTCCCCCGGACGCGACGACGTCGCGGATCTTCGCCATGCCCTCCGTGAAGCGGTAGGAGAGGTCGACGCAGAGCAGGCGGTCGGCCCTGCGGGCCGCGTCCACCACGGCCTGGGCTTCCGCGGCGGTGCGGCCGAGGGGCTTCTGGCAGAACACCGCGACGCCGCGCTCCAGCGCCCGGATGGACTGCTCGGCGTGAAGGGCGCTCGGGGTGGCGATGACGACGCCGTCGATCCCGGCGTCCAGAAGGTCGTCGAGCGTGGCGGCCTGCAGGGCCCTCGGGGCGAGGCGCCCGGCCTCCTGCGCCATCTCGGGCGAGGGGTCGGCGACGGCGGCCGCCTCGACGAGCCCGGTCTCCAGGATGGCCTGCATGCGGTGGCGGCCGATCCAGCCGACGCCGAGAAAGCCGATGCGGGGGCGACGCGCCGCCATCAGAAGGTCACCAGCGCCTTGAGGAAGCCGTCCGGTCGGTCGCGCGTGGCGTCCAGGGCGTCGCCCAGCCGGTCCAGCGGGAAGCGGTGCGTGTAGAGGCCCGACGGGTCCAGCCGGCCGGACGCCACCGCGTCGACCGCCTCGCGGATGCCCTGCATGTAAACCTTCGGGTCGCGCTCATGGGCGTTGATGACGTCGAGGCCGCGCCAGTTCCACAGCCACATGTTCACCTGCCGCGGTCCGTCCTGGTGGTAGCCGGCCACGATCAGCCGTCCGCGCTCGCGGGTGATCTCGGCCGCGAGGTCGAGCGGCCATTGCTTGCCGACCGCCTCGATGACCCGGTCGCAGAAGACGCCGCCCGTGAGGTCCTTGACCCGGGCGATGACGGCGCCGTGGTCCTCCATCGGGATCGTCTCGGCCGCGCCCATGCGCCGCGCGAGGTCGAGCGAATAATCCCGGCGCGAGATGGCGATGACCCTGGCGCCGGCGTCCGCGGCGAGGCGGGTCAGGATGGCCCCGAGGAAGCCGACGCCGACGATCGCTACCGTCTGGCCGGCCTCGATTCCGCTGCGCCGGAAGATGTTCATAGCGCAGCCCAGCGGCTCGCCCGGGAAGGGCTGGCCGGCCAACGCATCCGGGAGCCTGACGACGTTCCGGGCGTCCGCCACGTCGTATTCGGCGTAGCTCCTGAACGAGAGCGCCGCGACGCGGTCGCCTGGGGCGAGCTCCTGGACGCCCTCGCCCAGCGCGTCGACGACGCCCCAGCCCTCATGGCCGAGATCGCCTGGCTGGGTCGGAAACTCCATCCAGTCCGGCCCGGCCCAGGGCGTCAGGTTGGAGGCGCAGACTCCGCAGCCTTCGAGACGGATCCGGACCTGCCCGGCCCCGGGGACCGGGATGGGAGCCTCGACCACGGTCGCCCGGCCGGCGGCCTCCAGGCGGGCCGCCCTCATCGTCCCGGCGCTCATCGGACGGCGCCCCGGGTCCTGGAGCGACGCGGGGCGGAAGGCGCGGGCGAATGAAGCATGAGGACCGTCTCGCTGGAGGCTGACACGGGCGCAAACGCGTCATCGCCGTGAAAGTTGCGCTCTAGCTGCCCCGGGCCGCAGGCGGACGCGGGCCGTCACCCGGCGTCGCTCAGGCGGTAGCCCACCCCCGTCTCGGTCACGATGTGCTCGGGCCGTTCCGGGTCCCGCTCGATCTTCTGGCGCAGCTGGCGGACATAGATGCGCAGATACTGCACGTCGACGGTCGGCCCCCACACCTCCTGCATCAGCGCCTTGTGGGTGAGCACCCTGCCGGCGTTCAAGACCAGGACTCGCAGGATCGCCCACTCCTTGTTGGACAGCTTCACGTCGACGCCGCCGACCTGGACGATGCGGCGGGTGAGGTCGACGAGGAGGTCGCCGCTGCGGAACACCGCTTCGGCCCCCTGCTGCTGGATGCGGTGGCGGAGCGCCGTGCGGATCCGGGCGACCAGCTCGGCCATGCCGAAGGGCTTGGTGACATAGTCGTCGGCCCCGAGGTCCAAGGCCTCCACCTTGCCCCGCTCGTCGTCCCTGCTCGAAAGCACGATGATGGGCGTGGGGTCGCCCGAGGCCCGCAGGCGCCGGATCACCTCCAGGCCGCCGATGTCCGGCAGGCCGAGATCGAGCAGGATCGCGTCCGGCGCGTCGCGGGCGGCGGCGGCGAGCGCGGCGGCTCCGGTGGCGGCCTCCAGCACGCGGTAGCCCTGCGCGCCGAGGCTCGTGCGCATGAGCCTGCGGATCGGACCCTCGTCGTCGACGACCAGCAGCGGGATGGCGGGCGTGGTCATGGGTCGGCTCCGGGCGCAGGGGAGGCGAGCGTCAGCGGGAAGGCCAGCGTGAACACGGCTCCGCGCCCTCCGGCCCCATCGCGCGCCGAAACGGTCCCGCCCAGCGCCTCGACGAAGCCGCGGACGATCGCCAGCCCGAGCCCGGTCCCGGCCGGCCGCGGCCCGGCCCCTGGGGCGCGGTAGAACAGGTCGAACACCCGCTCGGGCGCGTCGGGCGGCAAGCCCGGCCCCTCGTCGGCGACCTGGATCCTGACGCCGTCCGCCTCGGCCTGCGCCGAGAGCGTCACGGCGGAGCCCGCCGGAGCGTATTTGACAGCATTATCGACCAGATTGACGACCGCCTGCTCCAGCAGCGCGGCGTCGAGATCCAGCAGGGGGAGCTCGCCGGCGACCTGCACGACGATCCGGTGATCCCTGGTCAGCGACGCCGTGCGCCGGAGGGCCGCCCCGATCGTTTCGCCCACATCGGTCGGCTCGCGAAGGAGCCGGACGGCGCCCGCCTCCAGCCGCGTCATGTCCAGGAGGTTGCCGACGAAGCGGGTCATGCGCTCGGCCTCGTCCTGGATCGTGGCGGCGAGCTCGTCGCGCGAGGCCGCGTCGTAGAGGGCGCCATACTCGCGCAGCGCCGTGATCGCGCCCGTGATGGAGGCGAGCGGCGTCTTCAGGTCATGCGAGAGCGAGTTCAGCAGGGCCGAGCGCAACCGCTCCGCCTCCGCGGCGAGCCGGGCCTCGTCCCGCTCCGCCGCGAGCCTGGTGCGCTCCACGGCGACGGCGATCATGTCCGCCAGCGCCCGCACGAGCCGTTCGTCCTCGGCCGACAGGGCGCCGTCCGGCGAGGGGCCGAGCCCCACCGCGCCCGTCACGCCGTGGCTGGCGCGCATGGGAAAGTAGAAGCGCTCGCCAAAGCGCAGGACCTCACGGTCCACGCCGGAGGCCTTGGCTGCGTCGCTCCAGGCCGACTGGACGGCCTGGCGCTCGAGGTCCGACGCTGCGGCACCGGCCTGCGAGGCCGCCCCGGTCTCCAGCGCGCCGGACGGGGCGCGCAACAACAGGATGACGTCGCGCCCCATCAGCTTGGCCATGCGGGCGACCGTGGCGCCGAGCAGGTCGTCCCCGGCCTGCGCGTCGGCGATGTCGCGGCTGAAGGCGAACAGCGCCTCGTTGGTCTCCGCCCGGCTGCGGGCTTCGAGCGCACGCCGCCGCGCCCGGGCCGCGAGGTTGCTGGTGATCACCGCCACGATGGTGAAGAAGACCAGCGCGGCGACGTGCCTGGGTTCCGACACCACGAAGGTGTAGAGCGGCGGCAGGAAAAAGAAGTTGTAGGCCAGCACGGTCGCGATCGACGCCGCGATGGAGGGCCCCAGGCCGTAGCGGGCCGCGATCGCCACGACGGCGGTCAGGAACACGAGGTCGATGTTCTCCAGGCCGAGCACGGGCTCGAACAGCTTGGCGAAGCCGAGCGCCCCCAGCACCGCCAGCGCCGTGGCGGCGGCCGGAGCGAGTCCGCCCTGGTCGCTCCGTCTCTGGTCCGTCCGCTGCGCCATGCCGCCCGCCCGTCTGGTCCGCGCCGTCGGGGACATGAGGGGCGCCGGTCCCGGAACGTATAGGAAAGTCATATGTGAAAGGACCTGAAAACCCGCTCCATGGCTGCGAGCGCCCGGGATGACGCCTAGATGCCGAGGTGCGCGGGTTGATCCGCGCGGCAGGGTTCACCTCCATGAGCATCGTCGCAGAGGCGCCGTCGACCGAGCGGCCGCCCGTCGTCCACTCCCAACCTCACGGCCCCGCCCGGGCCGGCTTCTGGACCATGATGCTGGGCAGCATCGGCGTCGTCTATGGCGACATCGGCACCAGCCCGCTCTACGCCCTGAAGGAAAGCCTCGTCGCCGCGGCCGGCGGCGGCGTGCTGACGTCGGAGATGATCTACGGCGTGGTTTCGCTCGTGCTGTGGGCGCTGATCGTCGTGGTGACGCTGAAATACGTCCTGCTGATCCTGCGCATGGACAATGAAGGGGAGGGCGGCGCCCTGACCCTGATGGCGCTGGTGCAGCGCGCCATGGGACATCAGGCCCGGCTGATCCCGATCCTCGGCATGACGGCGGCGGCGCTCTTCTACGGCGACGCCATGATCACGCCGGCGATCTCGGTGCTGTCGGCCGTCGAGGGCCTGAACCTCGCGACGCCGGCCTTCGAGCCTTACGTGATCCCGCTGAGCCTCGGGATCCTGGTGTTGCTCTTCGCCGTCCAGAGCCGCGGCACGGCGGCGGTCGCCTTCGTGTTCGGGCCGATCACGGCCGTCTGGTTCGCCGCGATGGCGGTCGGCGGCGCGGTCCATCTTCTGCGCTCGCCGGCGATCCTGGCCGCGATCAGCCCCATGCATGGCCTGGCCTTTCTGGCGCAGCACGGCGCGGCGGGGCTCTTCGCGCTCGGAGCGGTCTTCCTGGCCGTCACCGGCGCGGAGGCGCTCTACGCCGACATGGGCCATTTCGGCCGCAAGCCGATCCAGACCGCATGGCTCTTCATCGTGCTGCCGTCGCTGGCGCTCAACTATCTCGGCCAGGGCGCCCTGCTGCTGGACCGGCCCGAGGCGCTGGAGAACCCGTTCTACCTGCTCTATCCGGCCTGGGCGCTGATCCCGATGGTGGTCCTCGCCACGATGGCGACCATCATCGCCAGCCAGGCGGTGATCACCGGCGCGTTCTCGCTCACCCAGCAGGCGATCCAACTCGGGCTGCTGCCGCGCATGGACATCCGCCGCACCTCCGAGACCGAGAAGGGACAGATCTATATCCCGCGCATCAACTGGATGCTGCTGCTGGCCGTGGTGTTCCTCGTCTACGCCTTCAAGTCGTCCAGCGCCCTGGCCTCGGCCTACGGGATCGCGGTGACCGGGACCATGGTGGTGACGGCCGTGATGGCCTTCTTCGTGCTCTGGCGCGTGTGGGGCTGGTCGCCGGCCGCGTCCGCCCTCCTGATCGCGCCCTTCCTGGCCATCGACGCGGTGTTCCTCTTCGCCAACGCGTTGAAGCTGGTCGAAGGCGGCTGGATGCCGGTGGCGGTCGGCGCCGCGCTGATGGTCGTAATGCTGACCTGGCGCCGCGGCGCGTCCATCCTCGGCGAGAAGGCGCGGCGCGAGGAGGTTCCGCTGACGCAGTTCATCGCCGCGCTCGAGAAGCGGTCGCCGGAGCGCGTGAAAGGCACGGCCGTGTTCCTCACCGGCAACCCCGACAACGCTCCGGCGGCGCTGCTCCACAACCTTAAGCACAACAAGGTGTTGCACGAGAGGAACCTGATCCTCCACGTGATCACCGAGGACACGCCGCGCGTCGTCCGGGAGCGGCGGGCGACGCTGGAGCCCGTGTCCGCCAGCTTCTCGCGCGTTACGCTGCGCTTCGGCTTCATGGAGACCCCGAACGTGCCGAAGGCTCTCCTCGCCTGCCGGGCGCTGGGCCTGACCTTCGACGTGATGAGCACGTCCTTCTTCATCTCCCGCCGGGCGCTGCGCCCGGCGGCCCGGTCGCTGATGCCGGCCTGGCAGGACAAGCTGTTCATCCGTCTCGCCCGCAACGCCAGCGACATGAGCGACCATTTCCGCATCCCGACGGGGCGCACCATCGAGGTGGGCTCGCAGGTCGCCGTCTAGCGGCCCGGCGCGGTCAGGGGCTGAGGAGCTTGCCGTGGCGGGTCGGGACCGTCCCGGCGACCTTGCCGAGGCGTTGGCCCGGCGTCGCGAAGCGGGCCGCCGAACGGGCGAAGAGCACGCCCGGCTGCGGGCTCGCGACGGGCGTGACCGCGCCGGTCAGAGGATCGATGAGCTCGGCCACGGCCTCGCCCGCCGCGACCATGTCGCCCGGCGCCCGCAGATAGGACACCACGCCCGCCACCGGCGCGGTGAGGGGATCGGACGCGGCGAGTTCCGTCGCGGCGCAGAGCGCGGGGGGAAGGGGGCCCGGCTCGCCCGCGATCACGCCGCGGCGGCGCAGAAAACGCACCAGAGCGGCGGCGTCGCTGCGCCCGAACGCGTCGCTGACGTCGGACGTCCCGCGCAACTCCACTGTGCAGGAGAAGCAGGCCAGCGGCGCAGGACGGCCGCCCGCGGCCGCCGCCACGTCCACCCAGGGCCGGGTCACGGCCTCGTCGAACGGGTCGTCGCCCGACACGTCGGCGAGCAGCAGCGCCCGGCAGCCGAGCTCCGCGCTGAGCTCCTCGCCGATCCCGGCCAGCGGGGTGAGGGTGTAGAGGTGCAGCGCGGCCTCGCTGTCGCAATGCAGGTCGAGCACGATGTCGGCCGGCAGCGCCAGCCGCAGCAGCGCGTGCTTGAGATGCTGGGCCGGCGTCTCGGCCGGCTCGGCCGACAGAGCGTCGAGCAGCGCGTCGCGGATGATCGCGACGTTGCGTGACGCGTCGTCGGTCAGCCGCCCCTCGACCCGCTTGGCCGCCGCGGGGCCGAGCGCCGGGAAGCCGCGGTTGAAGTTCAGGCCGTCGGAGAGGTCGAAGCGGCCGATCTTGCCGCCGAGCACGCGCTGGCCGAGCCCGATGGGGTTGGCCACCGGCACGAGCAGGATCTCGCCGACGATCTGGCCGTCGGCCTCCAGCCGCTCCAGCTCGGCCCGCAGATGGTGGGCCGCCATCATGCCGGGAATCTCGTCGGCGTGCAGCGCCGCCTGCACATAGGCGAGCGGCCGGGCGCCGGGCGCCCCGAAGCGCAGCGCCGTCAGGCTGCGGCGGGAGCCGGGGACGTCGGGCGGAAGGTCGATGATGTCGGTGCGCATGGGCGTGGGCCGCTTTTCTTCGAAAGAGGGGCGCGCGTCAGTCGGCGCGCGCGATGACGTGGAAGAAGGAGCCCGTCACGAGCCCCCGCCGGCCGCCGGACGGGGCGGGAGCGGACCCGTAGGCGTCCGTCACCGTCGCGAACGGCCCGTCCTCCCCCGGATCCGTGACGCTGGCGTAATGGAACTCGTGCCCGCGCAGGCGCGCGCCGGCCCGGCCCAGCGGTCCGTCGGCGGCGAGCGCCGCGTCGCGATAGCCGAGATTCATCTTGCGTCGGGCGAAGCTCGTGCGCACGCCCAGGAGCCCGGCCATCGGGTGCTCCACGCCGGCGGCGTCGGTCAGGGTCCGGCCCAGCGCCATGTAGCCGCCGCACTCCCCATGCACCGGCCGGGTCTCGGCGAAGGCCCGCAGGCCGTCCAGGAACCGACGGTTGGCGGACAGGCGTCCCGCATGCAGCTCCGGGTAGCCGCCGGGGAGCCAGCAAACGTCGCAGTCGGAGGCGGGCGGCTCGTCCGCGAGCGGCGCGAAGGGTACGATCTCGGCCCCGGCCGTCCGCCAGCCCTGCAGCAGATGCGGATACATGAACGAGAAGGCGTCGTCGCGCGCCAGGGCGATCCTTTGTCCGGGCGGGCGCAGGGCCAGTCCGTCCGATCCGTCCGCCCCGAGGGAGGAAGGCCGGGCGGAGCCCCGGATGGCGTCGAGATCCAGATGGGCTTCGACCAGGTCCGCCATCGCGTCGAGGCGGGCGTCGAGCCCGCTCGTTTCGCTCGCCTGCACGAGCCCGAGATGGCGCTCCGGCAGGCTGACCGCCTCCGAGCGGGGCAGGGCGCCGAAGACCGGGACGCCCAGCGCCTCCACGGCGTCGCGCACCAGCCTGATGTGGCGGGCGCTGCCGGCCTTGTTGACGACCACCCCGGCGAGCCGGACCCGCGCGTCATAGGTCGCGCAGCCCTTCACGATCGCGGCGGCGGACTGCGACTGGCCGCTCACGTCGAGGACGAGCAGCATCGGCCAGCCCAGCGCGGCGGCGACGTCGGCGGACGATCCCGAGCGGCCCGGCGCCGCCGGAACGCCGTCGAACAACCCCATGAGGCCCTCGCAAAGCGCCAGGTCGGCGTCGGCCGTCACGCGCGCGGCGAGGCCCGACAGCAGCGCCGGCGGCATCGACCAGGCGTCCAGGTTGAGGCTCGGGCGGCCGGTCGCGACGGCGTGGAAGGCCGGGTCGATGTAGTCCGGCCCGCATTTCGCGCCGGTGACGCGCAGGCCCCGCCGCGCGAAGGCCCGCAGCAGGCCGAGGGTCACGGTGGTCTTGCCGCTCGACGAGCGGGGGGCGACGATCACGAGGCCGGGCGTGGGATGCGCAGTCATGCCGTATCCCTGCGCGAAACGCGCAGCGCCATCAAGGCTCTTGCGAGAAGAGCTTTGCGCCCCGACCGCATCGCGCTAGGACCGCACCCATGAGCTTTCGGCGATGAGCGTCCGGGCATGAGCCAGCCCCCGAGCGACCCCGAGCGACCCCATCCCCAGCTGCGCCGGGGCTGGACCACGGGCGCCTGCGCGACGGCCGCGACCCGCGCCGCCTTCGAGGCCCTCGTCACCGGCCGGTTCCCCGATCCCGTCGCCATCGCCCTGCCGAACGGCTCAAGGCCCGCTTTCGCGCTGGCTGCGACCGGGCTTTCCGGCGAGGCCGCGACGGCCGGCGTCGTCAAGGACGCCGGCGACGACCCGGACGTCACCCATGGCGCCCTGGTGGTCGCGACGGTGCGCCGCGGGCCGCCGGGCTCCGGCGTGACCTTCAGAGCCGGACCTGGCGTCGGCATGGTCACCCGCCCGGGCCTGCCGATCCCGCCCGGCGAGCCGGCCATCAACCCGGTCCCGCGCGAGATGATGCGCCTGGCGGTGGCCGAGGCGTCCGCCCTGCTTGGCGCGCCCGGCGACGTCGTGGTCGAGATCTCCATCCCGGGCGGCGAGGCGCTGGCGCAGCGCACGCTGAACGGCCGGCTCGGCATCGTGGGCGGGCTCTCCATCCTGGGCACCACCGGCATCGTCACGCCCTATTCCTGCGCGGCCTGGATCCACACCATTCACCGTGGCGTGGACGTGGCCCGGGCGGTGGGGCTGGACCATGTGGCGGGCGCGACCGGCTCGACCTCGGAGGCCGCCGTCCAGCGCCTGCACGGGCTGGAGGACGCCGCCCTGATCGACATGGGCGACTTCGTCGGCGGCATGCTGAAATATATCCGCCGCCACCCCGTGCGGCGCGTCACGGTCGCGGGCGGCTTCGCCAAGATGACGAAGCTCGGCCAGGGGCTCCTGGACCTGCATTCCAGACGCGGCGAGGTCGATCTCGGCTGGCTGGCGGACCGCATCCGCGACGCGGGCGGGGGCGAGGACCTGGCCCGCGCCGCCGAGACCGCCAACGCGGCCAACGAGGTGCTTCAGCGCGCCCGGGACGCGCAGGTGGACCTGCCCGCCGTGGTGGCCGAGGCGGCGTGGCGCACCGCCGCCAAGGCGCTGGCCGGCGCGGATGCGGAGCTCGAGGTCGTGGTCTTCGACCGCCAGGGCGCGCTCGTGGCCCGCACGCCGTTCAGGCGGGTCTAGAGCATGCTGTGTTTCGACGGAAACACAACATGCTCTCGTGTCCTGGCACTCGCATGCCTTGGCGCGAAAAGCCGGTTTCCACCTTTTCGCAACATGCTCTAGGCGTCGCCCGTCCCGCGCCAGCCAGGCGTGCGGAAGCGGCGCGCATAGTCGGCGTCATAGAGGGCGCTGTTGCGGAAATCCTCGCTGCCCAGCGCCCGGCCGACCAGGATCACGGCCGTGCGCTCCATCGGCGAGCGGGCCGCCTCCGCGGCGATGTCGCCCAGCGTCCCGCGCAGGATCCGCTCGTCCGGCCAGGACGCCCGGTACACGATCGCGACGGGGCAGTCCGGCCCGTAATGCGGCGTCAGCTCCGCCACGACGCGGTCGAGCGCGTGCACGGAGAGGTGGATCGCCAGGGTCGCGCCGGTCTGGGCGAAGGCCGACAGCGTCTCGCCCTCCGGCATCGACGAGGCGCGCCCGGAGGTGCGGGTCAGCACCACCGACTGGGCCACTTCGGGCAGCGTCAGCTCCCGCCCCAGCGCCGCCGCGGCGGCCGCGAAGGAGGGCACGCCCGGCGTGATCGTGTAGGCGATCCCGCGCTCGCGCAAAAGCCGCAGCTGCTCGCCCATGGCGCTCCAGACGGAGAGGTCGCCGGAGTGGAGGCGCGCCACGTCCTGGCCCGCCGCCTCGGCGCGCTCATATTCCGCGGCGATCGCCTCCAGCGAGAGCGGCGCCGTGTCGACGATGCGGGCTCCCGGCGGGCAATGCGCCAGGATCTCGCGCGGCACCAGCGAGCCGGCGTAGAGGCAGACCGGGCACCGGGCGACGAGGTCGCGCCCGCGCACCGTGATGAGGTCCGGCGCGCCCGGGCCGGCGCCGATGAAATGCACGGTCATGACGGCTCTCCCTTTTGCGAAACCGCGATGGCGCAGGTCGCGCCGTCCTGGCTGACGCGCGGCGCCAGCAGCCGGGATCCCGGCCCGGCCCCGGCCAGCGCCGCCGTCTCGGCGACGGACGGCACGCCGAACAGGGCGACCACCCGCTCCGAGCGCGTCAGCGCGGCGGGCGCGGCCTCTTCCAGCGCCGCCCGCGGCAGATAGACGAGCGGCAGCCCCAAGGCCACGGCGGCGGCCGCGATGCCGGGCTCGGCCTGCTTGTCCACGATGGTGAACAGCGCGGCCGTCCCCTCCGCCGCCCCGGCGTGCAGGGCCAGGACCCGCCGCACCAGCGCCGCGACGGCCTCCGCCGCGCAGCCCTTGCGGCATCCCACCCCGATGGCCAGCGCCGGGCCGGCGCTCATGGCCGCCCGGCTCCCTTGCTGACCGCCCACTGGACGACCGGCATGGCCGGCCGCCAGCCATGAAACGGCCCCACGGCGTCGGCCCGGGCGATCTGGACGGAGACCAGGTCGCCGCCGAAGCGCCGATGCCGGGCGATGAGCTCGGCCTGCGTCTCCAGCGTCACCGCATTGACCACGAACCGCCCGCCGTCCGGCAGGACCGCCCAGGCGGCGTCGAGCACCGCGGGATCGGTCGCGCCGCCGCCGACGAACACGGCGTCGGGCGGGGGAAGGCCGTCGAGCGCCGCCGGCGCGCGGCCTTCGCGGATCGAAAGGTCGGGCACGCCGAGCGCCAGCGCGTTGCGGGCGATGCGGGCGGCCCTGTCCGGCCGGGCCTCGACGGCGACGGCGCGGTTGGCGGGATGGCGCAGCATCCACTCCACCGCGACCGAGCCCGAGCCGGCGCCCACGTCCCAGAGGAGCTGGCCCCGTCGCGGCGCCAGGGCCGACAGCGTCATGGCCCGGATCTCGCGCTTGGTGATCTGCCCGTCCGTCTCGAACAGGGCGTCCGGCAGCCCGGCCGCGAGGCTCAGGACCGCGGCGTCGCGGTCCGCCGCGATCTCGACCGCGACGAGATTGAGCGGATCGACCTCCTGGAGCGCGTAGTCCTGCGCCGCCATCGTGGTGAGCCGCTCGCGGGGGCCGCCCATGGCCTCGCAGACGGTGAGGCGCGAGCGCCCCATGCCGCGCGCGCTGAGATGCGCGGCGAGGCGGGCCGGGGTCGAGCCGTCCCACGACAGCGCCAGGATGCGCGCCCCGGGCTGCAGATGCGGGGCGACCCGCTCGAAGGCGCGACCGTGCAGCGACACCAGCGCGCAGTCCTGCAGGGCCCAGCCGAGCCGGGCCGCCGCCAGGCTGAAGGCCGACGGCGCCGGGAGGCAGATCACCTCTTCGGCCGCCACATGGGGCGCCAGGGTGGCCCCGACGCCGTAGAAGAACGGGTCGCCGCTGGCCAGGACGCAGACCGGCCGGCCGCGCTGTTCCAGGATGCGCGGAACGGCGTCGGTCAGCGGCGACGGCCACGCCATGCGCCGGCCGGGACCGACCCCCTCGACGAAGGCGAGGTGCCGCTCTCCGCCGACCACGAGTTCCGCTTGCTCGATCAGCCGGCGTGCGGCAGGAGAGAGGCCGTCGAGGCCGTCCTCGCCGATGCCGACGATCGACAGCCAGCGCTGCGGCGCGGCGTGCGGGGCCGGCGTCACGCCGGCCTCCGGGAGTGGATCAACCGATGCGCGTCATGGTCCTGGGCGGAACGACGGAAGCGAGCGCGCTGGCGCGCCGCCTCGCCGGCCGGCCCGACATCGACGCCGTCCTCTCGCTGGCCGGGCGCACCAGCGCGCCGGCGGCGGCCCCGCTGCGGACGCGCGTCGGCGGGTTCGGGGGCCCCGCGGGCCTCGCCGATGTCCTGCGCCGGGACGGTTTCGACGCCGTGGTGGACGCGACCCACCCTTTCGCGGCGCAGATGTCCCGCCACGCCGCCCTGGCCTGCGCCGAGACCGGGACGCCGCTGGTCGTCCTCACCCGCCCGGCCTGGACGCCCGGCGAGGGCGACCGCTGGATCGAGGTCCCGGACATGGAACAGGCCGTCGAGGCGCTCGGGCCCGAGCCCCGCACCGTGTTCCTGACAGTGGGACGCCTGTCCCTGCCGGCCTTCGCGGCGGCCCCCCAGCACCGCTATGTGGTGCGCAGCATCGACCCGCCGGACGGGCTCGAGCGGCTGCCCCGGCGCGAGCTCGTGCTGGCGCGCGGCCCCTTCGGCGTCGCCGACGAGGAGGAGCTGATGCGCCGGACGGGGGTCGACATGGTCGTCACCAAGAACAGCGGCGGCGGCGCGACCTCCGCCAAGCTGGAGGCGGCGCGCCGGCTCGGCATCCCGGTCGTGATGGTGGCCCGCCCGCCCGCCCCGGATGTCCCGCGGCTGCACGACGTCGAGGCCGTGATGGCCTGGCTGGAGGCTCACCGCCCGGCTCCATAGCTGCGCGGGGTGTAGAGCCAGGGCCGGTCCGCCCCCGGCCTCTCCAGCAGCCGCGTCTCGCTAGAGCCGACGAGCACGAGGGTGCTCATGTCGGCCAGAGCCGGGTCGGCCTGCGCCAGGGTGGCGAGGACGATGCGCTCGTCCGGGCGCCCCACCGCCCGCGCGAAGGCGACCGGCGCGGCGCCGTCCTTGTGGGCCCGCAGCAGCGCGAAGGCCTCATGGATCCGCCCCGGACGGGCTTTCGAGGCGGGGTTGTAGAGCGCGATCACGAAGTCGCCCTGCGCCGCCGCCGTGAGCCGGCGCGCGATGACGGACCAGGGCTTCAGGTTGTCGGACAGCGAGATGGCGCAGAAGTCGTGCCCCAGCGGCGCGCCGAGCCGGGCGGCCGCGGCCTGCATGGCGCTGACGCCCGGCAGCACCCGGATGTCGAGGCCGCGCCACTCCGGCGGACCGGCCTCGACCGCCTCGAAAACGGCCGACGCCATGGCGAACACGCCCGGGTCGCCGCCCGACACCACGGCGACGCTCCGGCCCTCGGAGGCGAGCGTCAGCGCGTGGCGGGCGCGGTCCACCTCGACGCGGTTGTCGCTGGCGTGGCGCAAGAGGCCCGGCCGCTCGGGGACGCGGTCCACATAGGGGCCGTAGCCGACGACGTCGGTCGCTTCGGCGAGCGCCTGGGAGGCCTCCGGCGTCAGCCAGTCCGGCCCGGCGGGGCCGAGGCCCGCCACCACGAGGCGGCCCGGTCCGGCGCTCATGGCCGCCGTCCCTCGCCGGGAACGAGGATCATCGAGAAATACGGCGCCTCGTCGTCGAGCTTCTCGGCGAGCGGCAGGATCTTCTGCTCCGCCATGGTGCCGCGCTCCACATAGATGGCGCGCGCCAACAGGCCGGCCTCCGCGATGGCGTCGCGGACCTTGGCGAAGTTCTGGCCGATCTTCATCACCACGGCGGCGTCGGTGCGGGCGAGCCGCGCCACGAGCGCGTCGCGGCTCAGCGTGCCCGGCAGGACGGTGAGCACGTCGTCTCCCCAGGTGATCGGAGCGCCCGCCGCGGTCCAGCAGCCCGACATGCCGGTCACGCCCGGGCAGATCGAGACCCGAAACCGGTCCCGCAGGCGCATGTAGATGTGCATGAACGAGCCGTAGAAGAGAGGGTCGCCCTCGCACAGCAGCGCCACGTCGCGCCCGGCGGCCAGGTGGGCCGCGATGGCCTCCGACGCTTCGGCGTAGAAGCCCGACAGGCTGGCGACATACTCGGGAGAGTCGAAGGGCGCCTCCACGGTCATCGGATAGACGAGCCGCAGCTCCTCGCTGCCCGGCTTCAGCCAGCTTTCCACGATGGTGCGGGCGTTGCCGCGCCGGCCCTTCTTGCAGAAATAGGCCACGACGGGGCTCGACTGCACGGCCTTGACGGCCTTGACGGTGAGGAGCTCCGGGTCGCCCGGGCCGAGCCCGACGCCGTGCAGCACGCCCGCGGAGGGGGAGGGGTGCGGCTCCATGCTCACTCCCGCTCGCTCGCGAGCGCGTTGACGGCCGCCGCCGCCATGGCGCTGCCGCCCTTGCGCCCGCGCACCACCAGCGACGGCGCCCGGCCGTCGGCGAGGAGCGCGTCCTTGGATTCCGCCGCGCCCACGAAGCCGACCGGCATGCCGATCACGGCGGCCGGCCGGGGCGCTCCCTCGTCCAGCATCTCGAGCAGCCGGAACAGAGAGGTGGGCGCATTGCCGATGGCGATCACCGCGCCGCCCATGCGGTCGCGCCAGAACTCCATGGCGGCGGCCGAACGGGTCGTGCCCAAGCGGGCGGCCAAAGCCGGCGTCTCCGGATGGTCGAGCGTGCAGATCACCTCGTTGTCGGCCGGCAGCCGGGCGCGCGTGACCCCGTTGGCCACCATGCGGGCGTCGCACAGGATCGGCGCGCCGGCCCGCAGCGCGGCGCGTCCCGCCGCCACGGCGCCGGGGGTGAACACGATGTCGGCGGCCGTCTCCACCATCCCGCAGGCGTGGATGATCCGCACGGCCACGACCTCCTCCTCGGGGGTGAAGCGCGCCAGGTCGGCTTCCGACCGGATGATCGCGAAAGAGCGCCGGTAGATCTCCGCGCCCTCGCGGATGTAGTCGGTGCGGTCACTCAACGCTGCGTCCCATCTGCTCGATCAGGTCCCGCGCCTCTCGGGCGGTCAGCCCCCGGCGGACCGGGTTTGCGTCGGCCCGGCCATGGCGGATGAGGTCGTATAGACCGTTCCGGCCGACGAGCGCCACGTCCGTCGCATGCGGACGGGCGCAGCCTTTCGGACAACCCGACACATGCAGGGTGACGCCGGACGGGGCCAGCCCGCGCGCGGCTTGCGCCAGCAGGGCGGCGTCCTCGCGGGTCGCCGTGGTGGCGCTGGCGCAGTCGGGCGCGCCCGGGCAGGCGGCCGCCGCGAGCCGTGGGTCGGAGGGGTCGGCGATGAATGTAGAGGATCGAAGCAGCTGCGCCACGGCCGGCTGCGCGCCGCCCGGCTCGGCCTCGAGCCGTTCCACGCGGACCGGGACCATGATGGCGCGCCAGGGCGTGAGGCGCAGCTCGCCCGGGCCGTAGCGCTCGGCCATGCCGGCGAGGCTGTCGAGGTCGTCGGCGGCCCAGCGGCCGAAGGGCGCGCCGAACCCGATCGCGCCCAGGCCGCCGCCGAGGTCCGTATAGCCCAAGGGCTGCGCCGGCCGACGTTCGGGGACGGGCGCGTCGGCCGTTTCAATGAACTGCGCGGCGGCCCGGAACGGCTCCGCCCCCGTCGCGGCCAGCATGGCCGCCATGCGGCGCGGCGCGTCGGCGCCGGTCCGGCGCAAGGCGATGAAGGTCCGGGCCAGCGCCGCCGCCGCGTCGGGCGCGGCGTCGGGGGCGCAGGCGCCCAGCAGGACGGCGTCCCGCCGGTCGCCGCCGAGGCCGACCGCGAAGACCGGGCCGTTCGGCCCAGGCCGCGCCTCGAAGCGCACGTCCGCCGCGACGTCGCCGGGGCCGAAACGCCCGCCGTCGTCGACCAGGAAACCGAACTTGGCCGGCAGCGCGTGCAGCGGCGCGTCGCCGGCGAGGCGGCGCTCCAGCGCCTCCACGACAGGCCGGACGTCGAGCAGGGCCGATGGGTCGAGCCCGGCGAGCGGGCTGGAGACGACGTTGCGCACCGCCTCGCCGTCCCTATCCTGGTCCAGCACGCCGAGGGCCTCGAGCCGCTCCGTCAGGGGGCCGAAACTGGCGTCGGAGACCCCGCGCAGCTGCAGGTTGGCCCTGCCGCTGAGATCCAGCGCGCCGTTTCCGAAGCGCCGCGCGCAGTCCGCGACGGCCCGCGCCAGTGGGGCTGGGACCACGCCGCCGGTGAGGCGAAGCCGCACCAGCAGGCCGTCGCCGGTCAGCATGGGGCGGTGGGCGCCCGGGCACCAGCCTTTGCGCAGCGAGGCGGCCGTCACGGCGCGCCCCCGTCCGCGCGCATCTCGGCCAGGATCCTGGCCGTGGAGTTGCGCCTCGGGCGCCAGAACCCGCGCCGCTGCGCTTCGTCGAACCGCTGCGCGATGGCGCGCGCGGCGGCCGGATTGGCCGACAGCAGGAAGGCGCGGACGCGCTCGTCCCCGCAGGCCGCGTCGAACATCATGTCGAACTGCCGGCTCTCGACGACCTCCGCCAGCGCCGCATGGGCGAAGAGATTGTCGACCGTCTCTGCGATCTCGGAGGCGCCGCGCCAGCCATGGCGCATCTGGCCTTCGAGCCAGCGCGGGTTCGTGGCCCGCGCCCGCAGGGTCCGGGCGACCTCCTGGGCCAGCGTGCGCACCCGCGTGCGGTCCGGCGCGGCCGTGTCGGCGTGGTAGAGCGCCGGCGTGGAGCCGAGGCTGGCCGCCGCGGCGGCGAAGCCGCCCTCATGTTCGGCGAAGGCGTCGGAATCGAGCACGTCCTGCTCGGCCATGTCCTGAACATGCACGAAGGCGTCGGCGCTGGCCACGCGCTCGCCGAAGGCGGCGGGCGCCGCGGACCCGTCGGATTGGCGGCCATAGGCGTGCGAGCTCGCCGCCAGATAGGCGGCGCCGAGGTCGTCGCGGCTCTCCCAGGCGCCTTCGGCCAGGACGCGCCCGAGCCCGACCCCGTAGGCTCCCGGCGCGGTCCCGAAGATGCGCAGCGGTTCGGCCGTCGAGGCGCGCCGGGCGGCGGCCAGCGGGTTCTCGTCGTCGTCCTCGTCCAGCTCGGCGACGGCCCGGACGGCGTCGTCGAAGAGGGCGATCTGGCCGGGGAAGACGTCGCGGAACAGGCCGGAGATGCGCAGGGTGACGTCCACCCGGGGTCGGCCGAAGACCGCCGGCGGCAGGATCTCGAAGCCCGACACCCGCGAGGAGGCGTGGTCCCAGACCGGCCGCACGCCGAGAAGCGCCAGCGCCTGCGCGATCTCGTCGCCGCCGGTGCGCATCGTGGCGCTGCCCCACAGATCGAGCACGATCCGTTTGGGCCAGTCGCCATGGTCCTGGGCGTAGCGGGTGACGATCTCCTGCGCGGTGCGCTTGCCGATCTCCCAGGCCGTGCGGGTGGGGATGGAGCGGGGGTCCACGCTGAACAGGTTGCGCCCGGTCGGCAGCACGTCGGCGCGCCCGCGCGAGGGAGCGCCGGCGGGGCCGGGCTCGACGAAGCGGCCGTCCAGAGCCTTCAGGAGCGCCGCCGTCTCGGCCGGGCCGGAGGCCAGCGCGCCGGCCGGGCCCGTCTCGGGCGAGCGCCCGAACACGTGCAGGCCGTCGCCGATCCGCGCCTCCTTCAGGTCGCACAGCCAGGCGTCGAGCTTCTGCAGGCCGTCCTCGGGATCGGCCGGATCGGAGACTCCCGCCTCGGCGGCGAGGCCCGTCTCGACGGCGCGCTCCAGGATCGCGGCTGCGATCAGCCGCGCGCGGCGGGCGTCGAGGCCCTGGGCGTCGGAATATTCGTCGAACAGCGCCTCCAGCTCCGCCGCGGCGCCGTGCTGGCCGGCCTCCGCCAGGGGCGGCGTGAGGTGGCCCACCGTGACGGCCGCGATCCGGCGCTTCGCTTGCGCGGCCTCGCCCGGGTTGTTGACGATGAACGGATAGACGACCGGCATGGGGCCCAGCACCGCCTCGGGCGCGCAGTCGCGCGACAGCGCGACGGCCTTGCCGGGCAGCCATTCCAGCGTGCCATGCGCGCCGCAATGGATCATGGCGTGGACGTCCGCCACGGTCCTCAGCCAGGCGTAGAAGGCCACATAGAGGTGCCGCGGCGGCAGGTTGGCGTCGTGGTGGTCCGCCTTGCGGTCCTGCGGCCGTCCGCGCGGCGGCTGCAGCGCCACCAGGAGGGCGCCCGAGCGCGCCACCCTGAACCGGAACGCGCCGTCCGCCACCGCCGGGTCGTCGGCGGGATCGCCCCAGGCCGCCGTGATCGCGTCCCGCAGGGCTTGCGGCAGGGCGGCGAAATGGGCCGCGTAGTCGGCGACGGACATGCGCTCCCAGCCGGAGGAGTCCGTCGGCCCGCCGGCCGTCAGCCTGTCCATCAGGAGCGCGCCGTCGATGGCCTCGCCCACCGCGTAGCCGGCTCCCCGCAGCGCCTCGGCGATGGCGCTGACGCTGGCCGGCGTGTCCAGCCCCACCGCATAGCCGGTCCGGCCGCCCTTGTGCGGATAGTCGGACAGCACGCAGGCGACGCGGCGCTCCGCCGCGGGCGTGCGGCGCAGCCTCGCCCAGGCGGCGGCGAGGTCCGCCACGGCGGCGACGCGCGACGGCTCCGGCCGGTGCAGGAGGCTGGCGAACTCCAACCGCTCGCGCCGGGGCGCCTCGGCCTTGAACGAGATCGCCCCGGCGATGATGCGCCCGTCGAGCTCGGGCAGCACGACGTTCATGGCGAGGTCGGCGGCGCTCAGCCCGCGGCTCGTCTCGCGCCAGGCCTCCAGGCGCGAGCCCGACAGCATGACCTGGAACACGGGCGCGTCGGCCTCGTCGAGCACGCCCGGCCCGGCGTCGGCCCGGCCCGAGAAGGCGGTGGCGTTGAGGATGACGTCCGGCTTCTCGCGGGCGATCAGCCGCGAAAGCCCCGCCGCGGCGGCAGGGTCCTTGAGGCTCGACGCGAAGGCGCTGGTCACCGCGAAGCCGCGCTCGGCGAGGGCGTCGGCCAGCGCCGCGATGGGCGCCGTATCGGCCGCCATCAGGACGGACCGGTAGAAGGTGACGAGCGCCCGCGGCGCGTCCGCCGCCGCGCCGGCCCGGCTGAGGTCGGCGCTGACCCCCATGGCGGGGACGGCGGCCGGCTCGCGCCACCCCAGGGGACGGCCGATGCGGGTGGACAGGAAGGCCAGGCACTGCGCCAGATTGTCGGGGCCGCCCTCGTGGAACCACCCCCAGAGACGCCGCAGGTCTTCGGCGGGCAGGGTCGAGGCGGCGTCGAGCCGCTCGTCCTGCCGGTAGTCGCCCGGCACGATCGCGAGGTCGAAGCCCTCCCGCCGGGCGGCGGCCGAGAGCTCCTCGACGCCGTAGCGCCAATAGTCGAGGCCGCCGAGCAGCCGCACCAGCACCAGCCGCGCCCGACAGGCGACGTTGGCGACGTAGAGGTCGACCGAATAGGGGTGCTTCAGCTGCGCGAGCCCGGCGACGCGCAGGTCGGGATAGCGGCCGGCGCCGTCCTCCCAGGCCTGCGACAGCGCGTTCAGGTCGCTGTCCGTGAAGGACAGGAACACCAGGTCCGCCGGTGACTGCGCAAGGTCGACCGCAGCTTCCGCCGCGTCGAGCGTCCGCGTCTCCGTGCGCAGCAGGTGCATGCCGGCTCCGTTCAGGCCGCGACGGGATCGGCCAGGGCGGCCTCGAGGCCGGCGCGGTCGACGCCCTTCTCGCCGATCACCACGAGCCGCCCGCGTCGCGCCTCTCCGGGCGCCCATGGCCGGTCGAACTGGTGGCGGAAGCGCGATCCGACGCCCTGCACCAGAAGCCGCATCGGCTTGCCGGACACCTCCAGGAAGCCCTTGATGCGCAGGACGTCGTAGTCCTCGGCGATGCGGGCGAGGCGGCTGACCAGCGCGGCGGGATCGGACACCGCCGGCATCTCGACCACGAAGCTGTCGAAGTCGTCGTGGTCGTGCCCCTCCTCGTCGTCGTGATGCGAGGGGCGCTGGGCGAGGTCGTCCTCGGCGGCGGCGCCGACGCCCAGCAGCAGGTCGGCCTCGATGCGGCCCTCGCGGGTCGGCACGATCTTGACCGCGCGGGGCGTCGCCGCGCCGATCTCGGCCGTCACGCGGGCGAGATCGTCGGCGTCGAGCAGGTCGGCCTTGTTCAGCACCACGAGGTCGGCGCAGAGGAGCTGGTCCTCGTAGACCTCCTCCAGCGGGTTGTCGTGGTCCACCGCGCCGTCCTGCTCGCGCTGCGCCAGGAGCTTGGCCGGGTCGTCGGCGAAGCGGCCGGCCGCCACGGCGGCGCCGTCCACCACCGCGATGACGCCGTCCACGGTGAGCCGCGAGCGGATGGGCGGCCAGTCGAAGGCTTTCACCAGCGGCTTGGGCAAGGCGAGGCCGGAGGTCTCGACGATGATGTGGTCGGGGCGGCGCTCGTGCGCGAGCAGCGCCTCGATGGCGGGGATGAAGTCGTCCGCCACCGTGCAGCACAGGCACCCGTTGGCGAGCTCGACGATGTTCTCCTCGGGGCAGCTCTCCACCCCGCAGGAGCGCAGGATGTCGCCGTCCACGCCGACGTCGCCGAATTCGTTGATCACCAAAGCGAGCCGGCGCCCGCCTGCGTTCTCCAGCACATGGCGGATCAGCGTCGTCTTCCCGGCGCCCAGGAAGCCGGTGACGATGGTGACGGGGACCTTCTGCAGGGCGGTGTGCGGCGTCGCGGTCATTCTGCGGCCTCGGCGAGCGGGGGAACGGGGGATGACGCCGACGCGAGCGGCGGCGTGCGGGCGACGACGCCCTTCTTCAGGGCGTCGGGACGTTGCTTCCAGGGAATGAGGCCGTCGCCCGCCTCGGCGTAGAGCAGGGCGCCGGCCAGGATCGTGTCGGCGCCGGTCTCGGCGGGGAAGTCGCCATACACATAGGTCCACTTGCCGGGCGCGGCGAAGCCGACCGTGCAGGGGCGCTTGCACACGCTGAGGCATTCCACCCCGACCACCCGCACCGGCGCGCCGCGCGCGGCGGCGAGATCGGCGACCGCCTTGTGCAGGCGCGCTCCGGCGCGGCCCTGCTCGGCTTCGAGCGGGTCCTCGGCGGCCCGGCAGGTCACGCAGATATGGATCGTGGTGTCGGCCATGCGTCCCGGATCTCCCGCGCCGTGAGGCGCATCATGTCGGGCGCATGCGGGCACGCGTCGCGTCCCCGATCCAGGCGGCCATGGGCCGTCGAACCGCTCCGGGGCGCCCCGCCCGAAGCTCAGTCGTCGTGAGGGCAGGTCTCCTGGCTCGCGGATCGGCGCCTCGCGCCGCCTTCCCGAAACCGGTGAACCGGTCCAGTGGCCTGTGGCGCGCGGCTACCCGCTGACAGTTGCGGGGGCAGCTGCGGAATCGGCTGGCCCGGAGCCACCCTCACCGCATTCCCTATTCACCCTCATGCGAGGGACCTTCACGGCCCCAGTGATAGGCGCGCGGGCCGACGCCTGTCAATGAAGCGGCCGCCCGACCCCGCATCCGTCTTGCGCGCCGCTCCCGGCCCATGCTCTTGATGTCCGCCCGACCGCGAGACCGATCATGACCGACGCCCCCGACAGCGCCCCGGCCGAACCCGACGCCGAGCGCCGCCATCGCGAGAAGATGGCCAAGCGCAAGGCCGTGCAGGACGCCGAGGTGGCCTCCAAGACCATCGAATCCAAGGGGCTCCTGATGGTCAACACGGGCCCCGGCAAGGGCAAGTCGACGGCCGCCTTCGGGCTGGCGATGCGCGCGCTCGGCTATGGCTGGCCGATCGGCGTGGTGCAGTTCATCAAGGGCGCCTGGGACACCGGCGAGCGCCATGCGCTCGAGCGCTTCCAGGACCTCGTGCGCTGGCACACGATGGGCGAGGGCTTCACCTGGGAGACGCAGGACCGCGCCCGCGACGTCGCCGCCGCCGAGGCCGCGTGGCGCAAGGCGCAGGAGCTCATGGCCGACCCGGCGATCCGGCTCGTCGTGCTCGACGAGCTCAACATCGCGCTGCGCTACGACTATCTGCCGCTCGACGAGGTGGTGGCCGCGCTCTCGGCCCGGCGGCCTGACCTGCACGTCGTCGTCACCGGGCGCAACGCCAAGCCGGAGCTGATCGCGGCCGCCGATCTCGTCACCGAGATGACGGTGGTGAAGCACCATTTCGCGGCCGGCGTGAAGGCCCAGCAGGGCATCGAATTCTGATGGCGCGGCCCGCCGCACGGGCGCTGATGCTGCAGGGCACGGGCTCCGACGTGGGCAAGTCCCTCGTCGTCGCCGGCCTCTGCCGCGCCTTTCGCCTCCGCGGACTGGCGGTGCGGCCCTTCAAGCCGCAGAACATGTCCAACAACGCCGCCGTGACGGCCGACGGCGGCGAGATCGGCCGCGCCCAGGCGCTGCAGGCGCGCGCCTGCGGGGTGGCGCCGACCGTGCACATGAACCCGGTGCTGCTGAAGCCGCAGAGCGAGATCGGCTCGCAGGTCGTCGTCCAGGGCCGCATCATGGGCAACGCCAGGGCGAGGGAGTACCAGTCCTGGAAGCCGCGGCTGATGCAGGCCGTGCTGGACAGCTTCGCAAGGCTGCGCGCCGAGGCGGACCTGGTGCTGGTGGAGGGCGCGGGCAGCGCCGCCGAGATCAATCTGCGCCCCAACGACATCGCCAATATGGGCTTCGCCCGCGCGGCCGGCGTCCCGGTGGCGCTGGTCGGCGACATCGACCGGGGCGGCGTGTTCGCGCAGATCGTCGGGACCCGGGCGGTGCTCGACCCCGACGACGCCGCCCTGGTGGCGGGCTTCATGGTCAACAAGTTCCGCGGCGACCCCACCCTGTTCGCCGACGGCATGGGCGTGATCGCGGAGCGCACCGGCTGGCCGGCGCTGGGTCTCATCCCCTATTTCCGCGACGCCCACCGGCTGCCGGCCGAGGACGCCGTCGCCCTGGAGACGCGCCGCCGCCCCGCCGGCGCGCCCGTCACGGCGGCGGTGCTGACGCTGCCGCGCATCTCCAATTTCGACGATCTCGACCCGCTGAAGAACGAGCCCGGCCTGCGCCTCCTGATGCTGGGGCGCGGCGAGCCGATCCCGGCGGAGACGGACGTCGTGATCCTGCCCGGCTCCAAGGCCACCATCGCCGACCTGGCGGCGCTGCGGGCGGAGGGGTGGGACATCGACCTCAAGGCGCATGTCCGGCGCGGCGGCCGGGTTCTGGGCCTGTGCGGCGGCTACCAGATGCTGGGCCGGCGCATCGACGACCCGCAGGGCATGGAGGGCCCCGCCGGCGCGGTGGACGGCCTCGGCCTGCTCGACGTCGAGACCACGCTGACCGCGGCGAAGCGACTCGAGGCCGTGGCCGGCGCGAGCGTCGCGGAGGGCGCGCCCTTCGCCGGCTACGAGATGCATATCGGCGTCACCTCCGGCCCGGACGCCGCCCGGCCCGTCCTGCGCTTCGCCGACGGGCGGCCGGACGGCGCCTCCTCGGCGGACGGCCGCGTCAGGGGCTGCTACGTGCACGGCCTCTTCGGGGACGACCGCCAGCGCGCCGCCTGGCTGCGCTGGATGGGCGCGGAGGCCTCCGGCTACGCCTATGAGGCGGACGTGGAGGCGACGCTCGACGCGCTCGCGGCGCATCTGGAGGCGCATCTCGACCTCGACCGCATCCTCACTTTGGCCCGATGAGGAGCGCGGCCAGCCCGGCCGCCGCGAGCCACTGGATGGCGCAGGCCCGCCGGTAGAGCGCCAGCGCCCGCCGGATGTCGGCGGCCGACGCGTCGCGGCGCCCGTCGCCCATGGTGGCGTCGTCCACCAGCGTGTCGCCATAGACGCGCGGGCCGGCCAGCGCCAGGCCGAGCGCGCCCGCCATGGCGGCCTCGGGCCAGCCGGCGTTGGGCGAGCGGTGGCGCCGCGCGTCGCGCCGCACGGCCGCGAGCGCGCCCCTGGCGGACGCCCCCGGGGCGGACGCCGCGGCCAGGACCAGCCACAGCGCCGACAGGCGCGAGGCGGGCAGGTTGACGAGGTCGTCCAGCCGCGCCGAGGCCCAGCCGAAGGCCTCGTGCCGCGGCGTCCGGTGCCCGACCATGCTGTCGGCCGTGTTGATCGCCTTGTAGACAACGCCGCCCGGCAGGCCGGCGACGGCCGTCCAGAAGGCCGGCGCGACGACGCCGTCGGCGAAGTTCTCGGCCAGGCTCTCGATGGCCGCCCGCGACACGCCGGCCTCGTCCAGGACCTCGGGATTGCGGCCGACGATCATCGACACCGCCTTGCGGCCCGCCGCGAGCCCGCCCGTCTCGAGCGCGGCCGCCACCGCGCGGACGTGCTCGTCCAGGCTGCGCTGGGCCGGCAGGCTGGACGCCAGCACGATGAGGACCATGACGCCGAGCCAGGACGTCGCCAGCACGGCCTGCAGCGCCGCCGCCGCGCCGCCGCACAGGGCCAGGACGGCGAGAAGCGCCAGCGCGCCCGCGGCGCGGCGGCGCGCCGGCGGGGCCGCCTCCTCGTTCAGCCCCCGGTCCAGCCGCGCGATCAGCGCTCCGATCCAGGTGACCGGATGCCCGATGGCGCGGTACACCACGGGCGGATAGCCGACGAGCGCCTCGAGGGCGAGCGCCGCGAGGCTGAGGATCAGGCAGGACGGGAATGTCATCGATGGGCAGCGGGGCGGGACCGGAACGCGAGAAGGCCCAGGCCGGCGGCGAAGGCGCGCTGTTCTACCACGGCGGCGCTCTCGCCGCCGCACGCGCGCGCTTTCCCGGCGCGCCGCAGCCCTGGATCGACCTGTCGACGGGGATCAACCCGGTGGCCTACCCGGTCGGCGACCTCGACGCGGCGGCCTGGACCCGGCTGCCCGAAGCCGCCGAGATCGCCGCGCTGGAAGCCGACGCCGCCCGCGCCTATGGGGCGCGCTCCGCCGACGCGGTGGTCGCCGCGCCGGGCACGCAGGCGGCGATCCAGCTGCTGCCCGGGCTGCTCCAGGCCCGGCGCGTCGGCGTGCTCGGCTTCGCCTACGCCGAGCACGCGCGCTGCTTTGCCCGCGCCGGGGCCGAGACGGCGCCGATCGAGGACCTCGCCCAGGCGCGGGACTTCGACGTGGTCGTGGTCGTCAATCCCAACAACCCGGACGGGCGGCATGTCCCGCCCGCCGCGCTGCTGGAGACGGCCGCCGCGATGCGCGCCCGCGGCGGGACGCTGGTCGTCGACGAGGCCTTCGCCGACCTGATGGGCCCCGCCGCCACCGTCGCGCCGGCGGCTCCGGAGGCGGGCGCGCTCGTGCTGCGCTCCTTCGGCAAGACCTACGGGCTGGCCGGCCTCAGGCTCGGCTTCGTGATCGCGCCCCCGGCGCTGGCGGGCCGGGTCCGCGCCGCCTTCGGCCCCTGGGCGGTCAGCGGCCCGGCGGTGCGGATCGGGCGGCGCGCCTTCTCCGATCCGGCCTGGCTGGCCGGGACGGCCCGCCGGCTCGACGGCGACGGCCGGCGGCTCGACGCGCTGCTGGAGCGGATCGGGCTTCGCGTGGTCGGCGGCACGGCGCTGTTCAGGCTGGCCGAGCGCCCGCGCGCGGCGGATGTCTTCGCCGAGCTGGGCCGGCGCGGGATCCTGGTGCGGCCCTTCGCCGAGAAGCCGACCTGGCTGCGCTGGGGCCTGCCCGGCCCGGACGCGTGGGACCTCCTGGCCGAGCGCCTCGCCGCGCCGCTGGGGGCGTGACCGGGGCCGGGCCTCAGCGCCCGGCGTCGTGGCAGACGGCCTCGATATTGTGCCCGTCGAGGTCGAACACGAAGGCGCCGTAGTAGTTGGGGTGGTAATGCGGGCGCAACCCGGGCGGGCCGTTGTCCGTCGCGCCCGCCGCCATCGCGACGGCGTAGAAGTCGTCGACGGCCGTCGGATCGGCCGCCGCGAAGGCGACATGCAGCCGCCCCACGATGGGCGTGCCCTCTGTGATCCAGAATTGCGGCTTGCCGTCGCGCCCGAACCCCGCATGCGCGGCTCCCCCGCTCGTCTCGGCGTCGACCTCCATCACCAGCCCATAGCCCAGCGTCCCGAGCACGCGTTTATAGAAGGCCAGCGCCTCGGGATAATTCGAAACCGGAAAGCCGATGTGGTCGAGCATGGGGGGTCCTCCTGCGGCGGAGCCTAGCCGCGGGGAGGGCGGGGTGGGAAGGGGGGTGGTGAGGGTATCGAGGGCGAGTTCGTCATCCGCGCTGGTGCAATTATGAGTGGCCAGAAACTCCGTCTCTAACGGAATAGTTGTCTAGTCTCGCAAGTCTGCTCTTGCTAAGCTGCAATGGATGGTCGTTTCAGGACTTTTGTGGTGTCGATAATCAGCAATATTAGTTCCTTAAGAGACATGGGCATTCTGGCGAACCGAACGGCTAGGTCGCCGTCATTAGAATTCCGCCGCTACAATCTGATTTATGGCTTTAACGGCTCCGGTAAGAGCACGTTGTCGCGCCTGTTTGCGTCACTTGAAGCCGGCAATATGGATCCTAAACTCCCGCGCGGCAGTTCCTTCAGCTTCATTATGGACAACGGAACTGTTTACGCATCGGATGAAAACCTAACAGGACTAGAAAAATCTGTCTTGGTATTCAACGGCGATTTCATCGAGAAGAATCTCCAGTGGACGGTTGGCAAGGCCAAACCCATTTTCTTTATCGGAGTCGATCAGGCCCAGGCCGCCGCTGCGTTAGCGAAACTGGAGACGAACATTTTCGGTCTCCAAACCAGATATACTGCTGCGCAGAAACAAGAGAGCGCCGCCGAGAAGGCGTTTAGCGGCTACAAGCGTGACACAGCGAAGCTGACGGCCGAGCGCCTCCATCTAGGTAATCGCAGATATGAAGCCAATCATCTCCAAGCCGACTACGATCGGTGGCCCGAGGCAGAAACACCGTTACTGGACGTCGCCGCGCTAACTGCTGCAGGAGATGGGCTGAGAGTCGACAAAGCGGCCGACCCTTTGGCAGATGTCGCTTACGACGTCGCTGTACTGCCTAAAGCTATTCGGTTTGTGCGAGATATCTGCGGCCAGACACTCTCCGGTGTGTCTATGGCGGAGGTCCAGAAACATCCAGACATGCTTTTGTGGATCAAGGCCGGCCACGAGTACCACGAGGGCCATGCGTTACAGGATTGCCTTTATTGCGGCAGCAAAATCAGCGCTGAGAGGCGAGCTGCACTTGCTAGAACTCTAGATAACCAGATTGATGAGTTCGTGGAGAAACTTGATAAAACGGTTGAGCGGTTGCAGGCGAACGTCAACCAGTTAGAAATTTTGGAGCGAACACTTCCGACCTCAGACGCGCTCCAGCCGGATTTGGCCGCCGGCTTCAAGATCGTTCGCGCCTCGTTGGTCTCGGCGATCCAAATATCGAAAGATCAGCTTACGCGTCTCGGACGCACGCTAGCCGAAAAACGGGCCAAACCGGCTTCGGTTGCAGATGTATCTAGCCTTCCGACGGATGACGAGGTCGACACCGCTGCGGAGGCGCTGTCGGCAGCGCTACAGGCGGTCAATTCGCTTATCAAACAACATAACGCCATCGCAGCCAACTTCAAATCCTACAGGATTGCGGCCGAAGAATCGATCCGCAAGCACTATATCGCGGTGTGCAGAATGCGATTCGGCGAACACGTTTCAACCCTTGAGGAAGCCTCGGCGCTAGTCGAAGTTCTAAGGATTGAGATAGAGCAGGCGACCAAAGCGGCAGATGGCCTGCGTCAAAGCATTCGTGTCCATAAACCCGCAGCCGACGCCATCAACAGGCTTTTAGCGTCCTATCTCGGTCACGAGGAACTCACCGTCCATCCCGTCGACGAAGGCTACGAATTTCGTAGGCACGGCAAAATTTTGGATGGCCTGCCCAGCGAAGGCGAGAAGACCGCCATCGCCCTCGCTTATTTTCTATCAACTCTGAAGTCAGATGGACGCAAGCTGAAGAACCTAATCATTGTAATCGATGATCCGATTTCAAGCCTCGACAGCAAAGCACTCAATTTTGCCTGCGCCCTCGTGCTCAGCAGTTTGTCTGATGCCAAGCAACTATTTGTGCTCACCCACAATCAGCAGTGCATGAACGAGTTCCGCAAAGGGTGGAAAGACCAGATCAAAGGAAATAAGTGCAAAGATCCCACTGCGGCCTTTCTTTTTTTGGATGTCTCAATGCCGCAGGATGTCAAGAAGCGGGTATCTCATATCGTCCCGCTGTCCAAACTGCTTCGGGACTATGACTCAGAGTATCATTTCCTTTTTCATCATCTCTTAAAATTCCATGAGAGTGGAGACGAATATTATGATTATTCATACATGATTCCCCACGTGCTGCGGCGGGTGCTCGACGTGTTCCTGGCGTTTAAGTGTCCCGGTCCCGATGGCTTAAAAGGAAAAGTCCAGAAACTTTGTAACGAGTTTGAAGAGTTGGACCGCATCAAGATGTCTGCTTTAGAGCGGCTGTCCCAAGTCGAATCCCACTCTGACAATTTGGACGACCTGATCTCCTTCTCAACCATGACTTTAGAGGAGACGAGAGATGCAGCGCAGTCTCTTCTGCGCATGATGTCGGTGGTAGATGAGCAACATTTCACGGGGTTGAAAAATATCTGTACCCAATGAACATTGCAACGCTCGACCATTAGTTATTAACTTGAGTTGTCTACAGTGGGAAACTCAAACAGAATGTAATTTTGTATCATAACCAGCAGCGTCCGTTGCCCGAGATCAGTTCGCTTGCCGCCTCCAGGGCCCAACTCCAAGTGCGCCCTTGCAGGTGCCAACCGTTTTGCTCGTAGCGTGTGCAGTGGTTTGTGACACTCAAAGCCGAAAAGCGGCTGATGGCGCATTTTGACATGACCTCTATCGGCACCTGCGGCCCGATAGTCCCTCAAACCCGCGCCTCACCCCCGCCAACCTGCGCCGCCGCCATCGCCGCCTCCATCCCGGCATCCTGCGAGACCACCTCCTCCAGCGTCCCGCCCACCTCCTGCGTCTCGCGGGCGATCTCGCGGGCGATGCGGGCCAGGACCGGGCGGTCGGCGTCGAGGAGCCCGGCCAGCCAGGCGGCGATCGCGTCGGTGACGACGCCGGTGGGGCGCTCGCCCCACACCGCGTAGTCGACCACGTTGGCCACCAGCCAGCCCGCGAAGGCGCGGTCGTAGCGCCGGACGGAGGCTTCGAGGCGGATCAGGATCTCGACGTCGTCGCGGCTCCTCACCCCGTCGGGGAGCACGTCGCGGTGCAGGCGCTGCGCGTCGCCGAAGGTGATGCGCCCGGTGCGGGCGACGATGTCGGCGAAGGTCTGAAGGTCGGTCTTGCCCATGTCCGTGCTCTCGATGACTGCAATTCGTGCGAGCATTCAGGCATTCGCGGGCTGACCCGGAGGTTAATGGCCGTATCTGAATCGTTGTTCAGGTTAAGTGAATCTGTCCGGTCGGATTGGCCGCATCTTCTTCATGATCGGTTCACGACGTTGGCCGCCGCGCGACCAATCGGCTGCCATGCAAAAGGCGCGCAGCCCCGGGCGGGGCCAGCCGTTGACGCGGGCGCAATCGATTGCAAACATCCCTCCAAAGCAAAACACGTGGAGGAGACGACCATGCGGATACTCCTGTCCGGAGCCCTCGCGCTGGGCGCCGCGCATTGGGCCATGACGGCCGCGACGGCGCAGAGCGCCGCGCCCGAGGCCTCCAACATGAAGCTGGTGGGCTACAGCGACCTGCAGGCGCGCAGCGCCTACCAGCCGACCATCGTGCATCAGGGCGACCGCTACATCGCCTATGTGGGCCATCATGGCGGCACCGACGACGTGCCCACGCCCGTCAACCCGGCGACGGGCAAGGCCGAGCCGAACGGCACCTCCATCATCGACGCCACCGACGCGGCCCATCCGAAATATCTGAAGCACCTGCCCGGCCAGCCCGGCACCTACGAGGCCGGCGGGGCCCAGATGGTGCGCGTCTGCGACGGCAAGTCCCTGCCCAAGGGCGACAAGTCCGCCGTCTACATGCTGCGCACCTTCGGCGGCGAGGCGCACGAGATCTGGAACGTGGCGGACCCGGCCAACCCGGCGCTGGTGACGCGGATCTCCGGCCTCAAGGACACCCACAAGAGCTGGTGGGAGTGCGACACCGGGATCGCCTTCCTGGTGTCGGGCGCGCCGGACTGGCGCACCCGCCGCATGACGCAGGTCTACGACCTGTCCGACCCGGCCCACCCGGCGAAGATCCGCGACTTCGGCCTGCCCGGGCAGGAGCCCGGCTCCACCGGCGCGGTGCCGACCGAGCTTCACGGCCCCATCTCCACCGGGCCGCAGGGCAACCGCGTTTATTTCGGCTACGGCACCAACAAGGGCGGCGTGCTGCAGATCGTCGACCGCGAGAAGCTGCTGAACGGGCCCAAGGAGCCGACGCCGGAGAACCTGAAGGGGCCGGAGATCGCCCGCATGGCGATGTCGTCGCTCAACGGCGCGCACACCACCTTCCCGATGCTGCAGATGCCCGTCGCCGAATTCGCCAAGGACAAGGACGGCGCCAAGCGCGACATCGTGATGATCGTCGACGAGGCGATCCTGAACGAGTGCAACGAGGCGCGCCAGATGGTCTGGTTCGTCGACGTCACGGTCGAGAGCCGGCCGATGGTGGTGTCGAACTACACCGCCAAGGAGAGCTCCGGCGATTTCTGCCAGCGGGGAGGGCGCTTCGGCTCGCACTCGTCGAACGAGAGCATGGACCCGGTCTTCTACAAGAAGATGGCCTTCATCGCCTTCTTCAACGCCGGCGTGCGGGCGCTCGACATCCGCGATCCCTACAACCCCAAGGAGGTCGGCTTCTTCATCCCGAGCGTCACGGAGGCCACCGACAATCGCTGCGTGAAGGTCGACGGCAAGGACCGGTGCAAGGTCGCCATCCAGACCAACAATGTCGAGACGGACGACCGCGGCCTGATCTACATCGTCGACCGCGCCAATACGGGCATGCACATCCTCGAACTCACCGGCGACGCCCGCAGCGTCGCGGGGCTGAAGTAGTCCGATGCGGCGCGCGGCGGCGGTCCGGGCGCTCGCGGCGGCCGGCTCGCTGCTGGCCGCGCTGGCGACGGCCGCCGCCGAGCCCGCCCCGCCGCGGCTCGGCCAGGCCGCCTGGGCGGAGAAGGCCTGGCCCTTCCCGCGCGACGGCTGGCCCCCCGGGCGGGCCTTCGCCTGCGAGGGATGCGGGGACGACCTCGTCGTCTATGTCCGGCCGAAGCTCGGCTTCTGCAACTGCGCGACCGGCGTGACGGACGACGCCGAGGTGGACGGCGTCACCGACCTCGACCTGATCGCGCCGACCTTCCGGCCCGCGGGGCCGGGCGCCCCCATCCGCTTCGGCGCGCTGCCCGGCCGCGCGCGGCGCTACGTATTGGAGACGCCCGAGGGGCCGCGCTCGGCGGTGGGGGTCGCGGTGTCCCAGCGCTGCGACGTGGTCGTGGCGGCGGCGGTCTCGCGTCGGCCGATCGGCGAAGACGCGTTGGGGCTGGCGGTGGCGTTCCTGGAGTCGGAGGCGCCCATGGGATGGATCCGGCGGGCGCTCGACCATCCGTGAGCCCGCGCCCCTTGCGGCGGGGCGGCCTCCTGTGGTGGAAAGGCGGGACCGCCCGCGAGACGCCCGCCGATGAGCCTCGACGACACGAGGGACGAGATCGCCCGACTGGAAGCCAGGATCGAGAGCCTGGCCGAGGCGGCCGAACGCTCCCGCAAGCTCATCGTCATCGCCAAGGGCGCGGCGGCGCTCGGCGGAGCGGCGTTGCTCCTCGCCGCCGTCGGCGTCGTCGGCTGGAACACCTCGCTGACGGTCTTCGCCATCGCGGCCATGCTGGGCGGCGTCGTCATCTCCGGCTCCAGCCGCAGCAGCCGCGAGCAGGCGCTGGCCGCCATGGCCGAGGCCGAGGAGGCCCGGCGCGGGCTCATCGACTCCATCGCGCCGGTGTCGGTGCGGCTGCACTGAAGGGCGCCCGCGCCGCGCCGGCCGGCCCCGCCGGGGCCGCGCTTGACCCGTCGGCCGCGTTATTGAACACTCGATAAATAAGAAGGCGGGCGCCGATCGGAGCGTCCCGGCCCCAGGGAGACGCCGCATGAAGGCCGACGAGGCGCACGGGTTCAAGCTGATCGCCCACGACACGCTGCGGGGATTCGGCGGCCTCGGGGAAGGCATGTCGCTCCAGGCGGCGCCCGATGGCCGGCGCATCCTGTGGCTGGCCCATGAGGGCCCGCCCAAGAACTTCACCGGCGTCGACGTCACCGATCCGAGCCGCCCGAAGGTGATCGTCCAGACCGACCTGCCGCACAACCGCATCCGCTCCAACTCGCTGGAGACCTGCGGCAACATCATGGCGGTCGCCTACCAGGTGCTGGAGCCGGGGCTGCAGCCGGCGGGCATCGAGCTCTTCGACGTCAGCGTCCCCGAGCAGCCGAGGTCGATCAGCTTCTTCGACTGCTCCGGCCCGCATTCGCGCGGGGTGCACCAGGTCTGGTTCGTGGACGGCCGCACCATCCACTTCGCCGGCGGGGCCGCCGACTTCACGCCGCGCAACCCGCTGGACGACCAGCCCTACCGCATCCTGGACGTCAGCGACCTGTCCCGGCCGGTGGAGATCGGCCGCTGGTGGATGCCCGGAACCCGGGAGGGCGACGACGCCCCGCCGCCCAAGCGCCTGCCGATCGATTCGGGCTTCCGCGCCCACAACACCAACGTGTTCCCGGAGCGGCCGGACCGCGCCTATGTGGGCTATCTGGACGGCGGCGCCTTCGTGCTCGACATCTCCGACATGGGCTCGCCCAAGGTGGTGTCCAACTTCAACCCGCACCCGCCCTATCCGGGCTTCACCCACACCGTGCTGCCGCTGTTCAGCCGCGACCTGCTCGTCGTGTCCGACGAATGCGTCAAGGACGACGGCGTGGACTGGCCGAAGCTGACCTGGATCGTCGACGCGCGCGTCGAGACCAACCTGGTCCCGATCAGCACGCTGCCGATGCCGCCCTTCGAGACCTATGGCCACAAGGGCGGGCGCTACGGCTCGCACAACCTGCATGAGAACAGGCCGGGCGAGACGTCGTTCAAGTCCGACACGCTGATCTTCTCCACCTTCTTCAACGCCGGCGTGCGCGCCTACGACCTCACGAACCCGCTCCAGCCCAGGGAGGTCGCCGCCTTCGTGCCGCCCGCCCCCGAGGGGACGCGCGTCGGAACCGTGCAGATCAACGACGTGTTCGTGGACGAGAACGGCGTCGTCTATGCGGTCGACCGGTTCACGGGCGGCCTCTACGTGCTGGAGATGACCTTCTGACCATGGCTCCGCTCCCCGTCACGGTGATCACCGGCTTCCTGGGCAGCGGCAAGACCACGCTGCTCAACCATCTCCTCCAGGACCCGGGGATGGCCGACACCGCCGTCGTCATCAACGAGTTCGGGGAGATCTCGATCGACCACCTTTTGGTCGAGACGGCGCTCGAGAACACGCTCGTGCTGCAGAGCGGCTGCATCTGCTGCACGATCCGCGGCGATCTCGTCGACACGCTGACGGACCTCGTGGCCAAGCGCGACCGCGGGGAGATCCCGGCCTTCTCGCGGGTGGCGATCGAGACGACCGGCCTCGCCGACCCGGCGCCCATCCTGCAGACGCTGGCGACGGACCCGCTGGTGGCGCCGCTGTTCCGGCTGCGGACGGTGGTGACCACGGTCGACGGCGTCAACGGGCTCGCGCAGCTGGACCAGTTCGCCGAGGCCGCCAAGCAGGCGGCGCTGGCCGACGTGCTGGCGCTCACCAAGTCCGATCTGGCCGAGGCTACGGCGCTGGAGGCGCTGGAGAACCGGCTGCGCGCCATCAACCCCGGCGCGGCCGTCCTGCGGGTCGTCGACGGCCGGGCCTCGCCCGACGACCTCTTCAGCCGCTCGGCCGAGCCTGGCGACGACGCCGAGGCGGCGAAGCGCTGGCTGGCGGCCGAAGCCTTCGACGCGCACGGCCATGACCATGACCACGACCACGCGCATGACCACGGCCCCGAGGAGCACGACCACGCCCATAACGACCCGAACCGCCACGGGCCGAACATCCGCGCCTTCTGCATGACGCTCGACCAGCCCATCGCGATGCCGGCGTTGCGGCGGTGGCTGGCCGCCATCACGTCGCTGCGCGGCGCGGACCTGCTCAGGATGAAGGGCGTCCTGAACGTGATCGGCGAGCCAGGGCCCGTGGTGGTGCACGGGGTGCAGCATCTGGTCCACCCGATGGCGACGCTGCCGCGCTGGCCCGACGCCGAGCGGCGCAGCCGGATCGTCTTCATCACCCAGAACATCCCGGAGGCGGCGCTGCGCAACAGCCTGCTGGCCCTGGCGCCCGCCCCGTAGCCTCTCCGGCGCCTACCCGTCGACGGCCGGCGGCCGGAACGGTCCGCACGGGATGGGCTCGGCCGCCCAGAACCGGGCGACGGGGCCGCCCAGGAGCGCGTCGAAGAGGGGCTCCGGACGGGCGAGATCGGCCGCGCTGAAGGCGACGACCCGCACGCCCGCGCGGGCCAGCCGCTCGGCCCGGGCGCGCCCTCGGGCCGGGGTCAGGCCGGACTGGGTCGAGAGCGCCGCCGCAAAGCGGTCGCCGAGCCAGAACGCGACGTCCGCCTGGACATGGTCGGCTTCGGTTCCGGTCGGGGCGGCCTCGGGCGCGGCCAGGTGGGCGCGCGGGAGAGGGCGCGGCGCGGAGTAGATCCAGTCCTCCGGGGCGAACAGCCCCGCGAAGGGCTCCGCCCGCCGCCGCAGGGCGTCCATGTCGGCCGCGACGGACGCCTCCAGGTGATCGAAATAGGCGTCGAGGAACCGATGCGAGAGCCGGTCCCACGGTCGGCAGAGATGCCTGACATGCGCGCGAAGCGCCTGCAGCGGGCTCGATCCGGCCGCCGCCGCGGCCCCGAGCGCATAGGGGGCGTTGTTGAGCCGCAGCGGTTCCCGTGCGGCGGGCTCGATGGCCACGCACGGGAAGGGCGCGCAGACCCGCAGCGCCCCCGCCGGCGTGCGGCCGCAGCGGATCGCCGAGAGCGACCACTGGTCGGCCCCGTACGGGACCAGCAGGACGCCGGGCGCGCTCACCCGCCTAGCGCCGCGATTCCGGATGCCACGCCAGGAGCCTCCCGCGCAGGGCCTCCAGCCCCTTGATGACGACGAAGCCCAGGATGGCGATCTCCACGATCCCGGCGAACACGCCGACGGAGTCGGCGAAGCGCCCCGCCGTGATCATGGCGCCGCCGATGCCGCGGCCGCCCATCAACATCTCGGTCGCCACGGTGGTGATCATGCCCACCGGCAACGCGATCTGCAGGCCGGTGAGGATCTGCGGCGAGGCCATCGGCAGCACGACCTCCCACAGCGTCTCCCGCTCGCTCGCGCCCAGCGCCCGCGCCGACCAGAGCGGCCACTTGTCGACGGACGACGTGCCCGCGAAGGTCGCCGACACGATGGGGAAGAAGCACGAGAACGCCACCATGATGATCTTGGACGTGTCGTAGATGTCGAACCACAGGATGAAGATCGGCAGGAAGGCGATCTTGGGCATCGGGAAGCCGACCGAGATCAGCGGATCGAAGAACCAGCGCAGCGCGGCCGAGCGCGCCATGAGCACGCCGAGCGGGATGGCGATCACGGCGGCCGCGCCGAAGCCGAGCAGCGCCCGGTAGAGCGTCAGGCCGAGATCGACGAAGACCGCGCCCGACGCCGCGTCGGACCAGAGCCGCGCCAGCACGTCCGAAAGCGGCGGCAGCAGGAAGGGATGCGCGAGCTTCAGCCGCGTCGCCGTCTCCCACAGGGCGAGAAGCGCCAGCACCACGAGGACCTGCACGACGACGTCGCCGGCGGCCGTCCACAGGTCCGCCAGGACGGTCCTCCTGGCGGAGCCGGAGGCGGCGAGCGGGATGGGGCGGGCGCTGTCGCTCGTGCTCACGGCTCCCTCCAGCGCAGCTGCCGGCGCGAAAAGGCCGCATAGAGCCTGTCGGCCGCAAAGCCCGCCGCCGCGACCGTCAGGATGACGGCGAACATGGCCGGATAGGTCCCGCCGTCGCCCAGCGAACTGATCAGGAAGCCGACCCCGTCCTTCGCGATGACGAATTCCGAGCTCACCATCAGGATGAAGGAGAAGGCCAGCGCGGTGCGGCATCCGGCCAGGATGTCGGGCTTGGCCGCCGGGATCACCACCTCGCGCAGGACCTCCCACCGGCTGGCCCCGAGGCTCGCGGCCGACCATTTGAGCACGTGATTGACGCCGCGCGCGCCGTTATAGGTGCTGACGATCACGGGCAGCAGGCAGCCGAGGAAGATCAGGAAGATCTTGGAGCTGTCGCCGAGGCCGAACCAGATCATCACCAGGGGGATGAGGGCGGATTTCGGCATCGGGTAGAAGATCTGGACGATCGGGTTCACCAGCAGCCGGAAGGGCCGGAACGTCGCCATGAACAGCCCGGCCGCAATGCCGACCACGATGGCGGCCGCAAGGCCCGCGGCGGCGCGGGTCAGAGACCTGGCGGCGTTGGTGACGAGCTCCCCGCTGCGCAGCATCTCCCACAGGGCGGCCAGCACGGCGCCCGGCCCGGGCAGCATCTCGGGCGGCGTGATCCGCAGCAGCGTCAGCGCCTCCCAGAGCAGCAGCAGCGCCAGCAGGGGCGAGTACCGGACCGCCGCGGCGCGCATCAGTGGCCGCCCCGGCTGGCGCTGACCGCCTGCTCGCGGACCAGCCGCCAGATCCGCTCGCTCAGCGCGAGGAACTCCGGCTTCTCCAGGATCTCCTCGCCGCGGTCCTTCGGCAGGTCGACGTCGATCACGTGCTGGATGCGGCCCGGCCGGGCGCTCATGATGGAGATGCGGTCGGCCAGGAACACCGCCTCGTGGACGTCGTGGGTGACGAACACCACGGTCTTGCGGCTGCGCTGCCAGATCGCCCGCAGCTCCTCCTGCATCACCCGCCGGGTCTGGGCGTCCAGCGCCCCGAAGGGCTCGTCCATCAGTAGGATCTCGGGATCCACCGCGAGCGTTCGCGCGATGGCGGCGCGCTGCTGCATGCCGCCGGAAAGCTGCGACGGATAGGCGTCCTCGAAGCCCGTCAGCTGCACCAGCGCGATGAACTCGCGCGCCCGCGCCTCCGCCTGCCGGGCGTTCATGCCCTGCTTGCGCAGCCCGTAGGCGACGTTCTGCAGCACGGTCTTCCAGGGAAACAGCGCGAAGTTCTGGAACACGATGCTGCGTTCCGGGCCCGGCGCGGTCACCGGGCCGCTGCGCGTGTGGATCACCCCCTTCTGGATCGGGATGAAACCGCCGATCAGGTAGAGCAGCGTGCTCTTGCCGCAGCCGGAAGGGCCGAGCAGCGCGTGGAACTCGTTGGGCCGGATGTCGAGGGCGATGTCGTCGAGCGCCAGCACCCCCGCCCCATGCCGCGACCCGTAGGAGTGGGAGACTCCCTGGACCTCGATGCCCGACGCCGCGTCGGACCGGGGACGCTCGATCGCGCCGTGCATGTCAGCGGCCCGCTTCGATGCGCCGCTTGGCCTCCTCGACGAAGCTGAGGTCGACATATTTCGGCGCGACCTCGATCTTGGCCGGGATCAGGCCCACCTCCTGGGTGACGTTGATGCTGTCCTGGAGGGTCTTCACGTTGGGGAACATGAAGGGGTCGCGGTAATAGTCCTTGTTCGTGAACAGATGCGTGAGCTTGTCCGGCGTCTGCTTCATGAAGTCCGCGATGATCTTGACCGCCTCGGTGCGGTTCGCCGGATCCTGGAACCAGCGCATGGCGCGGACATGGTCCTCGAAGAAATCCTTCAGGGCTTCCCGGTTCTTCTCCAGGAAGTCCGTCCGGGCGGTGAGGAAGACGAGCTGCGACGGTCCGACGGCGTCCTTGGCGCGGAACAGCACCTTGTATTTGCCGCTCTCGATGAACTGGCCGGACTGCGGCTGCAGCACCGTCCCCATGTCGATCTTGCCCTCGTCGAGCATGGGCGGGATGTTGGGGAAGGCGACCTCCACGACCGTGTAGTCGCGCTTGTCGTTCATGTTGTTCTTCTTGAACATCGCCCGGATGGCCGTGTCGGAGGCCGACCCGATGGCGTTGCTGCCGACGCGCTTGCCCTTCATGTCGGCGACCGTGTTGATGCCGGAGTCGCTGCGCACCATGAAGGTCTCGGAGTGGTGGTCCCCGACCCCGTCCTGGATGATGTCGGCCACCACCTTCACGTCCTGGCGCGCGTTCGTCACGGCCAGGACGAGCGTCAGGGCCGAGAAGGCGGCCATGTCGATCTCGCCCGCCGCCATGGCGGTGATCTGCGGCGAGCTGCCCCGGAAGAGGATCGGCTCGACCGTATAGCTCTTGCCGTAATGCTTCAGGATCTCGGGCTTGGAGTAGAGCACCGGGATCATGTGCCCCGGCATCGTCGACCATCCGATCCGGATCTTCACGGGCTCCGCGAAGGCCTGTCCGGAGAACAGCGTCAGGGTGGCGGCGGCTAGGACGGCGAAGCGGCGCGCGAAGGGCGGCATGGCGATCTCCCAATGTTGTCCGGCGTCCTTCTGACCCCTGGGAGCGGGACGCGTTGATGGGCCGCCGAACGGCCTCATGCTATTTATCGGCTGATAATCCTACCCGGTCAAGCGGCTTGGGGCCGGCTTCGGTCTCCGAATTCCGGCGCCTCGGGGGCGGCGAAGCCGCGGCGGCCGCGTCGGCCGGGCCTGCCTCCGCCGCCTCCAACAGCATAGTTGTAGCCATCCCGCACTTGATGCAGAGTTCCTTCGCTCGGCCCCGCGTCGAAGCCTCAGGAGGAAAACATGCGTGCAATTGCAATGGCCTTAGTGCTGGGCGCCCTGGCCACCACCAGCGCCTTCGCCGAGACGACCTGCAAAGCCCAGGCGACGGAAAAGAAGCTGGCGGGCGCCGCCATGAACAGCTTCATGAAGAAGTGCGAGTCCGACGCCGCCAAGACGTGCTCGACCGCGTCCGCGGAAAAGAAGCTCTCCGGCGCGGCGAAGACCAGCTTCACCAAGAAGTGCGTCAGCGACGCCGTGGGCGCCTGACCGGACCGTTCCGCGCGCGACCCCGCGGGGGCGCGTCACCCGGGAGGGCCGGCGTCGCGCCGGCCCGGACGATGAGTCGTCCCGACGGGACGTTTTCGCCCGTCATGTGAGGTTGCGCACCCTGGGCATGTGAGGAGGCCTGCATAGTCGGATCTCTCAACAGGAGCATCCCATGCGCGTCGCACTCGCCATCCCCGGATCCGCCGCCGTCCTGGGCGCCGTCATCGTCGTTCTGGCGGCCGTCGTCGGTTCGCTCTTGCTGCTGCGGGTCACGCCCGCCTCGGGCTTATCCGCCGCCCCCGCGTGCCAGGTCGTGGACACGATCGGCATGGGAGCGGAGTGCTGGGACCCCGAGTGATCGGCGGCCACGAAAAAAGGCCGCTCGGAAGCGGCCTTGAGGCGTCCGGCCGCAGCCGGGCGCAGGGGTCTGCCGACTGGTGATCAGTCGCAGCGGCGAATGCGGCGAGTGACAGTGTCGCCGTCGTCGTTTTCCTTGGTGATCGTGACGTAGCGGCAGCCGCCGCGCACGCTTCCGGTGGTGTAGTCGCGGTCATAGTGGCGACGGTCCCAACGCCGGCGATCGAAATCGCGGTCGCGGTCGCGGCCCACGGTCACGCCGCCGGGTCCGATCGAAAACTCCTGGGCGGTCGCCGCTGCGGCGCCGGTCACGCAGAGGGCGGTCGCGAGCAAGATCGCTTTCATGGACGTGTCTCCTCAGCCATTGCAGTTGCGCCAACAACTCTTGGGCGGGGGGTCGGTTCCGACCGCGGACCCGGCGACAGGGGGGCGCGGCGGTCCACAAAGACGGGAGAAGAGGCGCGCCGGGGACTTGGGCCGGCCATGCTCCTGCGCCTGAGCATGCTGCGAAAAGGTGGGGACCGGCTTTTCGCGCCAAAGCATGCGACCACCAGGAAACGAGAGATGCTGTGTTTCCGTCGAAACACAGCATCCTCTAGAGTGGCGCCGGTCCACCCCTCCGGAGCACACCGCCCATGGCTCATTCCCTCGGCCCAGCCGCCGCCCCGTCCGCCTCCGCGGGGCCGAACCAACCCAGGCTCGACGCGGACGCGGTGCGGCAGGCCAAGGTGGACCTCGCCGCCTGTTTCCGGATGGCCGCCCGCAATGGGCTGGAGGAGGGCATCTGCAACCACTTCTCGGCGCTGGTCCCAGGCTATGACGACCTCTTCATCGTCAATCCCTATGGCTACGCCTTCCGCGAACTCACCGCCTCGCGGCTCCTGGTCTGCGACCTGCACGGCAACGTGGTCGACGGCGAGGGCCAGCCGGAGGCGACCGCCTTCTACATCCACGCGCGGATCCACAAGGCCATCCCGCGCGCCCGGGCGGCGTTCCACACCCACATGCCCTACGCCACGGCGCTGGCCATGACGGAGGGCGACCCGCTGCTCTTCGCCGGCCAGACCTCGCTCAAATTCTATGGCCGCACCGCGGTGGACCGGGACTATAACGGGCTCGCTCTCGACGAGAGCGAGGGCGACCGGATCGCGGGCGCGATCGGCGACGCCGACATCGTGTTCATGAAGCACCATGGCGTGCTGGTGCTCGGCCCGACGATCGCGGAGGCCTGGGACGACCTCTATTACCTCGAGCGCGCCTGCCAGGCGCAGTGCCTCGCCATGGCGACCGGGCGCGCCGTCACCCCCATCGCGCCCGCGGTCGCCGAAGCCGCGGCCCGGCAGATGCGCGAGGGCGACCCCGAGTCGGCCCGCCTGCACCTGGAGAGCGTGAAGCGCGTGCTGGACGCCGAAGAGCCCGCCTACAGGCATTGAGGACGCCGGCGGGGAGGCGAACGGAAGTCTGGAACTTGGGAACGATCTTTGCGCGAGCCCGCTTATCCAGAGTTCCACGATCCGCGCCAGAGACGTCGATGTTCTCCTCAGCCCTCACCGAAAAGCGACCCGCCCGCATGGGTCGCCCGCCTCATGTCTGATCTGAAGCGCCGCCTCGCGCCGCATGCGTCGATTTCGCCCGTCAGGCAGCCCTGGATCGAGGTTGCGCCGGGCGCGCCTTACTTCCAGACCGAAGACGGCGATCCCTGGCACCCCATCGGCTATAACGACGCGATCTCGTGGGTCGACCTGAACGGGCTGTTTCGCCGCCGCGACCTGCCCGGGGTGGACCGCTATCTCGCCGGCCTCGCCGCCCAGGGAACCACCGTCATCCGGGTCATGCTCGAATACGCGCAGATCCGTCATCGCCATTTCGAGCGTCCGGCCGGCGTCTTCGTTCCGGCGATGATCCGGCTCTGGGACGACTTCTTCGCCATGGCCGAGCGCAGGGGCCTGCGCTTCCTGATCACGCCCTTCGACACGTTCTGGACGTGGCTGCGATGGGACTGGCACCCCTACAACCGCGCCCTTGGGGGGCCGCTGGCGTCGCCGTCCGAGTTTCTCCTCTGCGGCGAGACCCGCAAGGCCATCAAGGCGCGGCTGGAATTCGTCGTCCGGCGCTGGGGCGGCTCGGGCGCGTTCTTCGCGTGGGACCTGTGGAACGAGATCCACCCCGCGCAGGCCGGCGACAGCGCCGACTGCTTCCCCGAATTCATCGCGGACCTGTCCGGCCATGTGCGCCGGCTGGAGCGCGACCTCTACGGCCGCAGCCATCCCCAGACGGTGTCGCTCTTCGGTCCCGAACTCGAATGGCGCGGCCACCTGCCGATGAACGAGCCGCTGTTCCGGCACCCGGATCTCGATTTCGCGACGATCCACGTCTACCAGAAGGGCACTATCGACGACCCGCAGAACACCGTCGATCCGGCCCTCGACATGGCCCGGCACGTGCGGGCGCATCTCGGCGAGATCAGGGACATGCGCCCGTATCTCGACACCGAGCACGGCCCGATCCACCTGTTCAAGGACAAGAAGAAGACCCTGCCGGAGGACTTCGACGACGAGTATTTCCGGCACATGCAGTGGGCGCATCTGGCGGCCGGAGGGGCGGGCGGCGGCATGCGCTGGCCGAACCGGCGGCCCCATCGCCTGACCGACGGCATGCGGCGGGCCCAGGCCGCGCTGTCGCGCTTCATGCCCGAGATCGACTGGCTGTCCTTCCGTCGCGTCGCGATCGACGCGCAGGCGAAGAGCGCCGCCGCTCTGCATGTCACGGCCTGCGGCGACGACCGGCAGGCGCTCGTCTACCTGCTCCGGACCGACGCGCTGGACCGGCGCGGCATGGTGGACCGCTCCGCCGCGCCCGTGTCCGCCACGCTGTCCATCCCGGGGCTGAAGCCCGGACGCTACCGGGCCACGGCGTGGGACACCGCGGCGGGCGAGCCGGCGGCGCGCCTGGAGGGAGCGAGCCAGCATGGCGCTCTGACCCTGGCCCTGCCGCCCTTTGCGGCCGACCTCGCTTTGGCGGTGAGGCCCATCCAGGGCTGAGCCGCCCTCGCGCAGCCCGCGCATCGCCCGGGTCGCCCCGAAAGCGCGGCTCCAGAAGCGTCATTTCTGCCCATGAAATGAGCAAATTGCGAGCCAGGGAACCGACGAGGCCGCCGCCCGTTGCGAGGACATCCCTTACGCTCGCGCCTCAGCAGGTTCTCCGATGCTCATCCGCTACGGCTTCGATATCGAGATCGAAATCAGCCAGCCCACCACCCTCGTCACCGCCATGGACGTGCATCCCGACCGGCGCGCCTCGATCATCCGAGAGACGCCGTTCTCGGTGAGCCAGGATGTCCCGGTCGAGACCTTCGTCGACGCCTTCGGCAATGTCAGCCGCCGCGTCACGGCCCTTCCGGGCGCGCTGACGATGCGACTGGATGGCGTGGCCCGCGACAGCGGCAAGCCTGACCCTGTGGACTGGGCGGCCCAGGCCATCCCGCCCGCTTCTCTGCCGGCCAATGTCCTGCCCTACCTGCTGGGCAGCCGCTATTGCGAGACCGACCTCCTGGCCGGGCTCGCCTGGAGCAATTTCGGCGCGATCGAAGGCGGCTGGGCGAAGGTCCAGGCCATCTGCGACTTCGTCAACCGCAGCCTCGTCTTCAGCTACCCGCAGGCGCGGGCCACGCGCACCGCGTCCGAGGCCTATCGGGAGGCCACGGGCGTGTGCCGGGACTTCACCCACCTCGCCGTGACCCTGTGTCGCTGCCTCAACATTCCCGCGCGCTACTGCAACGGCTATCTGGGCGACATCGGCGTCGATCCCGATCCGGCGCCCATGGACTTCAACGCCTGGTTCGAGGCCTATATCGGCGGGCGCTGGTACACGTTCGACGCCAGGCACAACCAGCCGCGCATCGGCCGCATCCTGATCGCGCGCGGGCGTGACGCGGCGGACGTCGCCATGATCACCTCCTTCGGCCCGCATCTGCTCAAGCGCTTCACCGTCGTCACCGAGGAGGTCCAGCAGGCCGACGCCTTCACGATGGCGGCGTGACGCCACGGATCATCCGGACGTCGCGGCGGCGCGCGCAAGCATCGCGCCGGACCCGCGCAACGCGGGGGTGATTCCGCGCCCGATCGTCGCTACAAGGCTCCGGCCGGCTGCCCGGTCTGGAGACACGCGATGCATATCCGCCCGTTCGGCGTCGAAATCTGGATGAACGAGTTCGAGACCCGGTGCGAGCTCAATCTCGCGGAGACCTGCGTCGAAAGCCTCACCATCGCCCAGCTCCTCGCCCTCGCGGGCAAGAACGACCCCGGCCTCTCCGAGCTGCTGCCGATGAAGATGACCTATGGCGCCATCGAGGGGTCGGACAGGCTGCGCGACGCCATCGCGTCGATGTACGAGCGCCAGGCGCGCTCCAACATCGTCGTCACGCACGGGACGATCGGAGCCAACTCGCTCGTGCACCAGGCGCTGGTGTCGCGCGGGGACCGCGTCATCTCGGTCATCCCGACCTATCAGCAGCACTATTCGATTCCGGAAAGCATCGGCGCGGAGGTCGTGCATCTGCGCCTGCGGGAGGAGAACGGCTTCCTTCCCGATCTCGCCGAATTGCGCGACCTGGCCGCGCCGGGCGTGCGCCTCATCGCCATCAACAACCCCAACAACCCGACCGGCGCGCTGATGGACCGCGCCATGCTGGAGGAGATCGCCGCCATCGCGAGGGCGAGCGGCGCCTGGGTCCTGTGCGACGAGGTCTACCGCGGAACCGACCAGGAGGGGGACGGCATGACCGCCTCCATGGCCGACGTCTACGAGAAGGGCGTCAGCACGGCCGGCATGTCGAAGGCGTTCTCGCTCGCCGGGCTCAGGCTCGGCTGGGTCGCGGGCCCGGCCGAGGCGATCGAGGGCGTCATGCATCACCGCGACTACAACACCATCTCGGTCGGCATGATCGACGACTACTTCGCCACGCTGGCCCTGGAGAACCGGGACAAGGTCCTGTCCCGCAGCCAGGCGATCACCCGCGGCAACCTCGCCATGCTGGCGGAGTGGGTCGAGCGGGAGCCGCTCATCTCCTGGGTGCGCCCCAAGTCCGGCACCACGGCCCTGCTGAAATACGATCTCGACATGCCCTCCCGCGACTTCTGCATCGCCTTGCTGCAGGAGACCGGCGTGCTGTTCACGCCAGGGTCGGCCATGGAGATGGAGGGCCATGTCCGGATCGGCTACGCCAACGGGCCCGAGATCCTGAAGGCCGGCCTGGCCCGCGTGTCGGACTTCCTCGCCCGGCGCTCCGGCCGCCGCTGAACGCGGGGCTCAGGCCGCCAGCGGCGAGCCCACGCCCAGCAGCGCCTCGCCCTGGTTCACCGACAGGCTGGTGAGCCGGTACAGGATCCGGCCGTCCTGCTCGGAGCGGATGGTTTCTCGGACCTCGCCGAAGACGTCCCGGATCTCTCCGATCACCGCGCCTTTCTCGACCGTGTCGGACACCTCGGCCCGGGCGTACCAAAGGCCCGAGCAGGGCGCCGTCGGCACCCACATGGTCATGATCTCCGGCCTGGCCGGGGCAGGGGATCCGGCCTCCTGCGGCAGCATGCCGATGGACCGCATCACGCCGTGCAGGCCGCGCGTGAGCTGCGCCACCGTCTCTTCGCCCCACAGGCCGTTTCCGCTCACCTCCGGCAGCAGGCTCGGCACGCCCAGCGCGTTCGCGGCCATGATGGTGGATCCGGCCCGGGTCGCCGCGACCGCGACCGGGACGCCGAAAGCGGCGGCGAGCGCTTCGGACTTGGCGCAGCCCTTCGGGAAGATCGTGAACGGCGCGAGGCTTTCGTCGAGGTCGCCGCCATGCAGGTCCAGATAGGCGTCCGCATGCGGATAGATGTTGGCGACGAGCCAGTGCGCCAGCCGCTGGCTGGCGGTGCCCTCAGGGTCGCCCGGGAACATGCGGTTCAGGTTCTTCCCGTCCTGCGGCATCACGTAGATGCTGCGCCGGTAGAAGCCCTGCTGGTTGACGATCGGGAGCACCAGCAGCGTGCCGCTGATGTCCTCCGGCCGCGTCTGGGCGAGCCTGACGGCGGCTTCGACCGAGCAGAATTCGGAGCCGTGCACCCCCGCGGTGACGACGAGGCATGGCCCGGGCCGAGGCCCCTCGACGATCACGAAGGAGAGCTCGACGCCCTCGAACGGCGTGAGGGAGCCGGTCAGCCTGCGGGCCCGGCCTGTCCGGAGCGGCGGCAAAGTCTGCATGGTCGTCATCCTTCTCGTGGGTCAGGCGGAGGGGCGTTCGAAGGCGCCGAGGAAGCGGCTCAGATAGCCCCCGAGATGCGGGCTCAGATAGCCGCCCTCCTGCACCAGCAGGGTCGGCAGGGCGAGCCGGGCGAAGCGCCGGGCCGCCTCGGCGAAGCCGTCGCCGGTGATCCCGAAAGCGCCCACCGGGTCATGCTCGGCGGCGTCGAACCCAAGCGACACCACGAGCGCGCCGGGCGCGAAGGCCCGGACGCGGGAGAGCGCGCCGTCCACGGCGTCCAGCCAGGCGGGGTCCTGCGTCCCCCAGGGGAGAGGCTGGTTGTAGGTCAGCCCCTGTCCGGCCCCGGCGCCGCACTCGTCGGAATAGCCGGCGTAATAGGGCGCGGTGAGGCTGGGATCGACATGGATGGAGCAGAACAGGACGTCGGCGCGCTCGTAGAAGATGAACTGCGTCCCGTTGCCGTGGTGGACGTCGATGTCGACCAGCGCGACCTTGCCGTGGCTCTTCGTCAGCCGATGCGCCGCGATGGCGGCGTTGTTGAGGAAGCAGACGCCGCTCATCAGGTCGGGATAGGCGTGGTGGCCGGGCGGCCGGCACAGGGCGTAGACGGCCCGCTCCGGCCCGGCGAGGCGGTCCGCCGCGTGGATCGCCGCCTGGGCGCTGGCGTTCAACGAGCGCCAGGTGTCGGCCGTGATCGGGCACGAGGTCGAGTTGGAGTACCAGCCGAACTCGCCCAGCAGCTCCGTCGGCTTGCGGTGCATGCGGTGGGTGGGGTGCACGTTCGGGATCGCGACCGGCCCGTAGTCGGGATGCGCCGACCAGCGCTCATGGACCGTCTGGAGGAACGCCACATAGCCGGCGTCGTGCACCTCCAGGATCGGCTCGAGGCCGCCCAGCGGCGCCTCCACGATCGCGTGCCCGTCCTGGCGCGCCGCATCGAGGAAGATCCGGTAGCGCTCGCTGCGGTCGGGCTGCGCGATGAAGCGGCCCGTCCGGAACACCTGGTCAGGATCGTGCAGCGCCTGGTCGGGATGGTGGATCGCCAGCATTCGGATCTCCGGGGGAAGAAGGGCGTCAGTCTGCGAAGTGGCACGCCGCCCAGTGGGCCGGGCGGACCTCCCGCAAGGGCGGCGTCGCCTGCGCGCAGATCTCCTGAGCCATCCAGCAGCGGGTCCGGAAGGGGCAGCCGGACGGCGGGTTGAGCGGGCTCGGCACGTCGCCGCGCAGGATGATGCGCTCCTGCCTGCCGTCCTGCCCCCCGCCCGGAATGGCGGACAGCAGCGCCTGGGTGTAGGGCATGCGCGGGTCGGCGTAGAGGTCCTCCGCGCTGGCGACCTCGACCAGCTTGCCGAGATACATGACGCCCACGCGGTCGCTGAAATACTCCACGACCGAGAGGTCGTGCGCGATGAACAGGTAGGTGAGCCCGAACTCCTCCTGCAGGTCCGACAGGAGGTTCAGCACCTGCGACTGCACCGACACGTCGAGCGCCGAGACCGCTTCGTCGGCCAGGACGAATTTGGGCCGCAGCGCCAGGGCGCGCGCGATGCCGATCCGCTGGCGCTGGCCGCCCGAGAACTCGTGCGGGTAGCGGTCGAGATGCTCCTTGCGCAGCCCGACCACCCTGACCAGATGCTCGACCCGTTCGTCGCGCTCGTCGCGGCCGGCTTCGCCCTGGATCACGAGCCCTTCGGCGATGATCTGCCGGATGGTCATGCGCGGGTCGAGGCTGCCATGCGGGTCCTGGAAGATGACCTGCAAGTTGGGCCGCAGGGCCTTCAGCCGGCGCTCCGACGCGGTCAGGACGTCCTCGCCCTCGAACAGCACCTGGCCTGACTGCGGCCGCTCCAGCCGCACGATCGACCGTCCGAGCGAGGACTTGCCGCATCCGGACTCGCCGACGAGGCCGAAGGTCTCGCGCTTTTGGATCGAGAAGGAGACGTCGTCCACGGCCTTCAGCCACTCGGTCTTCTGGTTGAAGACGCCGCTGCGGACCGGATACCAGGTCCTGAGATTGCGGATCTCGAGCAGCGCCTCTCCCGCGGCGGGGAGGGGAGCCGCCCCCGTGGCGTGTTCCTGCGCGTCTGCGTGGCCCTGCCTCGTCATCTGCGCATCCTAGTAAAGCCAGCAGGCGGCCAGGCTGCCGCTGTCGGTGGGGCGAAGCTCGGGCGTGGTCGCGCAGACCGGCATCGCATGGGGGCAGCGCGGCTGGAACGGGCAGCCGGGCGGCATGCGCAGGGGGCTCGGCACCGAGCCCCCGATCGCGTTGAGGCGCCGACCCTTCATGGCCGGGCTCGGGATGGAGGAGAGAAGCCCGACCGTATAGGGGTGCCGGGGGGCCCCGGTCACCTGCGCGGTCGCCCCCCGCTCCATGACGCGCCCGCCATACATCACCACGACCTCCTCGCACATCTCCTTCACGACGCCGATGTCGTGGGTGATGAGCAGCACGGCCGTGTTGATCCGCTGGCGCAGGTCCTTCACCAGATCGAGGATCTGGGCCTGAATGGTGACGTCCAGCGCGGTGGTCGGTTCGTCGAGGATCAGAAGGTCGGGCTCGTTGGCTAGCGCGATCGCGATGGTGACCCGCTGGCGCATGCCGCCGCTGAGCTTGTGGGGATAGTCGTCGACCCGGCGCTCGGGCGCGGGGATGCCGACCATCTTGAACAGCGCGATGGCCCGGTCGCGGGCTTCGCGCCGGCCCATGTCCTGATGGGCCTGCAGCGCCTCGATCACCTGGTCGCCGACCGTGTAGACCGGGTTGAGGGCGGCCATCGGGTCCTGGAAGACGAGACAGATGTCGCGTCCCCGCATGCCGCGGATCTCGCGCTCCGAGAAGCTGACGATGTCGCGGCCCTTGAACAGGATATGGCCTCCGGCGACGAAGCCGGGCGGCTCGATCAGGCGCATGATCGACAGCGAGGTGACGCTCTTGCCCGAGCCGGACTCGCCCACGATCCCGAGGCTCGCCCCCGCGCCGATGGAGAAGCTGACGCCGTCCACCGCCTTCACGACGCCGGACGCGGTGCGGAAATGCGTCCGCAGCTCCTGGACAGACAGAAGCTCCGGCGCGCCGGCGGCGAGCGGCGAGCCCGCTCCGCCGTCCTGTGCTGGGCGCGTCCCGTTCAGCATGTCCGGCCTCGCCGCTGCGCCGTCATCGCGCCGCCCGGCCTGGAGCCGCGCCGCCGGAGCGGCTGCGCACCACGCCGGCCTGCATGACCAGCCTGACGTCCTCAAGCGCTCCGAGGTCGTCCGTCGGATCGCCCGCGACCACGATCACGTCCGCCGCCAGGCCGGGCTTCAGCGCGCCGACCTTGTCGGCGATGCCGATCACCTCCGCGGCGTAGCCGGTCCCAGCCGTGATCGCCTCCGCCTTGGGCATGCCGCCCTCATGCATGAGCGACATCTCGAAGGGCAGCCCGTCGAAGGGCGTGAACCGCCAGCCGGCGTCCGTCCCGGCCACGAAGCGCACGCCCGCCTCCCGCATCTTGCGAAAATGCAGCAGGTTCTCGTCGAACATCTTGATCCAGCGGGTCAGGAGCGCCTCTTCGTCCGGCGTTCTCTTCGCCTTCGCCCGCATGGTGCGAAGGACCGAGCCGCCCACCGCCAGCGTGCTGGTGACCGGGATGCCGGAGCGGGCGAGCCTGTCCACCACGGCGGGGTCGTAGCGCTGGTTTCCCTTCGCGTCGGCGATGAAGCCGGCGTGCTCGATCTGGTCGACGCCGGCCGCAATGGCGTAGTCCGTGGACTCGGCGCACAGGCAATGCACCGTGATCTTGCGGTCGAGCCGATGGGCCTCGTCGGCGAGCGCCGCCATCTCCTCGCGCCGGTAAGACGGCTTGTACGAGATGGTGTTCACGGTCCCGCCGCCGCTGCCCATCACCTTGATGAAGTCGGCGCCGAGCTTGACCATGTCGCGCACCTTGCGGCGAAGCGCGTCCTCGCCGTCGGCCTCGCCGCCCATGTACCAGGTGTGTCCGCCCGTGATGGTGATCGGCTGCCCGCAGGCCAGGACCCGCGGGCCGAGCCCGTAGCCGAGCTCCAGCGTCCGGCGCACATGGATCGCGGTGCTGCGCAACGCGCCGACGTCCCGCACGGTGGTGACGCCGGCCGCCAGCGCACGCTGGGCCGTCATCACCGAGGTGGCGACCAGGACGCCTTCGGGCTCCCTCACCGCGTCTTCCAGCGAGGTGCCGTCGCCCGGCAGATTCAGGTGGACGTGGGTGTCGATCATCCCCGGCATGATCGTGCAGCCGGGGAAGTCCATGGTTTCGGCCTCCGCCGTCGCCAGGCCCTCGGGCGCCCGGCCCTGGAAGGCGCCCACGATCGCGCCGTCCTCGACGACCAGCACGGCGTCCGTGAGGGGCGCGGCGCCGGAGCCGTCGATCAGCCGGTCTGCCCTGATGAGCGTTCTCATGGGCGGTTCCCTTCGCGCTTGAGTGTCAGTCGGCCAGCGAGGCGGCCCAGAGATATTCGAAACCGCCGCCCGCATAGGTCACGCCGGTCAGCTTCTTGGAGGTCATCACCAGGTCGATGTTCTGGCGGATGGGCATCATCACGGCATTGTCCATGATGATCTTCTGCGCCTCGTGATAGATCTTGGTGCGCTTGGCCGGGTCGCGCTCCTGCTGGCCCTCGGTGATCAGCTTGGTGAGCTGCGGATCCGAGAACTTGCTCCAGTTGAAGTACTCGTTGGGCAGGAACCAGAAGTGCAGCGCGTCGGGGTCGACACCGATATACTGGAGCGGGGTCATCGACATTTCGCCGCTCGTGTTGGCGGCCAGCCAGGCCGGCGTGGCGAGCTGCTGCACCTGAACGTCCATGCCGATCTTGCGCAGATAGCCCTGCATCGCCTGCGCGAGCAGCGGATAGGACGGCACGGTCGCGATCGCGTTGATCGTGAAGGCGAGGCGCTTGCCGTCCTTCTCCCAGAACTCTCCGGACTTGGTCCAGCCGCCTTCCTTCAGCGACGCCTCGGCCTTGGCGGGATCGTAGGGGTAGGAGTCCTCCAGCGACGCGTCGTAGCCGGTCATCCCCTTCAGCAGGGGCGTGTTGCTGGGCGGGAAGACGCCGGCCTCGGCGAGCTGGATCACGCCCTTCTTGTCGATGGCGTACTGGATGGCCTTGCGGACATGGATGTCGTCGGTCGGGAACTTGGAGGCGTTGATCGGGGCGAAGATGCCGAGGCCGCTGATCGGCACCGGAATGGCCGTGTAGGTCCCGGCCTTCTGGAAGGCGTTCCAGTAGACGCCGGGCGTCTGCTGCATCATCTGCGACTGGCCGCTCTGGAACTGGCTGACGCGGGCCTGGGAGTTCGGGACGATCTGGAACTTGATCTCCGCGATGTTGGCCGGGCCGGAATGCTTCACCGCCGCCGGCCCCCAGTTGTAGGCCTCGTTGCGCTTCAGCACGAGGCTCTGGTTGGGCTCGTAGCTGACGAACGCGAAGGGACCCGTGCCGGTGGGGTGCAGAGCCAGGTCCTTGCCGAACTCGGCGATCGCCTTGGGCGACTGGATGCCGAGGTAGGGCTCGCCCAGCTGCGCCAGGAACGGCGCGTAGGGCGTCGCGCAGGTGAACTTGACGGTCATCTTGTCGACCGCTTCCGCCGTCCCGCAGGGCCCGAGCAGGCCGAGCGAGATCTTCGACTGGGTGGCCTTGTCGGTGATGTATTTGATGTTGGCCACGACGGCTTCCGCGTCGAAGGGCGTCCCGTCATGGAAGGTCACGCCCTCGCGCAGCGTGAAGGTGTAGGTCTTGCCGTCGTCGGACACCGTCCACTTCGTGGCCAGATGCGGCGTCACCTCGAACTCGGGCGTCAGCCAGACCAGCGTGTCGAAGATGTTCATCGCCAGCGGCCCGACATTGCGGGCGCCGGTGGTGGCGGGATTGAGCGAGTCGATCGGTTCGGCCCAGCCCACCGTCAGCTTGGCGTTCTTGTTGGGCGTCTGCGCGGTCGCCCCCTGCGCCGCCAGCGACAGGGCGCCGGCCGCGAGCGCGGCGGCGAAAGCTTGCTTGGAGAGGGGGGTGCGGGCTCGCTTCTGCATGGTTCGACTCCGTCGAGGGGGGCGTTGCTTCTGGGCCGCTATCGCCGGGCCAGCGTGGGATCGAGTTCGTCTCTGAGGCCGTCGCCGATAAGATTCACCCCGATGACGAACAGCGACAGGAACGCCCCGGGGAACACCGTGATCCACCACGCCAGCGTGATGTAGTTCTGCCCGTCATTGAGGATGCTGCCCCATTCGGGCGTGGGCGGCTGGACGCCGAGCCCGATGAAGCCCAGCGCCGTGATCCAGAGCGCCGCGATGCCGAGCCAGGTGGTGGTCAGCACGATCACGCCCGACAGCACGTTGGGGGAGATGTGCCGCGCGATGATGCGCCACGGACCCGCCCCGAGCGTGATGGCCGCGTCCACATAAGGCAGGTTGCGGACCTCGGCGGTGGCGCCCTCGACGAGGCGCGCATAGACCGGGACCAGGATCACCGCGATGGCGATCACGCCGTTGATCAGCCCCGGGCCGAGGATCGCCGTCACGGTGAGCGCCAGCAGGATCCCCGGGAAGGCGAGCAGCAGGTCGACGAAGCGCATGATGATGAAGCCGACGGCCCCGCCGAAATAGCCCGCGATCAGTCCGATGCTGGCGCCGAACACGCAGCCCAGCACGACGACCAGCAGGCTCGCCAGCATGGTCGTGCGCCCGCCATAGAGCACGCGGGCGAAAAGGTCGCGCCCGAACGCGTCGGCCCCCATCGGGTGCTCGAACGAGGGCGGCGAGAACGTCGCCATCGGGTCCTGCGCATTGGGGTCGAGCGGCGTCAGCAGCGGCGCGGCCGCCACCAGCGCGGTCAGCAGGATGCAGATGATCAGGCCCGCCAGCAGGCTGCGGTGCCGCAGCGCCCGGAGGGCGACGCGCCAGCGCGGGACCTTGGGAGTGATGGCGTCCTGCAGGTCGTCCACGGCCGGCGGCGGCGGGAGCGGGGCGGGGGCGGCGTCGCTGTGGATCGTCATGGCCCGGTCACCTGCTCGCGACCCTGGGGTCGAACACCGGGTAGAGGAGATCGACGATGAAGTTGGTCAGCGCGTAGATGCCGGCGATGATGAACACGACCGCCTGCACGGTCAGGTAGTCCTTCGCCAGGATGGCCTGGACCAGCAGCCTGCCGATGCCGGGCCGCGAGAACACCGTCTCGACGATGACCGTGCCGGAGAGCAGCTGCCCCACCTGCAGGCCTACGATGGTCAGGATCGGCAGCAGCGCGTTGCGCAGCACGTGCCTGAGGAACACCTGCACGCGGCTGACGCCCTTGGCCCGCGCGGTGATGACGTGCCTTTGCACCTGCGCGGCGATGATGCTGGACCGGACGAAGCGCGCGTTGAACCCCATGGAGCCCAGCGCCAGCGTGGTCGCCGGCAGGACGAGGCCCTTCAGCGACGTGCCGCCGACGACGTCGAACCACGGCAGCGTCACCGCGAAGGCCAGGATCAGGAGGAGGCCCAGCCAGAAGCTCGGGATCGACATGAAGGTGAGCGCCACCGTCATGGCGACCGTGTCGGCGGCGCGATTGCGCTTCACGGCGGCCAGGATGCCGAGCGCCATGCCGAAGCTGAGCGAGAGGGCCAGTCCGGCGATGGTGAGCTGGATCGTGGCCGGGAAGTTCGCCGCCAGCAGCGAGGTCACCGATTGCTGGTTGCCGTAGGAATAGCCGAAGTCGCCGTGGAACAGGGCCGAGATCCACTGCAGATATTGGACGTGCATCGGCAGGTCGAGGCCGAGCTGCGCCCGCAGCCGGGTCGCGACCTCCTTGTCGCCCGCGCCGGTCCCGAGCAGGGCCGCGACCGGGTCGCCCGGGATGAGCCGGATGATCAGGAAGACGATGACGCTGATGCCGAAGGCCAGCGCGACGATCGCCAGGATGCGCCGCAGGACGTAGCTGCTCACGTCGCAGCCCTCCCGTGCGGCGGGCCCGGGGACGCCGCCGCGGCGAGCGGCGGCCGCAGCCGGCTCAGGCCCAGGCGCTGCTCCAGCGCGTGGGCCGCGTCCAGGATGGCGTTCTCGGCGCAGGGCGCGCCGGCGAACTGGATGCCGGTCGGCAGGCCGCCCTCGCCGAAGCCGTTGAGGATCGACACCGTCGGCGCGCCGGACAGCACGCCGGCCAGATTGAGCGGGCGCCGCCCGGAGGCGCGCGGCAGCCCGTATTCGAAGTCCTCGTCGATCCTGCAGGCCACCACGCCCAGCGAGGGCGCCAGCAGGGCGTCGTAGCGGCCGGCCAGCTCGGACACGCTGTCGGCGATGAGGCGGCGGATCCGCTGGGCGCGGATGTAGTCGTGCGCCGGCAGCACCGCCGCGGCGAGCCTGTGCCCATGGGCCTTGCGGGCCTTCAGCTCCGCCGTGCGGCCGCTCGCGACGAACTCGTCGAAGGCCGCATAGGCCTCGGCGCCCGAGATGGTCTGCGTGACCTCCGCATAGGGAAAGTCCGGCAGCTCCACGCTCTCGAGCGCGCCGATGTCGCCCAGAACCGCGAGAGATTCCTCGAATCGCTCCTTCACCTCCGGCTCCGCCCCGTCGCAGCATCCCTCCACCACGCCGAAGCGGAAGCCCGAGCGGCGCGGGTTCGGCCGGCGATAGCGGTAGGGCTGCGCCAGGCTGGAGCGGTCCAGCGGGTCGGGGCCGGCGATCGCCTCCAGCACGAGGCCGCAATCGTCGGCCGTGCGGCACATCGGGCCGAGCCTGTCCAAGGTCCAGCACAAGGTCATCGCGCCGGCCCGGCTGACGCGTCCATAGGTGGCGCGCAGCCCCGCCGTGCCCGTATAGGCGGCCGGGAACAGGATGGATCCGCTGGTGTCGCTGCCGATGGCGAACGGAACCGCGGCCGCGCTCACCGCGCCGGCCGGCCCGCTGGAGGATCCGCTCGTCCAGCGGTTCGGGTCCCACGGATTGGCGGCCGGTCCCGTCGTGGACGCGTCCGGGTTGTCGTAGCCCATGCCGCCGGCGATCTCGATGGTGGCCAGCTTGGCCGCCAGGACCGCGCCCGCCGTCCTCAGCTTGGTCACGACCGTCGCCTCGCGGTCGAAACTCTGCCCCGCGAAGGGCGGAGCCCCCCAGGTCGTCGGCGCGCCTACGGCGGCCACGATGTCCTTCAGCCCGTACGGAACGCCGTGCAGCGGACCGCGGTCGAGCCCGCTGCGCAGCTCGGCCTCCGCCAGCCTCGCCTCCCGAAGGGCGACGTCGTCCATGATGGTGACCACCGCCCTGATCGCCGTCCCGATCCCTTGCAGACGCTCCAGATAGAGCTTCGCCAGGTCGACGGGCGAGACCTCGCCCTTGCGCAGCAGCGCGCCGAGCTCCCGGATCGACAGGAAGGCGACGTCGTCGCTTATCACGGGCCTATCCCTGCACGGCGTGGAACATGAAGGCCGGCTCTTCGGAGTTCTGCAGCCTGACCCGATGCAGCGCCTCGCTGCTGGCGATCTGCGCCTTCAGGCTCAGGCGCATGTCCTGGCGCTGGAGCTCGGTCAGCGCGCCTTCGTGAAGGAGCTCGACGATCTGCTCCAGCCGCCCGGCCAGGGCCGCCATCCGGTCCTCGTCCAGCGCCGGATAGCCGCGAGGCGCAGCCGCAAGCCCCTGATCAGGGCTGTCATCGGAGGGCATGACCGATCTCCATCGCGTGGAACTGTCATAGACGACTATAACGGTTTCACGCGAGTATAGCCCTGTCAACCGCAACTCATGCGGGAAAAGCGGGCTTTGCCCGCCGATTTGCTGGGCAGGCCCGCCGCCCTTCGGCGACCTGTCTCAGTATATGAATACAGTCGACCTAGCCGGGGCCCGCTCATGGCCCAGCCCGTCGCCCCCCGATTGTGATCTAAAACGAGGGGCCGTAAAGCCGGACTCTGAAGCGGCCGTCGACATGCTGGTCATGCAGCACCCTTCGAACCGAGCCCGGCTCGCGACGTACGATCTCCTCACGGTCGAACAGACCCTGAGCGAGCTTGTTGTAGCCGAACAGGAGGTCACCCTTATGGGCCTCGATCAGCAGGTAGCGCATAGCCTCCCTCCCGTTGAGCGATGGGAGACCTTGTCGAGCTGGGCGGCCCCGACAAGCCTCTTGCTATCCGCAGATCCTGTTCGGGCGAAAGGGCAGGCCGTTCGCCTGACGCCGGACGGACTGCGGCGAAACGCAAAGACCTGCGAAGGCTCTGGGAGGAGCGGGATGGTGAGTTGCTGGGTTGGATGCTTGCTGGACTGATCGGGCTTGGCCTCTCGGCCGCCCCGGGCGCATCGGCCCAACCCAGGGGCGAACGGTTCACGGGGCGGGGAGGTCGGGCGCCCGCCACCGGGACTGAGCAAATCACTCGGCTGCGATCGGCGTAAGATAGGCCAGCAAATCCTCTAGAGCGAAGGCATCGGACAGTGCGGGTCCCTGGCCGATCTCGGCGCCGAGGATGCGCAGGACACTGATGTCCTCAGAGTGCACAAACCCCTTGGCGACCACCCGCGCTCCGGATTCGCGGGCACGGTTCAGCGCTACTTTGCAAAGTCCGGCGCGAACACCCTCACTCGCCGCCCCGTTTACAATGGTCGGGGCGAGCACCACCTCTGAGCAAATCAGCGTCTCTGGAATCGACAACGAACTGGGGGTCAACCCGAAGTCGTCTACCCCAATGTCAACCCCATAAAGCTGCAGTCGAAGCGTGGCGTCGCGGCTGGCCAGGATCGTTTCCAGCAACTCGTCGCCGGGAATCAGAAAAACCAGGCCCGGCCACGATTTGCTTGAAGGCAACACGCTGCGCGCGAAATCCACCATACCTGGGCCGCCAAGCAGGCAGGCTGGCATAGTGAGTGCGAAGGGAACATTGCATACCTGAGAAATCTGGCTCCAATCCCGGACTATGCTCGAAATTGAGAATGAAGCGATCGACCAGAGATCATCCCTCGACAGCTTCGTGAAGACCTTGGGAGCATCGATCAAACCGATCCGGGGATGCCTCACCCTCAAGATAGCTTCAAAGGACGTGATTGTGCGGGAGGCGAGATCAAGGCGAGGTTGGTATGAGAGTTCCAGCTGGCCCTTCCTGAGGGTGTCGTGCACGCTCAATGTGTTGCGGGAGACGATCGCTTCTTCTTCGCCGAGGAAGGCGGACCGCAACTGCTCGAGACCGAAAGGTTTCGAAAGCGGCGCTCTCACCTGCAGGCCCATCTTCCTTCCGACACGGGCCACTTGATTGAGGACTTCGTGCCCCCGCCCGCTGATGAGAATGATGCCTCCTGTGAATCTCATGTCGGTCAGATCGGACATCACCTCGATCGCGTCCGTCGACCCAAGAGCCAAGTCGAGGAGAACGAGGTGAGGGTCGAAATCCGCCACGGCGTTACGGGTGGCGAGGCGAGTCGCGGCGCAGTGCGTGGTCCAGCCCATCTGTCGGATGGCTGCTGACAGAAAGGCGCACACGCCCGGATCATCGTCGACGACCAGACAAGTCAGACCCTCGGCTGACAGCTGCATAACTCCTCCTGCGGCGGTTGAAGAGGCGTCTGACGGACTTACCCGGCGTCACGGGCTTTCGGATGGATCTGGCTCGTCAGCAAGCGCTTGCCACGGCGCATGAATCCGGATTCGGTCTGCAGCGCAGAGGCCGGCGGCGATGTCCATGATCAGGCTTTCGCGATCCCGCCGACCATGCGACGCCCATGAGAGAGCGGTAGGCGTCCTCGACCTTGCTCTCGATCCCCATCAAAGAAATGTCCTCGAGAGCATGCTCTCGCACGCAACGCGCCATCTGAAGGCGCTTCCCTTGCATCGTTCAATCCTCCCAATGATGCGCCCGACGACTGATGGGATCTCGTCGGCGATCCGCAGGGCCTCGCTAAGCCGAGGCCCTGCGGTTCACGGTGTTACTCGGTCGCCGTTGATGCGTTGCCGAGATTTGCTCCAACGTTATCGAAAGTGTTGGAGAGGTTACTCTTGAGACTTCCCACGGCCCCAATGAGGCCGATGGCAATCAGAGCTGCAATCAGTCCATATTCGATTGCAGTAGCCCCTTCTTCGTCGCGGAAAAACGAAATCATCATATTGATCATCTGTTCCTTCCATTTCTAATTGACAGTACGAAGACTATGGACGAGCACATTGCCAATGTATTAATTCGATAACGTGGATCAGAAAAGGGAAAGTACACATCGCTTACGCGAGCATTTCTTGCTCTCGCGAAGAGTGCTGACGACATGCTGAGAGACAAAATCGCTCAGCGGATACAATGGGGGCAGACCCCCAATGAGGGCTGCCGTGTTCACCAAGGCTGATTTGGGCCTGTCCGGGACTGGAGGTGGTCCAGGGACGCCACCCCGAGGCGCGACTCAGCCGGGGGCGAGTTTCACTCCGCCCCTGCCGCCTGCCGAGCACAGGAACTCGACCCCCGCCGCCTCGAGCGCATTGCGGAGCATGCACAGCCTGCCGTGGTCCCGGTTCTCGGGGTACCCGACCTCCTCCTCGGTGCGCCGGATGGTCGATGCAGATACGCCTGACGCCTTCGCCAGCTCACGCACTGACCAGTTCACGAGGGCTCGCGCCGCACGGATCTGGGCGCCGCCGATGACCTGCCTGTCCAGCGGTCCATCCGATCCGTTCGGGGCGCCTGCATGAAGCCCCTGCCCGGCCTTCCCGGATGCCTCCGCAGCGACGGGCCGGCGCTCGATCACTCCAATCCATTCACCGACCCAGCCATCCTTATGGGCGACAGGAGCTCCGCGGGAGCGGACCCACACATAATCGCCGGTACGGGTTCGGAGTCGGTATTCGCCTTCGTTTCGCTCAGCCCCCGGCTGCGTCAGCATGGCATCGCGCACCCGCTCGCGGTCAGCAGGATGGAGCGCATTGAGCCAGCCCCAGCCCTGCATCTGCGGGGCCGACTGTCCCGTAAAATCCTTCCAGCCGAGACAATCTTCGAGCAGTCCTTCCGGACTTGCCAGCCAGACGAAGTCCCCGGCGACCGCTGAAAGGGCCGCAAGCCGGCCCTCAACCTTGGCGACCTGCTCTCTGACACGCGCGTGCTCGGACTCGGCCTCCTTCTGGGCGGTGACGTCAAACGTAATTCCGATGATGCGGCGAGTGCCCTTCTGCAGATCGCACAGCAGCTTTCCCCGGGCTCGAACCCATCGCGTCCGGCGACTCTGATCCTTAACGGACTCCCGGTGTCTTGGATGCAGCGCAAGGCGTCCATGACGCGCTGGCGATCGTCGGGATGCACGTAGTGCTCGGTCTCGCTCACATCGCCTGAACCGATCCCGAGAATCTCCGCGCCGTTTTCAGACCTGGTGACGAACTGGGTCTGCAGATCGTAATCCCAGGTGACCATGCGCGCCGCTTCGAGAGCGAGCCTGCTGCGCTCTCCCTCGGTTCTGGCCTGTTCCTCCGCCTCGCGGCGATCGTGGATGTCCTCTATCGATCCGATCCACTCGCGGATTTCGCCCTGTCCGTCCTTGAGGGGCAGCATCTTTGACTGGCACCACCTGTATTGCCCGGAGTGGTGACGAACCCGGAAGCTCCAAACGGCGCTCGCGCCAAGTTCGAGGGCGTCGAAATAGATCCCCTTGATCCATTCCACGTCACCCGGGTGAATCGCGGCAAGCCAGCCGTGGTCCTGATAGTCCTCTGGATCTTGTCCTGTGAATTCTGACCAGAAGCGGCATTCGATCTGCTCGCCGGTCGAGGTGCCTCGCCATTCACCGACGGAGTTCAGCGTGGCGAGCGCGCGGTAGCGCTCCTCCCGGGCTGCAAGGTCGCGCTGAGCCTCGCGGATGTGAGTGACGTCGAACAGGGCGCCAGCCGCCCAGGCCGGCTTGCCAGCGCCATCGCAGAAGATCTCGCCCTTTGCGGCGATCCAGCGGACCTCACCGTCCGCACGAATGATCCGGAACTCGGAATCAAGGGGTTCTCCCCTCGTTTTGGCCGCGTCGGTGCTGGCCTGAACCCTCGGCCTATCCTCCGGATGAACGCGTTCCATGAAGGATTCGAGGCGGGCCGGCATCTCGCCAGGCTTGAGGCCAAGCAGCCCGTAGAGTCCGTCAGACCAGGTCACATGTCCTGTTCCGAAGTCCCACTCCCAGGTGCCGACCAGAGAGAAAGTGGCGCTATCTTCCAGCGTTCTGGTAGGGCGTTCTGGCCGGTCTCGCTGGCCGTCATACGTAGTAATACGGTTCAATACGTCGCTGTGCATGGCATAGCCGCGTCGATCTGCGGCCCTTCCCGATGTTATTCTCAACTTCGCACTGGAGGAGCACGGATGTGGGGACGTCAGCAACTATTTTTCTCTGATATCTTCGTCCATGCTTGCTGCCGACGAGCGATTTTTCTCACGTGTGTCTATCATAGATCTGGCTGTGCCCCAGTTTTGGCCTTCGTGACGGGAATCGGGATCATCGATGGAGAGCGGTGTCCGGAAGCCTCACGCCCGGCGCCAGGACCTGCTTGGAGGGAGTGGACGTGAGACCGGGCCATCGGGTCGGTCCGCCTCCGCACCGGCGCACGCCGTGGCCTCGCACAGGGAAGCGAAGCCGTGGGGGCGTTCGGATCTTCCGATGGACTGCGAAAACGCTCCACCAGGGCGGCGCTGGCGTCGCAGCGGCGCGCGTCGGCGTCAAGTCCAGGGAGAAAACGCCCAAGGAGGGCCTATCAGCTTGGCTGACGCCCCTGGACCCTTCGCTCGGGCGACGTCAGTCGGTGGCCATAGCCGCGCCGGTTCGATGCCGAATCGCGATGACTGGACTCGGCGACGAAGCGGCGCAACGCGCTATAGCCGAGTTTAGCTCCTGCTTGGATCGTCAGCCGGATTGACGTACTTGATTGCGAAAGGCCCAGTTGAGTTGATTTGAAGAATGGCGCCGGCTGTCGAAAACGCGAAATGGTTCATGTCCGCCGGGAGGTCGACGAAGGCTCCCATCGGCATTTTGTGAGCGTTAGCTTCGTCCAACTTTTCCCCCATCCCGACACTCATCTCGCCCGAGATCACCGTGACGGCCTCAGCCGTAGGATGGCTGTGAGCCGGAATTTTGTAGCCTGCGGGGATCTTGAGGCGGATCGTGAATGGTCCTGCCTTGGTGGGGTCGCCAGCCAATACGGCGAACTGAGCTCCCTTAGGCAGTACGGCGGGAGCGTCGCCCCATTTGAGGTTTTCTAGGGTGGCGATCCCGACAGCGTGGTCCTGTGCGACGCTACGGGGCGGCACACAGAAGACTGCTGCAAAGGACAGTGCGGATCCAACGAGTGCGAGTGTGCGCATGACGGACCTCCGGATCTGTGCGTGATCTACAGGGCGTATCATGACAGCGGATTGAGGAGCGCAGGCGTAAGCTCAATCCTGCAGGCCAGAGTCCGCTCTGGAGCAACAGTGTCAAGCGAGTCGTCGCCGTTCGCTCGGCTTAGTCCAGCAGCCCTCCCGACGATGCGCTGCGGAAGCCAGCCCCTTGCGCTCGGCCCCTTTGGCGCGCCTCTGTCGATCGGGGTGCGCAGCTTGGCCGGGTCATCATCCACCGACGATGGTCGAAAGCGTATGTTCCGGCCGGGCGCAGGATGGCCCGAACACGCACACGCAACGGGCGAGATCAAGTGTGGGCCGCAGTCTGTTTCTGGGATCAAAGCTCGAACGGCGCCTAGCCTATTCAGTGGATCGCAGCCGGTTCCTCAAGCTCCGCCCGGATCGATGAAGGCGCAATAGGTGAAAAAGCGCGGATCAGGGTTTTCAGGCGTCAGAGGAGACATCTGTCCAGGAAGGACCGGCATGCGCCGCACTCCACACCAATGCGCCGGGCGATCGCTGCCGGGAATCGGCAGCCACACCACCATCTGATGCGCGACATGGATCCAGGTGCGGTGGCGATGGCTCAGCATCTCCACGTCGCCATCCGGCAAAAGCCGGTACTCGGCCCACTCGCAATCGCCACGCACAGGGTCACCCGTACAGCACAAATTGCCTTCCCGGCTGCGGAGGTCGCCGTAGACATCATGCGCCAACAACAAGGCCGTGGCGGCGAGAGCGGCGGCATACATGGCTGAGCCCTCCAAAGCGGCTGCACGTCAGCCAGCGGATCAGCAAGATGTCCGCCGGGCGCCGGGACGAGCCTGAGACGCGCAGAACTGAATTCCTCGTTTTGCTTCGTCCGAACGTCGCCCGATCGCGCACCTACATCAGCTTCTCCATCGTGATCGGCAGGTCGCGCACCCGCTTGCCGGTGGCATGGAACACGGCGTTGGCGATGGCGGCGGCAGCGCCGACTACGCCGATTTCACCCACCGTCTTGCCGCCGAGGGCGCTGGCGTGAAAGTCCGGCTCGCCCACTGAAATGACCTCGATATCAGGCACGTCGGCGTTCACCGGCACGACGTAGTCGGCAAGGTTGTTATTGGTGATTCGTGCATAGCGGCGATCGATGTGTATGGCTTCGAGAAGCGCTTCTCCCATTCCCATGATCATGCCGCCCTTCCACTGACTTTCGGCGAGCTTGGGGTTGTAAAGCCTGCCGCAATCAAAGGCTCCGACCATGCGGCGGACACGCACGGTTCCATAGTCCTCGTCGACACGAACCTCCACGAATTGCGCGCACCATGCATAAGTCGCATGGTCGGGCGACGGTGGGCCCATATATTTGAAACTGTCATAGGCGTCGCGCTGCTCAGTTTCGGATGACGCCTTGTCGGCCGGCATGGTGTTGCGCGTGACCTCGATCCGATCACGCCCGACCAGTCGCATCAGCTCGGCGATCATGACGGCTTCTGCGGAGCCATCCTTCGGCGCGATCATTCCATCCTTGATCGTGAAGTCGTTCGCTCGCTTGGCCCTGAATGGTGAACCAGCATGACTGCACGCTAGCGTCAGCAGCTCCTCGCGAGCGGCGCGTGCGGTCTTATCCACGGCGCCGGTGAGGAGATTGGCGATCTGTGAAACTCCGGCGACCGGTGCGCGCGGCAGGCTGGTGTCGCCGAGCCGAACGCGAACCTGCTCGAACGGGACGCCGAGCGCGTCGGCGGCTGTCTGAGCAAGGATGGTGTAGGTGCCGCCACCGATGTCCGCGCCGCTCGATGCGACATCGACCGAACCATCGGCGGCGATCGTGACCCTCGCCTCGCCGGGCGTGTGCACATTCGGGAAAGCGCCGCCCGCCATTCCCCATCCGATCAATTCGTGGCCATCTCGCATCGAACGCGGCTCCGGCGAGCGTCTCTCCCAGCCAAATGCGCGTGCGCCGGCGTCATAGGCTTCGCGCAGCCGGCGGGTCGACCAGGGTTTCGCCGATTCAGGATCCTGGCTTGCGTAGTTGCGTAGCCGCAATTCGATGGGATCGAGCTTAAGCTTGTAGGCAAGTTCATCCATCGCGCTTTCGAGCGCATAAGCACCGATCGCTTCTCCGGGCGCGCGCTTCCAGCTCGGAGTGAAGGAACTGACCCGCACCAGTTTCTGCGTCGCGCTCAGGTTCGGCACGGAATACATGACCTTGGCGGTGGCCGCGCCACCCTCGACATAATCGTCATCGACGGAGGTCTCACTGGTATTCTCGTGAATGAGCACCTGCAGCTTTCCGTCTTGGCTGGCGCCGAGCGTCAGCTTCTGCCGTATCGCGGGCCGTAAGCCGTTGCCGGTGAAGTTCTGCGGACGGGTCAGCGCCAGCTTTACCGGTCGTCGCATTTCGCGCGCAGCCATCGCCGCGAGAAGCGAGTCCGCGTGAGCTGTGACCTTGACTCCGAAGCCACCGCCCACGAACGGTGAAATGACGCGCACCTCCTCCATCGGAATTGCAAACCAGTCGGAAAACGCCCTTCGTGCACCCTCTGCCCATTGACTCGGCATCCAAACGGTCAGACCGCCGCCATCGCCCCAGGCTGCGATTGCTCCAAGCGGCTCCATCGGACAGGAGTATTCACGGGGCGTGGTGTAGACGGCCTCCAGGCGCACCGCCGCCGCCGCGAGCGCGCCCTGTGCGTCGCCCCGGCCCACACCGGATGACGGGGCGCCGGGGACGTCAATGGGTCTAGCCGTTGGGTCATCCATGTGCGAGACGGCCAGTTCGGTCTCGTAGTCGATGCGCACGCGGCCCGCAGCCTCGGTTGCATGATCGAAGCTATCGGCGACCACGAGAGCGATGGGTTGACCGTTGTATCGGATGCGGTCGTCCTGGAGCGGCAAGAAGCTCTCCATGACACTACCCGCCGGAACCATGGGACAACTCTTGAGCGGCAGGGCGTCGGCATGGGTCAAGATCCGCAGCACACCCGGCATCGTCCGGGCCGCAGCAAGATCGATCTTTCCGATGCGCCCCGACGGCACGGTGCTCTCGACGATCACGGCATGGACGATGCCTGCCAAGTCGTGTTCGAGGGCGTAATCGGCTTGCCCGGTAACTTTCGCGACGCCATCAGCACGCGAGATGCGACGACCGAGAAACGTTCCGTTGCTCTCCAGCGATTCAGAATTGGTGGCAGCCATCAGGCGATCCCTCCAACGGTCAGCAGCGCACGCGCGACGACGCGGGGAGCCAGGTCGATCTTGAAGCGGTTTTCGCCATGGTCGACGCCGCCTTCGGTGGCCAGGCGACTTGCGGCCCGCACGGTCGGCTCGTCGAAAGTACGCCCGACTAGCGCCGCTTCGACGGTGCGCGCCCGCCACGGCTTGGTGGCGATGCCGCCGAGCGCGACCCTGACGTCTCGAATCGTGCGCCCGTCCGCCTCGAGTTCCAAGCCGACAGCGGCGCTTGCCGCCGCGAATTCGTAAGACTCGCGGTCGCGCACCTTGAGGTAGTGCGAGCGGCGCAGCGCTGCGGAGGTCGGAACCTCGACCGCGACGATCAATTCACCGGACGAGAGTGGGTGCTCAACATCGGGCGTGTCTCCGGGCAACAGGAAGAAGTCATCGATTGGGATGCGACGTTGTTGCTGGCCGTCTTCAACATGGACAGTAGCGTCGAAGGCGATAAGAGCGACTGCAAAGTCACCGGGGTTAGTGGCGATGCAGCTTGGACTCGTGCCCAAGACAGCATGGCCGCGGTTGACGCCCTCAAGGGCTGCGCAGCCCGAACCGGGATTGCGTTTGTTGCAGGCGCCGTAGACCCCTGGTTCGCGGAAATAGCTGCAGCGTGTCCGCTGCATCAGATTGCCACCGATGGTGGCCATGTTACGCAGTTGGGCCGAGGCGCCACGCCACAGCGATTCCGACAAAACCGGGAACTCCGTCCGGATTTCGGGGTGATCGGCGACATCGCTCATCGTTGTGAGAGCGCCGATGCGCACGCTCGCCGGACCAGTTTCTATGGTGTCGAGGCCCGGCAAGCGCGTGATGTCAATGAGCGCTGACGGAACCTCTACGCCGCATTTCATGAGGTCCACCATGGTGGTGCCGCCAGCCAGGAAGCGGGAGCCAGGTTGACGGGCGACGGCCCTCAGCGCGTCGGGAATGGCGGTGGCCCGAACATATTCGAAATTGTTCATCGTGCTCGCCCCCCAGCAGAACCCATGGCCTGCGCCGCGTCGCGCACGGCCGCGACAATGTGCGGATAGGCGCCGCAACGGCACAAATTGCCGGACATATATTCGCGGATGCTCGTGTCCGAACCGGTCCGGCCTTCGTCAATACAGGCGACAGCCGACATGATCTGACCAGGCGTGCAGTATCCGCACTGGAAGGCGTCGTGGCGAATGAAAGCCTCCTGTACCGGGTGCAGGCTGCCGTTGACCGCCAAACCCTCGATCGTGGTGATCGCCAGCCCTTCGACCTGGGCCGCAAGCGTCAGGCAAGAGAGGACGCGCCGCCCATCGACGTGAACCGTGCAGGCGCCGCACTGGCCCTGATCGCAGCCTTTCTTGGTGCCGTTGAGATGCGCGTATTCTCGCAACGCATCCAACAGCGTGACCCGCGGCTCGATCTGCAGCAGATGATCGGAGCCGTTGATGCGAAGCATAACCCCTTCGCTCCCAATGAGTGATCTGGCCATGGGTCGGAGTCCTGTGTTGATTGTTGCATCCAGATCAGTAGTTCGGTTTCAAAGGCGTCATCTCAATCTTATGACATCTCGATGCAATATGCGCCCTGACGATCGTCAGTTTAAGAACACCTGCGCCGCCTGAGCCGATCCGACCGAACATTGCGCACGGATTCTTTCGGAGCCGCCTGAAACGACCCGTTGCTCCCCTATCCGCTTGCGCGGCGCAAGAGTGTCTCTCGTTTGACGCCGCTCACTTCTCCCGCTTTCGGCGGCTAGCGCACTCCCATGGGCGAACGCCTGGCGCGCGCCCCGTGGCGGAGAGCCGCCGATCTCAGCTACTCAGTTGCGTGATCGCTCGCGCTACCGCCCCGCTTTGCGCTCGCGTCAAGCTCGGGTTCGAGGGCGATATCTCCAAGCGCCAGGGACAGCCCATATCGATCGGGCCGATCGAGCACTGGCTGAAGTGTCCGAAACGGTGTGTTCGGGGGTGTAAGCTCACTTTGCTGCGAGGATCGATATCTTGTGAATCTGCGGCGGCTCTGAGAATAGTTCGCTCGCCTGCGCCATAAGCGCTGCGGCCACCTTACCGTCAAGATGCGCCTGTCGATCCTGCTCGCTGTCGAAGGTGTCAAAGATTGCGAACTGACCGGGCGCTTCTTCGATTGCATACCAACTCAGCGTGCCGATTTCTTCTTGAACAAGCGGAAGCGCCGCTTGAAGGAAGTTGGCGACGTCGCCTTCCTTGCCCGGCTTGGCTTTCAACGGCACGTAAAGAGCGAGTTTGGCCATGATCGCGTACCCCTGTACGAATAAGCAAAGAACCCGTGAGCCTCATCCGATTTCAGTGAGCTGCTTAGTAGTCGGAGGATTTCATTTCCGTTCCGAATGCCGGGACAGAGGGCAAGAACTTCGCCCTCCTAGGGCTTTTCCTTCGCCGATTCGGGGAGCGCCGGACGACGAAACCTTATGGCTGACCTCCGCATGGCAGTGTCGTGCTGGGTCGCTTCAGCGTTGCGATCTGCGCACGGGGGTTGGGCGTCGTCTGTTAGCACGGTATCTGGCCGACGCGTGCAGGACACTGACCGACGTCAGCAATGATCAGCACCGGCTGTCGGGGGCTGTGCGAGCCCGGGCTGGAGCGCCCATTTGCTGACGATCGTCACGGACGCGGCGATAACGTCCGTCTCATTGTTCCAGGCGACGAGGATGGCCCTGGCGGCGCCGCCGCCTCATCCAACACTCCCCGGGGTGAACCATGCAGATCCATGCGAGCAGGACGGTCGCTGCGTCACCGGCGAAGGTGTTCCGCCTGGTCTCGAACGCGGTGGAGTGGCCTCTCGTCCTGCGGACAGTCGAGAGCGCGGAACTGTTGACGGAGGGCCCGCTGGGCGAAGGGTCAAGACTGCGCGAGCGACGACTCCTGCTTGGGGCCGATGCCGTCCTCGAGTCAGAGGTGATCGAATTCGCCCATCCGCATCGCTTCCGGCTTTTTGTTGCGAGTTCCGACCGCTACTTCGACCGGGATTTCATCATCGACGCACTGGACCGCGGATCGCGACTCACGCTTGCGATCCGACCGGGTTCAAGGGCCTCCACGGGCCGTGCGCTCCTCGACATGCTCTCGGCAGTTCTGCAGGTCCGACTGAGCGACGAACTCGAAATGGACATCGCCGATTTTGCAGCAGCCCTGCGAGGCTGACCGAATATGCGTTTTGCTGATGGTCGTCACGGCGGGCTGGCCGGGCGGGTCACATCCTCTCGACAAAGCTGACTGCGGGCCGGGTTCGGATCGGACTCTGCCGGCTCCTCACGGCGCCAGCTGCGGCCCCATTGAGATGTCCAGGAGGACGAAATGCCGGATCTGGTGGTCATCGTTTACCCGTCCGACGAAAGGGCCGAGGAGGTGCGCGAGAAGCTGCTCCGCCTGCAGCGCGAATACCTGATCGAGCTGGAAGACGCCGTGATCGCTGTCAAGACGGCGTCGGGGAAGATCAGGCTCAACCAGCTCGTTAGCACGACGGCGATCGGCGCCCTTTCGGGAAGCCTCTGGGGACTTCTGATCGGCGCCATCTTCCTGATGCCGGTACTCGGAGCAGCGGTGGGCGCCGCGTCCGGCGCCCTGGGCGGGGCGCTCTCGGACATTGGCGTCGACGATGGCTTCATGAAGGAACTGGCGGCGAACCTTCAGCCGGGCAACGCCGCTCTCTTTTTGCTCATCCGACGGATGACGACCGACAAGGTCCTGGAGGCGATCAAGGGGACCGGGGGCACGGTCATCAGGACGTCGCTCGATCTCAGCAAGGAACAGGCGCTGCGGGAGGCGCTTGCGAGTGAAGCCCCCAAAAGCTAGCGCGCCGCTCCGACTGCACCCGCCTGCCGCGCCGTGTCAAGGAGACGCCGATGTCCGAATCGACCATCGATAGCCGGCCGGAAGCATGCGCCGAGATCCTGTTCGTCGCCTGTCCGACCGATGCATCAGTGAACCGCGTTCCCCGCGCAAAAATCGACAGCAACCCGAAATGCGGGCGGTGTCACAACCCTCTCTTTGCTGGCAAAGCCGTCGAGCTCAACGGCGCGAACTTCGATTCGCACGCGCTCAAGAGCGACCTGCCGGTCGTGATCGACTTCTGGGCGGAATGGTGCGGCCCGTGCCGAATGATGACTCCCAATTTCGAGAGGGCGGCGCCGCGGCTGGAGCCGCGGGTGCGGCTCGGCAAACTCGACACCGAGGCGGAACCCGCCATTGCCGGGCGCTACGGCATTCGCAGCATTCCGAGCATGATCATGATTAGCAAAGGGCAAGAGATCGCTCGCACCTCGGGCGCGATGCCGACGACGGCGATCGTCGATTGGGTCGAGCAGGCGCTCAAGAGGGCCTGAGGACTCCCTGCATCGCCTCTGTGGGCAAGGCGAATGTTACGACCGATAAAGGACGCCGTGACGCGTTGCCCGAGACAACTGGCCAGGATGAGAACAGACCGCACACACGGCTCCCTTTGCTCTCCCACATAGAACGATGCGGAAGCGGCGAACTTCTGTCAGCACAGGGCGGCGATGGCTGACAAGGCGGAGCGATGGAACCGGACGATAAGGTGATGGCTGGCGAGCAGCACACCCTCTTGATCGAGCAGGCCCTTTGGGAGTTTTGGCACGACGTCGTCGACGAGCCTCTGCCTCAGGAAATCCTGATGCTGCTTCGTGAACTGGCCCAGGCTGAGGAAACGCCGCCGCCCCTGCGGGTGTAGGGCGCCCGGGGCTCTAGCGCACCGCGCGTCAGCCGTCGCGGATATATCCGGGACACTTCGACTTCAGCCAGGTCTGGGCGCGGCCCGACCGATAAGGGCTGTCCCGTCAACCCGTTACACCTGCATCGCGGACAAGCTGTCTCACTCGGCGGCGTCGCGCAGGGGCAGGAAGCCGATCGGCCGCCGGGCCGGCTGCTCCTGCTTCAGCGTGTGCAGCATCTCCTCGTAGTCGCGCTCCATCTCGGCGGTGACGGAGGGGCGCGTCTCGCGCAGGGCCTGCTCAAAATGGGCCCGGCTGACCTCCTTGGCGTCGAGCGACTCACGCAGCGCGAGCAGGCCCGCGCGCCGGGTGAGATCCTCCAGATCCGCCCCCGTGAAGCGGGCGGTCCGCTCGGCCAGGACGTCGAGGTCGACATCGGGCGCGAGCGGCATGCTCTTGACGTGGATGCCGAGGATGTGCCGCCGGCCCGCCATGTCTGGCACGGGCACATAGACGAGCTCGTCGAAACGGCCGGGGCGGAGCAAAGCGGGATCGAGCAGATTGGGCCGGTTCGTCGCCGCGATCACGACGACGCCCTGCAACTCTTCGAGCCCGTCCATCTCGGCCAGGATGGTGTTGACGACGCGCTCGGTGACGGCGGGCTCGCCGAGCCCGCCGCCGCGGGCCGGGGCCAGCGAGTCGATCTCGTCGAAGAAGATCACGGTTGGGGCGACCTGCCGGGCCCGGGCGAACAGGCGCGACACCTGCTGCTCGGATTCTCCGTACCATTTGGAGAGGAGGTCGGAGCTCTTGGTTGCGACGAAGTTCGCTTCCGCCTCGCGCGCCACCGCCTTGGCGAGCAGCGTCTTGCCGGTGCCGGGCGGCCCGAAGAGCAGGAAGCCCTTTGCTGGACGGATGCCGATGCGGCGGAACGACTCCGGCGAGCGCAGCGGCAGCTCCACGCCCTCGCGCAGGCGCGTGCGGGCCTCGTCGAGGCCCCCGATGTCCTCCCAGCTGACATTGGGGACCTGGATCATGATCTCGCGCATCGCGGAAGGCTGCACCCGCTTCAGCGCGTTCATGAAGTCGCCGCGCGACACGCGCAGGCGCTCCATGGCATCGGGCGGGATGCCGTCTTTCAGGTTGATGTCGGGCAGGATGCGCCGCAGCGACTCCATGGCGGCCTCGCGCGCCAGCGCCGACAGGTCCGCGCCGACGAAGCCGTAGGTGACGCGCGCGATCTCGTCGAGGTCGACGTCCTCCGTCAACGGCATGCCACGCGTGTGAATGGCCAGCACCTCGCGCCGGCCGGGCTGGTCAGGGACGCCGATGACGATCTCGCGGTCGAAACGGCCCGGCCTGCGCAGGGCCTCGTCGATGGCTTCGCGGCGGTTGGTGGCCCCGATGACGATGATGTTCTGGCGCGGCTCCAGGCCGTCCATGAGAGTCAGGAGCTGCGCCACGATGCGCCGCTCCACCTCGCCGGTGACCTCCTCGCGCTTGGGCGCGATCGAATCGATCTCGTCGATGAAGATGATGGAGGGCGCGTTCTGCTGGGCCTGCTGGAACACGTCGCGCAGCCGCTGCTCGGACTCGCCGTAGTGGCGGCCCATGATCTCGGGTCCGGCGATGCTGAAGAACTGCGCCTCAGTCTCGTTGGCGACCGCGCGCGCCAGCAAGGTCTTGCCTGTCCCGGGAGGGCCATAGAGCAGTACGCCCTTGGGCGGGTCGATGCCGAGCCGCTGGAACAGCTCGGGATGGCGCAGCGGCAACTCGACCATCTCGCGAACCTGGTCGACCGTGTCGCCCAGGCCGCCGATATCGTCATAGGTCACGTCGGCGCGGCGGGCCTCCTTGGGCTCCTCATATAGGGCACGCAGCTCGATATCGGTCTGCGGCGTGATCTGGACCACCCCGCGCGGCGCCGTGGAGACGACCACGAGGCGGATCTCCTGCAGCCCGTAGCTCGGCAGGTTGAACAGCCCGCGTAACTCGTCCGGCACGCGCGGATCGGTCTTCAAAGGCGACTGGGCCGAGGTGGAGATGATGTCTCCAGCCACCATCGGGCGGCCGCGGAACGTGCGCGACAGGGCTTCGCCCGAGCCCTGCAGGCGAATGTTTTTTTGCGCCGGACCCAGGACGACGCGGGCGGCTGGCTTCACATCCGCCTGCCGCACCTCGACATGATCGCCGCTGGACACGCCGGCGTTGATCCGCTGAAGGCCGTCCAGGCGGACCACGTCCAGGCCCTCGTCTTCGGGGTAATGTGGAACCACGATCGCCGCCGTATGGCGTTTGCCGATAATCTCGACGCCGTCGCCCGGCTTGAGGCCGAGCTCGGCCAGCGCCTTGGGACCCATCCTGGCGACGCCACGACCGGCGTCCTCCGCGCGCGAGTTGGCGACCTGGAGGCGTATGCCTTGTTGACCTTCGGCCATGGCAGATCCTTTCCGTCGGGGGTTCCCGCGCCAACGCGGTCACGCCCGGAACGTTCTCCCGTTGGCAGGCACGCGATCTGTTCCGCTCATGGCAGGCAGCGCGATGTCGCCCGGCCCTGGGGCAGGGGGCTCTCACCCTCCTCGGAGCCGAGGACGCGCGGTCGCGGCGACCTGAGCCGCGAAGGCGTCCGAGGCCACAGGCTTCTCGAATACCGGGATATGACGGTAACGCGTAGGAACGTCCTGGGCGGCTGTGCCGGTCACGTGCGCCCAAGGCCGTGCGCAACCTGGAAGATTGCACGGCAAGGCTCCCCTTCCCGATAGATGGTGTTCCCTGCCGGGGTAAGAACGATCTGCTGAGCTGAAGGTGTCCGGAAGCGGGCTCGGTGGGACGGATGATCACCAAAGCAATCCGAAGAGGAATCCGAGCCGATTTTTGGCCAATTCACCCCCGCTAGATCGAAAGCGTGCTGGGTCATGGCCTGTGTCCCCGGATCGAGAGTGAACCCTTGAAAGTAAAGCGGAGACATTAAGCGCCAGTCGACCGCGTACAATCGGATGTTCCCTAGGGGGAACACCGTATCCGGGGTGGCCTAAGTTCCGCACAGATCTGAGAAAATACGCCGCGCTCGTCCATGGCAGGAAAACGCGCGATTGCCCCAGACCCGGTCGGAGCTGGGCCCCATTTGGGCCGCAGCCGCGGACATCGAAGCCCAAGCGCTCGTAGCTGGCCAAGAGTGTGATGAGAACAGTAGGGGACGGGCGAGGCCTGCTGGATTAGGCTGTGGCATGCGCTAGAGCCGGAATTGGTGAAAACTCCGATGGATCGGCGATCGTTTTTGGCCGCGGCGACCAGCGCGGCTTTGTCTCCACAACTCGCCAGCGCGCAACAGCAGCCTGTGCGACTCCGTGTGGGCTACGTGCCCGTGATCGGCGCAAGCGCCTTATTCATGGTGGCGGACAGCCGGAACTCAGCGATCGCTGGCTTCGTGCTCGACCTGGTCAAGTTTGACTCAGGTCCGGCTGGCATCCAGGCGCTTGCGTCCGGAACGATGGACCTCATGGCCATTGGGATTGCCCCCATCGCGGTGGCCCGGTCGAAGGGCATCGACGTTCGCGTCGTCGCGTCCTGCGCGTTGGGCGGATCTGGCTTTGCTGCGCGAGGCGCCCTGGCCCGGGCTTTCGCCGCTGGCCGCAACGCCGACGAGGCGTTTGCGGCGTTCCGAAGGGATGCTGGCCGCCCAGCGAAGATCGGGACGCTTCCACCGGGAGCCGTCCCGACGGTCGCGCTCCAATATTGGTTGCGAGAGACGGCGAAGGTGGCGACGACTGACGTTGAGATCGTCCCCATGGGGATTGAAGCCGTTCAGCAGGCAATGCTGGCAGGGGCGATCGACGGCGGCACTCTCCTTGAGCCCTCCCTGACATTGGTGCTCGAGCGCGACCCAACGGCCCGCCAGATCATCGTGTCGACGGACATGTTCCCCCGCATCCCCGGCGTGGTGATAGCCGCACGCGGCGAACTCATCCGGGAACACACTGACGCAGTGATCTCATTTGTGGCTCACGTCATTAAGGCGACCCGACAACTGACAACGGAACCGGGACTTGCAGCACCCGTCGTCGCCACGATCTTGGGCGGCGGACTGGTCAGCCCGGCGACGATGGAGAAGGCGCTGAAATCCCGTGCCGTGCACTTCACGACCGACCCGACCTCCATCCTTGAGGACACACGGACGATGTTGGCCTACCAGGTTCGGCTTGGTGATTTCGCAGTCGCGCCGCCCACGGACGATCTGTTCGACCAATCCATCTACCCACGTGCGGCTAGCGCAGCCTCTACTCTTTAGCTGCCGTTCTCTAGTGAGGAGGAAACTCTGATGAGTGGTTCGCGACCGACACCGTCCGACGCTGAACGCGCCGAGCCCATCTCGAGGCCATTAGAGCACGAAGCGCCGCCTTCTCCGGAGAACTCCAAAGAGCGGCTCGATGAGCGCCTAGACGAAGCCGAGGAGGAGAGCTTCCCGGCAAGCGACCCGATCGCTGTGCACGTGACGCGCTAGCGGCGACTCAGAGAAGCTTGCTCAACGACTGTTTGGCGAGTCAGTGACTTAGGCTGGTGCTGCCGGAGAGGATTGAACTCTCGACCTCTCCCTTACCAAGGGAGTGCTCTACCACTGAGCTACGGCAGCGAGCGGGACGGGGCGAAGCGCCGTGGGTCCCGAAGCGGGGGTCTCTTGCCACATGGGGCGCGGGGGCGCAAGCCGCCGCGGGCCATTTTCGTGGGGGTCGCGCCTCCCGTCACTCCGCCGCGACGGCGAGCGGGGCGGCGGCGTCGCGCGGAACGCCAAGGTGATCCCACACCTCGACGAGGGCGTCAGCCAGGGCCTGGATCAGGCTCTCGTCATGGAACGGCGTGGGGGTGATGCGCAGCCTCTCCTCGCCCCGCGGCACCGTGGGATAGTTGATCGGCTGGATGTAGATCCCGTGCGTGTCGAGCAGCCGGTCCGACGCCGCCTTGCACAGCTCCGCGTTGCGCACCATCAGCGGCACGATGTGGGTCGAGGTGGGCATCACCGGAAGCCCGGCGGCGGCCAGAACCTCCTTGGTGCGGGCCGCCTGGCGCTGGTGCCGCTCCCGCTCCTCGCCGGAGGCCTTCAGGAGACGCACCGATTCGCACGCCGCGGCCGCCACGGCCGGCGGCAGCGTGGTGGTGAAAATGAAGCCCGGGGCGTGGGAGCGCACGGCGTCCACCATCGGGGCGGAGCCGGCGATGTAGCCGCCGAGGCACCCATAGGCCTTGGCCAGCGTGCCCTCGATGACGTCGATGCGGCCCATCTCGCCGTCGCGCTCGGCCACGCCGGCCCCCCGCGGACCGTAGAGGCCGACGGCATGCACCTCGTCGATATAGGTCATCGCCTGGTGGCGCTCGGCGAGGTCGCAGATGCGCCCGATCGGGGCGATGTCCCCGTCCATCGAATAGATGCTCTCGAACACGATCAGCTTCGGCCGGTCCCGCCCGGCGCGCCGCAGCAGGTCCTCCAAGTGCTCCAGGTCGTTGTGCCGGAAGATGGCTTTCTCCCGGCCGGCGTTGCGCACGCCCTCGATCATCGAGTTGTGGTTCAGCGCGTCGGAGAGGATCAGGCAGTCCGGGATCAGCCTGGCGATGGTGGCGATGCCGGTGAGGTTGGAGACGTAGCCCGAGGTGAACGCCAGCGCGGCGTCCTTGGCGTGCAGGTCGGCCAGCTCGGCCTCCAGCTGCACCACCGGATGGTGGTTGCCCGAGATGTTGCGCGTCCCGCCCGCGCCCGCGCCCATGCGCCTCGCCGTGGACGCCAGCGCCTCGATGACGGCCGGATGCTGGCCCATGCCGAGATAGTCGTTGGAGCACCAGACCACGACGGGCTGCGGCCCTTGCGCCGTATGCCGGATGGCGTGGGGGAAGCGGCCGGCGATGCGCTCCAGGTCGGCGAAGACGCGGTAGCGCCGCTCGGCCTTCAGATCGCTCACGGCCTGTTCGAAGAACGCTGCGTAATCCATGCTGATGTCCATGGCACGGGCCGTCAGGCGGTTCAATCCGCAGATGTCCCGACCAGCGCGGCGCTGGAATGGCCCGCCCTTGCGGCTGAAATAAGGGGGCCGCGCGCCGCCGGCGGTTGTCTGGATCGCGCCGAACGCATAATCATCGCCCCGCTTGCTTAACCCCGGCTTTCGGATGGCCTTCCTGGAAGGAGACCGTCCCGCCCACGGAGTGTCCGGTGACCGGCTCCACCGAGAAAGACCGCAGAACCCAGCGGCTCGCAGCGGCGCTGCGCGACAATCTGAAGCGTCGCAAGGCGCAGGCGCGGTCGCGCGTCGACGGGGCCGAAGCACGCGGCCCCGAAGGCCCCGCGGACGAGGCGCCGGCGGACCCGCCGACCCCTCCAACGAAGCCTCTGTGACCGAATGGCCACGATCCGGGGATTTGGAGCGAAGGCGGGCGCAAGGCCCTGCATCGGTCGCATTCAGACCCGCTGGTGAGCCTTAAATCCAGCGACGTCAGTCGCGAACTGTCGCATACGCGGCGCCGGAGGCCGGCGCCCCAACACGGGTGACCCATGGATCGTATCCGCATCGTCGGCGGCAGCCCCCTGAACGGCTCGATTCCGATTTCAGGCGCCAAGAACGCGGCGCTGCCGCTCATGATCGCGAGCCTGCTCACGCCGGAGACGGTCATCCTGGAGAATGTGCCGCGCCTGTCCGACGTGCGTCAGCTGATGCGCATCCTGGGCAACCACGGCGTCGACGCCTCGATCGACGGCAAGCGCGCCGGGCAGGCCGACGACGCGGGCGAGACGGTGAGGTTCAGCGCCCGGACCATCGTGGACACCACCGCCCCCTATGAGCTCGTCTCGCGCATGCGCGCCAGCTTCTGGGTGATCGCGCCGCTGCTGGCCCGCATGGGCGAGGCGCGCGTGTCGCTCCCGGGCGGCTGCGCCATCGGGACGCGTCCGGTGGACCTGCTGCTGCTGGCGCTGGAGAGCCTCGGGGCGAAGATCGACATCGACGCCGGCTATGCAGTGGCGCGCGCGCCCTCGGGCGGGCTGCGCGGCGGCGAAGTGGCGTTTCCCAAGGTCACGGTGGGCGGCACCCACACCGCCCTGATGGCGGCGACGCTGGCCCACGGGACGACCGTGATCGAGAACGCCGCGCGCGAGCCGGAAGTCGTCGACCTCGCGCAGTGCCTGATCGGCATGGGCGCCCGCATCGAAGGCGCGGGCTCGTCGCGGATCGTCGTCCAGGGCGTGACGTCGCTGGGCGGCGTGCGCCATCCGGTGCTGCCGGACCGCATCGAGACCGGCACCTACGCGATGGCGGTGGCGATGACGGGAGGCGACGTCCTGCTCCGCGGCGCCCGGCCCGAGCTGCTGCAGGCCGCGCTGGACGTGCTGGCGCAGACCGGCGCCGAGATCACGTCGACGAACGAGGGCGTCCGGGTGCGCCGCAACGGCCGCGGCATCGCGCCGGTCGACGTCACGACGGAGCCTTTCCCGGGCTTCCCGACCGACCTTCAGGCGCAGTTCATGGCGCTGATGACCCGCGCCGACGGGACCTCCCGGATCCGCGAGACGATCTTCGAGAACCGCTTCATGCATGTGCAGGAGCTGGCTCGCCTGGGCGCGCGGATCCGCCTGGACGGCGACCTCGCCATCGTGGAGGGCGCCCCGGTGCTGAAGGGCGCGCCCGTGATGGCGACCGACCTGCGCGCTTCGGTCTCGCTCGTCATCGCCGCGCTGGCGGCCGAGGGCGAGACGATGGTCCACCGCGTCTACCACCTCGACCGGGGCTTCGAGGCGCTGGAGAAGAAGCTGGTGCGCTGCGGCGCGGAGGTCGAGCGCATCAGCGGCTGAACGGAAACGCCGCCGCGGAGGAGCCGCGGCGGCGCGTTCGGACGCCGGCGTGGGCGCGGTCAGTAGGTCGTGGCGCCGCGCTTGTAGCCGAAGCCGGGGATGTCGCAGCCGCACGGGCTGTTCGGCGGCGCCGGACGGGCCGGGCACGCGCCGCGCGACGTCAGGCAGGTGGAGGCGTAGCGGCCCTGGCGGTAATAGGGCCGCGGCGGCGCGTATTCGGGCTGGACGTAGCGCGGCTGAGGCGCATAGCGCGGGGCGTATTCGGGCTGCGCATAGCGCGGCTGCACATGGCGCGGCGGCGCGTAGCGGGGCTGCTGATACGCGGGCGCGGGCTGCTGGCGATAGCCTTGGCCGCCATAGCCTTGACCCCCGTAGCCTTGCCCGCCGGGGCGGCCATACCCACGGCCGTAGCCGGGCTGGGCGTAGGGATCGGCCCGGTCGACGGAGTCGGCGGCGGCGGCGTAGGTCTCGCCGGCTCCCGCCAGGCAAGCGGCGATGGTCAACGCGGCGAGATGGACATGCTTCACGGGTCGTCTCCTTGAGCGAACGGCTGGACCGAAGCTCAATGCTCCGCTCCAGCATCCCGTTCCATGGCGCGTTCAGTAACCCGTCACGCCCCGCTTCGTCCCGAAACCGGGGACGTCGCAACGGCACGGCCGGCCGGGCGGCTGGGGATAGACGCGGCAGGGCCCACGCGAGGTGATGCACATGTCGGTCATGCGCCCGCGCGGCCGAAGGGGCTGCTCCTGGTAGTAGGGGCGGGGCTGCCGGTAGGGGTCGGGCCGATAGGAGGGCTGGCGCGGGCGGTAATAGGGGTCCGGGTCATAGGACGGCGGACGCGGGCGGTAATAGCCGGGCGGCGGGGGCGGATCATAGTATTGGGCGAGTTCGATCCGGCCGCTCTGGCCTTGCAGGATCGCTCCGCCCGGGAGCGTTTCGCTCGCGGCCGCCGCTCCCGATAAGCTCAGGAGAGCGCCCGCCGCCGCCATGGCGATGGTCTTCCGCATCTGGTTCTCCGACCCGTCGCGTCCCTGGACGCCGCTTCAGCGTGGCTTTGGCCACGCCGCATCTCACGCATAAACTGCAAAAACATCAAGGCTCCCGAAGGCGGGTGTGATCCGTCCCGCGCCGCGCGGGCCTCGGCCGGCGCCGCCGAGGCTTGGAACCGCGCGTTGCGCTGCCCATTTGGGGGCTGGCGCGGCGGTTCGGTTGCGCCAAGGCCGAGGCCCGGCTACAGGGTCTCACAGCGAGGGACAAGGATGACCGGCGTAGAAGCCCTGAAGCTGATGGCGCTCGACGAGGAGGACTTGGCGGTCGTCTCCGCGCACCTGCAGGACGCGGTCCTGAAGGTCGGCGACATGACCTATCTTCCCCGCGAGAAGCGCTTCGCTCTCGTCGCCAACCGCTTCGCCTGGGAGGCCGTCCGGGGTCCCAAGGGCGAGCGCCGCAGGACGGGCCTCTCCTTCGCGCGCGTGCTCAAGGTGCAGCGCAGCCGCGTCCGCGCCGAGGACCCGGACGCGGTGCTCAACCTGCTGGCCGTGACCTTCACGCCGGGCGACGCGCCCTCCGGCCATGTGACGCTCGTCTTCTCGGGCGGCGGCGCCGTCAGGCTCCAGGTCGAGTGCCTGGAGGCCGAGCTGCGCGACCTCGGGCCGGCCTGGGAGACGCCGAACCGTCCCTTGCACGACCTCGCAGAATGAAAGGCCCTTCGATGCCGCTTCGGCTCCAGGCCGGATCGCCCACCTTCGACGCGGACTTCGCCGGCCTCCTCGCGCAGAAGCGGGAGGCGTCGGAGGACGTCGACCTGACCGTCAAGGCCATCATCGAGGAGGTCGTGGCCCGGGGCGACGAGGCCCTCGTGGCCTATACCCGACGCTTCGACCGGCTGGACATCGATGCGGCCGGCCTGATCGTGACCGAGGACGAGATCGAACGGGCCTGGCGCGCCTGCGATCCGGAGGTCGTGTCGGCGCTGCGGCTCGCGCATGCGCGCATCGAAGCCTACCACGCGCGCCAGCGGCCGTCGGACGACCGCTATGTCGACGCCCTGGGCGTGGAGCTCGGCCATCGCTGGACGGCGGTCGAGGCCGCGGGGCTCTACGTGCCGGGCGGCACGGCGAGCTATCCCTCCTCGGTGCTGATGAACGCCGTCCCGGCGAAGGTGGCCGGGGTGCCGCGCATCGTCATGGTGGCGCCGACGCCGGACGGGGCCATGAACCCCGCCGTGCTCGCCGCGGCCCGGATCGCCGGCGTCTCCGAGATCTACCGGGTCGGCGGCGCCCAGGCGATCGCGGCGCTGGCCTACGGGACGGCGACGATCGCGCCCGTCGCCAAGATCGTCGGACCGGGCAACGCCTATGTGGCCGCCGCCAAGCGGCGGGTCTTCGGCCAGGTCGGCATAGACATGATCGCCGGCCCCTCCGAAGTCGTGGTGCTGGCCGACCGCCACGCCAATCCCGACTGGATCGCGGCGGACCTTCTGGCCCAGGCCGAGCACGACGCCGCCGCCCAGTCGATCCTGATCACCGACAGTCCCGAACTCGCCGACGCGGTCGAGGCCGCCGTCGAGGGCCGGCTGAAGACCCTGCCGCGCTCCGCCATCGCGGGCGCGAGCTGGCGCGATTACGGCGCCGTCATCCTCGTCCCCCGCCTCGGCGACGCGGTCGCGCTGGTCGACCGCCTCGCGCCTGAGCACCTGGAGATTGAGTGCGACGAGGCGGAAGCGCTGGCGGCGCGCATCCGCAACGCCGGCGCGATCTTCCTCGGCGCCCATACGCCCGAGGCGGTCGGGGACTATGTGGGCGGGCCCAACCACGTGCTGCCCACGGCGCGCTCGGCGCGCTTCTCGTCCGGGCTCGGCGTGCTCGACTTCATGAAGCGCACCTCCATCCTGAAATGCAGCCCCGAGTCGCTGCGCGCGATCGGGCCAACGGCGGTGACGCTGGGACGATCCGAGGGACTGGAAGCGCACGCCCGATCGGTGGCGGTGCGGCTCAATCTGGGGTGAGGGGACGGATGGCGCAGGATCACGACGCCGGCGGCACGGCAAAGCCGACGAAGCGCCTCGCGGCCGTGACCCTCGACGACGTCTCCATTGGACGCGCCGCGCCCGAGCAGGAGCATGAGCGCGCGATCGCGATCTACGACCTGATCGAGTGCAACTGCTTCGGCCTTCCGGGCCATGACGGCGGCCCCTATTCGCTCCATATCGGCCTGCTGGAGGGCAAGCTGGCGCTCGACGTCCGCGACGAGAAGGGCGCCAGCGTCATCACCCATATCCTCTCGCTCGCGCCCTTCCGGCGGGTGGTGAAGGACTATTTCCTCGTTTGCGAGAGCTACTACGCCGCCATCCGCACCTCCAGCGCCGCCCAGATCGAGGCCATCGACATGGGCCGCCGCGGGCTGCACAACGAGGCTGCGGAACTGCTCGTGCAACGTCTCGACGGCAAGATCGAGGTCGACTTCGATACGGCCCGCCGCCTCATCACGCTGATCATGGCCCTGCACTGGAAAGGGTGACCATGCAGGAGGGCGCCCCGGGCCGGCGGGTCGGCGCAGTGCTGTTCGCCTGCGCCTACAACGCCGTGCGCTCCCCCATGGCGGAAGCGGTCGCGCGGCACTATTTCGGCAAGTCGGTCTATGTGCAGTCGGCGGGCGCCCGCAAGGGCGACACCGACCCCTTCATGGTGGCGGCGCTGGACGAGATCGGCATCGACGCCAGCAAGCACAAGCCCCGGACGCTCGAGGAGCTCGAGGACTGGGAGGGGCTGAACTTCGACCTCATCATCTCGCTCAGCCCGGAGGCGCACCACAAGGCGCTCGAGCTGACGCGCACCAGCGCGGTCGACGTCGAATACTGGCCGACGCCCGACCCCACTCTGGTGCAGGGCTCCCGTGAGCAGAAGCTCGACGCCTACCGGCATGTGCGGGACATGCTGACCAAGCGCATCACCGAGCGGCTGAAGCGCTAGCACATCCGCGATCCGTGGCCGGCGGCGCGCCTGGGGCTAGAAACCCGCGGCCCGCAACAGCGTCACGGTCGTGAGGCCCACCGCGAGGGCCAGCAGCTCGTTGCGCCTGATCAGCATCGACGTGAGCGCCGCCCCCAGCGCCGCCAGCGCGGCCGGGCCGCCCCGGACCACGAGCGGGGCGATGATGGCCACGATGATCGAGCCCGGCAGGGCGGCCAGCCCCCGCCGCACCGGCGTGGTGAGCGGCACATGCGCCATCAGGATCACGCCGAGGACGCGGCACAGGTAGCTCGCCGCCGCCATCGCGGCGATCGCCGCGAGCGAGCCGGCCGAAAGCCCGAACCACGCCGCGCTATCCATGGCCGGACCGCCTGCGGTCGTCGAGAACGCCCAGCGCCGCGCCCGTCAGCGAGCCTGCGAGGCCGCCCGCGACCACGAACATGTAGCCGGGAAACAGCCAGGCGGTGGCCAGCGCGGCCGTCGCCGCGACGGTCCAGCAGATCGTGTCCTGCCGGCCCTTCCACAGCGGCACCACCATGGCGGTGAACACGATCGGCATCACGAGGTCGACGCCGAAGCGCTCGGGATGGTCCATGAGGCCACCGAGCAGCCGTCCCGGCAGCGTGCCGGCGACCCACACCACCCACAGCATCACCCCGGCCCCGATCAGGACCCCGGCGTCCCGCCCGCCATCCGCGTGATAGCGCGTGCCGATCAGCCAGTTGGCGTCGGTCAACAGCGCCAGGCTCGGCCAGAGCACCCGGTTGGGAAGCGGATAGATCCACGGCTGCAGCGACGCGCCCTGCAGGATCATGCGCGCATTGACGGTGAACACGACCGCGCTGATGGCCAGGATGGCGGCGCCCGTCCAGGCCTCGGCGCGCCACAGCTCCAGCGCGACCAGTTGCGCCGAGCCGGCGTACATCAGCCCGCTCATCAGCATGGTCTCGAGCACGCTGAGGCCCTTCTGGGCGGCCGTCGTGCCGAAGGCGGCGGCGAAGACGATGCTGCCCGGGATCAGCGGAGCCACGAGGCGGGCGCCCAGGAGCATGCCCTTGAGCGTCAGGGGCGGCGGCGCGGCCTGGCCCACGGCGGTCAGGCGGCGTGCACGGATGCGCGCCGCTTCATGACGAAGCCGACCCCGAGCACGATCGCCGCCCCGGCGATGGCGAACGGGATCTCCAGGTGCTTCAGCTGCGTCTCGCCGAAGCGCTCCACCAGATAGGGATCCGAGTCGAGCATCTCGCCCGCCACCCAGCCGAGCAGCCCCGCGCCGGCCCACACCATCAGCGGGAACCGCGCCAGGAGCGCCATGATCAGGGTGGCGCCGGCCACGATGAGCGGGATCGAGATCACCAGGCCGAGCGCCATCAGGGCCATGTTGTCCTTGGCGATCGCCGCGATCGCCAGCACGTTGTCGAGGCTCATCACCATGTCGGCCACCGCGATGGTCCAGATCGCGCTGAGGAGCCTCTCGCTGGCCTTGACCGCGTCGTCGTCCGCCTCGTCGTCCTCGGCGATCAGCTTCACCGCCACCCACAGGAGCAGGATCGAGCCGATGATGCGCAGGAAAGGCGTCGACAGAAGCTTGGCCACGATGACGGTGAACACGATGCGCAGCAGCACCGCCACGCCCGCGCCGAGCACCAGTCCGGCGCGCCGCTGGCGCGCGGGGAGCCCCCGGCAGGCCAGGGCGATCACCACCGCATTGTCGCCCGACAGGAGGATGTTCACCCAGACGACCTCGAGGATCGCGAGCGCGGTGTGCCAGTTCAGGTCCATGGGGAGTCGGTCTCGCAGTCGGTGGCGGGCGTGTCAGGAGTGGTGATGCACCGCCGACCGCCTCGCGCGCAAGGCCGCAGCGACGACGACCACGAGCGCCGCGCCTGCGACGGCGGCCGGAGTGGCCAGTCTTGCGGCCGTGTCGCCCAGCCGCGCCGCGACCAGCGGATCGCCGACGATCATCTCTCCGCCGATCCATCCCAGCAGCGCCGCGCCGCCCCATACGAAGATGGGGAAGCGGGCGATCAGCGTCATGATCAGGGTCGACCCGACCACGATCAGCGGAATGGAGACGAGCAGGCCGAACACGAAGAGCTTGGCGTCGCCGTCCGCCGCGGCGGCGATCGCCACCACATTGTCGAGGCTCATCACCGCATCCGCGATCGCGATCGTGCGCACCGCGCGCCAGAGCGTGTCGCTCTCGCTCACGGCGTGCTCCTCGTCCTCGCCCGTCACCAGCTTGACGGCGATCCAGAACAGCAGCGCTCCGCCCGCCAGCCCGAGGAACGGAACCTCCAGGAGCCAGCTGATCACGAAGGCGAACAGGATGCGCAGCAGCACCGCCACGCTCGCGCCCAGCACGATGCCGGCGCGGCGCTTGCGCGGCGGCAGCGAGCGGCATGCGAGCGCGATCACGACCGCGTTGTCGCCCGACAGCAGGAGGTCGATCCAGATGATCTGCAGGATCGAGACGAGGGTCTGGGGGGCGATGTCCATCGGGTCCGGCTCGGTGGCAGGCCAGTCTCCTAGCCCGCGTGCCCGACATTGACAATCGCCAATGTTTCACCGGGCGCGGGAGCAGGCCGGCCGCCGCCCCCGCGCCGCCCGCCAAGCCCTAGGCGAGCGCGTCCGCCACGGCCTTGGCGCACTGGGTCGTGTTGGCCGGGCCCTTGAGGTCGCCCGTGCGCAGCTTGGGCTCGGACAGGACGGTCTCGATCGCCTGCACGATCGCGCGGGCGGCGTCGACCTCGCCCAGATGCTCCAGCATCATGGCGGCCGACCAGATCTGCCCGATCGGATTGGCGACGCCCTTGCCGGCGATGTCCGGGGCCGAGCCGTGCACCGGCTCGAACAGCGACGGGAAGTTGCGCTCCGGGTTGATGTTTCCCGACGGCGCGATCGCGATCGTGCCGGTGCAGGCCGGGCCGAGATCCGACAGGATGTCGCCGAACAGGTTGGACGCGACGACCACGTCGAAACGGTCCGGGTTCTGCACGAAATGCGCCGTCAGGATGTCGATGTGGTACTTGTCCCACCGCACGTCCGGATAGGCCTTCGCCATCGCCTCCACGCGCTCGTCCCAATACGGCATGGTGATCGCGATGCCGTTCGACTTGGTGGCCGAGGTGAGGTGCTTCTTCTCGCGCTTCTGGGCGAGATCGAACGCGAATTTCAGGATCCGGTCCGTGCCGTGGCGCGTGAAGACGCTCTCCTGCACCACGAATTCGCGGTCGGTGCCGGGGAACATGCGCCCGCCCACGGACGAGTACTCGCCCTCGGTGTTCTCGCGCACGACGTAGAAGTCGATGTCGCCGGGCTTGCGGCCGGCCAGCGGGGAGGGAACGCCGGGCATCAGCTTGCACGGCCGCAGGTTCACATACTGGTCGAACTCCCGGCGGAACAGGATCAGCGACCCCCAGAGCGACACGTGGTCGGGCACCGTGTCCGGCCAGCCCACGGCGCCGAAGAAGATGGCGTCGTGCTGGCCGATGCGGTCCTTCCAGTCCTCCGGCATCATCCGCCCGTGGCGTGCGTAATAGTCGCAGGACGCGAAGTCGAAGTCGTCGAGCTGCAGCTGAAACCCGAAGCGCTTGGCCGCGGCCTCCAGGACGCGCACGCCCTCCGGCACGGTTTCCTTGCCGATTCCGTCTCCTGGAATGACGGCGACGCGATGGGTTCGATTGCTGCCGGTTTGGGCCATGATGGGCGTTTCCTGTCTGCTCCGGCGCGGTTTCACCGCCGAACCGGCTTGATATTGGGCCAACCTATTGCAACAAAAGGACCGCTGAAAACTACAAATGCCGGCAGGGCTCCCCTGCGAAGGCGTCATCCGGCGAATTGGGGCGGGAACGGTCGATGGACGGAACACACGAGAGCCCCGCGGGCGGCTCGCGCGCCAGGGGATTGCGCAATCCGCAGGACGCCGCCGCCGGGCTGTTCCTGGTCGCCGTCGCGGCCTTCGCGCTCTGGCAGGGATCGGACCTTCCGCTCGGCACGCTGCGGGCCATGGGCGCCGGCATGCTGCCCACCTCGCTCGCCGTGATCGTCGGCGGGCTGGGCTTGCTGCTCGTCGTCCTGGCTTTCGTCGCCGAGGGGCCGGCGCTGGAGCGCTGGCATCTGCGCGGTCCGCTCTTCATCCTCGGCTCGGTCATCGTCTTCGCCCTGCTGATCCGCAGCGCCGGCCTCGCGGTCGCCGGGCCGGCATCCATGCTGATCAGTTGTTTCGCCACCGACGAGGTGCGCTGGAAGGAGGCCGCGATCTTCTCGATCGTCATGACCGGCTTCTGCATCGTCCTGTTCAAGGTGATCCTCGGATTGCCGATCCCCGTCCTGGCTTTTGGTTGAGCGCTGACCGATGGATCTCTTCGCCAATCTCGCGCTCGGCTTCTCCACGGTCCTGAAGCTGGCGCCTGTCTCGGTGCCGCTCATCGGCCTGATCCCGCTGCCGGTGAACATCCTGCTGTGCTTCGTGGGCTGCCTGATCGGCACGCTCATCGGGGTGCTGCCGGGCGTCGGGCCGATCGCCACCATCGCCATCCTGCTGCCGATCACCTTCGGGGTGGATCCCACTGGCGCGCTGATCATGCTGGCCGGCATCTATTACGGCGCGCAATATGGCGGCTCCACCACGGCCATCCTGGTCAACATCCCGGGCGAGGCCACCTCGGTGGTCACGGTGCTGGACGGCCACCAGATGGCCAAGCAGGGCCGCGCCGGCGTGGCGCTCGGCATCGCCGCCATCGGGTCCTTCTTCGCCGGCTGCGTCTCCACTTTGGTGATCGCCGCGCTCGGCCTGCCGCTCACCAAGCTCGCGCTGCTGTTCGGCCCGGCCGAATATTTCTCGCTGATGGTGATGGGCCTCGTCTTCGCCGTGGTGCTGGCGCGCGGCTCGATCGTCAAGGCGCTCGGCATGATCGTGCTGGGCCTGTTGCTGTCCACCGTCGGGACCGACCTCGAATCGGGCCAGGAACGCATGACGATGGGCCTGCAGGACCTCTCCGACGGCGTCGACTTCGCCGTGCTGGCGATGGGCCTCTTCGGCTTCGCCGAGATCCTGCGCAATCTGGAGAGCCCCGAGACCCGCGACGTCATGAAGGGCTCCATCGGCCGGCTGCTGCCGAGCAAGCAGGATTTCAAGGATTCGTTCTGGCCCGTGATCCGGGGCACCGGCCTGGGCGCCATCCTGGGCATCCTGCCCGGCAACGGCGCCGTGCTGGGGCCCTTCGCGTCCTACACGCTGGAGAAGAAGCTCGCCAAGGATCCGCGCCGCTTCGGCCGCGGCGCCATCGAGGGCGTCGCCGGGCCGGAATCGGCCAACAACGCCGGCGCGCAGACCGCCTTCATCCCGCTCCTGACGCTGGGCATTCCGCCCAACGCCGTCATGGCCCTGATGGTCGGCGCCATGACCATCCACGGGATCATCCCCGGCCCGCAGGTCATGACCAAGAATCCCAGCCTGTTCTGGGGCATGGTCGTGTCCATGTGGCTGGGCAACCTGATGCTGCTCATCATCAACCTGCCGCTGGTCGGCCTGTGGGTGAAGCTCCTGAAGGTGCCTTACCGGCTGATGTTCCCCGCCATCCTGATCTTCTGCTGCATCGGCATCTATTCCATCAACAACAACCCGTCCGACGTGCTCTTCACGGCGTTTTTCGGGCTCATGGGATATGTGCTGATCAAGCTCGGCTTCGAGCCCGCTCCGCTGCTGCTCGGCTTCGTGCTCGGCAAGCTGATGGAGGAGAAGCTCCGCCAGGCGCTGATCCTGTCGCGCGGCAGCTTCTCCACCTTCGTGGAGCGGCCGGTCTCGGCCGGCCTGCTGGTCGTCGCCGCCGTCATGCTGGCCGTCGCGCTGCTCCCGTCGATCCAGAAGGGACGCGACGAGGTCTTCACCGAATGAAGGTCCACCCCCGGTCCTGGCCCGTCGGTCAGGACCCAGCCCGAGAGCGCGCCGCCAAGGCGCCGTCACCAGGAGTGATCGCCATGAAGTCCACCGCCATCGCAGCGGCCGCGCTGCTGCTCGCCACGGCCGCCCCCGGCTTCGCCCAGGGCTATCCGACGAAGCCCGTCACCATGATCGTGCCGTTCGCCGCCGGCGGCCCGACCGACGTGGTCGCCCGCATCGTGGGCGAGCACATGTCGCGCACGCTCGGCCAGCAGATCGTGATCGAGAACGTCGCCGGCGCCGGCGGCACGACGGGATCGACCCGCACGGCCCAGGCCGCGCCGGACGGTTACACCATCATGATGGGCCACATGGGCACGCACGGCGCCGCGCCGGCCCTCTACCCGAACCTCAAATACGATCCCACCAAGGACTTCGAGACCGTCGGCATGGCGGCCGGCACTCCCATCGTGATCGTCGCCCGCAAGGATCTGCCGCCGAAGGACCTGAAGGAGTTCGTGAGCTACGCCAAGCAGCAGAACGACAAGCTCAACGAGGCCCATGCGGGCATCGGCTCGGTGTCGCACACCACCTGCGTGATGCTGAACGTCCAGCTCGGCATCAAGCCGACCGCCGTGCCGTACAAGGGCACCGGCCCGGCCCTGAACGACCTCGTCTCCGGCCAGGTCGACTTCATGTGCGACCAGATCGTCAACCTCGTCGAGCAGATCAAGGCGGGGTCGATCAAGGCCTACGCCATCGCGACGCCGGAGCGCTCGCCGGCGCTTCCGGACCTGCCGACCACCAAGGAGGCCGGCCTGCCGGACTACCAGGTCAGCGCCTGGAACGCGATCTTCGCGCCCAAGGGCACGTCATCCGAGATCACCGCCAAGCTCAACGACGCCCTCGTGAAGGCGCTCGCGGATCCCACCACCAAGAAGCGCCTGGAGGATCTCGGCGGCGTCCTGCCGGACGAGAACGGCAGGACGCGCGAGGCGCTCAAGACCTTCGTGGCCGCCGAAGTCGCCCGCTGGACGCCCGTCCTGAAGTCGGCCGGGGTCACGGCCAACTGAGCCCAAACGAAAGCCCGGCCGGGGGGACCGGCCGGGCGCGCCTTCGGGGGCTTCCGAAGGGGCCGAATGCCGAGGCTCAGGCTCCGCGCGGGCGCGCCCCCGCGAGGGGTTCCGCCGAAAGCCGCGCGCCGCTCCAGGCGCAGCGCGCGAACAGCGCGAAGAACAGGATGGCGCCGCTGAAGATCATCAGCGAGCCCACGATCGCGCCGGCCGGGTTCTGGTGGAACTGCGCGAAGGGCAGGCCGATCAGGAACACCGGCAGCCCGGCCATCGCCAGCCAGAACTGGACCGTCGCGAGCCTGCTGCGGCGCAGCTCCGGCCAGCAGCGATGCACGACGCCGTACAGCGCCAGGGTCGCCCATCCGAGCAGGTTGATATGCGCATGCAGGTGGGCGTAGGCGAAGTTCTCCGCCATACCCATGCCGATGCCGAGCCCGACGCCCAGGATGGCGTAGAGCAGGGCCGCGCTGATGAAGAGACTGTCGATACGAGCCATGAGGATCTCCGCGCGACTCTTGCGTTCGCTGGAGTCCTTCAACCACGCCCTGGCGGGGCCGCCTGTGCGCCATCGCACAGGCGGCGACGGCGTCTCAGCTCCGGCCTTCGCCGCCGTCGTCGCGCCGGTGCGCGCGCAGGAAGAGATCGACCGCCGCCTCCACCACGGTCTGCACCTTGGCGTCGAACTCCTCGGGTGAGGGCTCCAGCCCGAAGAGGGCGGGGCGCACGAGCGAGGTCTGGTAGAGGTCCAGCAGCTGGTTGGCCGCAAGCCGGGTGTCGCGGATCGAGAGCTCGCCCTGGGCGACCTTGCGGTCGAGGAACGCCGCCATGGTCTTGATGGTGGTCGCCGGCCCGCGCTCGTAGAAGGCGCGCCCGACATCCGGCATCCGCTCGGCGATCGCGATCGCGGCCCTCATGCCGGCGACGGTCTTGCTCTTCAGGATGAAGATGACGAGGCTGCGGCCGAACTGGACCAGCACCTCCCTGAGGTCGCGATCCGGATCGAGCGAGCCGAGCCGGTCCAGATGGAGCCGGCGCTCCTCGTCCATGATGGCGCAGAACAGCTGTTCCTTGTTCTGGAAATAGACATAGAGCGTTCCCTTGGAGACGCCGGCGCGCCGGGCGATCTCGCCCATGCTGGCCCCCTCGAAGCCCCTCTCCAGGAAGATCGCGCGCGCGCCGTCGACGATCTGCCGCCGCTTGGCGGGATCGGAGCCGATGACGGACTGGGGCGCGTCGGCCGTGGGATCGGGATCCCGCAGGGTGGGGGAGCTGCCGCTCATCGTGGGGTCGTTCTCCGAAAAATGACCGAACGGTTCGGTCACCTCTTGATATCGCCGCTGAAGCCCCATATTGCAAGATGTGAATGACCGAACCGTTCGGTTCGATGGCGGACGCCACGGGCGTCCAGGGATCAGACGGGCCGCGTGACGCGCCCGGGGAGTTTTTCGATGTCCGACGAGTCTGGCGCAGCTCTCCACGAAGGCAAGGCTCTGCTTGGAGACGAGGCGCAGGATCAGGTGAAAGTGCGGGAGCGGGGGCCCGAGGCCATGCCCGCCGCGCAGCCCTCCGCGGGATCGCTCGTGGCGAAGCGGGACGGACCGGCCGCCGAACGCGGGCTGGACGGACAGGTCCTGCCGCCCAAGCGCTCCCGCAAGCGCGCCGTCCTGACGGCGCTGCTGCTCGCCGCGGCGGGCGGCGGCGGCTGGTTCGGCTATGGCTGGTGGACGCATGGCCGCTTCATCGTCTCCACCGACGACGCCTATGTGAAGGCGGACGTCACCACGCTCGCCGCCAAGGTGCCGGGCTACGTCACCGCCGTGCCATTCGCCAACAACGCCGCCGTGAAGGCGGGCGACGTGGTGGCGCGCATCGACGACGGCGACTACAGGCTGGCCGTCGAGGCCGCGCGCGGCAAGGTGGACACCCAGCAGGCCACGATCGACCGCATCGGCCGCCAGGTCGAGGCGCTGACCGCCGGGCTCGGGCAGGCCCGCGCCCAGCTGGCGGCGGCCCAGGCCGAGCAGGTCCGCGCCCAGGCGGATTTCGCCCGAGCCCAGGCCCTGGCGGCCAGCGACTTCGGCTCCAAGCAGCGTCTCGACCAGACCCGCGCCGACCACGACCGGGCGGCCGCCAATGTCGACTCGGCCAAGGCCGCGCTCGACGCCGCCGACGCCAACATCGCCGTGGCCCGCGCGCAGGAGCAGGAAGCCCGCCGCACGCTGGACGAGCTTCGGACCGCGCTCGCCAAGGCCGAGCGGGACCTTTCCTTCACGGTCGTGACCGCGCCCGTCGACGGCGTCATCGGCAACCGGGCCGTCGAGGTGGGCAACTATGTCCAGCCCGGCGCGCGCCTCGCCGCCCTGGTGCCGCTCGGCTCGGTCTATGTCGAGGCCAACTTCAAGGAGACGCAGCTCGCCCGGATCGAGGCCGGCCAGAAGGTCGACGTCGAGGTCGACGCGCTGCCCGGCCGCAAGCTGGAAGGCCACGTGCTGAGCTTCGCGCCGGCGTCGGGCTCGATCTTCAGCCTGCTGCCGCCCGAGAACGCCACCGGCAACTTCACCAAGATCGTCCAGCGCGTGCCCGTGCGCATCGCGGTGCCGGAGGACGTCGCCCGCCAGGGCCTGCTGCGCCCCGGCCTGAGCGTCGTCGCCAATGTCTGGACCAAGCGCGACGGCGAAGGCCCGGTCTCGGCCGCGGCGGCGGAGCCTACCCGCAGCGCCAAGGCGGAGTGAGGCGGGGGGCAAGGGCAGGCCGGATGGGCGGCCCTGATCCCAATGCCCCTCATCCTGAGGAACATCGCCCCTTGGCGATGTGTCTCGAAGGACGAGGGGTCCAGAACGCTCGATTTGCTGGAGCCCTCGTCCTTCGAGACGCAGACCCGAGCGGGTCTGCTCCTCAGGATGAGGGGCTTGAGATTAGCCGCAAGCTCAGCTTTGGAGCGCGAGCGGAGCACACGCGATGACTGACGCAACCGCCACGGCGAAAGTTCTCCCGGCCCCGGCGCGCCCCGCCGCGGCCACGAACCCCGACCGCATCGATCCGAAGCGCCTCATCGCCTTCATGGCCATGGTCTTCGGCATGTTCATGGCCATCCTGGACATTCAGATCGTTTCGGCCTCGCTGGCCGAGATCCAGGCCGGCCTGTCGGCTTCGGCGGATGAAATCTCGTGGGTGCAGACCGCCTACCTGATCGCCGAAGTGATCATGATCCCGCTGTCCGGCTTCCTCGGGCGGGCCTTCTCGACGCGCTACCTGTTCGCCGCATCGGCGGCCGGCTTCACGCTCGCGAGCGCGCTCTGCGCCACCGCCACAAGCCTGGAGCAGATGATCGTCTACCGCGCCATCCAGGGCTTCATCGGCGGCGGCATGATCCCCAGCGTGTTCGCGGCCGCCTTCACGATCTTCCCGCCGTCCAAGCGCAACGTCGTGTCGCCCATCATCGGCCTGGTGGCGACGCTGGCGCCCACGATCGGCCCCACGGTGGGCGGCTATCTCACGGAGCTGTTCTCCTGGCACTGGCTCTTCCTGGTCAACGTCATTCCGGGCGTCGCCGTCACCATCGCGACCTACACGCTGGTGGACTTCGACAAGCCGGACCTCTCGCTGATGGACCGCTTCGACTGGTGGGGCCTCGCCTTCATGGGGACGTTCCTCGGCAGCCTCGAATATGTGCTGGAGGAAGGCCCGACCAAGGACTGGTTCGAGGAGCCGCTGATCGTGGTCTTCACCGTCGCCATGGCGGCGGCGGCCGTCGCGTTCTTCTGGCGCGTGCTGACGGCCGAGGAGCCGATCGTCGACCTGCGCGCCTTCAAGGACCGCAACTTCGCGGGCGGGTCCCTGTTCTCGTTCATCCTGGGCATCGGCCTCTACGGCCTCACCTACCTGTATCCGCTCTATCTCGGGCGGGTGCGCGGCTACTCGGCGCTGCAGATCGGCGAGACCATGTTCGTCACGGGCCTGTGCATGTTCTTCACCGCCCCCGTGGCCGGACGCCTGTCGTCGAAGCTCGATCCGCGCGTGATGCTGTTCTTCGGGCTGATCGGCTTCGCCTCCGGCACCTTCATCGCCTCGGGGCTGACCAAGGACTGGGACTTCGGCGAGCTGCTGCTGCCGCAGGTTCTGCGCGGGGTGTCGCTGATGTTCTGCATGGTGCCGATCAACAACCTCGCCCTCGGCACGCTGCCGCCGGCCCGGCTGAAGAACGCCTCCGGCCTCTACAATCTCACCCGCAACCTGGGCGGCGCGGTCGGTCTCGCGATCATCAACACGGTCATCAACGACCGCATGGACCTGCATCTCGCGCGCCTGCACGAGACGGTGAACTGGAGCCGCAACGCGGCGGTCGAGACCTTGGCGGCCATCCAGGGCTCGCTGTCCCGCCTGGGTTCGGACGCGGAGCTTGCGGGCGTGAAGCGGCTGGCCGGCCTGGTGCGGCGCGAGGCGCAGGTCATGGCCTTCGCCGACGCGTTCACCCTTCTCACGGGCCTGTTCCTGGTCACGGCCCTTCTGGTCGTCTTCCTGCGCAAGCCCGCGCCCCCCAAGCCAGGCGCCGCGGCGGGCGGCGGGCACTAGCCCGCGGCTGAGGCTAGGCCGCGTCGAGCAGGTCGAACCGGGCCGGATCGAGGCCAAGCGCCTTGCAGATCCGGGTCGCGGCGCGGCGTTCCTCGCCGTCGAACGAACCGTCGGCGGAGGCCACCGCGCAACAGATGCGCACCAGCATCTCGGCGTCGCGGGCGCGCCCCTTCAGGCGACCGATGGAGGCCAGCGCCGATGCCTCGGCGCCGTCGTGGTCCTCCTCGAAACGCGCGGTCGCCTCCTCGAAGGCGTGCGCGAGATCGCCGGCTCCAAAGCCGCTCAGCGTTTCGGAATTGCGGATCAGGCCCGCCATGCGGCGCTCCTCGTCGGGGGTGACCCATCCGTCCGCATAGGCGATGACCGCGCAGGCGGCCACGACGGCCTCGAAGATCAGCTCGGCCTCGGCCCCCTGCAGGTCGTGAAGATAGTCCTGCATGGACGTATGGCGGCTGGCGTTGCGGGTGGGCATGCGGAGTCCTCCTGTGGGCTGAATCGAAACCGAGAGATCGTGCGGGGAGACGAAGGGCGGGCTTTTCAGCCCACGGGCCGGCCGCGGCGCCACGGCGCGTGCGCGCCGGCGTCGTCGGCCAGGAAGGCGCGCAGCAGCGCCATGTTCTTCAGATTGGCCCGGTAGAACACGTCGCCGAACCAGCCGATCACCGGCAGGGCGCTCAGGGCGGCGTCCAGGGCCACGTGCCCGACCATGCGCGCCAGCAGGGGCGCGGGCGCGCCCAGCCGGCGCGCTTCCCAGATCAGGTATGCGGAGACGCTCTTGGCGGCGAGCAGGCCGAGGCCGGGGATCACGTTGAGAACGGCGTCCGCGCCGAATCTGATCCGGGTGCCCGGGATCGCGACCGCGCTGTCCAGCAGGCGGGCGAGGGCGTCGAGGCGCCGCAGCGACTCGGCCCGCGATGCGCGCGCGGCCTCGCCGGCAGGACGATCAGCGCCGAAGCTGGAGGTATAATGCATGTCGAACTCCCAAGAGCAGAGCGTTGTCACGCGCCTGACAGGTGGAAGAGTCCGACATCGCAGTCTCGACGGAGACTACCAGAGGGTCCCGGACCCCAATAAGCAAAGGATGGTGACGCGTTGCAGCCGCCGCAAGGGGTCGCCCCGCTCTCATTTCAGAGAACCGGAACGTGTTGCTTTCCTTGCGCCGACAGATCGAGCCGCGGCGACTCGGCTCCGGCCCGTCGCCGTGACGACCACGATCGCGCATGACCGTCGCGCGCGGGCGCGATATTCTCCCTGAATACAACCGGAGATTGTTCATGAAGACCCGCGCCGCCGTCGCCTTCGCCGCCAACAAGCCTCTCGAGATCGTGGAGTTGGATCTGGAGGGCCCGAAGGCCGGCGAGGTCCTCATCGAAGTGAAGGCGACCGGCATCTGCCACACGGACGCCTACACGCTCTCGGGCGCCGACCCGGAGGGCCTGTTCCCGGCCGTGCTCGGGCACGAGGGCGCGGGCGTCGTGGTGGATTGCGGCCCCGGGGTCAGCTCGCTGCGCAAGGGCGACCACGTCATCCCGCTCTACACGCCCGAATGCCGCGAGTGCGAGTACTGCCTCTCGCGCAAGACCAATCTCTGCCAGAAGATCCGCGTCACCCAGGGCAGGGGCCTGATGCCGGACGGCTCCAGCCGCTTCCGGTTCGAGGGCAAGTCCGTGCTCCATTACATGGGCACCTCGACCTTCTCCAACTACATCGTCGTGCCCGAGATCGCGGTGGCGAAGATCCGGCCGGACGCGCCCTTCGACAAGGTCTGCTACATCGGCTGCGGCGTCACCACCGGCATCGGCGCGGTGATCTGGACCGCCAAGGTCGAGGCCGGCGCCCGGGCGGTCGTGTTCGGGCTCGGCGGCATCGGCCTCAACGTCATCCAGGGTCTGCGGCTCGTGGGAGCCGAGCAGATCGTCGGCGTCGACGTGAACCCGTCCAAGCGGGAGCTCGCCACGAAATTCGGCATGACCGATTTCGTGAACCCCAAGGAGGTCGGCGGGGACCTCGTCGCGCATCTGGTCGAGCTCACCAAGGGCGGGGCCGACTACTCGTTCGACTGCACCGGGAACGTCCAGGTGATGCGCCAGGCGCTGGAGTGCTGCCACAAGGGCTGGGGCCAGTCGATCATCATCGGTGTGGCGCCCGCGGGCGCCGAGATCGCCACCCGGCCGTTCCAGCTCGTCACCGGCCGCGTCTGGAAAGGCTCGGCCTTCGGCGGCGCCCGCGGCCGCACCGACGTGCCGCGCATCGTCGACTGGTACATGGACGGCAAGATCAACATCGACGACCTGATCACCCACACGATGCCGCTGGAGCGCATCAATGAGGGCTTCGACCTGATGCACGAGGGCAAGTCGATCCGCTCGGTGGTGCTCTACTGAACGTGAGACCTCGGGAAGCAGCGCTTCCTTGGCGGCACAGACGGCGCACCGCCGCTAATCAGCGGCGGCCGCTTCGATTTCACACTGACTCTCCAGCCTTCTTCGGTCGGAAACGTCCTCCGTTTCAGTTGGCTCGCTCGCCGCGGCTCCAAAAGTGACCCTGGCGCCAGCCGGGGCCGTCTTCGCCGAACATCGGCCCGGGCCGCATCCAGCGCAGCGAGTCGCGCTGCTTGTCGTCCAGCTTGGCGTAGAGGGCGTCGAAGGGCGGCCTCACCGTCCGCAGGGCGTCGAGCCCCGCCGCCATGCGCTTCTCGGCGAGCGCGAGCCGGCCGGGAGGCGTGCGGTCGGCGCGTTCGGCCGCGGTGGGGCAGCCCGCCTTCAGCTTGCCTTCGGCGTCGCCCATGGCCTTCCGCAGCGCCTCGAAATCCGCCTTCTGGGCGTCGGTGGGCTTCAGCGCGGCCTCCAGCCGGCCGGCGACGCGCGGCGCGAGCGCCTCCGACGAGGCGCAGAACCGCTCGCCCATCATGCCGCCCATGCGCCCGCCATGCCCGCCCCAGCCATGGCCCATGCCGTGGGCGGCGGCGGCCGTCAGCCCGCCGGCCAGAAGGACGGCGGCGACGCCGCCCATGATGACCTTGTTCCGTCTGTTCGCCATGGTGGTGTCTCCTCTGGGAGCTCGGGTCCGTGCGGGACCTTGGCTGAGAGGATCAGATCATGGCCGCCCTCACGCGAGGCTGGCCGGCGGATGAACTTTCGGCAATGTGGGCGCGGCCGTCAGCAGATGTTGTTGGGGCAGATCCGGCCCGGGATGGTGTTGATGCGCGAGTCCGGCGCCTGGATCGGGTTCGGGATCGCGTCCCGCCGCATGTTCTGGCGGCTGATCGCGTCGAGCCGGTGTTCCTGGCTCGGGATGGGCCGGCCGTCCACCCGCGAGGGCTGCGGACCGGGAACCGGCTCGATGGGCGTGAGCGTGCCCGGCCGCCGGCGCACCGGCGCGGTCTTGTAGATGGCGCTGCGGTCGCCGGACTTCACCCGCCGGCTGCGGTGCGCGATCTCGCCGTCGACGCAGTCTCGATAGCCCGGCTGGCCCCAAGTGCACTCGCGGGCGGAGGCGGGCCCGGCGTCCGGCAGGGCGAGAGCCGCTCCCAGCAGCATGGCGCCCAGCCGCGGCGCCCAGCGGCGCGCTCCCTCGCGGACCTCGCTTCGTCCTACCCGCTCCTCGCCCACGACCAGTCCTCCATTCACGTCAGGCCTGCGCGACAACGTGCGGCCGGACGGGGGGATCCGCCCAGCGTCGACGGGCCGCGGCGCGGCCTGCGCTCCTATTCGGACAGCACGCGGGTGGTCGGGAACGTCACTTCCACGAGCGTGCCTGAATCCTTCTCGGAGCGGATGGTCAGCGCCGCCCGGTTCGCCTCCACGAGCGCCTTGGTGAGCGGCAGCCCCAGCCCCGTGCCGCCGGCGCGCCGCGCGGTCGAGACCTGCCGGAACGGCTCCAGCGCGGTCTCGATCTCCTTCTCGGTCATGCCGATGCCGGTGTCGCGGACCCGCAGGGCGACCTCGCCCCGGTCCGTGAAGGCGGTCGAGACGATCACCTGCCCGCCCGGATCGGTGAACTTCACCGCATTGGACAGGATGTTCAGCACGATCTGGCGCAGCGACCGCTCGTCCGCCACCACATGCGGGAGGCGCTGGCTCAGGCTGGTGCGCAGCACCACTCGGCCCGCGCCGGCCTGCGGCTGCATCATGGCGACCGACCGGCTCACGATCTCGTTCGCGTCGACGCTGATGAAGTTGAGGTCGAACCGTCCGGCCTCGATCTTGGACAGGTCGAGGAGATCGTTGACCAGGCTGATCACGTGCCCGCCCGAGGCGTGGATGTCGCGCAGATACTCCAGGTAGCGCTCGTTGCCGATCGGCCCGAAGCGCTCCTCGATCATCACCTCGGCGAAGCCGATGATGGCGGACAGCGGCGTGCGCACCTCGTGGCTGATCTTGGCCAGGAAGTCGGACTTCTGGGCGCTGGCGTGCTCGGCCGCGCGCTTGGCCTCCAGCAGGTCGCTTTCGGCCTTCTTCCACGGCGTGATGTCGCGCAGCACCGCGCAGAACTTGCGGTCGGGAAGGTCGCTGATCGCGCCCAGGGTCATGAACAGCGGGATGCGGCCGCCCTGCCGCACGCGCCCGACCACCTCGCGGCCGTCATTCAGCACGCTCGCCACGCCGTTGGCCTTGAGGCCCTCCAGATAGTCGAGCGCCAGGGCGTGGCTGTCGGGCGCGAACAGCGTGATGAAGGTCTCGCCCGCGACCTCGTTCTGGTCGTAGCCGAACAGCGCCTCGCCGGCGCGGTTGAGGGACAGCACGCGCCCGGCCTCGTCGATGACGATCACCCCGTCCGTGGCGGTGTCCAGGATGGCGCGCAGCTCGCGCGCCTCGCCCATCCGGCGCTTCAGGTCGAGCTCCATCGCCTTGACCTTGGGGAGCGCCGCCCCGTCGATGGCGCGCCTGAACGACATCAGGGTGGCGGGCAGGCCGTCCCAGACGATCGACTGCAGCCGGGCGTCGACCTCCACGCCCTCGCCCTCGCGGGTGGCCAGCACGACGGCCGACCCTTCCGGCAGGGTCTCCAGGCTGTCGGCGGGCCTGCCGAGGAACAGCTTGCCCATGCCGCCTTCGGCATGGAAGGCGTCGATGTCCTCATAGCCGAGCACGTCCAGGAGCGTGCGGTTCATCACGATCGGCACGTCGCCCCGGCTGACCAGGACGCCCACCGGGATGCGGTCGAAGATGGTCTCCGCGTTGCGCGCCAGATCGGACAGCTCGGGCCCGGGCGGGAGCGGGTCGGGCCGGGGAGGCTCGACGGACGCCGCGCTCTCCGGCTCCGCCGCCGCGAAGAGATCCGGTTCGTCCGGCTCGTGGGCGGGGGGCGCGGCGTCGGCGGCGAAGGCGGCCTCGCGCTCCTGCGCCGTCGCATCCGCGCTCGTGGGTTCAGGGCCGAAGCTCTCGGCGGCGGCCTCGTCGTTCGGCTCGGGCGTCGGGGAGGACGGCAGGGAGTCGGCGTCCTGCGTCTCGTCGCCCTCGACCCGCGCGCCGAGGGCGCGGGCGATCTCCCGGAACGCATGGCGCTCGCTCCGGCTCAGCCCCGGAGCGCCGAGCGCCGGGTCCGGCGCCCGGACGAAGCCGGTGCGCAGCGGCACCACCTTGCCGGTCCCGAGCGTGGCGTGGGCCGAGCCGCTGACAACGAAGGGCATGGGCGCCGTGCGCGTCGGGCGCGGGGCGGCTTGGGACGCGTCAGGGGCGGGGGGCGGAGCGGGATCCTCGTCCCGGCCCGCCTCGCCCTCGGCCGAGGGCGCGACGGCCTCCGGCTCCTGCTCGGCGACGTCCTGCTCGGGAGCGGCCTCGGCCGGGGGCGCGGGAAGGTCTTCGACGCTGCGCGCCGCCGCACCGTCGGCGGCCGGGCTCGTCAGCGAAAGAATGTCGCGCGGCGCCTCCGCGGGCGGCGCAGCCGCAGGAGGGGGCGTTTCGACGGGCGCCGCCGCCTCGTCCGCGGAAGCGGCGGCGGTCGGCTCCGCGGGCGGCGCGCTGAGCGGAGCGAGGGAATCCAGATGGACGACCCCGAAGCCGCGATAGCCTGTGAAGCCCCGGTCGCGATCGAAGGTCGGAACGCCCGAAAGCGCCACGACGACGCCTTCGCGGTCCGCGCCGGCGACCGGCCAGATCACCTCCACCCCGGTGAAGGTCTGCCCGCGCCCCAGGGCGGCGGCGAAGTCGGCGCAGCCGCCCTCGACGCCATAATGGTCGAGCGCGCCGAAATCCTCGCCGGCCTTGGGCGCATGGGCTTCGCCCACCGCCCGGGCGAAATCCGCCGAGATGTCCTCCAGGCGGTGCTGGCCGTCGGTGCGCCAGGTGAAGCGCGCCAGGCTGCGCCCGCCGAACCGGGCCCGCAGGGCCGCGGCGTCGACCCGCGCCGGCGCCTGGACCCCGCCGGGAGCAGGCGCGCGGGCGAAGGCGGGCGGCGCCAGCGCGGAGCGCGGCGAGCGCCACCCGGCGGCGCGGACCGGACCGTTCATGGCGATGGCCACGAGCACGGGCTCGCCGTCCGCCAGCGTGGCGCGGCGGCACGCGAAGGTGGCCAGCTCGATCCTGCGGCCCACGGACAGCCGGAGCCTCTCCAGCCGCGCGCCGGTTTCCGGCGCAGCGCCGCGGGCGAGCTCGGCGAAGCGCTCCACCGGGAAGCTGCGAGGGTCCAGAACGGCGGCCGTCAGCTCGGCGGGGTCGCGAAAGCCGAACAGCGCCGCGCCGCTCGAGGTGGCCCACAGCACGCGGTCGCCGCCGCCGGCGAGCACGACCACGGCCTGGCCTCGCTCGTCGAGCGCGGCCAATTCCTGATCGACGGCGGCCCGATCCGCGCGCGCCCCCTGGTCGGCGATGTCCGACAAGCCTGACCTCTTCCCTTGCGCAGGCTTTAGCCCGCTCTCATATCCCTAACAACCCCTTAATATAATGTCGTCCGGGCGATCAGGTCCAACACGGCGGCGCTCCCGGATGCAAGGGATTGGCGACAGCGTTAATGTCGCAGGAAGTGCTTGACGATTGTGCAATGCAGCATTATGTGTGCAGTGCACAATCCAATACCGCCACGCGAACAGGAGCCTCGCCGTGGCGGGATCCGCATCATGGCTCCGCGTGAGGATACGCGCCATGGCGCAGGGCCCGATCAACTACGAAATCCCCAATGAGATGCGCGACTTCGCCGAGAAGAGCGTCGAGCAGGCCAAGAAGGCCTTCGACGGTTTCCTGGGCGCCGCCAACAAGGCCGTCTCGACCGCCGAGAACCAGGCGACCACCGTTCAGAGCACCGGCAAGGACATCGCCACCAAGGCGATCGGCTACGCTGAGCAGAATGTCGGCGCCGCTTTCGAGTTGGCCCAGAAGCTCGTCCGCGCCAAGGACGTGCAGGAGGTCATGCAGCACCAGAGCGAGTTCGTGAAGGCGCAGATCGCCGCCCTCCAGAGCCAGCTCCAGGATCTCGGCGCGACCATGCAGTCCACGGTCCAGAAGGCCGCGACCGAGGCTCAGGCCAACTTCCAGAAGGCCACGGCCGACGCCCAGGCGACGGTGCAGAAGGCCGCCGAAGGCATGAAGCGCAAGTAAAGAGCGTTCCGCGTACCGGGGCGGCGTCGCCGTCCCGGAACCTGCTGCCAGGGGCGGCTCGGGAGCGCGACTCCCGCCGGGGAGCACGGCTCCCATGGAATTGGCGGCCCCATCCGGCCACGGCGCGAGTCCGTGGCGTCGAAGGATAGAGGTCCACCATGCCAGCAACCGACAAGCCGCGCGCCAAGGGCGCCAGCTCCGATCAGAACGCCCCCGCCAAAAAGCCCGCCAGGGACGTGAAGCCGGCCGCCCCCGCGCCGCTTTTCGACAGCAGGCCCGCCGTGCAGGCCGCGCCCGCCCCAGCAGCGCCCGCCGCAGCGGCGCCCGCTCCGAAGAGCGAGGCGCCCGCGCCCGTCGCCGCCGAACCGGCGTCCGTGAAGCCGACCCCGGCGCCCGCGCCGGCCGCGACGGCGCCGGCCGTCAAGCCGAGCCCGCTGGCCGTGAAGCCCTCCACGCCCGTCGTCCCGGCCAGCCGGGTCCAGCCCAAGGCCGCCGCGCCCGCCAAGGCGCCGGCCGCCGTCGCGGCCAAGGCCCCGGCTCAGGCGGCCGAGCCCAAACCCGTCCATGCGCCCTCGGTCGCGAGAGCGCCCGAGCCCGTCAAGACTCCGGAACCCGCCATGCCCGTGACCAAGACCGAAGCCAAGCCGCCCGTCGCGGCTCCCGCCGCCAAGCCGGCCGCCGCCAAGGCGCCGAACGCCAAGCCGGCCTCCGCCAAGTCCGTCGCCGCCAAGCCCGTCGCCGCCAAGCCCGTGGCCGCCAAGCCCGTCATCGCCAAGGCGTCGGCCAAGCCTGCGCCCGCCGCCTCCGCCAAGCCCGCCGCTCCCGTCAAGGCCGCCGCCAAGGTCGCGGCCGCGGCGCACGCCGTGTCGGGCCCGGCCGCGAAGCCGGTGATCCCGGTGGCGCTCGAGGCCAGCGTCTCCAAGGCGGCCGTCGCCGCTCCGGCCGCGAAGGTCGAGGTCGCCGCCGAGGCGGTCAAGGCCGCCGTCAGCGCCGCCAAGCCGGCCGCCACCGCATCCGCGCCGTCGAAGCCCGCCCCGTCCTCGCCTGACGTGCTGGCCGCCTTCGAAGCCGTGATGGAGCCCTTCAAGGCCGTCGCGCCGCAATTCTCCGCCTTCCTGCCCGGCAGGCTGCCGGGCTCCATGCAGGACATGGCCGCCAAGCAGATGGGCCAGGCCCGCAGCGCCTATGCGAGCTTCCAGTCCAACGCCGACGCCGTGAAGGCCGGCATGGAGACGAGCGGGCAGGCCGCCGCGAAGGGCATGAGGGCCTTCTCGGAGACGCTGCTGCAGGCGATGCAGACGAACGCCGACGCGACCCTCGGCTACTTCAAGGCGCTGTCGGGCGTCCGGTCGCTCTCGGAGGCCGTCGAGCTGCAGGCCACGCACGCGCGCCGCTCGTTCGACGCCGTCACCGCGCAGGCCAAGGCCCTGACCGAGATCGCCAACCGCACCGCCAGCGACGCGGCGTCGCCCGTCAAGGAAGCCCTGGGCGGCTCCCGCCGCTCCAGCTCCTGAGCCCTGGCCCAAGCCTCGGGGCGGGGGGGGCGCCCCCCCCCCGCCCCCCCCCCCGGGGGCGCGCGGGCCCCCCCCCCCCCCCCCAAAAAAACCCATAAA
>NZ_JBTAMK010000019.1:0-92264 GCF_054796215.1 Alsobacter sp. SYSU BS001988 | reverse complement strand
GGTGCGACCGAGCTGCTGGTCCACCGCCTCATGCGGCTGCTCGGCGTGACCCAGGACGCGATGTGGGCGCGCCACGCTAACCTGCTTTGATGACGCGGGATCGCTCTTCCGACGATCCCGCCGTGTCCGCGCGGTCTAAACCGAGGCGGCCGCAGGGCGATCCGAAAACTCGCGCTAGATTCGCTAGTGCCCGAGCTGCCGAACGAGACACTTGGCCCCAAAGCGCCGTTGCTGAAGCCAGGCAGCGGGCGGATCGTGAAAGTGCCGCTCTCGCGCTCGGCTGCGGAAGGGTCGAATGAACCTAACCGAAACTCAAGCGGCTTAGCAGCTGCATTATCCGGCGGTCGATCGATTGGTGAAGCTTCTCATCAGACACGACTGTCACCTGAGCTGGTATGCTGCCCCTGCACAGCCCGAAGGTGTCTGTGCGCGCACGAACTGGGAGGAAGCGATGGCCGTTCAGGAACTGCGGTCCGTGTCCGAGGCGCGGTGGCGCAGCGCGCCGCTGGCTCGCCACGCGATGGCGTACGTGCTCGCCGGCGGGCGCGGCAGCCGGCTGCTGGAACTGACTGACAAACGCGCCAAACCCGCCGTGTATTTCGGCTGTAAATCCCGGATCATCGACTTCACTCTGTCAAACGCGCTCAATTCAGGCATCCGGCGCATCGGCGTCGCTACCCAGTACAAGGCCCACAGCCTCATTCGACACATGCAGCGCGGCTGGAATTTTCTCCGTCCCGAGCGCAACGAGAGTTTCGACATCCTGCCCGCGAGCCAGAGGCTATCCGAGGATGTCTGGTACCGCGGCACCGCGGACGCCGTCCACCAGAACGCCGACATCATCGCGAGCTACGACCCGAAGTTCATGGTCGTGCTGGCGGGCGACCACATCTACAAGATGGATTACGAGCTCATGCTCCAGCAGCATGTCGAGCAGGGGGCCGACGTCACGGTGGCCTGTCTCGAAGTCCCCATCGTGGAAGCCGCGGGTTTCGGAGTCATGCATGTGGACGAGCATGACCGCATCATCTCGTTCTTGGAAAAGCCCAAAGATCCGCCCGCCATGCCGGGGCGCCCTGACGTCGCCCTGGCGAGCATGGGCATATACGTGTTCGAGACACGCTTCCTGATGGACTTGCTGCGCCGCGACGCTGAAGATCTCGCCTCCAGCCATGATTTCGGCAAAGACATCATTCCCTCCATCGTTGCCAGCGGCAAGGCGGTCGCCCATCATTTCGCGCGCTCCTGCGTGCGCTCGCGCGTGGAAGCGGCGCCCTACTGGCGCGATGTCGGCACCGTGGATGCCTACGCGGAAGCCAATTTGGATCTTGCCGATCCCCGTCCGGAGCTCGACCTCTATGATCGTGACTGGCCGATCTGGACGTTCAGCGAGATCGTACCGCCTGCAAAGTTCGTTCACGACGAGGACGGGCGCAGAGGAATGGCGGTGTCCTCGCTGGTGTCCGGCGGCTGCATCATCTCCGGCGCCACCCTGCGGCGTTCACTCTTGTTCACCGGCGTCAACGTGCACTCCTACGCGCAATTGGAGAACGTTGTGGCCCTCCCTTACGCCCAGATCGCTCGCTCCGTCCGCTTGCGCAACGTGGTCGTGGACCGCGGCGTCGAAATTCCCGAAGGCCTCGTCGTAGGCGAGGATCCCGACCTTGACGCCGCGCGCTTCCGCCGCACGGAGAGGGGCTTCTGCCTGATCACCCGACCGATGATTGAGCGGCTTGTGAGCGCGACGAGCGCATGAGCTTGCGTATCTTGGCCGTCGCCTCCGAAGTTTTTCCGCTGGTCAAGACGGGCGGTCTGGCCGACGTGGCCGGCGCGCTGCCGCAAGCCTTGCGAACGAAGGGCGTCGAGGTTACGACCTTGATGCCCGGCTATCCGGCCGTGCTCAAAGCTCTCCAGGGCGTCGAACCCGTGTCGGCGTCCAAGGACGTCTTTGGGGGACCTGCGCGCCTGTTGCGCGCCCGCTCAGCAGGCCTCGACCTCCTGGCGCTGGAAGCGCCGCATCTCTACGATCGCCCGGGCGGCCCGTATGCTGACGCGTCTGGACGCGACTGGCCTGACAACGCCCTGCGCTTTGGCGCGCTCTCCTGGGTGGCGGCGCAGATCGGTCTTGGCCGGACGCCGTTGCCGACGCCCCAAGTGGTGCACGCCCACGACTGGCAGGCCGGTTTGGCGCCGGCCTATTTGCACTATGCCAGCGAGGAGCGGCCGGGGACGGTGATGACCATCCACAATTTGGCTTTTCAGGGCCGCTTCGCGCCGGAGCTGCTGGGCTCCTTGCGCCTGCCGCCGGAATCCCTCCAGATCGACGGCGTCGAGTATTTCGGCGGCGTCGGCTTCCTCAAAGCCGGGCTTCGATTCGCCGACCGCATCACGACCGTGTCGCCCACCTACGCCCGAGAAATACAGCAACCCCAGGCAGGCATGGGCTTAGATGGCCTCCTGCGGCACAGGTCGGATCGGCTTTCTGGAATATTGAACGGAATCGACGTCGGCGTCTGGAACCCCGCCTGCGATCCGCATCTGCCTGAGCCTTATGACTCCACCAGGTTGGAAGGCAAGGTCAAGGCCAAGCAGGCCTTGCAGCGGCGCCTTGGCCTGAGGCCGGATCCGCATGCGTTGCTGGTGGGAGTGGTGAGCCGTTTGTCTTGGCAGAAAGGGCTCGACCTCTTGCTTGCTGTGCTTCCGCATATGGTGGCCAAGGGTGGCCAGCTCGCGCTGTTAGGCGCAGGCGAAGCGAATCTGGAGGAAGGCTATCGCCGGGCCAGCGCCACATGGCCCGGCTCGGTCGGATGTGTGTTCGGATACGACGAAGCGCTTGCCCACCTCATTCAGGGCGGGTCGGATTTCATCTTAGTTCCATCCCGCTTTGAGCCTTGCGGTCTCACTCAGCTTTGCGCGCTGCGCTACGGCTCACCCCCGATCGTCACCCGCGTTGGCGGCCTGGCGGATACAGTGATAGACGCGAATGACATGGCTCAGAGAGCCGGCGTGGCCACCGGCATCGTGGCCCGCGACATCGACGCGGGGGCCTTGCAGGACGCCATTGACCGGGCCGCAGCCATTTTTTTCAGCCCCGCTGATATGGCTGTACTGCGCGGTAACGCCATGGCGGCTGATGTTTCATGGAATCGCCCCGCCCAAGCCTATCGGCGCCTTTATGAAAAGATCATTGATTGAATCCGAAGATACGTTCAGTCAGGAAGACCGACCTGCCTCAAGCCTGCACATGCGATATCGAGCGCCCGCTCGAAGGCTGAACCGCACGAGTGTCACCGACGGTGAGACCTGGGTAACTTTGCTGAAGCTTCTGAACTGACGCCCTGACCTCGCTCGTTCGTCCGTCAAGCGCGTAGACAGCCGCAAGGTTTCGATTGATCCAGATCGCCTTAGGGTTAGTGAGACGTGCTTTCTCTAGCCACTTTGTCGAGATCCCGTAACGACCCGCGACAAAGTGAGCAATGCCAATTCCCGCATGAATACTGAACGCCTGCGTATCAAAGGGGCTCAGCCCCAGTGCATTTTCGAAATGTACGTCTCGGGGTCCTCGGAGAATTTTCGCAACCAGCCACTGCGGCTCCACGTCAGGGCCGAGTCCGATAATGCCGAGATTCGGTCGAAGCTCGTTCCCGGATTGCCGGCGCGTGGTCCCCGCCGGCAATGACAAGCGACTGAGGTTCAACCGTGACGCTTTCGCGCCCCTAGTGTCGCGGGTACCGGTTGTCTCGCAGGAACGCGGCCGCGCCCTGCGCTTGGACCTGGACGGCGACGAGTCGGGCTCCGCTATCGCGGGCCGCTTGGGTCGCGGCCGGCCAGCTCAATGACGCTGAGGTGGTACCCACGTCGCCGAAAAGTCACCATTGGAGCTAGAAGTCGGCCACCTTGCCCCTGGCCGAGGCCGCGAAACGGCGGGGGTGATAAGGTTCGGGGTCGACTAGCGGCTCCGCCCCGGTGATGAGGTCGGCGATCAGATGCCCCGCGCCGGGGCCGATGCCGAACCCATGGCCGCTGAAGCCTGCGGCGAGAATGAAACCGGGCACGGGTTCGATTTCGCCTATCGCTGGGACGCCGTCCGGCGTGCTGTCTATGTAACCGGCCCACGCGGCGGTGATCGGGGCAGATGAAAGCGCAGGCAAAAGCTCCACCGCGCGCTGGTGCGTCAGGCGGATCTGCCTTTCGTCCACGGCGGGATCCAGGATGCGGCAGGACTCCATCGGTGTGGGAGCGTCCAGCCGCCAGCGGGACAGCGTTTCGTGTCCGGCCCGCCAGGCCTGAAGGCCCCCCGGCGCGAGGCTGCGCCAGCGCTTGGCGAACATGGGTCCGAAATGACGCACGAAGCGAAGCTGTTGCAGGGTCGGGTCGACGCGCGCCCCACCGCTGATCGCAAGGGTGTAGCCGTCGTTCCCGCGACGGGTGACGGATACGGCCCTCGTGTGCAAGGCGTCGGGAATGGCCTGGTCTCCCGGCCCCACCGCGAGGATGGACGATCGGATCGTAGCCTGGGGAAATCGGACCCCAAGCTGGTTGCAGAAGGAGGACGCCCAGGCTCCGCCCCCCATCACGACCGTGCGGGTGCGGATGACGCCGGCCTCGGTGACCACTGCGCTGACCCCTCCGCCGGTGAGCTCCAGGCCACGGGCGGCGCAGCCTTGAAGCACGGCGCCGCCGTGTTTCATCACGCCAAGGGCGGTGACCGGAACGGCCCGGCTCGGATCGGCGACGCCGTCCGTGGGCGAAAACACCCCGCCCTTCCAGCGCCGCCCCGTGGCGGAGCCCCGCCGGGAGGCCTCGTCGCCGTCCAGCATTTGCGTCGTGACGCCAACCTGGCGGGCGAAGGCGCCCCACCGGGCCCAGCCCGCCAGCTCCGCTTCGTCATTGCTGAGGTACAGCAGCCCGCAACGGCGAAAGCCCACGTCCTCGCCAAGATCGGCCGCCAGTTCGTCCCAGAGCGACAGGCTCTTGGTGGCCAGGGGCAACTCGCGGGCGTCACGGTTTTGCTGCCGGCACCACCCCCAGTTCCGGCTGGACTGCTCGGCCCCGACACGCCCCTTCTCGACCAGCGCCACTTTCAGCCCGCGCCTGGCGAGGTAGTAGGCCGTGAAGGTCCCGACCACCCCACCGCCGATCACTACGACGTCCGCCTCGCGCGGTAAGGTGGGCGTGGCGTCGATCTGCTTCAACGGGGCATGCATGGCGAATCTCCGGAACAGCGCCATCCTAGCGAAACCCGGAGGGAGCATGCCCTGCAGTGAACCTGCGGCGCGGCATTTTGTGTCGACGCCTGAGCGACGAACGGCAGTTCCCACGTCCGATCAGCGATCAAACAAAGTGGCGAGCGGGACGCGGTTCTTCACCACCGGCGATTTCAGGACCACGAAGCTGAAATACTTGTCGATACCGACGTCCTGGTCGATCAGCCGCTCCATGATGGACTGGTACTCGGCGATGCTGGCCGTCACGAACTTCACCAGATAGTCGTAGCCGCCCGAGATGAGGTGGCACTCCATCACCGAGTCGAGCTTCTCGACCGTCGCGACGAAACGGGCGAAGTCGATCTGCCGGTGATTCTTGAGGGTGACTTCGGTGAAGACCGTGAGCGCCTGGCCGAGCTTGGCCACGTTGATCGTGGCCGAATAGCCCGTGATATAGCCCTCGTCCTGCAGCTTTCGGACGCGGATCAGGCAGGGGCTTGGCGACAGGTTCACGATGCCGGCCAGCTCCACGTTGGTGATGCGGCCGTTCTTCTGCAGCTCGGCGAGGATCTTGACGTCGATCTGGTCGAGTTTCATGCAAACCGCGCCACCCTGAGTGCGCCCCGGACGTGTTACCGCCTGGCCAGCGCGGCGACAAGCTCGGGGTCGCGTTCAATGGAATCCAGCCAGCTGGGATCCAGCTTCGGCACGGAGGCGAAAAGAAGTTTAGTGTAGGGGTGATGGTCGCGCGCCCCTATGTGCGACCGGGGCATCTGTTCGATCTTTTCGCCCGCAAACATCACCGCGATCTCGTCGCACACGGCCTGCACGGTGGGAAGGTCGTGGCTTATAAATACATAGCAGAGACCCAGCTCACGTTGCAGTTCCTTGAGCAGGTCGATGATCGCCGCCGCCACGACGGTGTCGAGCGCCGAGGTGATCTCGTCGCACAGGATGATCCGGGGATCGGCCGCGAGCGCGCGGGCCAGGTTGACGCGCTGCTTCTGGCCACCCGACAGCTCCGGGGGGCGGCGCTCCCGCAAGGCGCGCGGAAAGTGCACCATGTCGAGCAGGGCGTCGACGCGAGACTGAGCGTCACGGCCCTTCAGGCCATGGTAGAAATCGAGCGGCCGTCCCAGGATCTCGGCTATCGACTTGGCCGGGTTCAGGGCCGTATCGGCAGATTGAAAGACGATCTGGATCTGCCGTAGTTGCTCGCGCGTACGGTCCTTCGCGGCGCGCGGCAGTGGCTTGCCATCGAACAGGATGGCCCCGGACGCCGGCGGGAGAATGCCCGCGATAGCGCGGGCCAAGGTCGATTTCCCGCAACCGGACTCGCCGATCACGCCGAGGTTGCGCCCGGCTTGCAGGCTGAGGCTGACGGACTTGACGATGGTGATCGTCGGGGACCCGTCTGAGTTCAGGGCGCCGTAGCCTGCCACCACGTCGCGCAGCTCGAGCACGGGTTGCGCCGCCGTGGCCTCGGTGGACGCAGCTTGCGCGTCCACGCTTGGCCGAAAAGCCGCGAGGAGTTCGCGCGTGTAGGGGTGGGCTGGCGCGGACAGGATCTCCGCCGTTGCGCCGATCTCCTGGACCTGACCGCCGCGAAGCACCACGATCCTATCCGCGATCTGGGCCACCACGGCCAGGTCGTGCGACACGTACACGCCCGCGATCCGCCGCTGCTTCATCACGGCTTTGAAGGCGCGCAGCACCTCTATCTGCGTTGTGACGTCCAGAGCGGTCGTCGGCTCGTCGAAAATAACCAGCTTGGGATCGCCGATCAGCGCCATGGCGGCGGAGAGACGCTGTAGTTGCCCCCCTGAGACCTGATGCGGGTAGCGCTGGCCGATGGTTTCGGGATTGGGAAGGGAAAGCGCCCGGAACAGGTCGACCGCGCGGGCGCGCGCCTCCGCGTCGGGCATCAGGCCGTGAATGCGCGCGACTTCGACGACCTGGTCAATCACACGCATGGCCGGATCGAAGGCCGCTGCAGCGCTTTGGGGGACGTAGGCGACTTCCGTGCCGCGCACCCGCGCGCGCTCCTTCTCGCTAAGCGCCACCATGTCGCGGCCGTTCACGCGCACGGATCCGCCGTGGATCTCGCATCCGGCGCGGGCATAGCCAAGTAACGTGAGCGCGATCGTGGTCTTGCCCGACCCGCTCTCGCCGATCAGGGCGACGATTTCGCCGGGCGCGATATCGAAGTGGACGCCCTTGATGATCTCGACGCGACGGCCTGAGTCCGTGGTCGCGCCGACCTTGAGATCCCGGATTTCGACCAGATTGCCCATCATGCGCCCCGGTCCCGGATCTTCTTCGGCAAATTGTCGATCAGCAGGTTGACGCTGATGGTCAGGCTGGCGATCGCGATGGACGGGAACATGACGGCGGGCGCCCCGAACGGCAGGCCGCTGATGTTCTCCCGCACCAGCGCGCCCCAGTCGGCGTTGGGGGGCTGCACGCCAAGGCCCAGGAAGGACAGGCCGGACAGGAGCAGGACGATAAACACGAACCGCAGGCCCACATCGGCGAAGACCGGACCCAGGATGTTGGGCAGGATCTCGGACCGAATGATGTAGAAGACGCCCTCGCCTCGAGCCCTTGCTACCGTGATGAAGTCCATGGTGTTGACGTTTACAGCCAACGCGCGCGCGAAGCGATAAGAGCCCGGCGTGTAGATCACCGCCATGGTGAAGATCAGCACCGGGATCGACGAGCCCACGCCGGCTACGACCACGAGGCCGAAAAGCTTGCTCGGGATCGAATTCAGGGCGTCGAGGAAGCGGCTCAGCACGGTGTCGAACCAGCCGCCCGTCACGGCGGCCGCCATGCCTAGCGTCACGCCTGTGAAGCACGCGATGGAGACCGCCGCCAGTGAGATGCCGACGGTGTAGCGCGTGCCCAGGAGGATGCGCGAGAGCATGTCCCGGCCGAGATAGTCGGTTCCCATTGGGAATTCGCGCGACATCGGGCCGAAATAGTCCAGATCGACCATGTCGCCGACCCCGTGCGGCGCCAATTGCGGCGCTAATAGCGCCACCACGCTCCAGAACAGGATGACGGCGAACGCCAGCAGCCCGACCGGGTTGACGCGGTAATGCATCGGAAGGGTGATCGCACGGGCCATGATCAGCGCAAACGGGGGTTGGATAGGATCGCGATGACGTCCGCGATCGTGATCAGGAGCAGGTAGACGAGGCAGAAGATCATCGCGCAACTCTGAATCAAGGGCAGGTCGCGCGTCGACACGGCATCCACCATGAGCTTGGCGATGCCCGGATAGTTGAAGATCGTTTCCACGATGATGACGCCGCCCAGCAAATACGACAGGGAAAGCGCCACCGCGTTGATGATCGGGCCCAGTGCGTTGGGCAAGGCATGCCGCAGCACGATGCGGGTGGGAGACGCGCCCTTGAGGCGCGCCATTTCCACATAGGGCGTATCCAGGGTCTCGATCATGGCGGCGCGTGTCATGCGGATCATCTGCGCCGAAATCACGAATGCGAGGGTGATCACCGGCATCGCGAAGATGCGCAGCAGGTCCAGGAACGAGCTCGCCTCGCGAGCCACCGACAGCGCCGGCAGCCATTTCAGGTGGACCGCGAACAGCAGCACCGCAGAAGTAGCCACCATGAACTCCGGCACGGAGATCACCGCAATCACCCCAAACGTCAGCAGGCGATCGAACAGGCTGCCGCGCAGAACGGCGGCGCTGATCCCGAGCCCGAGCGCGATCGGCACCGAGAACAGGGTGGTCACACCTGCTAGCTTCAGTGAATTCAGCAGACGCGGCCCGATCAGTTGGGCCACCGGCATGTTGTTCGCGTAGGATCGGCCGAGATCGCCGGACGCCAGGCCGCCCAACCAGCGTACGAACCGCAGCAATGCGGGGTCGTTGAGGTGCATCGCAGCCCGAAGGCCCGCAACCGCCTCAGGCGTCGCCGCTTGCCCAAGCAGCACTTCGGCCACGTCGCCCGGAAGGATCGCGGTCGCGCAGAAGACCGTAAAGGCCACCACGACGAGCGTGAACAGGGCGACAAGCAAGCGGCCGCCGACGAGGGACCAGACGAAGCTGTTCATGAGCGGTATCGGCCTGTCTCCTGCTCGGGAAGGCGGTCCGGGAGGCGGCGACGTTGTCGCCTCCCGGCATGCAAGAGACGGACCTCAGGCCGTCAGCCAGACATACTCGGCGAAGGCGTAGCCCATCATGCCGCCGAGCGGATTCGGCTCGAGGCCACGCAATTTGGAGGAGAGCGCGTCCACGTTGGAGATCCAGACCGGAATGGCTGTGCCCGCCTCGTTGGCGATCATGGCCTGCATCTCGCCGTAGATCTGCTTGCGCTTACCCTGATCCAACAAGCCGCGGGCTTCCACCAGCATGCGGTCGAACTTCTCCGACTTGTACTGGCTTTCGTTCCAGGGGGCCGATGTGGCGTACAGCAGCGAGAACAGGATGTCGGGCGTCGGCCGCGGGTTGATGTTGCCGAAGTGGACTGGCGCCTTCAGCCAGTAGTTTGACCAGTAACCGTCGGAAGGGACCTTCTTGACGTCGAAGTTCATGCCGATGTTGGCCCCGGCCTGCTGCAGCACGACAGCCATGTCGACCGACGACGCGGCCGCGTCGGAGGCCACCACCGGGATGGACTGGCCAAGCACGCCTGCCTTCTGGAACAGTGACTTCGCCTTGTCCGGATCGAACGCTTTCGGCTTCAGTTCGGCGTTGAAGTAGGGATGCGACGGCGGCACCGGCTGGTCATTGGCGATCTCGGCCAGGCCGCGCAGCGCCGACTTCTGGATCTGCTCGCGATTGAGCAGGTGCTTCACGCCCTCGACGAAGCCGGCCTTGTCGCCGGGCGCCATGTCGAGGCGCATGTTCAGATTGGTGTAGTTGCCCGACGTCGTCTTGGACAACACCACGCCGGGCTGGCTCTCGACCAAGCGGATCGAGCGCGGATTGATCGCGCCGGCAAGCTGGATGTCGCCCGACAGGAGGGCGTTGACGCGCGCCGGGTCATCAGGAATGGCGAAGAACTCGAAGGATTCGAGATGCGCCTTCTGACTCTTCCAGTAGTTCTTGTTTCTGAGCCCGACCGAGCGCACGCCCGGCTCGAACGTTTGGCACGTGAAAGCGCCCGTGCCGTTGGCCTTCGAGAAATCCGTGGTCCCTTCGGCGATAATCATGAAGTGGTGCGTGCCCAGGATGATGGGCAGGTCGGCGTTCGGGCTGTCCAGCGTGACTTCGACCGTGAGGGCGTCGACCGGCTTGACGTCGGTGATCTGCTTGGCGATTGAGTTGACCTTGGAGCCGACTGCCGGATCGAGGTGGCGTTTGAGCGAGTAGACCACGTCGGCGGACGAGAGCGTCTTTCCGCTGTGGAAAGTCACGTCCTTGCGCAGCTTGATGGTCCAGACCTTGGCGTCCTTCGTATCAAAGCTCTCGGCGAGCTCCATCTGGGCCACGCCGGCCTTATCGATGAAGGTGAGCCGGTTATAGAACGCGCAACAGCGCACGTAGTCGGTCGATAGGGACGCCTTGGCGGGGTCGAGCGTGTCGGCCGTGGAGGACGACCAGCCCGCCGCTCTCAGGTTGCCGCCCGAAACGGGCGTCTGGGCGACGGCGGCGGTGGCGCGCCCGAGCACGGCGGCACCAGCCGCCGTCGCCATGCCGCCCGCCAGCAGCATCTGAATCAGCTCACGCCGCGTAGCGCCGCGGCGGATCGCGTTCTCGACCATGGCGTCGTCGCGCTTGGTCCAATTGGCGTTTGTGTTGTCGGTCACGAGGTTCCCCTTCCTTCTGTCGTTGACTTCCCCCATGGGGCGCGGACGCCCCCCGGCTTCTTTCGTGGCGTTCAGGCCGTCGCCATGCCGTCCACGGCGTCGGCGAGTTCGCCCAAGGACGTGAAGTGGTAGTCAGGCTCGGTGAAGCGCTCGGGTTCGATGGTGCCACCGTAGCCGGGTTGTGCGTGCCGACGCTGGATCCAGCAGTTGGTCATGCCTAGCGACCGGGAAATCCCAATGTCGTGATATTGGCTCTGGGCCACGTGGAGGATCTCGTCCCTGCGGCCGCCCTCGCCTTCCACGAACGCGAACACCTGCTCGAAGAAGGCTGGGTCCGGCTTTTCCGTGCCGGTGTCGTCCGTCGTGAACGATGAGTGGAAGGGGCGCCCGAGCGCATTCGCGAAATGCTCGTAGGCCCAACGCTGGGCGTTGGTCATGGCGATGAGCTTGTAGCGCTTGGCGAGCCTGGCGAGCGCCTGGGCGCTGTCCGGAAAGCCCTTCCACGATGCCGCGGAGTCCCGAAGCCGCTCGCCGTGGCGCTGCTCGGCCGGCAGGCCGATCTTTGGGGCGATGCTCAGGTAGACGCGGGCAAGGTCGTCAGGGAAGCGCTGCGCCTCGGGCGAGTAGCGCGCCTCGCGGTAGAAGCCCAGCGCCTTCTCGCCATCGAGCGCCACGCCGGATTCAGCCGCGATCGCCGCCAGGCAATCCTTGATGCCGCCCTCGAAGTCGATCAGCGTGCCGACCACGTCGAAAGTCATGTATCGGAATGAGCTCAAGCTCTTTGCCACGTGCAGTCCCCTGCCATTGGTTCCCGGCCGCGCCCGCCGCATAATCTGCGCAGGTCTTCGCGAAGATCTGCTCGCCAAGCCGGACCGCCCTTTGGGCGTTCGGGGCCGAGCCCGTGATGCAACCGTCAGATCAGTGTCTCAGTCAGGCGCTGCGGGAGTCGCTGAAACTGCGGAGCCCCGCAGCAGAAAATTCTGTATTCGCCCGCCCGCCGATATAACGGCGACGTAACCCAGATCAGGCCATGGCGGCCCGGACGTCCGGATCCTCCAAGGTTTCATCCAGGGTCATGCGCGTGCGCTCCACGATAGCGTCGATTTCGGCGTCAGTGCAGCACAAAGGCGGAGCATAGCCCAGCACGCCGTTCGCGAAGGCGCGGATCACCAGTCCATTGTCCCAGGCCCGGTCGAAGATCCGGCGGGCCGGCGCAGCCGCTGCGGGTAGCGGCGTTTTGCGCGCCTTGTCGGTCACGAGCTCAATGGCGGCCAGCATGCCGCGCCCGCGCACCTCGCCCACCAGCGGGTGGTCGGCAAGGCCGTTCAGGCCCGCCATGAGCCGCGCGCCCGCCTTGCGGCCGTTGGCGAGCAGGCCGCCCTCATAAAGTCGAAGCACCTCGAGGGCGACGGCGGCGCTCACCGGATGGGCCGAGTAGGTATAGCCGTGCCCCACTGTTCCGTCGCCGGCCGCGTCCGCGATCGTTTCGTAGACGTGGTCGGAGATGAACACAGCGCCCATCGGCACGTAGCCGGAGGTGAGGCCCTTGGCGGTGGTCATCAGGTCGGGCACGATCCCCTCGTCGTCGCAGGCGAAGAGCGGGCCGGTGCGGCCGAATCCCGTGATGACCTCATCGGCCACGAACAGGATGTCGAGGTCTCGGCAGAGCTCGCGCATGGCCTTCATCCAGCCGGGCGGCGGCACCAGCACGCCGCCGGAGCCCTGGATCGGTTCGACATAGAATGCGGCGACGCGGTCCTGCCCGAGTTCCTCGACCTTGGCGCGCAGCGCCGCCGTGGAGGCCGCGATGATGGCCGCCGCGCCCTGCCCGGCAGGGTTCCGGTAGGAGTAGTGCGACGGAATCTTATGCTGCCAGCTAAACGGTACGCCGAAGCCCTGGTGGAAGACCGGGAGCGCCGTCAGGCCGGCCCCGACGGTGGACGAGCCGTGGTAGCCCTGCTCCACCGAGATGAACTGGTCCTTCTCCGGCTTGCCACGCGCGATCTGGTAGTAGCGGACGAAGCGCACGGTGCTGTCCACGGCGTCCGAGCCGCCCAGCGTGAAATAGACGTGGTTCAGGTCTCCCGGCGCGCGCTCGGCGAGTTCCGCCGCAAGCCGAATGGCGGGCTCGGAGCCGAGGCCGAAATAGCCCGTTGCATAGGGCAGTTCGCGCATCTGCTTGGCGGCGGCCTCTACGATGCTGTCGACGCCGTAGCCGACGTTCACGCACCACAGGCCCGCAAAGCCGTCCACCATGGTATGGCCGGTCGAGTCCGTCAGCGTGGCGCCCTTTGCGGACTTCAGCACGCGCACGCCGGCCCGCTCGTGGCCACGGTAGGACGCCACCGGATGGACCAGGTGGAGGCGGTCGAGTTCGACCAGGGAGTTGCTGGACATAGGTGTCTCCGGTTTCAGCCCAAAGCCTGGCTGGCGAGAGCAAAAGTCTGAAATGGGGTGGCCCGGCGCGGCCGCGCATGTCGAACCATCGTGACGCCGCCGCCGACAACCGGGAGGCCCAGGCTGGCGAGCCAGGCCCCGAGTTCCGGGTCTGGCGTATCGACGCGGACGAGGCCGGCGCCCTTGCGGGCGAACGCGGCCGCGACGAGCGATCGAGCCGCGTCCTGCGATGAGGCGACAACCGGCCCGACGACTTCGCCGCGCCCGAAGGCCCGCAGGCCCGCAAACCCCAGGACGACGTCGCCATCGCGCAAGACCGCAAGGGAGCCTGCCGCGGCTAGGACGCTCAGCAGCAAGCTGCGGTCCATTCCGCAAGCGGCGCGATCGCAGGCCGCAACCCGGTCGAGGTCGCTCCCTGCGTGCAGCCATTGAACGACGTCCTCTCCCGGAGCGAACGACGAAGTGAGGCCCTGATGCTGCCAGATCTGGCCCGTGGCCTGGAAGCCGAGCTTCTCGTACAGCGGCAGGCCATCTTTCGTGGCGATCAGGCGCTGTTCGCCGCCGGCGGCGGCGTCGAGCGCCGCAGCCATCAGGCGGCGGCCTACCCCCTGCCCTCTCAGGCTCTCGTCCACGATGACCATGTTGATCGTCGCAACATCGTCTCCGTAGAGCGTGGCCAGCGCGGTTCCGACCAGACGCCCGTTCGCCAATGCGCCGAAGCCTCGGCTCAGCCACAGCACGAGCTCCCAGTCCTCGAGCCGGTGGGGCCATCCGGCCTGACGCGAAAGGGCGACCGCGCCGCTCAGGTGCTCCGGACCAAGAGCGGCGATCGTCACGGGGGGCCGAAGAGAATGTGCAGTCCGGTTCGTCATGATGCCGAAACGGTAGCGCCGAGCGACCGACTGTTTGCGCTCCATTCCGCCTTGGCGGCGCAAGGTTGCGTCTTTCCGAATGGTCCGCGCCGCAGTTTATGCCAGGCTCACGGGGCGCTCGCGGCCAAGCCTTCCGGACGCGACGCAACTCTCTGCGGCTCCGCTTTTGCGATACAGCAGGATCTGCGTTCGTCGGGCCGCTATTCCGGCGATGCCTCTTTCCGGGGGCTCCTATCCTTCCGGGGATCCGTCGGACCTAGCCAAGGACGCCCGTCATGACCAGCTTTCGGCCCAAATACATCACGTTCGACTGCTACGGCACGCTGACCAACTTCCAGATGGCCGAAGCCGCGCGCGAGATCTACGGGCCCGCGCTGGACGAGCCCCGGATGGCGCTGTTCATCAAGAACTTCGCGGCCTATCGGCTGGACGAAATCCTCGGAGCCTGGAAGCCGTACGGGGAGGTGGTGCACAACGCCGTCGAGCGGACCTGCCGCAAGAACGGCGTGCCTTTCCGCCCCGAAGACGCCCGGGCGATTTATGAGCGCGTGCCGAGCTGGGGTCCTCACCCCGACGTGCCGGCGGGCCTCGCCAAAGTCGCCAAGGAGATCCCGCTGGTGATCCTCTCCAACGCGTCCAACGACCAGATCATGCACAATGTCGAGAAGCTCGGCGCGCCCTTCCACAAGGTCTTCACCGCGCAGCAAGCCAACGCCTACAAGCCGCGTTTCCAGGCTTTCGAATACATGTTCGACATGCTCGGCTGCAATCCGGAGGACGTGATGCATTGCTCGTCCTCGTTCCGCTACGATCTGATGTCGGCCTATGACCTGGGCATCAAGCACAAGGTCTGGGTCAATCGCGGCCATGAGCCGGCCAACCCCTATTACGACTACGTCGAGATCAAGGGCATCTCCGACCTTCCCGGCGTCCTGGGCCTCTGAGGATCACGCCATGCGCTTTGCGTCCTACTGGCACGACACCGCGCCCGCCTTCACGGGCGGTACCGCCGGGCCGGCCGAGGGAACCTACGACGTCGCCGTCGTGGGCGGCGGCTTCACCGGCCTGTCGGCGGCGCGCACGCTCGCCATGTCGGGCGCGAAAATCGCGCTTCTGGAGGCCGGCACGGTGGGTTCGGGCGCCTCGGGCCGCAATGGCGGCCATCTCAACAACGGCGTTTCGCACTCGTTCGCGGCCGCCAAGGCGCATCTCGGCGGCGAGCGCGCCACCGCTCTCTACCGAGCCTTCGACGCCTCCGTCGATTTTGTCGAGGCCACGGTCGCCGAAGAACGCATCGATTGTAACTTCAAGCGCGTCGGGAAGCTGAAGCTCGCGTCCAAGCCGGCGCATTTCGCCGCGATCGCCCGCAATTTCGAGATCGTAAACCGGGAGGTCGACCCCGACACAGCCCTTCTCACCCGAGCCGACCTGGCCGGCGAAGTGCGCTCGGACGCCTTCCACGGCGCGATGCTGTCCAAGAAGAGCGCGGTCGCCCATATGGGCCGCCTCGCGGTCGGCCTCGCCGAGGCGGCCGTGCGGCGCGGCGCTACCGTGTTCGAGAACGCGCCCGTCACGGCGTTGCGGCGCGACGGCGGCAAACGCGTGCTCGAGACGCCGCGGGGCGCAGTCCGGGCCGGCGAGGTGCTGGTCGCCACCGGCGCCTACACGTCGGGCGCCTTCGGCTGGTTTCGCCGTCGCATCGTCCCGGTTGGAAGCTTCATCCTCGCCACGCGCCCGCTCACGGACGCGGAGATCGCCGCCGCCATCCCTCGCGAGCGGACATTCGTGACGTCAATGAACATCGGCAACTACTTCAGGTTGTCACCGGACCGACGCCTGATGTTCGGCGGCCGCGCGCGTTTCTCGGCGGTTTCGAACCAGCAATCGGACGCCAGGAGCGGCGCGATCCTGCAGGCCAGCCTCGCCGAAATCTTTCCACAGCTCGCACACGTTCCGGTCGACTATTGCTGGGGCGGTCTCGTCGACATGACGAAGGATCGCTTCCCGCGCGCCGGGCGCAACGATGACGGCCTCTGGTACGCGATGGGCTATTCGGGCCATGGCGCGCAGATGTCGGGCTACCTGGGGTCGCTGATCGCGGAGGCCATGCTCGGCAAGGAGGACCGGAACCCGCTCAAGGGACTGGGCTGGCCGGCGGTGCCCGGCCATCTCGGGCAACCCTGGTTCCTGCCCATGGTCGGGCTCTACTACAAGCTCCTCGACCGGTTTCAGTAGAGCCCCGTCAAAGGGGCGGCTCGCGAGCCGCCCCTTCGGGTCAGTCCAGCCCGCCCATGTGGAAGCTCTTGGTCTCGAGGTATTCCTCGATCCCGACCTGGGCGCCCTCTCGGCCCAGCCCGGACTGCTTGACGCCCCCGAAGGGCGCGACCTCCGTCGAGATGGCGCCCGTGTTGAGCCCCACCATGCCGAACTCCAGCGCCTCGCCCACGCGCCAAGCGCGCTTCAGGTTCTCCGTGTAGAAGTAGGCCGCCAGCCCGTAGGGCGTGCCGTTCGCGATGGACAGAGCCTCGGCCTCGGTTTCGAAGCGAAACAGCGGCGCCACGGGGCCGAATGTTTCCTCGCCGGCCAGCAGCATGTCCGTGTTCGCGTCCCCAAGGACCACCGGGGGGGTGTAGAAGCCGCCATTCGGCGTCGCGGGCCGGATCGAGAGCGTTCTGGCGCCCTTGGCAAGCGCGTCGGACACGTGGCGCTCGATCTTCTCCAACGCGGAGGCGTTGATCATCGGCCCGATGTCGACGCCACCCTGCGTGCCGCGCCCGACCTTCATGGCCGACACCCGCGCCGAGAGCCGCTCCGCAAAGGCGTCGTAGATGGCGGAGTGGACCAGGATGCGGTTGGCGCAAACGCAGGTCTGGCCGCCATTGCGAAACTTGGAGGCGATGACGCCGTCCAAAGCCCGGTCTAGATCGGCGTCATCGAACACGATGAAGGGCGCGTTGCCGCCGAGCTCCAGGCTGAGCCGCTTGATGGTGTCGGCGGCTTGCCGCATCAGCAGTGCGCCCACGCGCGTCGAGCCCGTGAACGAGAGCTTGCGCACGGCCGGATTGCCAGTGAGTTCCGCTCCGATGCCGGCCGGCATGCCGGTCACGATGTTGATCACGCCCGCCGGGATGCCGGCCCGCTCGGCCAGCGCGCCCAGCGCAAGCGCCGAGAAGGGCGTCAGTTCGGAAGGCTTGATCACCACTGTGCAGCCCGCCGCCAGCGCGGGCGCGACCTTGCGGGTGATCATCGCGTTAGGGAAATTCCACGGGGTCACGATCCCGCATACGCCGACCGGTTCCTTGAGCACCAATATGCGGCGGTCCGGGGTCGGCGACGGGATGGTCGAGCCGCCGATCCGGCGCGCCTCTTCGGCGAACCATTTCACGAAGGACGCGCCGTATCGGATCTCGCCCTTAGCCTCGGCCAGCGGCTTGCCCTGCTCGGTGGTGAGGATCAGCGCCAGCGCGTCGATCTCGTCCAACATCAAGGAATGCCAGCGCTCCAGCAGGGCGGCGCGCGCGGCGTGCGTCTTCGCCCGCCACGGCCCGAAGGCTGCCTCGGCCGCCGCGATCGCGTCCCGCGCGTCCGGTGCGCCGGAATTCGGTACGACGCCGATCACCTCGCCGGTGGCCGGGTCGATGACGTCGAGGGCAGCGCCGCTGCGCGCGTCCCGCCAGGCCCCGTCGATCAGGTTTTGTTGCCGCAGCAGTCCGATCTCGCTCAACATGGTCGCGTCTTTCGGTTCAAAGGGCGGCGAGCACGGCGGCCGTGATCGCCTCCGTCCGGTTCTTGCCCGGCACGGCGCCGATCCCCGAGGCCGTGGTCCGCTCGATCGCGGCCAGGAGTGCCCGCGCCGCCTCCGCTTCGCCGAGATGATCCAGCATCATTGCGCCGGACCACATGGCGGCGATGGGGTTGGCGACGCCCAGGTGGGCGATGTCAGGCGCGGAACCGTGCACCGGCTCGAACATGGACGGGGCCGTCCGGTCCGGGTTGATGTTGGCGGACGCCGCGTAGCCCAGTCCGCCCTGGATGGCGGCGCCGAGATCCGTCAGGATGTCGCCGAACAGGTTCGACGCCACGACCACGTCCAGCGTCTCGGGCGCCATCACCATCCGGGCCGCCATGGCGTCGATGTGGTAGCTCGTGACCTCGACGTCTGGATACTCGGCCGCGAGACGGTGGGTGATGTCGTCCCAGAACACCATCGAGTACTTCTGCGCGTTGGACTTCGTCACCGAGGCGAGCTTGCCGCGGCGCTTTCGCGCCTGCTCGAAGCCGTAGCGCAGGATTCGCTCCACGCCCTTGCGGGTGAACACGGAAGTCTCGACGGCGACCTCGTCGTCGCCACCCTGATGCACCCGGCCGCCGGCTCCGGCGTACTCGCCCTCGGTATTCTCGCGGATGCAGAGGATGTCGAAACCCTCCCGGCGCAGCGGTCCCTGGACGCCGGGGAGCAGCCGATGCGGGCGGACATTGGCGTATTGCACGAAGGCCTTGCGGATTGGCAGCAACAGGCCGTGAAGGGACACGGCGTCCGGCACGGTCGCCGGCCAACCCACGGCCCCGAGCAGCATCGCGTCGTAGCGGCGCAGCGTCTCTATGCCGTCGGCCGGCATCATCGCGCCGGTCTCCTTGTAGGTGGCGCAGGACCAGGGGAACCAGTCGCCCTGGAGCGCAATGCCGTGCGCCTTCGCGACGGCCTGCAGCGCCTGCCAGGCGGCCTCGGTCACGTCGCGGCCGACGCCGTCGCCGGGGATGAGGGCAATCGAGTGGGTCGTCATCGCGTCATCCGTCACTGGAGAGAAATGAGCACGCTCTTGCTGCGCCGGTTTGCCTGGTACGCCTCGCGGCCGAGGTCCTTGCCGATGCCCGATCCCTTGAAGCCGCCCGTGGGCAGGATGTGGTCTCGGGACCGGCCGTAGCGGTTCACCCACACGGTGCCGGCGTGCAGCCGCCGCGTGACGCGAAGCGCGCGGGAAAGATCGCGGGTGAACAGGCCAGCCGCGAGGCCGTAGCTCGGGTGATCGGCCAGCCGCAGCGCTTCGTCCTCGTCCGCGAAGGTCTGAACAGTCAGCACAGGCCCGAAGATCTCGTCCGTCACGGCCGGCGAGCTGGCCTCCACGCCGGCGAGCACCGTCGGGGCGTAGAAGGAGCCATCGCGGTCGAGCCGCTGGCCGCCGACGAGCGCCTCCGCGCCCGTCGCCAAGGCGCCGCGGACGATGCCGTCGATGCGTCCCAGCTGGCGCTCCGAGATGATCGGCGCAAAGGCGGTTGCGGCGTCCCACGTCGGTCCGGGGCGGATCGTGCGCAGCCGGGCGATGATCTTTTCGACGAGAGCGTCGGCCACGGGCGCTTCGACCACGAGCCGCGTGCCCGCCACGCAGGCCTGTCCGGCATTGGCCATGACGCTTCCGGCGATGCTGGCGGCGGCTAGGTCGATGTCCGCGTCGGCGAAGACGACTTGCGGGCTCTTGCCCCCGAGCTCGAGCGTCATGGGCTTCACGCCCGAGCGGGCGATGTTGGCCATGATGGCTGCGCCGGCCGCCGTGGAGCCCGTGAAGCTCACCTTGGCCACGTCCGGATGCGCCACCAGGGCCGCTCCGGTGGTCGGGCCGTCGCCGAGCACGACCGCGACGAGCCCCGGCGGCAGCCCGGCCTTAACCGACAACTCGGCCATTCGCAACGTCGCGAAAGGGGTCAGCTCCGAGGGCTTGAGCACGACGGCGTTGCCGGCCGCGATCGCCGGCGCGATCTTCCACGCCGCCATGGACAGCGGGAAGTTCCAGGGCGTGATGGCCCCCACCACGCCATGGGGCTCGCTGGTGATCAGGCCGAGGTTGTCCTCCGCGGTCGGCGCGACGGCGCCGCCCTCCTTGTCGGCGAACTCTGCGAAAAAGCGGATCTGCTCAACCGTGACGGGCAGGTCGCCGGCGAGCAGCTCGCTGATGGGCCGGGTGGAGGCGACGGCCTCCAGGCGCGCCAGGCTCTCCGCCTCAACTTCGATCAAGTCGGCCCAGCGATGCAGCGCCCGCGTCCGTTCCCGTGGTCGGATCCCGCCCCAGTTGCTTTCGGCCAGCGCGACGCGGGCCGCAGACACGGCCGCGTCGACCGTGCTGGCGTCCGCGATCGGGCATTGCGCGAAATCGCGTCCGTCGGACGGGCGTCGCAGCGAAACGACGCCTTCGGCCCGCACGATCCGGCCCCCGATGAGGTGGGCGGCCGGACATTCCACCGAGGCAGGGTCGAAGCTCGCCATTGCGCGCGCCTCAGCCAACCACGACGTAGATCTTGCGGACGGTCTCGATGGTGCGCCAAACGCCGCGGAAGCCCGGCTTCATCACGAAGCTGTCCCCCTTGCGGTAGGTGGCCGGTGCGCCATCCTCCTCGGTGATCTCCACGACGCCGTCCAGGATGTGGCAAAACTCGAAGGTTTCGCCCTTGAGCGACACCGTTTCGCCGGGTGAGGCCTCCCATACGCCCGTCCGCACGGTTCCGTCGCGCGCGCTGTCCTGGGCCCATGTGCGGAAGGCGGGATCTCCGGAGATCAGTCTTTCCGGCGCCGCCTTGGACAGGACGGCCTCGGAAGACGGGGCCGGATCAATGGTTTTGAGAAGGCTCATCAAAGGTCTCCTTGGCGGGTGGATCAGTAGCCGCGCGCCCGGTCGACGAGGCCGACCATCGCTTGGCCGGCCTCATGGCGGCGGATGTTGTCGAGCACCGCGCGCGCGGCGCCTTCGGCTTGCGTGACGCTGGCGATATGGGGCGTGACGATCACGCGCGGGTGACGCCAGAGCGGGTGCTCGGGCGGCAGCGGCTCGGGATCCGTGACGTCGAGGACCGCGCCCGACAGATGGCCGGCGTCAAGCGCCGCCAGCAGAGCGTCCTGGTCCAGCTGCGGCCCTCGGCCGATATGGGCCAATGCGGCCCCCGCCGGCAGCTTCGCGAACAGGTCCGCGTCGAGCAGGCCGCGCGTTTCGGGCGTCAGCGGCAACAGGCCTACGAGGATGTCGGTCGCAGCCAGGAAAGTTTCGAGGCCCTCTGCGCCGTGATGGCAGGCCACGCCCGGGATGCTGCGCGCCGCACGGCTCCAGCCGGCCAGCGGGAAGCCGAACGGCTTAAGGCGATCGAGCACCGCCTGGCCGAGCAGGCCAAGGCCCAGCACACCGACCCGGCGATCGGGGGCTTGCGTCGTCGCCCGGGCGCGCCATTCGCCGCGGCGCTGCTGGTCGAGGTAGCCCGGAAGGTCGCGGTGCAGCGCCAGGACGGCGAGCGTGGCGTATTCCTGCATCATGCGAACGATGCCGTCCTCGACCATCCTGACGACCCGCACGTGCTCCGGCAGCATGTCGAGTCGGAGCTGGTCGACGCCCGCCCCGATCGAGAAGAGCACTTCGAGATTCCGGTACCGGGCGATGTCCTCCGGAAGAGTCCACGACAGCAGATACCGGACTGCATCCGGATCCACCTGACTCGGGTCTGTCAGGAAGGTGAGTTCCGGCCGCCCGCGCGCAAAAAGTTCTACAAACACACGGGCCCGCTCGGCGTCCGAGGTAAAGAGAAAAGCCACAGCGAAAGCTCCCGCAGCCCGGCCGGGCGCCATTGCGGCGCCGCTGCTCGGCGACGGCGCACCTTCGCCGCTCCCGGGCGGCATATTGCTTCAAAGCACCGGCGCGGCGCGGCAGATCGCGCCGAAATAGGTCGTGATCGCAGTGGCGGAGGGCTGCAAGGATCTGCGAAGCCGAAATCAGTGCAATGTGCCGGCGCTGCGCCAATCCGCAGCGCATGATTTCGCGCCGACTTTGCTAACAAGGTTGCGGGAGCTGGGACGAAGGCAGGCCAGGCCGTGACGCTTACAACCGAACTCGCGCTCGAAACCTACAAGATGCGCATCGGGGACATCCGCGATGTCGAACTAGGACGACTACACGCACTGTCCATGGCGGTGCGCTGGCCGCATCGGGAGGCGGACTGGGAGATGCTGCTCGGCTTCGGGCATGGGCTTGCGGCCAGCGACGAGATTGGGCGCGTGCTGAGCACCGCCATGTGGTTCGCGCATGGCGAGGACTTCGCCACCATGGGGATGCTGATCACGTCGCCGCGCCTGCAGACCCATGGCGCAGGCCGCTGGCTGATGGAACACGTGATCGCCCAAACAGCGCCGCGTCGTCTCGGGCTCAATGCGACCCGCGCCGCCCAGCCGCTGTACCGCTCCATGGGCTTCAAGGACGAGGCGACCGTCTATCAATGCCAGGGCGAAGCGCGGCTTTCCGCCGACGTGAAACCGACGGGCATGCTGCGGCCCATCGCCCCCGCCGACATGGACGCGATCGCGGCGCTCGACCGAGAAGCTTTTGGGGCTGACCGCGGCAGGCTTCTCGACCTGCTGGCAGGGATGTCCGAGGGTTTGGTGCTCGAGCGCGACGGCGCGGTGGTCGGCTATGGACTTTGCAGGCCCTTCGGCCGTGGCTACGTCGTCGGTCCGCTCGTGGCCACGACCGACGAGGATGCGGTCGCGCTCGCGGCGCCGCACATCGCAGCTCATGCGGGGTCCTTCGTTCGCCTCGACACCCGGAGCGAAGCAGGCCCCTTCGCCGAACTGCTCGTTCGCGCAGGGCTGCCTGTGTTCGACACCGTGACGACCATGTCGCTCGCCTCGTCTCCCTGGCTTCCGATCGCGCTTTCGGCTGGAGCCCCGCGCATCTACGCCTTGGCCAGCCACGCGCTTAGCTAGCCGCCGCTGACGCGGCCGCCGTGGCGCTGGCGAACCGGTCGATGCGAAAATCGGCGAGCGGGATATCGGCGACGCCGCCGGTGGCGATCAGTTCCGCCATGACGTCGCCCACGCCCGGACCGAGCTGGAAGCCGCTGCCCGAAAACCCGAACGCGTGGAACAGGCCGGGCGTGGTAGCCGACGGCCCCATCACGGGCAGCAAGTCCGCCAAGTAGCCCTCGCAGCCCGACCAGGTCCGGATCACGGTGGCGTCGACCAGCGCCGGAATGAGGCGCAGGAGCGCGCGAAGCTGGCCCGGAAGGCGTGCTGGATCCGCCTTGGCCCGGCCGGGGTCCAGGTCGACATGGGTTCGCTCGGCCGCTCCGCCGAACACGATGTTGCCGCGCTCAACCTGCCGGAAGTAGCAGTCGGTCCCGGGCCTGCGCGTCCAGATGCCGACCACCGGCAAGACGCGATGGGGCAGAGGTTCCGTAACGCCCATCTGCGGGCCGCGAGCGGTGATCGGCACGTCCTCGCCGAACTGGGCGGCCACGCGGCCGCCCCAGGCGCCGGCCGTATTCAGCAGCGCCTCCGCCTCGAAGACGCCTTTGGACGTCTTCACCCGAAAGCCCGACCCCGTGGTCTCGATCGCGCCTGCCGCGCAACCCTCGACGATCGTGGCTCCCAGCCGGGTCGCCGCGTCGGCGAAGGCCGGCGCGATTAGGCGCGGGTTGCCGCAGCCATCTTGGGGCGAGAACGAGGCGCCTATTGCGTCGGGGCCGAGACCCGGAAAACGGGCCCGGATCTCGTTGGGACCCAGTTCCTCCAGGTCGAGTCCCCAGGGGCGCGAGGCCTCGGCGAAGCCCCGCATGTCGGCCAGCGCGTCCTCCTCGAAGATCAGTCGGAGGTGCCCGGTGACGCGGAATTCCACATCCCGTCCGAGCATGGCTTGCGCTTCGCCCCATAAGGCCCTGGAGCGATGCGCGAGCGGGAGTTGCGGCAGGTAGCGGCCGGTGCGGCGGACATTGCCGAACGACGCCACGGTCGCCCCGGAGCCGACGCGGTTGCGCTCCAAAACCGTGACCCGCACGCCGCGCCGGGCGAGGAAATAGGCCGCAGCCGTTCCCATCAACCCTCCCCCAAGCACGAGCACGTCCATCCGCGACCCCGACCTGCGCCTCTTTTTCAGTCGAGCAGGCTGGCCCGGTCCCGCCCGGAGGTCAAAGACAGGAACGAGGGCCGCCCATAAGCCCGGCCTATGGGCGGCGTATAAGCCGGACTTATGCCTTTGCCCCGCTTGCGTCTTGGACCCTCCCGCCGGCCGCGTGCCAGCTTTCCGGGCCCGGAACGAGGATCGGACATGAGCGAAACAGCATCCAGCGCGGAGCGGCAAAGCGCCGCCGATTGGAAGATCGGCGTGGACATCGGCGGCACCTTCATCGATTTCTGCGCGCTGGAGACCGGCTCGGGCCGCATGGCCTCCCTCAAGGTGCTGACCACCCCGGATGACCCCGGGGCGGAACTGATGACGGGGCTGGCCCTGCTCCGGGAGCGCGACGGGCTCGATCCCCAGGCGGTGACGCGCTTCGTGCACGGCACGACCGTCGGCATGAACACCGTGATCCAGCGCAAGGGCGCTGCGCTGGCCCTCTTCACCAACGCGGGATTCGAGGACGTCATCGAGCTCGCCCGGCTACGCATGCCGGAAACCTATTCGCTGTTCTGTTGCCGCTCGGACCAACTGGCCTCGCGGGACATGATCTTCGGCATTCCGGGGCGGTTGCGGGCGGATGGCTCGGAAACCCTGCGGCCGGACCTCGGCAAGGTCGCCGAGGCGGTCGTGACCGCGAAGGCGAGAGGAGCCCTCGGCGTCGTCGTCGCGTTTCTGCACGCCTGGCGCAACGACGCCCATGAGGCGCTCGTGAAGGCCGAGATCGCGCGGCTCGCGCCGGAGCTCTTCGTGTTCACGTCGGCCGAGGTCTGGCCGGTGATCCGCGAATATGAGCGCACCTCGACGGCCATCCTGAACGGCTATGTCCACCCGCGCGTCGCCGGCTACCTGACGGCGCTGGAGGAGCGGCTTGCCTCGAGCGGCGTGCCGACGCGGCCGCTGCTCACCAAGTCGAACGGCGGCGTCATGAACGCCGCCGAAGGCAAGCGTTCCTGCGTCAAGATGCTGCTGTCCGGCGCGGCTTCGGGCGTGATCGGCGCCGCGTGGCTTGCCCGTCAGGCGGGCGAAAGCCGTATTCTCACGCTCGACATCGGCGGCACCTCGTCGGATTTCGCCCTGATCATCGACGGCGAGGCCCAGTTCGGCGCCGGCGAGATGATCGGCGAGTTTCCGCTCTACATCCCCTCGGTCGCGGTGAGCTCGATCGGGATCGGCGGCGGCTCCATCGCCAGCGTGGATGCGCAGCGCGTGCTGCGGGTCGGCCCCGAATCCGCCGGCTCGACTCCCGGGCCGGCCTGCTACGGCCGCGGCGGCGTTCGCCCGACGATCACGGACGCCATGGTGGTGTGCGGCTGGCTCGGCCATAGCCAAATGGCCTACGGCCAGCTCCAGATGGATGTGGGGCTTGCCCGCGCGGCGGTCGCGAGCTTGGCGGAGCAGCTCGGCCGACCGGTCGACGCGACCGCCCAGGCGATCGTCGACATCGCGGTGTCGGAGCTGTTCGTGGAAGTCGAGAAGCTGGCCTCGCGGGCCGGCGTGGACCTGCAGGATTTCGCCCTGATGCCGTTTGGCGGCGGCGGCCCCATGTTGGGCGCCTTCCTGGCACGCGAAATCGGAATGGCGCGCGTGCTCGCGCCGCGGCGGCCGGGCGTCGTCTCCGCGCTCGGCGGCCTTGTCGCCGACCTCCGCGGCGACTTCATCCGCACTCTTGTCGCCGAGCTCTCACCCGAACTCCTGCCGTCCCTGTACGCCGCCTTCGCGGCCATGGCGGCCGAGGGACAGGAGTGGCTCAAGGCGCAGGGGCACAGCGGCCCGGCCGACCTGCTGCTCTTCGCCGACATGCGCTACGCCGGCCAGAGCTACGAAATCGAGATCCCGCTGCAGCCCGCCTGCCTTCGCGATGGCGACGTCACCGCGGTGGCCAGCCGCTTCCACGAGGGTCACGCGCGCCTCTACGATTTCGACGATCCGGATGGCCGCATCGAGGTCATCAGCCTGCGGCTGTCGGCCATCGGCGCCGGACCCGCCGTCGCGTTTGCGACCGAGGAGGAGGTCGAGGCCGTCGCCCGCCCGGTTCGCGCCATCGAGGTCCACATCGACGGGGCGAACAGGCCGGTCGACCTTTATCTTCGGTCAGACCTTCGGCCGGGCGATCGCTTCCAGGGCCCGGCCGTGGTCGCCCAAGAGGACACCACCTGCGCGATCCCGGCCGGCTCGAAGCTCAGGGTCGACCGTCATCTCAACCTTCACCTGATCTTCGCGGAGTGACGCCCATGTTCGACCGCATGAACTTGCAGGTCCTGGCCAATCACGTCCGCGCGGCGGCCGAGAACATGGCCCACACGCTGCAGCGCACCGCCCACTCGGCCTTCGTCAAGGAGACCGAGGACTTCACCGTCATGCTGATGAACCGGAAGGGTGAGACGTTCGGGGTTCCGATGGAGCTCGGCGCGACCTGGTATCCGGGCCTCACCTATGGGCGCGCCATCGCGATGGTGGAGGACTACAAGCCGGGCGACATCGCGTTCACGAACGACCCCTATTCCTGTTACGTCGCCACCCACGCGCCCGACACCCACCTGTGGAAGCCCATTTTCCACGAGGGCGAGATCGTCGCCTGGACGGGCGGGCACATCCACAACACCGACATGGGCGGCGCCGTCCCGGCCTCGCTCTCGCGCGCGCTCACGGAGATCCACCAGGAGGGCATCCGCTTCCCGCCGATGAAGCTCGTCAACGAGGGCGTCTACGACGAGCAGATCCTGCGGATCATGACCACCAACGTGCGCAAGCCGGACCTCAACGTCGGCGACATCAAGGCTCTCGTCGGCGCGCTCAATACGGGCGAGCGGAAGGTCTTGGCGATGATCGAGAAGTTCGGCCGCGACGCCTTCCTGGACGGAGTGGAGGCGCTGCTGGACCATGCCGAGGCGCAGGCGCGCGACATGCTGCGCGCCATGCCGGACGGGGTGTGGGAGTTCGCCGACTACGCCGACGAGGACTCGGTCGAGGCCAATCCCTGCCGCCTCAACGTCACGCTGACGATCCGCGGCCACGAGGCGGTGCTGGACTTCACCGGCTCCGACCCCCAGCTCGCGTCGTCGCTCAACGTTCCCTCCGGCGGCGACCCGCGGCACACGATCCTGCTGGTCGGCGTCTACTACGTGCTCTACACGCTCAACCCCAAGATCCTGCTCAACACGGGGCTGACGCGCCCCTTCACCTGCATCACCCCGGAAGGCACGGTGCTCAATCCGGTGTTCCCGGCCGCGGTGGGCATGCGCTCCCTCACCTGCGCACGGCTGCGTTCTGTGATCTTCGGCGCTTTCTCGCAGGTGCTGCCGGACCGCCTCCCGGCCGCTCCGGCGGGCAACAACTGCATCGTGAACGTCATGACGACGGACGAGCGCACCCGGCGTACCGTGATCGCGGCCGTCAACCCGGTAGTGGGCGGCGGCGGCGGCATGCCGCACCGGGACGGCGCAAACGGTTCCGGAGCGGACGCCGCCTATCTCAGGAACACGCCCATCGAGATCACCGAAACCGAAACGCCCGTCGAATTCATCCGCTACGGGTTGGCCAGGGACAGCGGCGGCGCCGGCCGCTGGCGTGGCGGGCTCGCGACCGAGATGGCGTTTCGCGTCTTCGCGCCGGACAGCCGCATCACGGCCCGCAACAGGGACCGGAGCTTCTTCCGCCCCTGGGGCGTGCTGGGCGGACGGGCCGCCGGGCTGTCCGACATGGTCGTCAACCCTGGCTCGCCCGACGCGCGGCGCCTCGGCAACATCGACACGGCCGTTCTCCAGCCCGGCGACGTGCTGGCGATCCGCTCCGCCGGCGGCGGCGGCCGCGGCGACCCTCGCGAGCGCGAGCCCTGGCGCGTCGCCCGGGACGTTGCGCGAGGCTACGTCTCGGCCGCGGCGGCCGAAACCGAGTACGGGATCGTCCTGCGGGACGGCGAGGTCGACGAGGCCGCCACGGCGGCGCTGCGCGGCGCGCAGGTTCCTCATCGCGGGCACTTCCACTTCGGTCCCGAGCGCGAGGGCTACGAGGCGCAGTGGACGCGCGATGCCTACGCCGCGCTGACCGCCATTCTGGCGGGACTGCCGATCCACTGGCGCTTCTTCACGAAGACGGAGATCTTTCGCCGCATGAAAGGCCGGGCTGGCGCGCAGGGCGTCGCGCAATCCTTTGCCGAGGCGCGGGCTCGCTTCCCGAACCTGCCCGCGCCGGCCACGACAATCCGCGAGGCGGCCGAATGAGCGAGGCCGGCCCGGCGGCCCGTCTGGTCCGGCCGGCGGCCCGTCTGGTCCGGCTTTCAGAGCTCGACCGGCCGCCCGTGAGCTTCACGCTCGATGGTGCGCCGCGCCATGCGCTCGCGGGCGACACGGTGCTGACCGCGGTTCTGTCGGTCGCACCCGCGCTGCGGCGCTCCGAGTTCGGCGGCGAGGCGCGCGCGGGCTTCTGCCTCATGGGAGCCTGCCAGGATTGCTGGGTCTGGCAGGAGCGAGGCCCCCGCCTGCGCGCCTGCGCGACCCTGCTGTCGGACGGCATGCGCCTCCTCACCGCGGCGCCCGGCCAATGGCCATGAGCGGAACGCCCCATCGCGTCGTGGTCGTGGGCGCCGGCCCGGCCGGCATCCGGGCCGCCGAGACCCTCGCCGCCGCCGGGCTCGGCCCGGTGGTGATCGACGAAGGCGTTCGCGCCGGCGGCCAGATCTACCGGCGGCCGCCGGATGGATTCAAGCGCCCGTCCGGGACGCTCTACGGCTCTGAAGCCGGCAAGGCGGTCGCCCTGCACGCCGCCTTCGACGCCATGGCGGCCGCGGGACGATTGCAGCACCGGCCCGGCAGCTCCGTTCTGGCGGTCGCGGACGGACGATTGCAGGTTCTCGGTCCGGAAGGCGCGTCCTGGATGGCGTTTGATCGCCTGATCCTCGCCACCGGGGCGACGGACCGGCTGGCGCCCGTGCCGGGCTGGGAACACGCAGGCGTCTACAGCCTCGGCGCGATGCAGATCGCCCTCAAGGCGCAGGGCGCGGCCTTTGGCCGGCGCATGGTCCTCGCCGGATCAGGGCCGCTGCTGACGCTGCTCGCCTCGCAACTGCTGAAGGCGGGCGCGGGCGTCGCCGCCGTTCTCGACACGGCTCCGCTCGGAGCGCAGCTGCGTGGCTTTCCCGGCCTTCTGTCGCGCCCGGCCCTGGCGCTGCGCGGTGCCGCCATGCGGGCCACCTTGGGGCGGCTCTACCATCCGGGCGCGCAGCTCGTCGCGATCGACACGGACGACCAAGGGCCGGCCTGCATCCGCTGGCGCGACGCTGCGGGGCGCGAGCGCCACACGCCCTGCGACGCGGTGGGGCTCGGCTGGCACCTGCGTCCCGAGACGCTGCTCGCCGAACTCGCCGGATGCGCTTTTGATTGGGACGAGGCCTGGCGCCAGTGGCTGCCCCGCGGAGACGCTTTCGGCCGGGCCGCCCCGGGCGTCTATCTGGCGGGCGATGGTTACCGGTTGCTCGGGGCCGACGGCGCCGAAGTCTCCGGCCGGCTTGCCGCGTCGGCTTGCCTGTCCGACCTCGGCCTGCCCGCGCCCGACGCCTCCCGGGACATGAAGCACCTTTCCCGGATCGAAGCCTTCGCCAAAGGGATCGCCCGCGCTTTTCCGTGGCCAGCCGGAATGGTGAGCGCCCTCCCCGACGAGGCCGTCGTCTGCCGCTGCGAGGCGGTCACGGCTGGCTCGATCCGCGAGGCTGTCGCGCATGGCGGAGCCGAAGCGAACCGCGCCAAGTCGATTTGCCGCGCCGGCATGGGGCGGTGTCAGGGTCGTTACTGCCAGTTGTCCAGCGCCGAGATCATCGCCGCGACGGTCGGCTTCAGCTCGCCCGAAGCGGCTGGACGACTGCGTGGCCAAGCGCCGGCTCGCCCCGCGCCCGTGTGGGCGCTCGCGACCGAGCCCCCGGCCGAAGGGTCCTAAGCCCCTACCGGCCAGAGCTCCAGCCCAGGGCCGCGCAGGCGCGCCTCAGATGGTCGCGCATCAGCTCGTGATTGCTGGACAGAAGGTGATCCTTGCGCGTCAGGAGCGCGATCGGCACCCGGATGCTTGGCGCAAAGGGGCGCTTGACGACCCCGGGGAAGTGCTCCCACGGCAAAAGCCCGTCCACCAGCGCAACGCCCAGTCCCTCCCGCACGAAAGGCAGCGCCGTGATCGACAGGTCGATCTCGATTGCGGGCGCATAGGTCAGCCCCTCGGCCTCGACCACCGCCGTCACGAGTCGAGCCGGAAGCGTGTCCGCCCGATAGGAAATCAGCGTTTCCTCGAGAAGGTCCCGAAAGTGGATCAATTCGCGTCCGGCGAACCGGTGTCCCTCCGGGATCACGCACACGAGCTCGGCATGGCCGATCGTCTCCACCTGGATCTCGTGCTGCGGCAGGTCGTTCATCGCGATGCCGAGCGACACCTCGTTGTTGCGCAGCATGTCGACGATGCTCGCGATCGGGGCGATGAGCGTCCGCACCACGATTTCGGGATGCTCCTCACGGAACCCGGCCAGCGCCCGCGGCAGGATCGACATCGATGGCGGGGCCGAGGCGGCGAGACGCACCAGGCCGGTGCGCCCTTGCCGCATGTCCACGGTGCGGCGACGCAGGGCGCCGAGCTGCGCGAAGATCTGCTCGGCCTGCGGGAAGATTTCATCCGCCTCCTGCGTCGGGATGAGACGGCCGCGTACCCGGTCGAACAGCTTGAACCCGAGCTGGTCCTCTGTGTGCAGCAGAATCTGGCTCAGGGCCGGCTGCGAAATGTTGAGCATCGCGGCCGCACCCGTCACGGTGCCGCATCGCATCAGGGTGCAGAAAACTTCGAGCTGTCGGGCGCGCATCGATCGGTCCGTTGGGCGCGAACGTCATACTGCGGGTCGGATAGCGCGCCAATCAGCGTAGCTTGAATCGGATCGGCCGAGCCGTCGCGTTCTATCGTCAGTCGGATAGCGCGGCGCGCGCCGCCTTACAGCTTGGAGCACAGCCGGTAGGCTTCGTGGATAGAGGAGTAGATGTCGCGGCTCGCGACGGCGTCGCCGATGCGATGCAGGTCGAAGTTCCCGGGCGCCCTCCCGGTTCGCTCAGCGCCGCTTTCGCGGCGATGAGCCAGCGGGGATCCGTGACGCCATGATTGGCCGCACGGCCGCGCAGGTCGTCGTAGACCTCCGTCAGGGGGGCTGTCCCATGTTCAACCACGACCTGCTTGGTCTTGGGTGGTCATCCGGTTCCGCTGCGCCGGCTGCCAGCGTCGAGGGGACAACCCGCCTGGCTGCCTGTGTCGCGCGTTTTGGCGCGGCTGCGACATTGGGCGAGCTCCTCCGGGTGTGGAGGTCGCGATGCCCGCGCAACTCCGAGGCAAGGCACAGGAAGCCGCAGAAGTACGGTCTGAAGTGAATTGGCACGATCGGCGACCTGGGCGACCCGCCGCCGCCCGACCTGCCGCCCAGCCTCAGGGAATGGACTGTCATCGAAGGAGGAAAGGCCGATGATGCAAGCGAAGCCAAAACAGGCCGGCGCCGCGGCTGAGGGCCGGCGCGTGACGTATTGTGTCGCGCTGCCCTTCTCGCGCGGAGAGGACGGTGAGCTCGCCGCGGGGGAAGCAGCGGAGTTTCAGAGTTCGGGGGCTGCCACCGGCGGCGCCCGGGCACTCGCGCGCAAGCACGGCGGGGCGGTCGCATTCTCCAGAACGGGAGATCCGAGCGTCGGCGAGTTCGAGGACGCATTGGTCCTTTTGCGGATCGGGGACGTTCCAGCCGATCTGACAATGCCTGAGTGATCGAATACCGGTAACCTAGAAGTCATCAGACCTCGATCGAGGTCTTCCGTTCAGTCGAGCCGCAGGCGGAGATAAGGGCCACCATCTCGGCCGGGCTTTCGATGATAACAGGAACGGCGCGTGCCCCACGGTCGCGCATCCAAGCAAACCGGTGTCTTCCGTCGTTTAAACCGAGAACCCCGTCCTGGAAGGTCACGCTCGGCATCTCGACCCGCCATCTCCCGAGAGAAGCCAATGACCGAATTTGTCGTACTTGTTGCGAGAGCCTGGCGCGCCTGTTGGCAGGTAGTAGGCCGGTCCGTCGCCGATCCACAATCGGTCAGCTTTGGCGACGTCAAGCCAAACCACGACCTCATTCTCTGCGCGCGGATCTGGCACCCACGAAACCAGCATCATGTTCGCAGACATAGTGGCTCACTCGTTCGACCGGCCAAGCGGCTTCAAGGCGTCATGCGTTATCGGCCAGCCGTCGCAGCTTGCAGCAACGATTTCGACAACGAAAACTGTTGAGAGAGGGGAAAACGTTGGCGCGCCCAACGGGACTCGAACCCGTGTTTTCGCCGTGAAAGGGCGACGTCCTAGACCGCTAGACGATGGGCGCAGCGCGAGGGGGCTTATAGGCGGGATCGGGGCTGCCGACAAGCCTTCTCGGCGAGGCCCGCGGCCGCGGGCCGGACCCTCCCCAAGCGGCCGATAAACCACTAGACAGGCGATCGGACGGGGCTGGAAACGCAGAGGATCGCCGTGGACGAGAGAGCTGGCGCGAGGCGCCCGGCGGGCGGAGGCTCCGCGGTCAACGGCGGCGCCGCGGAGGCGCGGGAGATCCCGGCCGCGGGTCGGCCCGCGGCCGAATCGGCGGGGTCGCCCGGGCTCGGCATCCTGATGATGCTGGTCGGCATCTTCCTGTTCGTCTGCAACGACGTGATGGGCAAATGGCTCGTCGCCACCTACAGCGTCGGGCAGGTGCTGCTGATCCGCAGCCTGTTCGCTCTGGTCCTCTTGGCGCCGATGATCCGCCGCGAGGGCCTGCGGCCGATCCTGAACCCGCCCCGCCCCGGGCTGCAGCTGCTGCGGATCGTCTTCTCCACCCTGGAGGTCGCGGCCTTCTACTGGGCCGTCGCCTATCTGCCGCTGGCGGACGTTGTGACGTTCTACCTCTCCGGGCCGATCTGGGTGACGGCGCTGGCCGGGCCCCTCCTCGGCGAGAAGGTGGGCTGGCGGCGCTGGACCGCCGTGCTGGTCGGCTTCGCGGGCGTGGTGATCGCCATGCGGCCGTCGCAGGCGGCCTTCGGGCTGCCGGCCCTCACGGCCGTCGCGGGCAGCCTGCTGTTCGCGCTTTTGATGATCACGACGCGGCGGCTGCGGGAGACGAGCGGCGTCACGCTGGTCACCTGGCAGGTGCTGGGCGCCCTCGCCTTCGGCGCCGTCGCCGCGCCGTTCCACTGGGTGACGCCGACGCCGAAGGACTTCCTGCTGCTCGGCATGCTGGGCGTGGTGGCCACCGTCGCGCATGTCTGCGTCAACCGGGCGCTGGCGCTCGCGTCGGCGGCGGTCGTCGTGCCCTACCAGTACACCCAGATCGCCTGGGCGATGCTGCTGGGCTGGCTCGTGTTCGGCGACCTGCCGGAGGCCGCCGTCTTCGCCGGCTCGGCCGTGATCGTGGCGGCCGGGCTCTATATCTTCCTGCGCGAGCAGGCGCTCGCCCGCAAGGCCGCGGCCAGGGATCCGTCCTAGGGACGGCTGGCCGGCCGGCCGATGTCGGCGAGGCGCAGCTGCACGCGTTCGGCCCCCTGCCAGCGGTCGACGGCGAGCTGGCCGGCGGCGTGCACCACCTCGCCGCGCGCCTCGAACAGCGCCTTGCCGAGCGGCTGGCCCACGGCCCGGAAGGCGATTCCGTCCAGCGTAGCGCCGTCGCCGGATTTGAGTCGCACGCGCACATGGCCGCGCCCCACCTCGACGGCCTCGACGAGCCGGTGCGAGGGCAGCGCGAAGGTCGGCTCGGGATGGCCAGACCCGAACGGCCCGGCCGTCTCGATCCGGCCCAGGAGGTCGAGCTTGGCGCCGCCCGCCGTGATGGCGGCGTCGATGGACAGGCCCTTGTCGGCCCGCGCCTGCGCCACCGCGTCCGAGAGCCGCTCCTCCAGGAAGGCGGCGAGGTCGGGCAGGCGCTCGCGCGCCAGGGTCGCGCCGGCCGCCATGGCGTGGCCGCCGCCCTTGACGGCGATGCCGGCCTCCACCGCGGCCCGCACGGCCCTGCCGATGTCGACCCCGGCGACGGAGCGGGCCGAGCCCGCGCCGATCCCGTTCGCCCCGAACGCGAAGGCGAAGGCCGGGCGGCCGAAGCGCTCCTTCAGGCGCGACGCGACGAGGCCGACCACGCCCGGGTGCCACGCGTCGGAGCCGACCGCGATCACCGACGCGCCCTCCTCGTCGACGCCGACCTGGCCGAGCGCCAGCCCCTCCCCTTCGGCCACCATGGCCTGCTCGATGACCTGCCTCTCGCCGTTGAGGCGGTCGAGGGTGGCCGCGATGGTCCCGGCCTCGGCCTCGTCCTCGCTCATCAGCAGGCGCGCGCCCAGCGCCGCGTCGCCGATGCGGCCGCCGGCGTTGATGCGCGGGCCGAGCAGGTAGCCCAGGTGGTAGGGGCGCGGCGGACCGTCGAGGCGCGCGACGTCCGCCAGCATGCGCAGGCCGACGCGCCCGCGCGCCTTCATGACGGCGAGGCCCTGGCGCACGAAGGCGCGGTTGAGCCCGACCAGCGGCACCACGTCCGCCACCGTGCCGAGGGCGACGAGGTCGAGCATGGCCATGAGGTCGGGCTCGCCGCCCTTCGCCCAGAAACCGCGGCGGCGCAGCTCGCGGTTGAGCGCCACGAGGGCGACGAAGACCACGCCCGCGGCGCAGAGCGAGCCCAGGCCCGACAGGTCGTCTTGGCGGTTCGGGTTGACGATGGCGACGGCCGGCGGCAGATCCTCGGGCGCCTGGTGATGGTCGATCACCACGGCGTCCATGCCGAGCCGGCGGGCTTCGCCCAGCGGTTCGTGGCTGGTGGTCCCGCAGTCCACCGTGACCAGCAAGGTCGCGCCGGCCGCCGCCAGGGAGCGGATGGCCTCGCTGTTGGGACCGTAGCCTTCGATGAGCCGGTCCGGGATGTGGATCCGCACCGGAACGCCGCAGGCCTGCAGATAGGAGGCCAGCAGCGCCGAGGAGGCGGCGCCGTCGACGTCATAGTCGCCGAAGACGGCGACGCTTTCGCGCCGCGCGACCGCGTCGGCGAGCCTGGCGGCGGCGGCGTCCATGTCGATCAGCGTCGAAGGGTCGGGCAGCAGGGTGCGCAGCCGGGGCTCGAGGAACCCCGGAGCGTCGATGGAGGCGACGCCGCGGCCCGCCAGGACGCGGGCGAGCACGTCGTCGAGGCCATGCTCCTGCACGATCGCGAGGGCGGCGGCCTGGCCGGCGTCGTCCAGCCGGTCGCGCCAGCGCCTGCCGGTGGCGGAGCGCTCGATGCCGAGAAAGGGACGGATCATGCGTCTGGCATAGCGCATGCGCCCGAGTCGGGGAATCCGCCCGCGCGGCGCGTCCACCGGAAAAGGCGGGCGCGCGCCCTCAGGCGAACTCGACCGCCACCACGCCCGGCACGGCCTTCAGCGCGCCGGCGACCTGCGGCGTCGCCTTGTAGCGGCCCGGCAGCTTGACCTCGACCTCGCGCTGGCCGTCCTCCAGCATCAGGACCAGGGCGATTTCGCCGTCGCCGCGCTCGCGCAGGCGCTCGGCGATGCTGCGGACCGGCTTGTCGTCGCGCAGGAACACCCGCATCGAGGATTTCAGCTTCTCGGCCGCGACCTCCAGCGGCTCGGCCGTGCCGATGCGCGCGCGCACCTCGTCGCCCTCGGCCGAAGCCTGCAGGGTGAGCACCACGGCCCGGCCGGGCTCCAGCAGGTCGCGATACTGGTTCAGCCCCTCGGAGAAGATGATCGCCTCGAAATGGCCGCTCTGGTCGGACAGCGCGAAGATGCCCATCTTGGATCCGGACTTGGTGCGCCGCTCGCTGCGGTCGAGCACCGTGGCGGCGACCCGCCCCATCGAGGCGCCGCCCCGCACGGCGCGGGCGAAGTCCGACCAGCGCTGCACCCGCAGCCGCTCCAGCACGTGGCCATACTCGTCGAGGGGATGGCCGGTGAGGAAGAAGCCGATGGCGTCATATTCGCGCTGCAGCCGCTCGGAGGCGAGCCAGGGCTCGTAGGGCGGCGTGCGGATGACCTCGACATGGCCGGCGCTGCCGAAGATGTCCGCCTGGCCGGCGGCCGCTTCCTCCTGGGCGCGGTTGGCGTGCGCCATGACGCCGTCGAGCAGCGCCATGCAGCGGGCCCGGTCCGGGTCGAGCTCGTCCAGCGCGCCGGCGGCGATGAGGCTCTCCAGCGTGCGCTTGTTCGCCAGGCGCGGGTTGAGGCGCCGGGCGAAGTCGGAGATGTCGCGGAAGGGCCCGTCCCTGCGGGCCGCCACCAGGCTCTCGACGGCGTGCGCGCCCACGCCCTTCACGGCGGCCAGCGCGTAGCGGATGGCGTAGCCGCCCGCGCCGTCGGGATGGACCTCGAAGGTGACGCCCGAGCGGTTGAGGCTGGGCGGCTCGACCCGGATGCCGAGCCGCTGCGCCTCGCGCCGGAATTCGGAGAGCTTGTCGGTGTTGGACATGTCCAGCGTCATCGACGCGGCCAGGAACTCCACCGGGTAGTTCGCCTTCAGGTAGGCGGTCTGGTAGGCGACCAGCGCGTAGGCGGCGGCGTGCGACTTGTTGAAGCCGTAGTCGGCGAACTTGGCCAGGATGTCGAAGACCTCGTCGGCCTTCTGTTGCGGCACGCCCTGCTTCACGGCGCCGGACACGAAGCGCACGCGCTGCGCGTCCATCTCGGCCTTGATCTTCTTGCCCATGGCGCGGCGCAGCAGGTCGGCCTCGCCGAGCGAGTAGCCCGACAGGATCTGCGCGGCCTGCATCACCTGTTCCTGGTAGATGATAACGCCTTGGGTCTCCTTCAGCACCGGCTCCAGCAGCGGGTGGATGAAGTCGGGCTCCTCCTCGCCGTGCTTGCGGGCGCAGTAGACCGGGATGTTGGCCATGGGCCCCGGCCGGTAGAGCGCCACGAGCGCGATGATGTCCTCGAACCGGTCGGCGCGCATCTCGACCAGCGCCTTGCGCATGCCGGCCGATTCCACCTGGAACACCGCGACCGTCTCGCCGCGCCCCAGCATCTCGAAGGTCTTCTTGTCGTCGATCGGGATCGCGGAGAGGTCGATGTGGATGTTGCGCTGCTTCAAGAGGTTCACGGCCGTCTTCAGCACCGTGAGGGTCTTCAGGCCGAGGAAGTCGAACTTCACGAGCCCGGCCGGCTCCACCCATTTCATGTTGAACTGGGTGACCGGCATGTCCGACTTCGGGTCGCGGTAGAGCGGCACGATCTGCTCGAGCGGCCGGTCGCCGATGACGATGCCGGCGGCGTGCGTGGAGGCGTGGCGGTAGAGGCCCTCCAGCTTCTGCGCCACCACCAGCATGCGGGCGACGACCGGGTCTTCGGCGGCGGCGGCCTGGAGCTTGGGCTCGCCCTCGATGGCCTGGGCCAGCGTCACCGGGTTGGCGGGGTTCTGCGGCACCAGCTTGGTCAGCTTGTCCACCTGCCCGTAGGACATCGACATCACGCGCCCGACGTCGCGCATGACGCCGCGGGCGAGCAGCGAGCCGAAGGTGATGATCTGCGCCACGCGGTCCTGCCCGTAGCGCTGCTGCACGTAGCGGATCACCTCCTCGCGGCGGTCCTGGCAGAAGTCGACGTCGAAGTCGGGCATCGACACGCGTTCGGGGTTGAGGAAGCGCTCGAACAGCAGGCCGAAGCGCAGCGGGTCCAGGTCCGTGATGGTCGTCGCATAGGCGACCAGCGAGCCGGCGCCCGATCCGCGGCCGGGCCCGACCGGGATGTCCTGCGCCTTCGCCCACTTGATGAAGTCCGCGACGATCAGGAAGTAGCCTGGATATTTCATCCGCTCGATGACGGAGAGCTCGAAGTCGAGCCGCTGGCGGTAGTCGTCCTCGGTGAGCCCCGGCGCGATCCCGTGCGCCTCGATCCGGCGCGTCAGGCCCTCCTGGGCTTGGCGGCGCAGCTCGGCCGCCTCCTCGGCGACGACCAGCGCGGGGTCCTCGTGGTCGCCGGTGGTGAAGCGCGGCAGGATCGGCTTGCCGGTGCGCGGCCGATAGCTGCAGCGCATCGCGATCTCGATGGTGTTGGAGGCGGCCTCCGGCAGGTCGCGGAAGATCTCCACCATCTCGGCGCGCGTCTTGAAGGCGTGGTCCGGCGTCACCCGCCGCCGCTCCGGATCCGACACCAGCCGACCGTCCGCGATCGCCAGCAGGGCGTCGTGGGCCTCGTAGTCGTCCGGCTTCGGGAAATAGGGCTCGTTGGTCCCCACCAGGGGCAGGCGCCGGGCGTAGGCGAGATCGATGAGGTCGTTCTCGACCCCGCGCTCGCTGTCGACGCCATGGCGCTGGATCTCGACATAGAGCCGGTCGCCGAAGGCCTGCGCCAGCAGGTCGAGCCGCGCGCCCGCGAGGTCCAGCTGCCCGGCCGCAATGGCCTTGTCGATGGGGCCGTCCGGTCCGCCCGTCAGCGCGATCAGGCCCTGCGAGCAGGCCAGCAGTTCGGCGACCTGGACATGCGGCGGCTCGCCGGGCGCGGGGCCCATATAGGCGCGGGACGCCAGGAGCATCAGGTTGGCGTAGCCGGCCGCGTCGGCGGCCAGCAGGACCAGCGTGGGCCTGGTCGGGACCGTCAGCCCCCTCCCCGGCTTGTCGTCGCCCATCTCCACCGAGAGCTCGACGCCGGTGATGGGCTGCACGCCGGCGGCCGACAACTTCTCGGAGAATTCCAGGGCGCCGAACAGGTTGTTGCTGTCCGTCAGGGCCAGCGCCGGCATGCGGTCCTTGATGGCGAGCTTCTTCAAATCGTCGATGCGCAGCGAGCCTTCCAGCAGCGAGAAGGAAGAGTGCACGTGCAGGTGCACGAAACCGACATCGCCCAGAACCCGACTCACGCTGAAGCCTCCCATCGCCGCGGCAGCACTCTCTCCGCCCTCGCGGGTGCGGTCCAGCGGACCGCGCGCCGCGGCTGTTGACGAGGGACGGTCCCGTTCCTTTTCCCGGCGCCCCGCTGCAACGGCGCCACCCCGCCCGCCGGCCGGCTCGTCGCAGGGGGCGCTTCATCTCAGGCAGGGAAGGCGTTGGCCCAGACCAGGATGGTGGCGGCGAAGGAGCTCAGGGCGGCGAGCTCGGCGATGTCGGCGATCAGCGTACGGACCATGATGTGCCTCCGTTCTCTTGATGAACCCATCATGTTCCGTTTTTGTTCGCTGCGCAACGGCGTCCCGCGACGACGGCCCCCTCGGGCGCGGAACTCCTCTTTCAGTGGTTAATCGGGCCGCCCGGCGGCCGTTAACGCCGGGCGGAACGCCTCAGGCGAGCTCGACCACGACGCCGTCCCGGATGGTCACGCGCCGGTCCATCTGGGCGGCGAGGTCGAGATTGTGGGTCGCCACGATGGCGGCGAGCCCCGTCTCCTTCACCAGCCGGGTGAGGATGTCGAAGACGTGCCGCGAGGTCTTCGGGTCGAGGTTGCCGGTCGGCTCGTCGGCCAGCAGAACGCGGGGCGCATTGGCCACGGCGCGGGCCAGCGCGACGCGCTGCTGCTCGCCGCCGGAGAGCTCGGCCGGACGATGCTTCAGCCGCTCGCCCAGTCCCAGATAGGTGAGGAGGCCGGTCGCCCTCTCGACCGCGTCCCGCCGGGCGAGCCCGCGGATGAGCTGCGGCAGCATGACGTTCTCCAGCGCGGTGAACTCGGGCAGGAGGTGGTGCGACTGGTAGACGAACCCGATCGCGTTGCGGCGCATCGCCGTGCGCTCGTCGTCCGCCAGCGACACCGTGCCGACCTTGTCGACATAGACCTCGCCGGCGTCGGGCTTCTCTAGCAGGCCGGCGATCTGCAGCAGGGTCGATTTGCCCGTCCCGGACGGCGCGATCAGGGCGACGGACTGCCCGGCCCACACCGCGAGATCGGCCCCGCGCAGGATCTCCAGCGCGCCGGCACCTTCCTTGAAGCGGCGCTGCACCTGGTAGAGATAGAGCGCCGGGTAGTCGTCCTTGGCCATCGCGGTCACTCGTACCGGAGCGCCTCGACCGGATCGAGCCGGGCGGCGCGCCACGAGGGATAGAGGGTCGCGATCAGCGACAGGACGAGGGCCAGGGTCACGATGGTCATGACCTCGTGCGGGTCGACCTCCGAGGGCAGCCGGCTGAGGAAGTAGAATTCGGCCGGAAACAGGTTGGTGTTGGTCATCCGAGACACGAAGGCCCGGATGGTCTCCACATTCATGCTGACCAGCAGCCCCAGCAGGAAGCCCGCGAAGGTGCCCACCACCCCGATGGCCGCTCCGGTGATCAGGAAGATGCGCATGATCGCGCCCCGCGTCGCCCCCATGGTGCGCAGGATGGCGATGTCGGCGCTCTTGTCCTTCACCAGCATGATGAGGCCGGAGATGATGTTCAGCGCCGCCACCAGCACGATCAGCATCAGGATCAGGAACATGACGTTGCGCTCGACCTCGAGCACGCCGAAGAACGTCTTGTTGCGCTGGCGCCAGTCCGACAGGATCATCGGCCGGCTGATCGACTTCTCCAGCTCCGCCTTCACGGCGTCGATCTGGTCGGGACGGGACAGGAAGACCTCGATGGCGGTGACGTCGTTGTCCCGGTTGAAATAGGCCTGGGCCTCCGTCAGCGGCATGTAGACGAAGCCCGCGTCGAACTCCGACATGCCGACCTCGAACACTGCCGCGACCGGATAGCTCTTGATCCGGGGGGCGACGCCGAACGGCGTCTCGGCGCCCTTCGGAGCGGTCAGCGTGATGGTGTCGCCCGGCCGGATGAAGAGCTGCTCGGCCAGCCTGCGGCCGATGGCGACGCCGCCCGCCGTGTCGAAGCCTTCCAGCGTGCCCTGCCGGACCGTGCCGCCGATGGCCGGGATCTGGGTGATGTCCTGCCCGCGCACGCCGCGCACCAGCACGCCCGCGGCCGCGCTCGGCGAGGAAGCCAGCGCCTGCCCTTCCACCATCGGGAACGCGAATTTGACGCCCCGGACGGCGTTGGCCTGGTCGGTGACCTCGGCGAAGTCCGTCATCGGCTTGTCGATGCCGGCGATGAAGACGTGGCCGTTGATGCCGACGATCTTGTTGAGCAGTTCCGAGCGGAAGCCGTTCATCACCGACAGCACGATGATGAGCGTCGCGACGCCCAGCATGATTCCCGCGAAGGAGAAGCCGGCGATCACCGAGATGAAGCCCTCGCGCCGGCGCGCCCGCAGATAGCGGCCCGCCACCATCCACTCGAAGCCCGCGAAGGGCCGCGTCCCGCGGGGGCCGGCTTTGGGTTCGACCGCGCCTGCCCTCATGCGCGCCTCAGGCCGTCAATCGCACGACGGCGTCCTCGACCGAGACGAGCGAGCGCTCGCCGGTCGCGCGCCGCTTCAGCTCGACCTTGCCCTCGGCCAGGCCCTTGGGGCCCACGAGCACCTGCCAGGGCGAGCCGATGATGTCGGCGGTGGCGAATTTCGCGCCCGGCCGTTCCTCGCGGTCGTCATAGAGCACGTCGACGCCGCGCGCGCCGAGCGCGCGATAGATCGTCTCGCAGGCGCCGTCCGTGCCGCTGTCGCCCACCTTCAGGTTCAGGAGCGAGACGTTGAAGGGCGCGATCGCGTCCGGCCAAACGATGCCGGCCTCGTCGTGCGACGCCTCGATCAGGGCCGCCACCAGGCGGGACGGGCCGATGCCGTAGGATCCCATGTGGACGGGCCGCTCCTGCCCGTCCGGGCCGGCGACCACGGCGCGCATCGGCTCGGAGTATTTCGTGCCGAAATAGAAGATGTGGCCCACCTCGATGCCGCGGGCCGACACCTGCCGGTCCGCCGGGACGGCCGCATAGGCGGCCGCGTCATGCATCTCGCTGGTGGCCGCATAGGGCGCCGTGTAGGCGTCGAAGATCGCCTGCAGGCCGGCCGCGTCCTCGAAATTCGTATCGGCGGGCGGGATCGGCAGGTCCAGGATGGACTTGTCGCAATAGACCTCGCTCTCGCCCGTGGAGGCCAGGATGATGAACTCGTGGCTGAGGTCGCCGCCGATGGGGCCGGTGTCGGCGCGCATCGGGATGGCGGTGAGGCCGAGCCGGTCGAAGGTCCGCAGATAGGCGGCGAACATCCGGTTGTAGGAGTGGCGCGCGCCGGCCTGGTCGAGGTCGAACGAATAGGCGTCCTTCATCAGGAACTCGCGCGAGCGCATGACGCCGAAGCGCGGCCGCACCTCGTCGCGGAACTTCCACTGGAGGTGATAGAGGTTCAGCGGCAGGTCCTTGTAGGACCGCACCGACCCCCGGAAGATCTCGGTGATCATCTCCTCGTTGGTGGGGCCGAACAGCATCTCCCGGTCGTGCCGGTCCTTGATGCGCAGCATCTCCTTTCCGTAGGCCTCGTAGCGGCTGGATTCGCGCCAGAGGTCGGCGGACTGGATGGTCGGCATCAGGAGTTCGATCGCGCCCGCGCGATTCTGCTCCTCGCGCACGACGGCGCTGATCTTGTTGAGCACGCGCAGTCCCAGCGGCAGCCAGGCGTAGATGCCGGCGGCCTCCTGCCGGATCATGCCCGCGCGCAGCATCAGGCGGTGCGAGACGATCTCCGCCTCGCGGGGGGCCTCGCGGAGGATGGGCAGGAAGTAGCGGGTGAGGCGCATGTCGGTCCAGGGCGGGCTAGAATGGGATATGCGAGAAGGCGCGGCGGTTCTCCGGCTTTTCGCTCCGCTCCATCAAAACCATCGTCAACCAAAAGACAAGCGATCCCGACCGGCGCCCTGCGGACCGAACCGGACCGACCCGGCCGGCGGCCCTGCATCTTTTCGCGTCGATCCATGCACAAAGAGATGACAGCGCCTTTTTGTTTCGCTATGAGTCTTCTACACAACAACAGGCCCACCCCGAACCAACGGGGAAAGGGTTCGTGGTCCAAGTCTTGGGAGGAAGACGGCCAAAAAGCCCGAGAAGGGCGACTGAACAGGACATTGCCCGGCGCCAGCAAGGCTGACGAAATGTTCTGTTCAAATAAGAAGACTAAAACAAAAGGCAAGACGAAAGTCTTGCCTTTTTCTTTTTGCGCAACTCCCAGTTGCAACACGATCGAGCTCTCGAATCTTCCCGGCCGCGCCGCCGCGCGGCTTGCGTCCGCGCCGAGATCGGGAGCCGCGAGCGGCTGAGCGGCGGGCCGCCGCAGCGGCCCGCGACGTCGCGGACGGCGTCGGCGGCGCCCGCGATTCAGGCGCCGCATGGACGCGCCGGCGGCGAATCGCCCCGCAGGGCGGAGCGCCTCAATAGTCGACGTAGACGATCATCACCCAGGCGAGCGCAAAGACCGGAATCGCCGCCAGCGTGGTCAGGACGACCTTGCGTCCCATGCGCGGCAGCATCGGCGCCCCGGGTTCGGTGCCGTCGGCGACCTCGCCGGCCTCGTGCTGGCTGCGGACGCCGAGCGGCAGGATCGCGAACAGCGTCAGCCACCAGATGATGAAGTACAGCGCCAGCGCGCCCGAGATGCTCATGGTGACACTCTCGTCCGGGCGCGCGCCCGGCTCAGGCCTGCTCGAGTTCGACGAGCGCGCCGTTGAAATCCTTGGGGTGCAGGAACAGCACCGGCTTGCCATGCGCGCCGATGCGCGGCGAGCCGTCGCCCAGCACGCGCGCGCCCGTCGCCTTCAGGCGGTCGCGGGCGGCCAGGATGTCGTCCACCTCGTAGCAGAGATGGTGGATGCCGCCGTCGGCGTTCTTCTCGAGGAACTTGGCGATGGGCGAGTTCTCGCCCAGCGGCTGCAGGAACTCGATCTTGGTGTTGGGCAGGTTGACGAACACCACCGTCACGCCGTGCTCGGGCTGGTCGGTCGGAGGGGAGACGTCGGCGCCCAGCGTGTCGCGATAAAGCCGCGACGCGGCCTCGATGTCGCGGACCGCGATGGCGACGTGGTTGAGCCGGCCGATCATGCGCTGTTCCCCTCTTCGCGGCGTCCGCCGCCTCAGACGTTGATCGGCCCCAGATGGGTGTGGAACGCCTTGATGCGACGGAACACCGGCGTGTCGTAGTTGGCGGGCGTCGGCGCCTCGCCGGTGAGCCACGTCAGGATGTCGCGGTCCGGGGCCTCGATCAGGTGCTCGTAGACGTCGAGCTCGGCGTCGGTCAATTGGTCGATTTGCGCATCGGCGAACTGGCCCATGATGAGGTCCATTTCGCGCATGCCGCGATGCCAGGACCGGAACAGCACCTTGCGGCGGCGCGGGTCGAGGTCGGCGCTGGTGCGCGTGGTGCCGGTCATGAGGCGGACTCCGATGGTCGTTGTGGCCTTCTATAACCGCGCCGCCCTCGCCTGTCATGGCGCAGGTCGCCGCGGGAGACCTTCTCCCCGGCACGGGGAGAAGGCGGCGCGAAGCGCCGGATGAGGGGAGCGGCTGGACCACCCTCGCCCCAGCCCTCCCCGTGGGGGCCGACGAAGCCGCCCTACCCCGCCCAGGGCTCCAAATCGCCGCGCGTCCAGCCGTCCTTGGTCTCCGCCGCGAAGTCGTCGTAGCGGCCGTCCGCGATGGCCTTGCGCATGCCGGCGGTGAGGTCCTGGTAGTAGGCGAGGTTCACCCAGGTGAGCAGCATCATGCCGAGGATCTCGCCCGCCTTCACGAGGTGGTGCAGATAGGCGCGGCTGTAGTCGCGGGCGGCCGGGCAACTGGACTGCTCGTCGATCGGGCGCGGATCGTCGGCGTGGCGGGCGTTGCGCAGGTTGATCTTGCCGAAGCGCGAGAAGACCTGACCGTGGCGGCCGGCGCGGGTGGGCATCACGCAGTCGAACATGTCGACGCCGCGCCGCACGGCCTCGATCAGGTCGTCCGGCGTGCCGACGCCCATGAGGTAGCGCGGCTTCTCCTTCGGCAGATGCGGCTCCACGGTCTCGATCATGGCCAACATGACGTCCTGCGGCTCGCCCACCGCGAGGCCGCCGATCGAATAGCCCTTGAATCCCATGTCGGCGAGCGCCTTGGCGCTGCGCACGCGCAGATGGGGGACCGCGCCGCCCTGCACGATGCCGTAGAGCGCCCGGCCCGGCTGCTCGCCGAAGGCGACGCGCGAACGCTCAGCCCAGCGCAGGCTGAGCTCCATGGCCCGCTCGGCCTCCGCGTCCGAGCAGGGCAGCTTCACGCATTCGTCGAGCTGCATCTGGATGTCGGAGCCGAGCAGTCCCTGGATCTCGATCGAGCGCTCGGGCGTGAGCACGTGCTTGGCGCCGTCCACGTGGGAGCGGAAGGTCACGCCGTTTTCGTCGAGCTTGCGCAGCTGGGCCAGCGACATCACCTGGAAGCCGCCCGAGTCGGTCAGGATCGGGTACGGCCAGTTCATCATCTTGTGCAGCCCGCCGAGGCGGGCCACGCGCTCCGCGCCGGGGCGCAGCATCAGGTGATAGGTGTTGCCCAGCACGACATCCGCGCCGAGGGCCTTCACCTGCTCGGGATACATGGCCTTGACGGTGCCGGCCGTGCCCACCGGCATGAAGGCCGGCGTGCGGATGACGCCGCGCGGCATGCGGATCTCGCCCGTGCGGGCGGCGCCGTCCGTGGCCGACACCGTGAAGGTGAAGTCCTCGACGGGAGCGTCCACGGGGATCATGAGGCCTTCTCCGCAAAGTTGTCGGAGGAGGCTCGTCGCTCCCCGTCAGGAGAGTGAGGGAACAGCAGGCTGGCGTCGCCATAGCTATAGAAGCGGTAGCCTGTCGCGATGGCGTGCGCGTAGGCGGCCCGCATCGACTCCAGGCCGCTGAAGGCGCTCACCAGCATGAACAGCGTGGAGCGCGGCAGGTGGAAATTGGTCATCAGCGCGTCCACGGCCCGGAAGCGGTAGCCGGGGGTGATGAAGATCGAGGTCTGGCCCTGCCACGGCGCGAAGCGGCCGTCCTCGGACGCGGCGCTTTCCAGCAGGCGCAGCGAGGTGGTGCCGACGGAAACGATCCGCCCCCCAGCTTCGCGTGTGGCGTTCAGCTCCGCGGCGGCCTCGGCCGAGATCATCCCCCACTCGGCGTGCATCTTGTGGTCGCCGGTGTCGTCCGCCTTCACGGGGAGGAACGTGCCGGCCCCGACATGGAGGGTGAGCCGCGTCAGGCCGACGCCGCGCGCGGCGAGGCGCTCGGTCAACTCGGGGGTGAAATGCAGGCCGGCCGTCGGGGCGGCCACCGCGCCCTCATGCTCGGCGAACAGGGTCTGGTAGTCGCTGCGGTCGCGGTCGTCCTCGCCGCGCTTGGCCGCGATATAGGGCGGCAGCGGGATATGGCCGATACGCGCGATCGCCTCGTCCAGAACGGGGCCCGTGAAGGCGAAGCGCAGAAGCACCTCGCCGCCCTCCCCCTTCTCGACCACCTCGGCGTCCAGGCTGGCCAGTAGGCAAGCCATGCTCTCGCTGTCCTCGCCGAAGCGGATGCGCTCGCCGACCGCGAGGCGCTTGGCGGGCCGCACGAAGGCGCGCCAGAGGTCCGGCCCCTCGCGCAGGTGCAGGGTGGCCTGGATATGCGCGACGGCGTCTCCGCGGACCCGAACGCCGTCGAGGCGCGCCGGGATCACGCGGGTGTCGTTGACCACCAGCCGGTCGCCCGGCTGCAGCAGGTCCGGCAGGTCGCGGACGACGCGGTCAGCCAGCGCCGAGCCGGGGCGCACGACGAGCATGCGCGCGGCGTCGCGCGGCTGCGCGGGGCGCAGCGCGATCGATGCTTCGGGGAGTTCGAAATCGAAGAGATCGACTTTCATGCGGACTCTGAATGAGCGCCTTGGAGGTGCGCGTTCCCTCTCCCGCACCGGGGCAGGGTCAGGGAGGGGCCGGGAGCGCGCCGGAACGCAAAGGGGCGCCCTGCCCCGGCGCCCCCTCTGTCCGCTTCGCCGACATCTCCCCCGCTGCGCGGGAGAGACTGGCGCGTCGAGACTCAGGCCGCTTCGTCGGCCATGCGCGCCGTCACGATCTTGTCGGGATCCTTCACCGGCTCGCCGCGCTTGATCTTGTCGACATTGTCCATGCCTTCCACGACCTTGCCCCACACCGTGTATTGACGGTCGAGGAAGCGGGCGTCGTCGAAGACGATGAAGAACTGGCTGTCGCCGGAGTTCGGGTCCTGCGAGCGCGCCATGGAGCAGACGCCGCGCACATGCGGCTCGGCGTTGAACTCCGCCTTCAGCTTCTTGCCGGACCCGCCCATGCCGGTGCCGGTCGGGTCGCCGGTCTGGGCCATGAAGCCCTCGATGACGCGGTGGAACGGCACGCCGTCATAGAATTTCGACCGCGCCAGTTCGGCGATGCGGGCGACGTGGCCGGGGGCCAGATCGGGGCGCATCTCGATGACCACGCGGCCCTGGGTGGTCTCCAGGATGAGGGTGTTGGAGGGGTCGCTCGCCATGAATGTGGCTCCTTCCTTGATGGGTTCGGCTTGGCGGGGGCGATGCTTTCGCCCGTGTCGTGGGTCGTTACTTCGCGTCGGCCAGGAGGCGCAGGCTGACGATCTTGTCCGGGGCCTTCACCTGCCCGTTGGCGTTGGGGTCGCCCTTCTTCACCTTGTCGACCACGTCCATGCCGGACACCACCTCGCCGATGACCGTGTACTGGCCGTTCAGGAAGCTCGCGTCGTCGAAGCAGATGAAGAACTGGCTGTTGGCCGAGTTCGGCGAGTTGGCGCGCGCCATCCCGAGCGTGCCGCGCTTGAACGGCTCGCGGGAGAACTCCGCCGGCAGGTTCGGCAGGTCCGAGCCGCCCGTGCCGGTGCCGGTCGGGTCGCCGGTCTGGGCCATGAAGCCCGGGATCACGCGATGGAAGACGATGCCGTCATAGAAGCCGCGCTTGGTCAGCGCCTTGATCTGCTCGACATGCTTGGGGGCGAGGTCGGGCCGCAGCCGGATCGTGACCTTGCCGTCCTTGGTGGTCATCACCAGCGTGTTTTGCGGGTCGGCGGCGGGTTGGCCTTGCGCCTGCGCGGGGGCGACCGCCATGAGGCTGGCCGCAAGGGCGAAGGCGGCGACGAACAGTCTGATCATGAAACCTCCCGATGAAGCAGGGACCGATGGCGACGGGCGGACCGGGTCTCGCTCCGGCCCATGCCGGGCGGCGATCCCCGGTTCGTGCGTCGAACTCACGCTTTGCCGGCGAATTTGGCTTTCAGCCGCGCCGCGACGCCTTCCGGGACGAAGCGCGAGACGTCTCCGCCCATCGCGGCGATCTGGCGGACGAGCGTGGCCGTGATGGGGCGGACCATGGGCGAAGCTGGCAGGAAGACGGTCTGGATGTCGGGGGCCATCGCCTCGTTCATCCCGGCCATCTGCATTTCATAGTCGAGATCCGTGCCGTCCCGCAGGCCGCGGATCAGCATGGAGGCGCCGACGCGGCGGGCGGCCGTGATCGCCAGGTCGTCGAAGGTGACGACCTTGAGGCCGGCGCCGGCCTCCCGGGCCACGTCGGCGCACTCGGCCTCGATCAGCGCCTTGCGCTCGTCGGCCGTGAAGAGCGGCGCCTTGCCGGGATGGACGCCGATCGCGACGACGAGTTCGTCCGCCAGCCGGCAGGCGTTGCGGACGACGTCGATATGGCCGTTCGTGATCGGATCGAACGAACCGGCGTAGAAGGCGATGCGGGACGGCCGGGGCCGGACGGGAGCGGAGGACATGCCGCAAGCTCTATCGCGCGCGCCTTGCAGCGGCAAGCGCGGCGGGCGTCCCGCGCCGGGGCCGGCCCTCTCCGCCAAACGAAACTCGCCGGGAAACTTTTGCAAAATCCGTCCCGAGCGGTTGTTCAGGCCGCGCCGGGCCCCGATAGTGCCGGTATGAACGCCCTCTTCGCCGCGCACGCCACTCTCCTCTTCGCCGCCGCCGCCGCCCTGATCGGCATTCTGTCCAGCCTGGCCGCGTCCCGCTTCGGCGTGCCGATCCTGCTCGTGTTCCTCGCCGTCGGCATGCTGGCGGGCGACAGCGGCCCGGGCGGGGTGGTGTTCAACGACTACGGCCTCACCTATCTGGTCGGCTCCGCCGCCATCGCGATCATCCTGTTCGACGGAGGGCTGCGCACCCGCGCGGCGACGATCCGCTCCGTCCTCGCCCCGGCCGGCGTGCTGGCCTCCGCGGGCGTGCTGCTGACGGCGGCCATCACGGGCGGCGTCGCCCGGCTGGCGCTGGGGATCGACTGGGTCCCGGCCCTGCTGATCGGCGCCATCATGGCGTCCACCGACGCGGCGGTGGTGTTCTTCCTGTTGCGCACGGGCGGGCTGCAGCTGAAGCGGCGCGTCGGCGCGACCCTGGAGGTGGAGTCCGGCACCAACGACCCGTTCGCCGTGCTGCTCACCGTCATCCTGGTCGAGATCGCGCTGGGCGGTCCCGGCGCCGACGCCGCCCATATCGTGGTGGCGATCCTGCGGGAGGCGTCGCTCGGCGTCATCATCGGGGTGGCGGGCGGGCTCGGCCTCGTCTTCGTGCTCAACCGCCTGAGCCTCCCGGCGGGCCTGCATCCCGCCTTCGTGGTCACGGCGGCGCTGGTGGTGTTCTCGCTGACGCAGATCCTGGGCGCGAGCGGCTTCCTGGCCGCCTATGTGGCCGGCCTCGTCGTCGGCAACCGGCCCGTGCGCGCCTATGCGTCGATCGCCAGCTTCCACGACACGGCGACGTGGCTGTGCCAGATCGCGCTCTTCACCCTCCTGGGCCTGCTGGTGTCCCCGAAGCTGATCCTGCCGGTGCTCGGGCCGGCGCTCGCCATCGCGCTGGTGCTGATCGTCGTCGCCCGTCCCGTGGCCGTGTTCCTGTGCCTGACGCCGTTCCGGTTCTCGCGGCGCGAGATGGCCTTCGTGTCCTGGGTCGGGCTGCGCGGCGGCGTCTCCATCTTCCTCGCCACCATCCCGACGCTGGCCGGGCTGCCGGGATCGGAGATCTATTTCAACGTCGCCTTCGTGGTCGTCGTGGTCTCGCTGATCGTGCAGGGCTGGACGATCGGCTACGCCGGGCGGCGGCTCGGCGTGGCGCTGCGCGATCCCGCGCCCGAGGTCCAGCGCATCGACATCGACCTGCCGGGCCAGCTCGACGCCGAGCTGGTGGGCTATCCGTTGCTCGAACAGAGCCCCGCGAGCCGGCACAGGGCCATGCCGCCCTGGGTGAAGCCGGTGCTCGTGGTGCGCGACGGGCGCGTGCTGGAGCCGGGCGAAGCCGGCCCGCTGCTGCCGCGCGACTACGGCTACTTCCTCGCGCCGACGTCGCGGCTGGCCCGCCTCGACCGGTTCTTCGCCGTGGACGGCGCCGCGCCGGAAACCGAGGCGATGGCGGAGTTTCCCTTCGACGGCAGCCTGAGCGTGGGCGCGGTGGCGGACCTCTACGGGCTCGACGTCGGCTCCGACGAGCGCGCCATGTCGATCGCCGAGCTCTTCGCCCAGCGCCTCGACGACGCGCCGCAGGAGAACGACCGGGTCGACCTCGGCGCCGCCAGCCTCATCGCCCACAACGTCGTCGACGAGAAGGTCCGGCTGGCGGGCCTGATCCTCGAGGCCGGCCCGGAGGACGAGGAGGCCGCGGCCAAGGCCGAACCATGGTGGAGCCGCCTCTTCGCACGGATCGGTTGAAGTTGCGCTAAGCTTCCGCTGGAGAAGCGAGCGGACCGGCGAGTCGAAGCGGGGGTGGACATGGAGTTCGTTCTTCTCATCCTGCTGGCGCTGGCGATCCCGGCGCTCGGCGTGATCGGGTTTTTCCGGACGCTCTCCCTGGCGCGCCGGATCGAAACGCTGGAACGTGGGCTGGCGGCGCTCGAGGCCCGCTCGACCTTCTCGGCGAGCGAGGGGCCCCAAACGCTCCCCGCGCAGCCTCCCGCAGCGGAGCCCGAAGCCGCGCCGGCGGTCGAGCCCGAAGCCGCGCCGGCCGCGGAGCCGGAGGGCGAAGCCGCGCCAGAGCCCCGCCTCGACGCCCCGCAGCCCGAAGGCTTCGACGTCGCGCCGCCGGGGCCGGTCCGCGCCGCTCCCCAGCGGCCGCGTTCGCTGGAGGAGACGATCGGCGCGCGCTGGGCGGTCTGGCTGGGCGGCCTGGCGCTGGCGCTGGGCGGGCTGTTCCTGGTCCGCTACACCATCGAGCAGGGCCTCGTCGGCCCGGGCGCCCGCATCGTCCTCGGAACGCTGTTCGCGCTCGCCCTCGTCGGAGCCGGCGAGCGGATGCGCCGCTCGGAGCGCGCGGCGGGCGACGCGATCTTCTCCATTCCGGCCGCCAATGTGCCGAGCATCCTCACCGCCGCCGGCATCGTGACCGCGTTCGGAGTCGCCTACGCGGCGCACGCCCTCTACGGCTTCGTCGGCCAGACGCTCGGCTTCATCCTCATGGCGGCGATCGCGCTGGCTGCGCTCGCCGCGGCCGCCCTGCACGGTCCGGCGCTCGCCAGCCTGGGGCTGGTCGGCGCCTTCGTGGTCCCGCTGCTCGTGTCGAGCGAGGAGCCCCGGGTCTGGCCAGTCGTGTTCTACCTGATCGTCGTCGCCGCGGCGGGCTACGCCCAGGCGCGCCTGCGGCGCTGGCTCTGGCTCGCCCGCGCCGCCGCGCTGGGGGCCGGGACATGGGGCGTCGCCTTTATTGGGATCGGCGATCCCTGGCTCGCCTGCGCGACGCATATCGTGGTCCAGACGGCGCTGGCCGCCTTTTTCCTGGCGCTGGAGCCCTATCGGGGCCAGCCTGACGCGCAGGGCGCGCCCGACCTCTTCGCGCTCACCGTCCTGGCCGCTTTCGCGGCCCTGGCCGGCCTCGCCCTGCAGGAGCCCGGGCTCGGCGCGGTCCGCCCGGTCCTGGGCGGCTTCGCCTTCGCTGTCCAGCTGGCGACGGCGCTGGCCGTCGCGCCCGCCTCCGGGGCGGCGATCCTGGCCGCCGCGGTCGCCTGCGCGACGCTGTGGGGCTGGCCGGTCCTCGCCGAATCCGCCGCCGAGAGCCCCACGGTGCTGCCCGGCGGGCCCTCGCGGCCGCCGATGCCGGACGCGCTTTGGCTCTTCCTCACAATGGGGGCCGTCGCCGGCTCCGCGCTCGGCGCGCTGGGCTGGACGCGGCTGATGCGCAGCCCGTCCTTGCCGGCCCTCGCCTCCGGCCTGATCGCGGCGGCGGCGACCGCGGGCCCGCTCGCTTTGCTCGTCGTGGCGTGGCGGCGCGTGTCCGGCTTCGACGCCTCGATCCCCTTCGCGCTCGTGGCGGGGCTCCTCGCCCTCGGCGCCGTGACGGCCGCCAGGCTCCTCCGGGACCATGCGCAGGAGGGAGGCGCGGCGGCCCGCGTCGGCCTGGAGGCGTTCGCGGCGGGCGCGATCGCGGCGCTGGCCATCGGACTGACGATGATCCTCGACAAGGGCGCGCTCACCGTGGCGCTCGCGCTCGCGGCCCTGGGCGCCGCCTGGGTCACGACCCGCGAGCCCGTGGGGTCCTTGCGCTACGCCGTCGCCGCGCTGGGCGCGATCGTCGCCGGACGCCTCGCCTGGAACACCATGCTGGTGGCCGGGGACGTCGGCTCGGTTCCGGTCTTCAACTGGCTGCTCTGGGCCTATGGCGTCCCCGCCCTCGCCTTCGGGTTCGCCGCGCGGCTGCTGCGGCGCCAGAAGGACGACCAGGTCGTCGCCCTCTGCGAGGCGCTGACCCTCGCCCTCAGCGGCCTGCTGGTATTCCTGGAGATCCGGCACGCCCTCACCGGGAGCCTCCGCTCGCCCCGGACGGACCATCTCGAAGTCGGGCTGCAAGTCTTCGCGGCGCTGCTCTTCGCGATCGTGCTGGTCAGCCTGGAAGCGTTCCGGCGCAGCGCGGCGCTGCGGATCGGGAGCTACGTCTTCGGCGGGGCGGCGCTCGCCGGCGGCCTCCTGGGACTGCTGATCCTGGAGAACCCCGCCTTCGGCGGCGGCAAGGTGATGGGCGGCGCCGTGTTCAACTCCATCCTGGCCGCCTATCTGTTGCCCTCGCTGGCCGCCTTCGCCCTGGCGCGCCGGGCGCGGGGCCGCCGGCCCTGGTGGTTCGAAGCCTGCGCGTCGGCGCTGGCCTTCGGGCTGCAGTTCCTGTGGCTCGTGCTGGAGGTGCGCACGCTCTTCCAGGGCGCCGACATCGGCGTCCTGCGCCGCACCAGCCCGGGCGAGCTCTACGCCTATTCGGCCGCGTTCCTGGCCGTGGGCCTCGGGCTGCTGGCCTATGGGGTGCTGCGCCGCTCCACCACGGCGCGGCTGGCTTCGGCCGCCTATATCCTGCTGGCCGCCGTCAAGGCGTTCCTGGTCGACATGAGCGGGCTCGAGGGCCCGCTGCGCGCGCTCTCCTTCATCGGGCTCGGGCTGGCGCTGGTGGGGATCGGCCTCGTCTACCAGAGATGGGTGTTCGGCCGGGCCGATCGCGGGGGCCGCGACGCCGGCCCGGCGCCGGCTTCATGAGACGGTTCAGAGTCCCAGCATGCGCTCGGCGCTGACATAGGGCAGCCCATGCGCCTCCGCCACCGGCTGGCAGGCGATCTGGCCCTCGTGCACGTTCAGCCCGTCGCGCAGATGCGGATCGTCCGTGAGCGCCTGGCGCCAGCCCTTGTCGGCCAGCGCGAGCAGGAACGGCAAGGTGACGTTGTTGAGCGCGAAGGTGGAGGTGCGCGCCACCGCGCCCGGCATGTTGGCCACGCAGTAGTGGACCACGCCGTCCACCACATAGGTCGGGTCGTCATGCGTGGTGGCGTGCGAGGTCTCGCAGCAGCCGCCCTGGTCGATGGCGACGTCCACGATCACGGCGCCGGGCTTCATGGTCTTCAGCATGTCGCGGGTGACGAGCTTGGGCGCCGCCGCGCCCGGCACCAGCACGCAGCCGATGACGAGATCGGCGCGCTTGACGAGTTCGCGCACGGCGTCGCGGGTGGAGAACACGGTGCGCAGTCCCGTGCCGAACTGGCTGGCGAGGCGTCGCAGCGCGTCGGCCGAGCGGTCCACCACCGTGACGTTCGCCCCCATGCCGAGAGCGATGGTGGCCGCGTGCGTGCCGGAGACGCCGCCGCCGAGCACGAGGACGTCGGCGGCCGGAACGCCCGGGACGCCGCCCAGCAGCACGCCGCGGCCGCCCGCCGCCTTCTCCAGGCAGTGCGCCCCGACCTGCGGGGCGAGCCGGCCGGCGACCTCCGACATCGGCGTCAGCAGCGGCAGCCCGCCGCTGGGCGAGGTCACGGTCTCGTAGGCGATGCAGGTCGCCCCGGAGGCGACGAGGTCCCGGGTCTGCTCCAGGTCCGGCGCGAGGTGGAGATAGGTGAACAGCGTCTGGCCGCGCCGCAGCCGCGCGCGCTCGTCCGGCTGGGGCTCCTTCACCTTGACGATGAGGTCCGCGCCGGACCAGACCGCGTCCGCGTCGGCGACGATATCGGCGCCCGCGGCGGCGTAGTCCTCGTCCGGGATGCCGGAGCCGAGGCCCGCGCCGGTCTCCACCAGCACAGTATGGCCGTGATGGACCAGCTCCGCCGCCGAGGACGGCGTCAGCCCGACACGGTATTCGTGGTTCTTGATCTCCTGCGGAACACCCACGCGCATGGTCGCCTCCCTGGCGGAAAATACACGGAAAGCTTACGCCGCGCCCCCGGCGCAACCGACGAAACAGGCCTTCGCAGGGGGCGCTTCTCAGCATAGAATTGCGCCCCGGCGCTGAGGGGGCGCAAAACATGCGAATGCCTGATCTGGATGCGCGGGATCGTGCGATCCTGAAGCTGCTGCAGCAGGACGGCAGGATCACCAACGCGGACCTCGCCGACCGCGTGCATCTCAGTCCGTCCGCCTGCCTGCGCCGGGTCAAGATCCTGGAGGATTCCGGGCTCGTGAAAGGCACCGTGATGCTGCTGGACGAAGCGGCGGCGGGCCTGCCGGGGACCGCCTTCGTGTTCGTCACCCTGGACCAGCAAGGGCGCCAGAGCCTGGACGCCTTCGAGGCCGCCGTGGCGCGCCACGCCGAGATCCTCGAATGCTACCTGCTGGCCGGCACGGCCGACTACCTGATCCGCGTGGTCTTCGCCGACACGGCCGATTTCGAGCGCATTCACCGCAGCGTGCTCACGACGCTGCCCGGGGTCGTGCGGGTTCAGTCCACCCTGGCGCTCAGGACCGTGAAGCGAACGACGGCGCTGCCTGTCTGAGGCTCCGTCGGGTTGGCGCCCGCGAGCCCGACAGCGCAGGAGGGAGTGGGACCCGAAATGGCGGATCGTGTGTTGCTCGGCATTCTGGAGCAACAGAACGCGTCGCTTTCTCACGGCAGCGACCGAATCCGAGCTTCGTCTCGACCAGATCGAGCGGCGCCTCGATCTGGTCAAAGCTTAGGCCTGCGCCTCCCGTCAGGATCATTCCGAGTGCGCGCTCCTCCCGACGGCTGAGCAGCCGCGGCTGCGCCCCGCCCGACTTGCAACGTCCGGCGCGGCGGCCGATATAGGGCGCCACAAGGGAGACCTCCGTGACCGACGCCCAGCCGACCGCAGCCGCCGCCGACATCGCCGCCATGCCGTTCGAGACCGCGCTCGCCGAACTCGAGACGATCGTCGGCCGCCTCGAGCAGGGCAACGTGCCGCTGGAGGACTCGATCGCCATTTATGAGCGCGGCGAAGCTTTGAAGAAGCATTGCGAGGCGCTGCTGCGCAAGGCCGAGGCGCGGGTGGAGAAGATCACGCTGGGCGCCGACGGCCGCGCCCGCGGAACCGAGCCGCTGGACGTGGACCGCTGACGGCGCGGCTTCGATTCGCCCCTGCGACTCTGGATCGATTGTGAGCCACGGCGGTTTTCGTTTAATGAGTGATCAGATCAACGGGGATTGCGCGCTACTCCCCCGACGGGCCCCGACGTGACGCAAGCTCCCTCCTCTCACGCCTCCCGGACGCCGCTCCTCGACCAGGTCGACATCCCTGAGGACCTGCGCCGCCTGGACCAGTCCCAACTCCGCCAACTGGCGGACGAACTGCGGCTGGAGACCATCGACGCCGTGTCGGTGACCGGCGGCCATCTGGGCGCGGGGCTCGGCGTGGTCGAGCTGACGGTGGCGCTGCAATACGTCTTCGACACGCCGGGCGACCGGATCATCTGGGACGTCGGCCACCAGGCCTATCCGCACAAGATCCTGACGGGACGCCGCGACCGGATCCGCACGCTGCGCCAGGGCGGCGGCCTCTCCGGCTTCACCAAGCGCTCGGAGAGCGAGTACGACCCCTTCGGGGCGGCGCATTCCTCCACCTCGATCTCCGCCGGCCTCGGCATGGCCGTCGCGCGCGACCTCGACGGGCGCAAGAGCAACGTCGTGGCCGTGATCGGCGACGGCGCCATGTCGGCCGGGATGGCCTATGAGGCGATGAACAACGCCGGCGCGATGGACAGCCGGCTCATCGTCATCCTGAACGACAACGACATGTCGATCGCCCCGCCGGTCGGCGCGATGTCGGCCTATCTGTCGCGGCTCCTCTCCGGCCGCACCTATCTGACGCTGCGCGACATCGGCAAGCATGTCACCGGGCGCCTGCCCAAGCGGCTCGACCGCACGATCACCCGCGCGGTGGAGCATGCGCGCGGCTTCCTGACGGGCGGCACGCTGTTCGAGGAGCTCGGCTTCACCTATGTGGGGCCGATCGACGGGCACAATCTGGAGCATCTCCTGCCCGTGCTGCGGAACGTGCGGGACGGCCAGGCCGGCCCCGTGCTGATCCATGTGGTCACCCAGAAAGGCAAGGGCTATCCGCCCGCCGAGGCCTCCGCCGACAAGTATCACGGCGTCAACACCTTCGACGTGGTGACCGGGGCGCAATCGAAGCCGAAGGCCAACGCGCCGTCCTACACGCGCGTCTTCGCCGACAGCCTGATCAAGGCCGCCCGCGAGGACGACCGCATCATCGCCATCACGGCCGCCATGCCGTCCGGCACGGGCCTGGACCTGTTCGGCAAGGAGTTCCCGAAGCGCACCTTCGACGTGGGCATCGCCGAACAGCACGCCGTCACCTTCGCGGCCGGCCTGGCGACGGAGGGCTACAAGCCGTTCTGCGCCATCTACTCCACCTTCCTGCAGCGGGCCTACGACCAGGTCGTGCATGACGTGGCGCTGCAGAAGCTGCCCGTGCGCTTCGCGCTGGACAGGGCCGGCCTCGTCGGCGCCGACGGCGCGACGCATGCCGGCAGCTTCGACGTCGCCTATCTGGGCTGCCTGCCCGACATGGTGGTGATGGCGGCCGCCGACGAGGTGGAGCTCGTCCACATGGTGGCGACCGCAGTGGCCTATGACGAGGGTCCGATCGCCTTCCGCTACCCGCGGGGCGAAGGCGTCGGGCTGGAACTGCCCGAGCGCGGAGTGCCGCTCGAGATCGGCCGGGGGCGCATCGTGCGCGAAGGTACGCGCGTCGCCCTGCTGTCGCTGGGAACGCGCCTCGCCGAGTGCCTGAAGGCCGCCGACGACCTCGCCGCGATGGGGCTGTCGACCACCGTCGCCGACGCGCGCTTCGCCAAGCCTTTGGACGCCGCGCTGATCGAGCGCCTCGCGCGCGAGCACCAGGTGCTCGTCACCATCGAGGAGGGCTCCGTCGGAGGCTTCGGGTCCTTCGTCCTGCACCACCTCGCCGACGTCGGCGCCCTCGACAAGGGCCTGCGCGTCCGCTCGATGGTGCTGCCCGACGTCTGGCTGGACCACGACAAGCCCGACCGCATGTACGCCCGCGCCGGGCTCGACGCGAAGGGCGTCGTCGCCAAGGTCCTGGAGGCGCTCGGCCGCGACGAGACCTCGGCCGCCGCGAAGGCGGCCAGCCTGATCGCCTGACCTCAGGCGAAGAGGTCGGGCCGGCGCACCTGCAGCGACAGGATCAGCATCAGCGTCTTCACGTCCGTGACCTCGCCGCGGGCGGCCTGGGCCGCGAGGTCCGCCAGCGGAATCTCCAGCACGGTGATGTCCTCGTGCTCCTCGGCGAGCCCGCCGCCGTCCCCCACCCTGTCGCGCTCGCCATAGGGCGCGAGGAAGAAGTCCATCCGCTCGGTGGAGATGCCCGGCATCGTCCAGCCCCTCACGACGGGCTCCAGGGCGGAGAGCCGGAGGCCGCACTCCTCCATGGCCTCGCGGCGGGCGCAGTCCTCGGGGTCATCCTCGTCCAGCAGGCCGGCCGGCGCCTCGGTGACGAAGGCTTCGCCTCCGGCGACGAAGGCCGGCGGCCGGAACTGGCGGATCAGGATCGCCGTCTTGCGCTGCGGATCATAGGGCAGCACGCAGACGGCGCGGCCGTGGTCCTCGATCTCGCGGTTCACCACGGCGCCGTTGGGCAGCCGGATCCGGGCGATCACGAAGGTGCTCCAGCCGTCGTGGACGATCTTGCGGTCGAGCACGGCGGGGCCGCTCTCCGTCTGATCAGCGCGCATCGGGGGACCTCCAACCGGTTTCGGGTCGTGACATGCCGACGCCATCGGGCGGATTTGCGGCGGCGGCCGTAAGGTGCTGCACTGCCGTCGAAATGAGGGGGGACGAGATGCGATTGAGACGATCGATGGGTCTGGCGGCGGTGGCGCTGGGCTGCGTGCTGGGGGCGTCGCCGGGGCAGTCCGCCGAGCGCGGCGGGACGCGGCTGTGGAACCTCACGGGCGTGACCCTGACCCAGGTCCGGCTGGCGCCCGCCGGAACGACGCGCTGGGGGCGCAACCAGTGCGAGAACGACCGCGACGGCACGGTGGACTTCGACGAACGGCTGCGCATCACCGACGTGGCGCCCGGCGTCTACGACGTGCAGGTCAAGGACGAGGCCGGGCGGGTCTGCCTCGCCAGGGGGGTCTCCGTGAAGGCCGGCGAGATTTTCGCCGTGCACGAGAACGATCTCGTCGACTGCACGCGCTGACCTCGTCCGGAGGCTCGCGGACGCGCTGTCGCGCCCCGAATCGTCGCGGCGCGACAGCGTGAACCCAAGTTGACACCCGGCGGGATCGAGGCGCAGCATCGGCCTCGCAGGCGAGCTCAATCGCCGCACGTGCGCAGGCTCCGCCCGCGCCAGGGGAGGACTCGAGGATGATGTCGAGAAAGCGCCAGTTCATGGCGGTCGGCGCCTTTGCGCTCGCGACCAGCCTTGCGGCATCAGGGGCCGTCCGGGCTCAGGAAGTGAAGGCCGCCTCCAAATGGGGCGACATGAACACCGTGAGCCAGGACCTCCTGAACCGCGCCGCGGGCGACGGCAACAACTTCCTGCACACAAACGGAAACTACCAGCAGACCCGCTACTATCCGAACCGCCAGATCAACGTCTCCAATGTCGGCAAGCTGCGCCCGGCCTGGATCTTCCAGACCGAGGTGAAGGAATCGCTGGAGACCAGCCCGATCGTGGTCAACGGGGTCATGTATGTGACCACCTCCTTCAACCACGCCTACGCGCTGGACGCGCGGACGGGCGAGGAGCTCTGGCACTACAAGCACAAGATGGGGCCGATCACCGTCTATTGCTGCGGCCCGAACAATCGCGGCGTCGCCGTGCACGGCGACATGGTCTACATGGCCACGCTCGACGCCAAGCTGGTGGCGCTCGACGCCAAGACCGGCAAGCCGGTCTGGGAGACCCAGATCGCCGATCCGGAGCTCGGCTACAGCGAGACGATGGCCCCCACGGCCGTCGACGGGAAGATCCTGATCGGCACCAATGGCGGCGAATACGGCATCCGCGGCTTCGTGAAGGCCTATGACGCCAAGACCGGCAAGCTGCTGTGGACCTTCAACACGGTGCCGGAGAACTCCGTCGGCGTCTGGGCCACGAAGGACGCGACCGGCCGCGACATGCACCGCAACATCGAGGCCGAGAAGGCCCAGCTCGCCAAGACGGGCGACCCCTTCAAGACGCTCGGCGGCGGCGTGTGGCAGAACCCGGCCGTGGACCTCGAGACGCGCCGGATCTACTTCGTGGTCGGCAATCCCTCGCCGGACCTCGACGGCTCGCTGCGCCCTGGCGACAACCTCTACACGGACTCGCTCGTTTCGGTGAACCTGGATACGGGGCAGTATGTCTGCCACCTCCAATACATCGCGCACGACGTCTGGGACCTGGACTCGGTCAGCCCGCCGGTGATCACCACCGTGGCCGACAAGGACGGCAAGCCGATCAAGGGCGTGCTGCACGCCGGCAAGACCGGCCATGTCTATGTCCACGACGCCAAGGACTGCAGCCTGATCCGCTTCTCCGAGGCCATGGTGCCGCAGGAGAACATGTGGGTGCTGCCGACCAAGGAAGGCGCGCGCATGCTTCCCGGCGCCAATGGCGGCGTCGAGTGGTCGCCGATCGCCATCAATCCCAACCTGAACCTCAGCTACGCCATCAACCTGCACCAGCCGATGACGTATCACGTGGAGAGCTCGAACTACCCGGCCGGCAAGCTGTGGCTCGGCGGGGCGTTCAAGGTGATCCCGACCGAGGAGCAGTGGGGCAACGTCACGGCGGTGGACTACAACACCGGCAAGATCCGCTGGCAGGTGAAGACCGCGCAGCCCATGATCGGCGGCATCCTGGCGACCGCCGGGGGGCTGGTGTTCACCGGCGAGGCGAACGGCCTGTTCAAGGCCTATGACGCGGAGACCGGGTCGACGCTCTGGAAGTTCCAGGCCGGCGCCGGCGTGAACGCGCCTCCGTCCTCCTACACGGTCGACGGCAAGCAGTATGTGGTGGTCGGCGCGGGCGGGAACACCCAGATCGACTACAAGCGCGGCAACAGCATCATCGCCTTCACGACGGCGGACTGAACGGCCGAGCCCGACACGCTGGAGCATGCTGCGAACAGGTGGAAACCGACTTTCGCGTCGAAGCATGCGACCACGAGGACACGAGAGCATGCTGTGTTTCCGTCGAAACGCGGCATGCTCTCAATCAGGACGGGGCCGCCGCTCGCGGCCCCGTTCCGTTACGGAGCCTTCGCCGAACCTCCATCCCCCGATCCCGCTTCCCCCGAGATTCCAGCATGAGCCACTTTCCGCTCCGCGCCGCGGCCCTGCCCCTTCTGGCGCTGCTCGTTCCTTCCGCTCTTTCGTCCGCGTCCGCGGCCGCTGAAGACATCGAGGAGAAGGCCCAGGTCTGCGCCTCCTGCCATGGCGAGGCCGGCGCGCCGGTCGACAAGTCCTACCCGCTGATCTGGGGCCAGCATCAGGGCTACCTCTATCTGCAGCTGCGCGACTTCAAGCTCGGCCAGCGCAAGAACGAGATTATGAACGGCATCGCCAAGGATATGTCGCGCGAGGACATGATGGGGCTGGCCGAGTATTTCTCGAAGAAGACCTGGGTGAACCTCAACCAGCCCCGGGCGTCGCCGGAGGAGGCCAAACGGGCCGAGGCCGCCGTCACGGCCGGCCAGTGCGGCTCCTGCCACGGCGCGGAGGGGCTGGGCGACAGCACCAATCCGCGCATCGCCGGGCAGCGGCGCGAATACATCCTCAAGACTCTCCAGGATTTCCGCGCCCGGACGCGCACCAACAATCCCTGGATGAGCGACATCACCAACACGCTGGCGCCGGAGGACCTGGAAGCCCTGGCGTCCTACATGGCGGGCCGCTGAGAGCGGCCCGCGCCGGTCCGGAACGCCCTATTTGATGACCGCGCAGGCCAGCCTCGCCCCGGCGTTGCCGATGGGCTGGGCCGTGTGGTCGTCCTCCGCCGCATGGATCACGAAGGCCGAGCCGTCCGCGTCCTTGAGGCCGTTGGGCCCCGTGAGCCGGGCGAAGGGCGTGAACAGCTCGGCGTTCACCGACCCGTCGGCGGCGGCGTAGAGGTTCGGCAGGTCGCCATTGTCGGGCCCCTCGGCGTTGAGCAGGCCGTGCTTCCTGGCGTCATGGTTCACATGCGCCTTGGAGTTCATGAACTTGTCGGTGTCGCTGCAATCGCCCACGGCGTGCATGTGCGCCCCGTGCCAGCCCGGCGGCAGCGCCCCGGCCTTCAGGGAGACCCGGACGACGACGCCCGCGCCCGAGCCGCGCAGCCGGATGGAGCCGATGGCCGCGCCCTTGTTGTCGATCACCGGAGCCTCGGCGACCTCCTGGGCTGCGGCGCTCGAAGAGGCCGCCGCAAGCGCGACGGCGATCATGGAAAGGGCGATACGGTGCATCGGAAACCTCGCGGGTCGGGGGGTGCGGGAGAGGAGCGCCGGTCAGGGTCGCGCGGAGGGCCTTCGCGACGCGCCCCGGCATGCTATACGAGCGGCCGCCGCGGCGCCCAGCGCCTGCGCATCCCCAGCCGCATGTGACGCACGAATGTCCGACGCCCGCTCCCTGCCGACACAGCCGCCAGCCGCGTCCCCGCGGCGGGCCGACCTGGCGTTGGTCGAGCGCGGCTTCTTCGAGAGCCGCGCCAAGGCGCAGGAGGCGATCGCGGCCGGCCTCGTCGCCGTCGACGGCAGGCCCGTCCGCAAGCCGTCGGAGACGATCCCGCCCGGCGCCGCGGTCACGGCCGAGCCGCCCTATCCGTGGGTGTCGCGCGGCGGGCTGAAGCTCGCCGCCGCCCTGGAGCGTTTCGGTTACGACCCCGAGGGGCGGGCTTGCCTGGATGTCGGCGCCTCCACGGGCGGCTTCTCGCATGTGCTGCTGTCGGCCGGCGCGCGCCGCGTCTGCGCGATCGACGTCGGCCACGGCCAGCTGCACCGCACGGTGCGGGACGACCCCAGGGTGGCCTCCCTGGAAGGCCGCGACGCCCGGACGCTTGCGGCCGAAGACCTGGGCGAGGCGCCCACGCTCCTCACGTTCGATGTGAGCTTTATCTCGCTGAGGCTTGTCATGCCTCATGTTCTTTCGCTTGCGGCGGCCGACGCCGCCGTGGTGGCGTTGGTCAAGCCGCAATTCGAGGCCGGCCGCTCCCATGTCCGCAAAGGCCTCGTGAAGGATCCCGCCATCCACCGCGCGGTCTGCGCCGGCGCTCGGGATCTCGTCGCGTCGCTCGGCTGGCGTTGCGACGGCGTCATCCCCTCGCCCGTCGCCGGGGGCGACGGCAACCTCGAATTCCTGATCGGGGCCCGGCGCGGCGCCTTTCCGGCGGAGCCCCATCATGCTTGAGCGCCTCACCATCGACCGGCTGGGCCAGCGGGGCGACGGCGTGGCCGTGACCCCGAACGGCGTCGTCTTCGTGCCCTACGCGCTGAGCGGCGAGACCGTCACGGCTGAGGTCGAGGATGGCCGCGGGCGGCTCGTCTCGATAGAGACGGCCTCGTCCGAGCGCGTTCCGGCGCCCTGCCCTCTTTTCGGCGTGTGCGGCGGCTGCGCCGTCCAGCATCTCGCGCCGGCCGCCTATGCGGCGTGGAAGACCGAGCAGGCCGCGGCCCCGCTGCGGCAGGCCGGGCTCGAGGTCACCCTTTCCCCGCTCGTCGAGGCGCATGGCGAAGGCCGCCGCCGGGCGACGTTCCACGCCCGGCGCATCGCCGACGCGGATGGCCGCACGCGCACCGCCGTGGGCTTCATGGCCGCCCGCACGCACGATCTCGTGCCGATCCCCGCCTGCCCGCTTCTCGTCCCGGCCCTCGACAGGGCGCCCGAGGTCGCGCTCGCGTTGGCCGAGGCCTGCGCCAAGAGCGCCAAGCCGCTCGACATCCAGGTCACGGCCACGCAGGGCGGCCTCGACGTCGACCTGCGCGGCCACGGGCCGGCTTCGCCGCGGCTGAAGACCGATCTCGTGGCGCTTGCGGAGCGCCTCGGGCTGGCCCGTCTGTCGATCCATGGCGACGTCATCTCGGCGCGGACCCCCGCTTTGGTGGCGATCGGCCCGACCCTGGTCGAGCCGCCCGCCGGCGGGTTCCTGCAGGCCACCCAGGCCGGCGAGGACGCCCTCGCGCGCCTCGTGCTGGAGGCGCTCGGCAAGCCCAAGCGCGTCCTGGATCTCTTCGCCGGCGTCGGGCCCTTCGCGCTGCGCATCGCCGAGCGCGCCGCCGTGCACGCCGTCGAGGCCGACGCCGCGGCCCTGGAGGCCCTCTCGGCCGCCGCGCGGCGCACCCAGGGGCTCCGCCCCGTGACGGTGGAGGCCCGCGACCTCTTCCGCCGGCCGCTGCTGGGGCCGGAGCTGGCGACCTATGACGCGGTGGTCTTCGATCCGCCCCGCGCCGGGGCGGAGGCGCAGGCGCGCCAGCTCGCCGCCTCGCAGGTCCCCACCGTCGTGGGCGTCTCATGCAGCCCGGCCACTTTCGCGCGCGACGCCGCCATCCTGGTCGGAGGCGGCTATGCGCTGGAGGCCGTGACGCCAGTCGACCAGTTCCTCTTCTCGGCCCATGTCGAGCTCGTGGGCGTGTTCCGCCGCCCCCGCGCCAGCCGGGCCCGTCGCACCTTGGGATAACGCCGATGCAGCAGGACCCCGCCGTCACCCAGCTCGCCGCGATCGTGGGCGACAAATACGCCATCGCGGACCCCGCCGAGATGGCGCCCTATCTGGTGGAATGGCGCGGCCTCTACCGCGGCAAGGCGCGCTGCGTGGTGCGGCCGGGCTCCACCGCGGAGGTCTCCGCCGTGCTGGCGCTGGCCAACGCCGAGGGGTGGCCCATCGTGCCGCAGGGCGGCAACACCGGCCTCGTGGGCGCGCAGGTTCCGCACGAGACCGGCGACGAGATCGTGCTGTCGCTGAACCGCATGGACCGGGTGCGCGAGGTCGACCCGCAGTCCGACACGCTGGTGGCGGAGGCCGGCGTCACGCTGCTGCGCGCCCAGCAGGCCGCCGAAGCGGCGGACCGCCTGTTCCCGCTCTCGCTGGCGTCGGAGGGCACCTGCACGATCGGCGGCAATCTCGGCTCCAACGCCGGCGGCACCGCCGTGCTGGCCTATGGCAACGCCCGCGACCTCGTGCTGGGGCTGGAGGTGGTGCTGGCCGACGGCCGGATCTGGAACGGCCTCGGCAAGCTGCGCAAGGACAACACCGGCTACGACCTGAAGAACCTGTTCGTCGGCTCGGAGGGCACGCTGGGCGTCATCACGGCCGCGGTGCTGAAACTGTTCCCCCGCCCGCGCCAGATGGTGACGGCGCTGTGCGGCCTTACCGATCCGGCCGCCGCGCTCGACCTCCTCGGCCGCGCCAAGGCGATGGCGGGCAACGCCGTGACCACCTTCGAGCTGATCCCGCGCCTCGGGATCGAGATGTCGGTGAACCACATGGGCTGCCGCGACCCTCTGCAGGGTCCGCATCCCTGGTACGTGCTGGTCGAGCTCTCCTCGCCGCGCGACGAGGGGCTCGAGGAGGCTATGGAGGCGCTGCTGGGCGAAGCGATGGAGGCCGGCGGCGTCGGGGACGCCGTGATCGCGACCTCGCTCGACCAGCGCAACGCGCTGTGGAAGCTGCGCGAGACCCTGTCGGAGGCCCAGGGCTTCGAGGGCGGCTCGATCAAGCACGACATCGCCCTGCCGATCGCCGGGATCCCGCGCTTCATCGAGGAGACAAACGCGGCCCTGGAGCAGGCGATGCCCGGGTGCCGGCCCCTGCCCTTCGGCCATCTCGGCGACGGCAACCTGCACTACAACGTCACCCAGCCGGTCGGCATGGACAAGGCCGCCTATCTGGGGCGCTGGGACGAGATCAACCGCGTCGTGCATGGGCTGACGACGCGCTATGGCGGGTCGATCTCGGCCGAGCACGGCATCGGCCGGCTCAAGCGCAAGCTGCTGGCCGAGGTGAAGGATCCGGTCGCGCTGGAGATGATGAGGGCGATCAAGGCGACGCTCGACCCCAAGGGCGTCCTGAACCCCGGCAAGGTGCTCTGAGGCGATTCCAGGGCGGCCTTAACCGGCTGGGAACCCGGACATGGCTTGATCGGACGACCGCGCGCCCTTGCGTGCGCGCCGGAGCCGCGCCGTGACCGTCGCCAGCCTCGCCCTGCAGAACGCCCCGTCCGCCGCCGGCGCCGAGCCGGCGCTCGCGGCGCTGCAGGCCGGCGACGAGATCGCCGCGCGCGTCGCCGCCATCAGCGAGGCTGGCCTCGCCCGCCTCCTCACCGCGTTCGGCGCCCTGGACATGCCCGCCTGGGACGGTCTGGCCCCGGGCGCGTCGGTGAAGCTCGTCGTCGAGACGGCGGGGTCGCAGCCGACGCTGCGGCCGCTCCCCGACCCGACCGGCGCGGCCCGCGCCAGCCCGGCGCTTCCCGCCGCCGTGACGCTGGCCGTCCGCGAGGAGGCTGCGCCGCCCGGCCGCGTCGAGGCGGGAGTGGAACGGTCCGCCGCATCGACCGCCGATCCGGCCGCCGCTTTGGCGGGCGCCGTGGCGCGGGCGGCCGGCCGGCAGCAGGCGCCGGCCGAGTTGCTGTCCACCCTCCGCGCGCTCCTCGCCGACCCACAGGCTGCAGCCGCCGCGCTGCCCGCCGCGGCCCAGCCGCTGCTGCGAGCGCTGCTGTCCTCGGGCCTCGACGCCGCCGCGCCCATCGACGCCTCGACCGTGCAGGCGCTGGTGCGCCAGTCCGGCGTGTTCCTGGACGCGCGCCTCGCCGCCGGCGCGGGAGCCTCCTCCCGCGACGCCAAGGCGCTCCTGCTCGCGCTCGGCGCCATCCTGGAGAAGGTCGCTCCGCCGCCTCAGGCGTCGACGACGCCCCTCGCCGCGCCGGCCGCCTCCATGCCCCAAGCCGCGGCGCCCGCGGCCCTTCCCGCCGCGGCGCCCGCCGACGGGAGCGCCGCCCGCCCGGTCCCAGGCGGGCCGGAGCCCGCGGGCGACCCGGCCGGGCCGGCCCTCCGCGATGCGTCCGGCGGGAACCAGCTGGCCGATCCGCGCGGGATCCCGCGCTCCCCGGTCGGCGACGCGCGCCTGCTCGTCACGGCCCTGAAGGCGGCGCTCGGCCAGGGCCTCGGCCCGGCCCGCGAGACGGCGTCCGGGCCGTCGGACCCGCCGGATCCGGCATCGCCCGCTCGCCTGCAGGGCGCGGCGGAGCCCAGGGCCGGACAGGCGGGCGGCCGCGCCGGCCCGCCCCGAGCCGACGCCGCGCCCCGCTCCGAGCCGGCTGTCGCGCTCCCCGACCTGGGGGACCGGTCTCCCGGCGAGGTCGCCCGGACCCTGCACGGGCAGGTGGAAGCCGCGCTCGATCGCATCCGCCTGTCGCAGGCGGCCGCCCTGCCGCGCGACGACGCCCGCCCGGCCGATGGCGCGCCGGGCCGGCCGGCGCAAAATCCCGCCTGGGTGATGGACGTCCCCGTCCTGCTGCCGCGCGAGACGGCCAACGCCCAGCTGCGCATCGCGCGCGAGGGCGGCGGATCCGGCCGGGCCGGCGCCCCCGACGGGCGCTGGAGCATCGAATTCGCGATCGAGACCAGCGAGGCCGGGCCGGTCCACGCACGCCTGACGCTGGGCGGGACGCGCCTCGGCGTCACCCTGTGGGCCGAGCGCAGCCAGACGCTCGCGTCGCTCCGGGTCGGGGCGGACGCGCTCAAGCGGGCGCTCGACGACGCGGCCTTCGACACGTCGGAGATCGCCGTGGTGGCGGGCGCGCCGCGCCGTCCGGCTCCGGCGGCCGGCGTCCTCCTGGACCAGCGCTCATGACCACGGTGTCGCCCCGCAAGCTCGCCGTCGCGCTGGAGTACCGCAAGGGCGAACAGAGGGCCCCGCGCGTCACCGCCACGGGCCGGGGCGCGGTGGCGGAGCGCATCGTGGCGGCCGCCGAGGAACACGGCGTCGCCATCGAGGAGAACCCGGCGCTGGCCGAGGCGCTGTCCAGGGTGCCGCTCGACGACGAGATCCCCGAGGCCCTCTACCGGGCGGTGGCGGAGGTGCTCACCTTCGTGCTGCGCGCGACGCTCAGCGGCCGTCGGGGCTGACCAGTGCGGCCGGCGAGGCCACGTAGGACCACGGCCCGACCTCGTCGGACCCGCCGGGGGTGACGCTCCAGCCCTGGCTCCGGTAGAAGGCCAGCGCGTTCAGGTTGCCCTGCTGGCACTTCAGCCAGACGCGCGGGCCGAGGATGTGGAGCGCATGCGAGAGCAGCGCGCGGCCGATCCCCCGCCGATGCAGGCCCGGATCGACGAAGAGCAGGTGGATGAAGCGCTCCGGCAGCCACAGCGACAGGAACCCGGCGACCCGCCCCTCCAGCTCGGCCACGTAGACGGCCTCCCCGAGCGAATCCCGCTCGAAGTCGTCCGTCCGAAAGATCGACGGCGGGCACCAGGTGAAGGCGACGCGGCGGGCGTCGACATAGATCTCGGCGCAGGCCTGCAGGTCCGCCCGGACATAGGGGCGGATCGCCAGCCCGGCGGGCGCGGCGGCGGGATGCTGGACGGCGGCGCTCAGAACAGGCTCCCCTGGGCGGGCGGCTCCGGCTCGCGGCGCCGGGGCGCCGGGCGGGCGGTTTTGGCCGCGACGACCGTCAGCCTCGCCCGCTCCGGCGCCGGCAGGCTGGGGTCGCAAGGCTCCACGGCCAGGAGATCGTCCGCACAGGGCCGGACGAGCGTCAGCGCCGCGCGGGGATCCTCGCCGGCGCAGTCGAGCCAGGTCCGGAAATCGCCGGGCTCGATCACGACCGGCATGCGCTCCTGCAGGGCGCAGACCGCGCCATTGGCGTGCGTGGTGACGATCAGGGCGGTGTCGATCTCGCCGCCATCCGGCGACACATAGGTCTCCCACAGCGCGGCGAGCCCCATGGTCGCGCCGTCGCGCCGGCTGATCCGGTGCGGACGCCTGGCGGCGCCGGGCCCCCGGCTCCACTCATAATAGGCGTCGGCCGGGACGAGGCAGCGGCGCCGGCGGATCGCGTTGCGGAAGGCCGGCTTCTCCGCCAGCGTCTCGCCGCGGGCGTTGATCAGCAGCGGGAACGCGCCCGGGTCCTTCGTCCAGGCCGGAATGAAGCCCCAGCGCACCAGCCGGAACGCCGGACGGCCCCGCTCCTGGGTCACGATGGCGATCGGCTCGGTCGGAGCGACATTGGCCCGCGGCGGGAAATTCGGCTGCTCCTCATAGCGGAACAGCGCGCGAACCTGCTCGGGCGAGGCGGTCAGGGCGAAGCGGCCACACATGCGCGAAGTCTGGGCTCTGGAGGCGGATTCCGCAACCGCGCGAGTCGCCTAGAGCCATCTCTTCCAGCGGAAGAAGACATAGGGCAGCACGCCGGCCATCACCATCATGGCCAGCGCCATCGGATAGCCCAGGCGCCAGTCGAGCTCGGGAATGAGCTTGAAGTTCATGCCGTAGATCGAGGCGATCAGCGTCGGCGGCATGAAGATGACGGCCATCACCGAGAACAGCTTGATGATGTTGTTCTGCTCAAGATTGACCAGCCCCAGGGTGGCGTCGAGCAGGAACTGGATCTTCTGCGACTGGAAGGTGGCGTGCTCCTCCAGCGACTGCAGGTCGCGCAGGGTGGTGCGGACCTCCTCGCGCAGCTCCATCGGGACCCGCGCGGTCCGGTAGCTCACCGAGAGGAACAGCAGCAGCCGCTCGATCGAGACGAGGCTCTCGCGGATCTTGGAGATCAGGTCGCCATGGCGCCCCAGGCTGCGCAGGGTGTCCTGGTGCTCGGACTGGCGCGATCCCGGGTCCGGGCGCGCCTCGAAGACGGCGCGCGACAGGGCGTCCAGCCGCGCCCCGGTCTCCTGGAGCACGTCTGCGGCGCGATCGATGATCGTCTCCACCAGCCCGGCCATCACCGCCTCGGCGTTGGCGGCGCAGCCCTCCGGCCGCGCGATGCGGTTGGTGAACATCTGGAAGGCCTTCGGCTCGGCGTAGCGCACCGAAACCATCGTGCGGTCCTTCAGGATGAAGGTGAGGCCCGTGATCTCCGGCACGGTCTCGACATTGTAGACGACCCGGGCGGTCATGTAGCGCGCGCCATGCTCGGTGTAGAGCAGCTCGGACGGCTCGATGTCGCTCATCTCCTCGCGCGTCGGGATGCTGACGCCGAGGAAGTCCTCGACCGTCCTGTCCTCCTCGCGGGTGGGCTCGACCAGGTCGATCCACAGGGCATCGGACGGGATGGCTTCGCCGTCCTGCAGCAGCCGCTTCTCGAAGCGGCAGCCGGGTCCCGCTTCGGAGGCGCGATAGACGATGATCATGGCGCCGCCTCCCCTACGCGCGGTCCCTTGCGGGGCGTCTGGCCAAGACCACGCCGATGCGCGCCGGTCAAGCCTCGACCGGGTCCAGGCTGGCCGGACCCACGCTGTCGGCCGGGACGAAGAAGTCGACGAAGAGGCGCTGCGTGGGGTCCACGCGGTAGTGGTCGAACTCGGTGACGCCCTCGGAGGCCAGGAAGCTGTCGTCGATGAGGAACCGGCCCGTGAACTCCCGCGACGGCTTCTGGAAGACCAGATGCGCGGCGTCCGCGACGATCTCGGGCGTGCGGCTGGCGCGCACCAGCGAGTCGCCGCCCAGCAGGTTCTTCACCGCCGCGGTCGCGATGGTGGTGCGCGGCCAGAGCGCGTTCACGGCGATCCCCTGCTGGCGCAGCTCGCCCGACAGGCCGAGCACGCACAGGCTCATGCCGAACTTCGCCATGGTGTAGGCGAGATGCGGGGCGAACCACTTTTCCTGCATGTCCAGCGGCGGCGAGAGCATCAGGATGTGCGGGTTGGCCGCCTTGGCGAGGTACGGGATGGCGTATTTGGACACCATGAACGTGCCGCGCGCATTGATCTGGTGCATCAGGTCGAAGCGCTTCATGTCGGTCTGGGTGGTCGGCGTGAGCTGGATGGCCGAGGCGTTGTTGACCACGATGTCGAGCCCGCCGAACTCCTCCACGGTGCGGCCGATCGCGGTCTGCACGGAGGCTTCGTCGCGCACGTCGACGACCAGCGGCAGCGCCTTGCCGCCGGCCTTCTCGATCGCCTCCGCCGCGGTGTAGATCGTGCCCTCCAGCTTGGGATGGGGCTCGGTCGTCTTCGCCGCGATGGCGATGTTGGCCCCGTCGCGGGCGGCCTTCAGGGCGATGGCGAGGCCGATCCCCCGCGACGCGCCGGTGATGAACAGCGTCTTGCCTCCCAGGGGGCCTGCGGCGGTGTCGGACATGGCGCGCTCCTCAGCGTGATCTCAAGGGCGCGGTCGCGCCGGGCGGGGCGTAGCGGGGCGGCCGGGTGCCGTCCGCGTCGGTGAAACCATAGGCGCGGGCGAGGTCCGCGACGAACAGCGACCGCGCATTGTGGCGGGCGACGTCCGGATCCGCCGCGAGCGCCGCGACGGCGCGCCCGGCGTAGAGCGGCGTCTCGGTCGCCTGGGCGGCGAGGCCGGCCGAGACCGTGCGCTCGGTGCGCACATAGCCGGGCGACAGGTGCAGGCAGGCCAGCCCGTGGGGAGCGAGTTCGGCCGCCATGGCGGCGCTGGCCCTCAGCGTGGCGGCCTTGCCGAGGTCGTAATAGACGTCGCCGGCCGACCCCTCGCCGACGTCGAAGCCGAGCGCGACGATGAGGCCGCGCCGGGCCGGGATCATCACCGGCGCGAAGGCGCGGGCCGTGGCCAGCAGCGCATAGGCCCCCGTCTGGATCGCGACCTCGTAGCCGCCGAGCGACCGCTCGTAGAACGGCGTCCCGAAGGCCGCTCCGTCGGCGTAGCGGGCGCCGTCGAAGCCCTCCGCGCCGCCCCAGACGGAGCACGCGACCAATGCCGGCGGGCCGAACCGGCGCGTCACATAGGCGGCGAACTCGTAGAGGGCGCGCGGATCCGTATGGTCGCAGACATAGGGGTAGCCGCGGCCGCCGGCCTCCTCGACCGCCTCGGCCGCATCCTCCACGGTCTCGCGACGCCCCTCGGTGCGCGCGCCGAAGCGCGTCGAGCGGGCGCTGCAGATCACGACGGCGCCCGCCTCCCCCAGCGCGACCGCGACGCCGCGGCCGACGCCCCGCGAGGCGCCCGCCACGATGCAGACCTTGCCGGAGAGCGGCCGGGCGTCCGTGATCACGCGGCGAAGACCAGGGCGCCGTCCGCGACCGCGCCCGCGCCGTCGACCACCGCGCGCTCCAGCGCCGGCGCGTCGGTGGCGACCTGCTCGGCGAAGAAGCGCGCCGTGGCCACGCGCGCGGCGCGGCCATGCTCGTCGGGGATCAGGGCCTCGGCGGCCAGCGACGTCCCGCCCTGGGCCAGGGCGAAGAGCTTCAGATAGTCCGTCGCGCCCGCCAGGGCCTCGTCAGGCCGCGTCCCTAGCACGCCCAGCATATGGGCGGTGGCGCGGTCGAGGCTGTCGACGGCGTCGCGCAGCCGCTCGCCCATGCGGCCGAAGCCCGGATCATTGGCCTTCGCCACCTCGGCCACGGCCTCGCGCATGCCGGCGATCAGCGCCCGCACGGCGTCGCCGCCGGAGAGCGGCAGCTTGCGGGTGACGAGGTCGATGGCCTGGATGCCGTTGGTGCCCTCGTAGATGGTGGCGATGCGGGCGTCGCGCAGATGCTGCGCCGCGCCGGTCTCCTCCACGAAGCCCATGCCGCCATGAACCTGCACGCCCATGGACGCGACCTCGACGCCGATGTCGGTGGAATAGGCCTTGGCCACCGGAGTCAGCAGCGCGGCGCGCTCGGACGCCGCCCGGCGGGCCGTCTCGTTCGTCTCGCGGTGGGAGCGGTCCAGCGCCTCGGCGACGAGGTAGCACAGGGACCGGGCCGCGCCGGTCTGCGAGCGCATGCGCAGCAGCATGCGCCGGACGTCGGGATGCTGGATGATCGGGCTCATGCCCTCGCCCTTGTGGCCGGGCGCGCGGCCCTGGCGGCGATCCTGGGCGTAGCGGAGGGCCTGCTGGGTGGCGCGCTCGGCGATGGCGACGCCCTGCAGCCCGACATTCAGGCGGGCGTTGTTCATCATCGTGAACATGCAGGCGAGGCCGCGGTTCTCCTCGCCGATGAGCCAGCCCACCGCGCCGCCCTGGTCGCCATACACCATGGTGCAGGTCGGCGAGGCGTGGATGCCGAGCTTGTGCTCGATGGAGTGGCAGCGCACGTCGTTGGCCGCGCCCGGCGTCCCGTCCGGGTTCACCAGAAATTTGGGCACGAGGAACAGCGAGATGCCGCGCGTGCCGGCCGGCGCGTCGGGCAGCCGGGCGAGCACCAGGTGGACGATGTTGTCGGTGAGGTCGTGGTCGCCATAGGTGATGTAGATCTTCTGCCCGAAGATCCGGTACGTGCCGTCTCCGGCCCGCTCGGCCTTGGCGCGCAGGGCGTTGAGGTCCGAGCCGGCCTGGGGCTCGGTGAGGTTCATGGTGCCCATCCACTCGCCCGAGACGAGCTTGGCGAGGTAGGTCCGCTTCAGCTCCTCCGAGCCGTGGGCGTGCACGGCCTCGATGGCGCCGGCCGTCAGAAGCGGCCCGAGCGCGAAGGCGAAAGAGGCCGAGTTCCACATTTCCACGCAGGCGGCCTGGACGAGTTGCGGGAGCCCCTGCCCGCCGAATCCCGGATCGGCGGTGAGGCCGTTCCAGCCCGCTTCCGCCCAGGCCCGGTAGGCCTCCCGCCAGCCCGGCGGCGTGACCACCTTGCCGTCCACGATCCGCGAGCCGATCTTGTCGCCCACCGCGTTCAGCGGCGCGATCACGTCGCCGGCGAACCTGCCCGCCTCCTCCAGGATGGCGGCCGCCATGCCCCCGTCGAGCTCCGGGGCGAGGCCGTCGGCGGACAGCCGGTCGAGCCCCGCCGTATGGCGCAGGGTGAACAGCATGTCCTCGACAGGAGGGCGGTAGCTCATCGGTCGTCTCTCCCCATATTCGGGCCTTCGCCCAGGGCCGCATCGCCCTGTCGGCGCGGTCGGCGCCATTGGCGCGCATCATAGTCCGCGTGCTAAGCGAAGCCGACACAGAAATCCCGCAGACCGAAGGTAGTTTAGACGTGAACGATACGTCGTCAACTCGGGAAACCCTCAGGCTGGAGGCCGACGCCGCCGGGGTGGCCCGGGCGGCCGGTATCCTGCGCGCCGGCGGGCTCGTCGCGTTTCCGACCGAGACGGTCTACGGGCTGGGCGCCGACGCCACGGACGGCAAGGCCGTGGCCGGCATCTACGCCGCCAAGGGCCGGCCGAGCTTCAACCCGCTGATCGCCCATGTCCCGACGCTCGACGCCGCCCTGGCGCAGGGCCGGTTCGACGCAGCCGCGCTGGCGCTGGCGCGCGCCTTCTGGCCGGGGCCGCTGACGCTGGTCGTCCCCACGGCGCCGGGCTGCACGGTGTCGGACCTCGCCACGGCCGGGCTGGACAGCGTCGCCCTGCGGTCGCCGGCCCACCCGGTCGCGCGGGCGCTGCTGGACGCCGTGGGGCGGCCCGTCGCGGGCCCCTCCGCCAATCGGTCGGGACGCGTCAGCCCGACGACGCCGGCCCATGTGCTGGGCGACCTCGACGGTAGGATCGACGCCGTGCTGATGGGCGGCTCGACGGCGGTGGGACTGGAATCGACCATCGTGGCGTGCCTGGGCGACGGCCCTGTTCTGCTGCGCCCGGGCGGCGTTCCCAGGGCCGCGCTGGAGCAGGCGCTCGGGCGGCGCCTGGAGACGGCGCCGGCCGCGGACCATGGGCCCGCCGACAGCGAGGCCCCGGTCGCGCCCGGGATGCTGGCCTCTCATTATGCGCCCAAGGCCGGCGTGAGGCTGGAGGCGACGCGCATCCGGCCGGGCGAGGCGGCGCTGCTGTTCGGCCCTGCCGGGGTCGAAGGCGTCGGCGGCGCGCGCGCCGTGCTCAATCTTAGCCCGACCGGCGACCTCGCAGAGGCGGCCGCCCATCTCTTCGCCATGCTGCGGGACCTCGACGAAACGGGCGCCACGACGATCGCCGTGACGCCCGTTCCGGATGATGGTCTGGGCGAGGCGATCAATGATCGCCTGCGCCGCGCCGCGGCCCCTCGCCCGGGGCCGGGCGAGTGAGCTACAGGCCCGCCTCGGAGATCAGCTTGCCGGTCTTCGAGCAGCGGCCGGTCACCAGCGCGACGATCCGCTCGCCGAGGCTGTGGTCTGCGCAGGCGTCCTGCGACGTGGTCGTCTCAAAGCCGTCCAGTTTGGAAAAGGCGTGGGCGGGCGCGCCGGCCTGAAGGTCGGCGCCGTCCAGATCGGAATAGGGGATGTCAGTCATAAGGCGAAATCCAAAAGCGTGAGCCGCCTCGCTTCGCAGCGGGGCGGCCCTGGGGAAGAACTGGAGATAGGTCAGGCGGTCTGCGCGGCAAGGCGCGGCGCGAAAGAAGTCGGGGTCGGGCGGAGCGCGAAGGCGCCGTCGCCGCCGAGGATCAGCGTCACGGTCGCCAGGATCAGGAAGGCCGGGTACTCCCAGCCGCCATTCGCCGCCGTTAAGAGCCAGCCATTGCCGGAATGCACCATGAGGGCGCCGAGCAGCACCGGCAGGAGCAGCACGCCGACGAGGCGGCTGTACAGTCCGAGCACGAGCGCGACGCCGCCGACGACCTCGGCCGCGATGACCGGCAGGGCCATGAAGGACGGCAGCCCGACCTGGGCCAGGAAGCCGGCGAAGCCCGGCACGGTGAAGACGAACACCTTCAGGGCGGCATGGGCGATGAACATGACGCCGAGCGAAACGCGCAGGAGAAAGAGGCCATAGGGAGCGGTGCGGGGGTCGATCATGATGGTTGTTCCTCAAGGGCGGCCCCGGAAGTCCAGGGCGGCGGCGTTTGGTGGAGGCACAATGCTCTTCTCCTTTTCGCAATTCCATGGCACAAGGCGAAAGAACTACCTTGCAGGAGCGCAAGTTGAACCCGATCCCCTGGGACGATTTCCGCCTGGTGAAGGCGATCGCGGACACCCGATCCCTGACCGGCGCGGCCGATACGCTGGGCGTCAATCACTCCACCGTGTTCCGGCGGCTCGCCGAGATCGAGAAGCGCGTCGGGCTCTCGCTGTTCGAGCGGCACCGCACGGGCTATGGGCTGACGCCGGCCGGCGAGGAGATGGCCGCCCTCGCCGAGCGGATGGACCGCGACGTCGTCGCCTTCTCGCGCAAGCTCGCCGGGCAGGCGCTGACCCCCTCGGGCGAGGTGCGGGTCACCACCAACGACACCCTGCTGGTGCATCTGCTGATGCCGGTCATCGCCCAGTTCCGGCAGCTCTATCCCGACATCCGGGTCGATATGGTGCTGTCCAACCAGGCGCTGAACCTGTCCAAGCGCGACGCCGACATCGCCGTGCGGGCCACCGACAACCCGCCCGAGACCCTGGTGGGGCGACGGGTCGCCAGCATCGTCTGGGCGGTCTATGGGCGGCGCAGCGAGTTCCCGGCCTCCAGTCCCGGCGCGCCGGTGGAGGAGCGCGAGCTCTATGACCGGCCCTGGGTGTCGCTGGGCGACCAGTTCGGCCACCTCAAGGCGGCCCGCTATGTCCGCGAGCACGTCCCGGCGGAGCGCGTCGCCATCAAGATCAACACGGTGCTGGGCCTGACCGAGGCCGTCGCCGAGGGGATCGGGGTCGGCCCCCTGCCCTGCTTCATCGCCGACCGGCGGCCGGACCTCGTGCGACTCACCGCCCTCAACCCGGACTTCTCGGCCGGGCTATGGCTGCTCACCCATCCGGACCTGCGCGCCTCGCCGCGCATCCGGGCCTTCCTCGACTGCGCCGCGGGCGAGATCGTCAAGATGCGGCCGCTGCTGGAGGGCGACCGCCCCTGGGCGGGGTGAGCGCTCAGGCGTCCAGCGGCTCGGTCCCGACCAGTTCGATGCCGAAGCCGGCTAGGCCGACATAGGAGCGCGGCGTCGAGGAGAGGTTCACGATCGAGCTGACGTCGAGGTCCCGCAGGATCTGGGCGCCGAGGCCGATCTCGCGCCACTGGCGCTGGCGCGCCGCCTCGGTCGGCGACAGGCCCGTCTCCAACTCCTGCACCGGCACCCCGGCGGTGCCGTCGCGCAGATAGACCAGCACCCCCCGGCCGGCGGTCTTGAACCGCTGCAGGGCGGCGTGGATCGCCTTGCCGCCGCCGAAGGTGTCGGCGATGACGTTGGCGCGGTGAAGCCTCGTCACCATGGCGCGGCCGTCGCCGATGGAGCCGTACACGAAGGCGAAGTGGTGCACCGGGTCGTAGGGCGTCACATAGGCGAAGCCGGTGAGTTCGCCGATCTCGGTCTTCACCGGGAAGGTGGCGACCCGCTCGACGAGCTTCTCGCGGGCCTGCCGGTAGGCGATGAGGTCGGCCACCGAGATCCGGCGCAGATTGTGCTTGGCCCCGAACTCCTCGATCTGAGCGCCGCGCATCACCGTGCCGTCGTCGTTGGCGAGTTCGCAGATGACGCCGACCGGCGGCAGGCCGGCCAGCTTGCACAGGTCCACCGCCGCCTCGGTATGGCCGGAGCGCATCAGGACGCCGCCGTCCTTGGCGACGAGCGGGAAGACGTGGCCGGGGCGCACGAAGTCGCTCGCGCCCATATTGCCGTTGGCCAAGGCCCGCACGGTGTTTGCGCGCTGCTCGGCCGAGATGCCGGTCGTCAGCCCGTGGCGGACGTCGACCGTGATGGTGAAGGCGGTGCCGAGCGGCGCATCGTTGCTGGCCACCATGGGGGTGAGGTGCAGCCGGCGGGCCTCGCCGCTGGTGAGCGGCGCGCAGACGATCCCGCAGGTGTTGCGGATGATGAAGGCCATCTTCTCCGGCGTGCACAGCGACGCCGCGCAGACGAGGTCGCCCTCGTTCTCGCGGTCGTCGTCGTCCGTGACGATGACGATCTCGCCGCTCGCAAGCGCCTCGATGGCTTCGGTGACCGAGTGGGACATGGCGCGCTCCTCGAGCGAGGGGGTCGGCAGGACCGTGGGGAGGTTGATGAAGTCGTTCGGGGTCACGGCGCCTCCGGTGGCCCTGGAGATCAGCTCGGCCGTCTCCCGTGACATCCAGACGGTGTCGTTGTTGCAGAGCTGGGTGACGGCGGCCGGCGACACGCCGATGCGCTGCGCAAACACGTTGCGCGCCATGCCTTTCGTCCGCAGCCACTCGCCGAGCTTCATGCCGGACCGTAACCCGACCAGAAATTCAGCGCCACTGAATTTTGCGCAAATGAAGTTCTGCTGAAATTCAGCGCGGAATGGGCCAGGCGCTCGTGTCGCCCACCTGTCCGCGGTGGCGCAGGAACTGGTCGGCGACGACGCAGGCCACCATGGCCTCGCCCACCGGCACCGCCCGGATGCCCACGCAGGGATCGTGGCGGCCCTTGGTGAAGATGTCCGTCTCGCCGCCCTTGCGGTCGACGGTGAGCCTCGGGTTCAGGATGGAGGAGGTCGGCTTCACGGCGAAGCGCGCCACGACGGCCTGGCCGGTCGACACGCCGCCGAGCACGCCGCCCGCATGATTGGACAGGAACAGCGGCTTGCCGTCATTCCCGTAGCGCATCTCGTCGGCGTTCTCCTCACCGGTGAGTTCGGCCGCGCCGAAGCCGGCGCCGATCTCGACGCCCTTCACGGCGTTGATGCTCATGAGCGCCCCGGCGATCTCGCTGTCCAGCTTGCCGTAGATCGGCGCGCCGAGGCCGGGGGGCACGTTCTCCGCTACGATCTCGATGACGGCGCCGATGGACGATCCGGCCTTGCGGACCCCGTCCAGGTAGTCCGCGAAGACCATCGCGGCCGTCGCGTCCGGGCAGAAGAACGGGTTGCGGGAGACCTCGTCCCAGTCCCACCTGCTCCTGTCGATCCGGTGCGGCCCGATCTGGACCAGGGCGCCGCGCACGACGAGCCCCGGCACGACCTTGCGGGCCACCGCGCCGGCCGCCACCCGGGCCGCCGTCTCGCGCGCCGAGGAGCGCCCGCCGCCGCGATAGTCACGGATGCCGTATTTCACGTCATAGGTGAAGTCGGCGTGGCCGGGGCGGTACTTGTCCTTGATCTCCCCGTAGTCCTTCGAACGCTGGTCGACGTTCTCGATCATCAGGGCGATCGGGGTTCCGGTCGTCACCTGCACGCCGGACTCGTCGGGGAAGACGCCGGAGAGGATCTTGACCCTGTCCGGCTCCTGGCGCTGCGTCGTGAAGCGGGACTGCCCGGGGCGGCGCTTGTCGAGGTCGGCCTGGATGTCCTCGGCCGTCAGCGGGATCCGCGGCGGGCAGCCGTCGATGACGCAGCCCAGCGCCGGGCCATGGCTCTCGCCGAAGGTCGTGACGCGGAAGAGATGGCCGAAGGTGTTGTGCGACATGGCGGCGGACCCGGAGAATGGCTCCGCGTCTTAGAGCATTTTGGGGGATGGGGAAACGGCGGGTCGGCGGCGCCATGGGCTACCGTGTAGCTCCTGAGAGCCTGACATCCTCCACGCCCCTCATCCTGAGGAGCCATGCGGCTTCGCATGGCGTCTCGAAGGACGAGGGGTCCAGAGCGCACGACCGTGGAGCCTGCTGGAGTCCCTCGTCCTTCGAGACGCATCGCCAAGAGGCGATGCTCCTCAGGATGAGGGGGTGTTGAACGTGCGAGCAGGCTAGCCCCTCAGGCCGCCACCCGCACGGGCTCCGAAGCCATGGTGGGAGCGGCCGCAACCGCCACCGGCATGGCGGGCGCGCCGGCCCAGCTGGTGTGGGCGGGGATGTTCTCGCCCTTCATCACGATGGTGAGCTGGCCGAGGCGGGCGAAGTCGCCGACCGTGCTGTCATAGAGGACCGTCGTGCCCCAGCCGACATGGACGCCGCGCTTCACCTCGATGCGTCCGACCTTCATGATGCGGTCCTCGTAGAGGTGCGTCTGCAGGCAGGCGCCGAGATTCAGGGTGGCGAAGTCGCCGATCTTGACGCAGTCGAACTCGGTGATGTCGGTGAGGTCCATCCAGACGCCCTTGCCGATCTTGGTGCCGTAGAGCCGCAGCACCATGGGCAGGAACGGCGTGCCGCGCAGGAACTCGACCGAGGCCTTGCCGACGAGGCCGCCATAGAGCACCGCCACCGCCTCGGTCCGCATGGCCCAGAAGGACCACATCGGCTTCATAGTGGGCTTGTAGACGCCCATCAGCAGCCACTTGACCACGACCGAGACGGCGATCAGCGCGAGCGCGATGACGATGCCCGCCGCCAGGAAGATGGCGGTCGCCTTGCCCCACTGGCCGCTGGTGATCGGGCTCTCCATCAGGTCGGCCGTGATGTAGCCGCAGGTGATGAAGGTGGCGGTCGGCAGCGAGGTGTGCAGGGTCTCGAAGATGGTGCGGCCGAACACCCACCATTTGGAGGGGCGATAGGTCGACTGCGCGTTGGCGTTCACCTTCTGGCGGGCCGGGATCAGCATGGCCGGGCTGCCGAAGGAGATCTCGCCGCTCTTGACGTGCAGGCTCGCCGGGATGGTCGACTTCACGCCGATCAGGCAGTCGTTCTCGAGCACGGAGCCGGGCGGGATCACCGAGTCGTTGCCCATGAAGACGCGGTCGCCGGTCTTGACGGGCTCCAGGATCATCCAGCCGTTGCGGATCTCCTCGTCGCCCAGCACGGCCTCGTCGCCGACGAAGTTGTCCTCGCCGAGCTCGACCAGGTCGTAGCGACCCGCGAGATTGGTGGAGACCTCCGTGCCGCGGCCGATCTTGGCGCCGAGCAGGCGGTACCAGTGGCGCATGAACACGGTGGCGTAGAGCGACGACACGGTCTCGAGGGTCACCTCGGTGGCGAGGCCCACCATCCACTTGCGGACATAGAACCAGCTGTGGATCGAGTAATGGCCCGACTTCACCCGGGTCGGCATGATCGTCCAGCGCAGCGCCACGATGATGGCGACGGCGACCACGATCAGCGCCATGGCGGTCGGCCAGGCGAGGAAGGGCAGCGTCGCCCAGCTGACGCTGTAGTCGACCTGGCCGTCGATGAGGCCGTCGAGATTGTAGAGGATGTAGAAGGCCGGGAAGATCGGCACGAGGCCGAGCATCAGCATGACGATGTAGGAGCCCGCATAGGTCGCGTTCTGCAGCGCGCGGGTGACCGGGGTCACGGTCGGGAATTCGGGCATCGAGGCGCGGTCGACCTCGCCGGTCTTGCGGGCGGGCGAGCCGGTCCAGGTCTCCCGGGCCGGGATGGTCATGCCGGGCGCGACGGAGGTGAGGTCGCCGACCTGGGCGCCCTCCTCCACCACGCTGTCGGGGCCGAACGAGCAGGACGAGCCCGTATAGGCGTCGTCGCCGATGGTGATCGGGCCGATCACGAACTCGTCGCCGATCGCGACCGCGTTGGCGAACTTGGTCTTGATGCCGAGCGTGGCGCGGTCGCCGATGCTGATCAGGTCGATGGCGCCGGCCTCGAAGTCCGAGATCATGGCGTCCTTGCCGACCTTCGCGCCGAGCATGCGCAGGTAGACGCGCATCAGGGGCGAGTTCTGCAGGAACTTCAGCGTGGTGACCTGGATCATGCGCTGCACGAACCAGACGCGGAAATAGTAGACGCCCCAGAGCGGGTAGCGGCCCGGCTTGGTGCGGCCGAGCACGGCCCATTTCAGGGCGACGATCAGCGCCTTGGTGCCGAGATTCAGCGCCACGTAGACGCCGAGCAGCACCGGCACCTCGGCCAGCAGGCTCGGGTCGTCCTGCAGCAGGAACACGGAGGCCAGGAACAGGCCGAGCCACTGGATGGTGACGAGGCCCAGGATGAACGGCATCGCGACGCCCTGCGCCAGGCCGCACAGGAAGCGGCGGCGGAAGGACGGGGGCTCGAAGGAGAGGTCCGCGTCGGCCGTCACGGCGCGCGCGTCGATGGCGGCGCCGATGGCGCGCAGGGTGCGCTGGCCGTAGACGTCCTGCAGGGTGACGCTCTCCAGCCCGCGGTTCTGGCGCACGGCCGAAATGAAGCGGGCGGCGATCAGCGAGTGGCCGCCGAGCTCGTTGAAGAAGTCCGCGTCGAAGGGCAGGCTCTGGCCGGGGAACACCGACTGGGCGGCCTCCAGCAGCTTGGCCTCGGTGGCGGTGCGGGCCGGCTCCTGCTCGTCGGCGGGGCCAGTCGCGCTGGCCAGCGGCATGGCGCGCAGGGTCTTGCGGTCGACCTTGCCGGAGATCAGGCGCGGCAGCGTCGAGGCGAGCTCGAAGCGCGACGGCACCATATAGGACGGCAGGCGCTCGGCCAGCGCCAGGCGGACCTGCATGCGGTCGAGCTTGCCCTCGCCTTCCGGCACGATGAAGGCGACCAGCCGGTCCAGCCCGTCGTCCTGGCGCAGCACGACGGCGCACTGGGCGACGCCCGGCAGCGCGTCGAGCTTCACCTCGATCTCGCCGAGCTCGACGCGGAAGCCGCGGATCTTGACCTGGTCGTCGATGCGGCCGTGGAAGACGATGTTGCCGGCCGGGTCGACGCTCACGGCGTCGCCGGAACGATAGAGAATCGGGTCGGAGCCGTCGGTCGCGAAGGGGTTGGCGATGAACTTCTCGGCCGTCAGCTCGGGCCGTTTCAGGTAGCCCTGCGCGACGCCCGGGCCGCCGATCAGCAGCTCGCCCTGCACGCCGGGCGGCAGCAGGGTGAGGTCCTCGGAGGCGACGTAGCAGCTGTAGTTGGCGATCGGCCGGCCGATGGTGACCGCCTCGCCGGCGACCGCCTCCCAGGCGGTGGCGACCACGGTCGCCTCGGTGGGACCGTAGGTGTTGAAGATGCGGCGGCCGTCGCGCGCCCATTTCTGCACGATGGAGGCCGGCAGCGCCTCGCCGCCCAGGATGATGACGCGCAGGCTCGGGATGTCGCGCGCGAACAGGCCGAGCAGGGTCGGCACGGTGTCGATCGCCGTGACGCCGGCGTCGGCGATGACGTCGGCGAGCCTGTCGGTCTCGGCCATCACCTCGGGCGTCGCCACCCAGAGGGTCGCGCCGGCCAGATAGGGGACCCAGATCTCCTCCATCGAGAGGTCGAACGCCACCGAGGCGCTCTGGAACATGACGTCGTCGGCGGTGAGGCCGAACAGGGCGTTAGCGGCGCGCAGGTAATGAGCGATGTTGCGGTGGCTGACCACGATGCCCTTGGGCGCGCCGGTCGAGCCCGAGGTGTAGATCATGTAGGCGGGATGGTCCGGCGTCAGGCCGCGCTGGCGCGGATCGAGGGCCTCGCCGGTCTGGCCGGCGGCCAGCGATCCGGAGGTTTCGACGGGAACGCCGGCGCCGGCGGCCTGCGTCGCGAAGGCGTCGCAGGTGAGGATCAGCCTCGCGCCCGAATCGGACAGGCAGACCGCGATGCGGTCGATCGGAGCGTCGGCGTCGAAGGGCAGCCACGCGGCGCCGGACTTGGCGACGGCGATCTGGGCGACGAGCAGCTCGGACCCGCGCGGGGCCCACAGGCCGACCACGTCGCCGGGGCCGACGCCCCTCGCGGCGAGGCCGCGGGCGATGGAATTGGCGCAGCTCTCGATCTGGGCATAGGTCAGGATCTCGCCGCGGCAGACCATGGCGGCCTTGTCCGGCGTGCGGGACACGGTCGCCTCGAAGATCTCGGAGAGAACCTCGTCGCGCATCAGGTCCGGCCTGGCCTCGCCGCGCAAGATGGCGGGCGATGCGGCCTGGTCCTGACGGAGGTTGGGACCATCGAGCGCGGGATGCCCGGCGCCGATGGCGCTGGCGATGGCTACGAGGTCGGTCGGCGCCCGATTCATCTCTCGCTCTCCCGTCGCTCCGGTCGCCATCGGCCATGGCTCGTCGTTCGGAGGACTCTCCGTCGAACGGCCCTGGTTCTCGATGGCGCCCCGCAACGCCCGCTTCCCCTGGTCCCGGGTGGTCGCCCAAGACGGGCGATCCGGGGTCGCAACCCAGCACACGTGGGCTATCGCGACCCTGACTTTATGCGACCGGACGGCTGAACCCACGATGAACGAAGCTGAACGGAGCCGTTCAGGAAGCCGGCCCCGCAAGACGAGGCGAATCAGCCTCTTAGGGCGCCCTGCCGTAGGGGCCGGTCAGGTCCAGGCGAAGCGGCCGTTCTCGAAGAGCAGCACCCGCCCCTGCCAGATCTCGACGCTGGGCGCCACCAGGTCGGACACGCCGCACAGCAGGTGCAACAGCGCCCGGGCGACGCCGCCATGGGCCACCACGACCTGCTCGCCCGCCAATTCCTCGGCGAAGGGCCGGATGCGCTCGGCCAGCATGGCGTAGCTCTCGCCCGCCGGGGGCACGAAGCGCCACTTGTCGGCCTTGCGCTCCTCGGCGGCGTGGGGAGCCACCTTGCGCAGGTCGCGCCAGGTGTGGCCTTCCCAGTCCCCGAAGGAGATCTCCTTGAGGCGCGGGTCCAGCGCGTAGGCCATGGGATCGAGCCCGATGGCGCGGCGCGCCCGCTCGGCCGTGTCCCGCGTCCGCCACAGCGGGCTCACGACCCAGGGCAGCGTCCCGGCCTGGGGAGCCAGCCTGAGCAGGCGCTTGCCCGCCTCGCCCGCCTGGTGGCGGCCGCGTTCGTTGATCGGGATGTCCTGCTGTCCCTGGAGCCGGCCCTCGGCGTTCCAGTCGGTCTCGCCGTGGCGGATGAAGAACAGCCGATACGGCGAAGCCATGCGGGCTCAGGCCTTGTCGAGCGTGATGTCCGGCGCGTCCGGGTTCTTCATGCCGACGACGTGGTAGCCGGCGTCCACATGCAGGATCTCGCCCGTCATGCCGCGCGCCATGTCGGACACCAGATAGGCGGCGGTGTCGCCGACCTCCTCGGTCGTGACGGTGCGGCGCAGCGGGGCGTTGTACTCGTTCCAGCGCAGGATGTAGCGGAAGTCGCCGATGCCGGAGGCGGCCAGCGTCTTGATCGGTCCCGCCGAGATGGCGTTGACGCGGATGTTCTTGGGGCCGAGATCCGCCGCGAGGTAGCGCACGGACGCCTCGAGGGCGGCCTTGGCGACGCCCATGACGTTGTAGTGCGGCATCCACTTCTCGGCGCCGTAGTAGGTGAGGGTCAGCATCGAGCCGCCCGTCGTCATCAGCTTCTCGGCGCGCTGGGCGACGGCGGTGAAGGAGTAGCAGGAGATCAGCAGCGACTTGGTGAAGTTCGCCTCGCTGGTGTCGACGTAGCGGCCGGTCAGCTCGTCCTTGTCGGAGAACGCGATGCAGTGGACGACGAAGTCCAGGCCGCCCCACAGCTTCTCCACCTCGGCGAACACGGCGTCGACGCTGGCCGCGTCGGTCACGTCGCAATGGCCGACGACCGCGGCGCCGAGCTCGGCGGCCAGCGGCCTCACGCGTTTCTCCAGCGCCTCGCCCTGATAGGTGAAGGCCAGCTGCGCGCCGTGCTGATGCGCCGCGCGGGCGATGCCCCAGGCGATCGAGCGGTTGTTGGCCACGCCCATCACGAGTCCCCGCTTGCCCGCGAGGAGGTTCGAAGCCCGGGAGTTTTGATCAGTCATGTCAACCGTTCGTCGTGTCGGGTGGGCCGCTGCGGCGTCGGCATCAATAGCGGAACCCCCGCGCAAGCGAAAGCGCCCCCGCGTTCGTCGCTGTGGGCGACGCCTGCGAGCGCGCCGCCGTCACGCTTATTCGCAGATGGCGCTTGCCAGCCTGACCGGAACCATTTTGTGTGGACCGGGGTGGGGTGGATGGAAACCTGATCCGGTGGTGCTATAAGCGCCGCCGCCCGGTTGGAACCGGGTTGGTCATGCAGCATTCTCCCAAAGCTCCTTCAGGGCGGTGCTCAAGAGGCGAGGTCATCCGTGAACGAGAGCGCGGCGGCGCAAGGAGCGGGGCACGGGACGAGTCACGGCCACGGACAGCGGAATCTCATCGGCCTGACGGTCGGCAGCATCGGCGTGGTGTATGGGGACATCGGGACCAGTCCCCTCTACGCCTTCCGCGAGGCGCTGCTGGCCGCGGCCGGCGCCCACAACCAGCCCGGCGCCCATCCCGAGGTCCCGCGCGAGACGGTGCTGGGCGTCCTGTCGCTCATCGTCTGGGCGCTGCTGCTCGTCGTCACCGCGAAATACGTCCTGATCCTGCTGCGCGCCGACAACAACGGCGAGGGCGGGACGCTCTCCCTCATGGCGCTGGCGCAGCGCACCCTGACCAAGGGGCGCTCCTTCGTGCTCGGCCTCGGCGTCATCGGCGCGTCGATGTTTTACGGCGACTCGGTGATCACCCCGGCCATCTCGGTGCTGTCGGCCGTGGAAGGCATGAAGCTGATCACCCCGGCGCTGGAGCACTATGTGGTGCCGATCACGGTCGGCATCCTGGTGCTCCTCTTCGCCGTCCAGAGCCGCGGCACCGCCAAGGTGGCGGCTGCCTTCGGGCCGATCATGATCGCCTGGTTCGCGGTCCTGGCGGCGGGCGGGATCAGCCACATCAGCGACGACCCGGGCGTCGTGCTGGCGCTGAACCCGAGCCACGGCTTCCTGTTCGTGCTGAAGCACAAGGTCATCGGCCTGGTGACGCTCGGGGCGGTGTTCCTGGCCGTCACCGGCGGCGAGGCGCTCTACGCCGATCTCGGCCATTTCGGCCGGCGTCCCATCCAGATCGCCTGGCTCGGGCTCGTTCTCCCCTCGCTGGTGATCAATTATTTCGGCCAGGGCGCCCTGGTGCTGTCGCACCCGGAGGCGATCGAGAACCCGCTGTTCAAGCTCTATCCGGACTGGGCCATCATCCCGGTCGTCGGGCTGGCCACCGCCGCCACCGTCATCGCCAGCCAGGCGGTGATCACGGGCGCCTTCTCGCTGACCCGCCAGGCGGTGCAACTCGGCCTGCTGCCGCGCATCGACATCCGCTTCACGTCCGAGACCCATTCGGGGCAGATCTACATCCCGCGGATCAACACGCTGCTTCTGATGGGCGTGCTGATCCTGGTCCTGCTGTTCCGGTCGTCGAGCTCGCTGGCCTCGGCCTACGGCATCGCGGTGACGACCACGATGGTGGTGGACGCGACCTTGGCCTTCATCGTCATCTGGCGGCTCTGGTCGTGGAAGCCCTGGGCGGCGGCCCTGCTGGTGGCGCCCTTCCTGCTGATCGACTCGACCTTCCTGGCCGCCAACCTGCTGAAGCTGTTCGACGGCGCCTGGGCGCCGCTGGTCTTCGCCTCCTGCCTGATCCTGCTCATGGCGACGTGGCGCAAGGGCACGCGCATCCTGGCCGACAAGACGCGCCGCTCGGAGGTGCCGCTCGAGATGCTGGTGCGCAACCTGGAGAAGAAGCCGCCGCACCGGGTGCAGGGCACGGCCGTGTTCCTCACCAGCGATCCGGACTATGCGCCCACCGCCCTGTTGCACAACCTGAAGCACAACAAGATCCTGCACGAGAAGAACGTGATCCTGACGGTCTCGACCGCCGACACGCCCCGCGTGCGGGAGGACGAGCGCATCGCGATCTCGCCGGTGAGCGACCACTTCTCGCGGGTGAAGATGACGTTCGGCTACATGGAGAGCCCCAACGTGCCGCGGGGCCTCGCCATCGCGCGCAAGCTCGGCTGGACCTTCGACATCATGTCGACGTCGTTCTTCGTGTCGCGGCGCTCGATCAAGCCCGCGGCGCAGTCGGGCATGCCGCTGTGGCAGGACAAGCTCTTCATCGCGCTGGCTCGCAACGCCAGCGACGCCACGGACTTCTTCCAGATCCCGACCGGCCGCGTCGTGGAGGTCGGGACGCAGGTGACCGTCTGAGGCGCGCTCAGATATCGGCGGGCCGTTCCGGCCTCGAAACCGCGATCTCGTCAGAACGGTCTGGTCGGGCGGTGGGCGAATTTCTTAGCCGATCAAGCTTTTCCTGGCGCCCACCGAGAGGGCGTGCTGGCCTTCCACATCTCCAACAGGCACATGGACCTGTCGCCGATTCTGGCCAACGCCGCGGCCAGCCTCGGGACGCAGGCCTGGCGGCGCGGCGACGAGCAGACCGAGCCCTTCGAGAACATCAAGAGGGCGCCGGCGGTCGCCGTCCTTTTGACCCGCACCGCCGTGGCCGCAAAGGCCGCACAGGCGCAAGGCTGGAAGCCGTTGCCGCCGGATCCCTCGGTCCAGCCCTGGACCGACGACCACACGAACCTGATGTCCGTGCTGTGGCGCTAGGCTAGACGGCGGCTTCAGCGCGCCTCCTACAGATCCTTGCGGGGGTCGAAGGTCTGCTCCTCGGCCCAGCGCCGCATCAGCTCCTCGAGCGCGGCGTCCTTTTCGGGAGGCAGCACGATCTCGACGGTGACCAGGAGATCCCCGGCGCCGTCCGGCGCGGGCAGGCCCTTGCCGCGCAGCCGCAGCGTGCGGCCGCTGGACGAATAGGCCGGGATCGAGAGCTCCACCGCGCCGTCGAGCGTCGGAACCCGCACCTTGGCGCCCAGCACGGCCTCGTCGAGGCGCAGCGGCAGGCGGATGCGCAGGTCCTTGCCCTCGACCGCGAAGCGCCGGTCCGGCTTGACCTTGATGGTGACGAGGACGTCGCCGGCGGCGCCGCCCCAGGCGCTCGGATGCCCCTGCCCTTTCAGGCGGATGACCTTGCCGTCCGTGACGCCGGCCGGCACCGAGACCTCGACCTCCTTGCCGGAGGGCAGCTTGACGCGCGCCTTGGCGCCCTTGACGGCCTCCGCGAGGGAGAGCGTCGCCTCCGTGTGGGCGTCCTCGCCGGCCGGGCGCTTGGCGCCCTGGCGGCCGCCGCGCTGGCCGGCGCCGGCGAACAGGTCCGCGAACATGTCGGACGGGTCGAAGCCGCCCGGCCCGCCGCGCGAGCGAAAGCCCCCGGTCCCGGGCTCGAAGCCGAAATTGAACCCCTCGAAGCCGGCCCCCCGGCCCGCGCCGAAGCCGGCCCCCGCGCCGGCGCCGCCGCCATGGGCGAAGCCTTCGAAGCCGGCGTAGCGGGGCTTGCCCTCCGCGTCGATCTCGCCGCGGTCGAACTGCTTGCGCTTGGCGTCGTCGCCCAGGATCTCGTAGGCGGTGGTCAGCTCGGTGAACTTCTCGCGCGCCTTCGGGTCATTCGGATTGCGGTCCGGATGCCACGTCTTGGCGAGCTTGCGGTAGGCCTTCTTGATGTCGGCTTCCGCGGCGGAGCGCGGCACGCCGAGAACATCATAGGGATCGCGCATCGTCTTCATTCTCCTCACGAGGACGGAGCTGGCGCGCTCCGGTCCCGCCGGACAGGGCGGCCTGGCCGGACCGTCATGAAACTCCAGGCGGCATGTGGGGTGAGTGTTGCCGATTCGCAACGCCTGCGCCGCTGCTGGGCCAACTATAGCGTCGATCGGGCCGGAATGGGGGAGAAAGGGCGGCCGCTCAGCCGGGCGGCGGAGCCGACTTCGCCTTCTGAACGGTCCACTCGCCCGCCCCGAGCCGGCAGGCGGCCCCGACCAGCTTCTCCTCCCGGCCCTGCACCCGGACGCTGGCCTTGAACGCGCGGCAGACCTCGTCGTTGCGCACATAGGCGGCGCCGACGGCCTCGAACGCGCCCGAGCCGCCCGTCTCGGAGTTCGTCCACGCCGCCACGGGCGACTTGCGCAGCGGATCGAGCGCCTGCCCCAGAGCGGGCGCGGCCAGCCTCCAGTCGACGTCGTCGATGACGGGGCTCAGCGGCGAGGCCTTCCGCTCCACCGAGCTGGTGATCTCGGGATCGAAGCCCAGGCCCGGCAGGGTCATGGAGCATCCGGACGCGGCCAACGCAGCCGCAAGGGCTGCGCCGAATACGGCGAGGCGGGTGAGAAGGCGGCTTTCGCCGCTTTCTTCGCGGCGTCGCTGTCCCATATAAGTCGAAGCGTCGGCTCGGCGGGACACTCGCATCCTCGTCAACTCGGCATGGCGGCATTAGATCGGCGGAACCGTTAATGGCAGGTGACTTCACGGGCGCGGACGACCCCTTCGTCCTGTTTGCGGAGTGGTTCGCGCAGGCCGGGGAGTCGGAGCCCAACGACCCCAACGCGATGGCGCTGGCGACCGTCGACGAGAGCGGCCTGCCGGATGTGCGCATGGTGCTGCTGAAGGGCTACGACCAGGACGGCTTCGTGTTCTACACCAACACCGAATCGGCCAAGGGCCGGGAGCTCGCGGGCGCCCCCAAGGCCGCCGTCGTGTTCCACTGGAAGAGCCTGCGCCGCCAGGTGCGGGTGCGCGGCCCGGTGGAGCGCGTGACCGACCAGGAGGCCGACGCGTATTTCCAGAGCCGGCCGCGCGACAGCCGCATCGGCGCCTGGGCCAGCCGGCAGTCGCGTCCCCTGGAGTCGCGGTTCGCGCTGGAGAAGGCGGTGGCGACCTATGCGGCGAAATTCGCCATCGGCGAGGTGCCGCGCCCGCCGCACTGGACGGGGTTCCGCATCCGGCCGGTGCAGATGGAGTTCTGGCAGGACCGTCCCTTCCGGCTGCATGACCGGCTGACCTTCCGCCGGCCCGAACCGGCAGGCGACTGGAGCCGCGAACGTCTATATCCTTGATGCAACGCGGACGGTCCGCCGCGGCGCCCGACTGGGTCGCCGGGCCGAACGCCCCACAGGACGCCCCATGCCCAACTCCGCCAAGGACACCTCCAACGGCCCCCGCCGCGCCATGCTGCTCACCGGAGCGAGCCGCGGCATCGGCCACGCCACCGTGAAGCGCTTCTCCGCCGCCGGGTGGCGCGTGATCACCTGCTCGCGGCATCCCTTCCCCGAGAACTGCCCCTGGGAGATGGGCCCCGAGGACCACATCCAGGTCGACCTCGCCGATCCCGCCAACACCGAGGCGGCGATCGCGGAGGTGAAGAACCGCCTGGAAGGCGGCCGCCTCGACGCGCTCGTCAACAATGCGGGCATCTCGCCGAAGGGCCGCGACGGCGCCCGGCTCGGCACGATCGAGACCTCCATCGCCGACTGGCAGCGCGTGTTCCAGGTGAACTTCTTCGCCCCGGTGATGCTGGCGCGCGGCCTGATGGACGAGCTGAAGCGCGCCAAGGGGTCGGTGGTCAACGTCACCTCGATCGCGGGATCCCGGGTGCACCCCTTCGCCGGGGCCGCCTACGCGACCTCCAAGGCGGCGCTGGCCGCCCTGACTCGCGAGATGGCGGCCGATTTCGGCCCGCACGAGATCCGGGTGAACGCGATCTCGCCCGGCGAGATCGACACCGCCATCCTGTCGCCCGGAACGGACAAGATCGTCGCCCAGATCCCGATGCGCCGCCTCGGCACGCCCGAGGAGGTCGCCAAGGCGATCTATTTCCTGTGCACGGAACAGTCGAGCTATGTCCACGGCGCCGAGATCCACATCAATGGCGGCCAGCACGTCTGAGCCGGCCGAGGCCGAGTCCCGCCTCTATCCGTCGCGCCCCTTCCTGGCCGCGAGCGTCGCGGTGTTCCGGGACGGCAAGGTGCTGCTGGCGACGCGCACGAAGCCGCCTTCGGCGGCGCTGTTCTCGCTGCCCGGCGGCCTGGTCGAGCCCGGCGAGACGCTCGAGGAGGCCGCCCTGCGCGAGCTCGAGGAGGAGGTGGGCTGCGCCGCGAAGATCGCCGGCTTCGTGCGCCATTCGCAGGTGATCGAGCGCGACGGCGCCGGCCGGGTGCTGCGGCATTTCGTCATCGCCACCTTCGCGGCCCGGTGGGTCTCGGGCGAACCCGCGCCGGGTCCGGAGGCCGGGGCCGTGCTGTTCGCCGACCCTCAGGACATCGCCGCCCTGCCGACCACGCGCGGCCTGGGCGAAGTCGTGGACCTCGCCTGGCGCGTGCTCGGCGGGGCGGACGCGGGAGCTTCGCCATGACGGCCCGTCTCCTGTCGCGGGCCGGTCCCTCGGCCGGCCTGGCGCTGGCGCTCCTGGCGGCGACGCCGGAGGGCGCCGCGGCGCAGTTCTACTGGCCGTGGGAGACGCCGCCGCGCCCCGCGCCGCAGATCATCATCCAGCGGCCGCCGCCGCGGCAGTCCTATGGGGGCGTGCCCTACGGCGCCGCGCCGGCCGCGCCGTCCGCGCCCCGGCACGGCGTCATCCGCCACGGCGGCGCGCCGAAGCGGGGCGAGGCGCGCGCGACGCCGCGGCCCAGCGAGGCGAAGCCGCCGCCGCCCAAGCCGCAGGAGGAGGCGGCCCAGCCCGCGCCGGAGGCCCCGCCCCCGCCCTATGAGCCGCAGATGCTGCGCCTGTCGGAGCTGATGGGGGCGCTGGCCTTCCTGCACCCGCTCTGCGGCGGCGAGACGGAGACCGAGTGGCGCAGCCGCATGACGGCCCTGATCGACGCCGAAGCGCCCGCCCCCCAGCGGCGCGAGCGCCTGGCGGGGGCGTATAACCGCGGCTTCAGGGAGTACTCCGTCACCTATCGCCGCTGCACGCCGGCGGCCGAGACGATCATCAGCCGCTACCTCGCCGAAGGCGGCCGCCTCACCCGCGAGCTCTCCAGCCGCTTCGGCGGCTGAGAGCGCGGCGCGTCAGGCGACCGGAAGGCCGCAGCCGGCCCCCTCGCCCCGGAACGGGGAGATGGCTGGGGTGATGGATCGGCCGGTCATCCCCTCATCCGGCCCTTCGGGCCACCTTCTCCCCGTGCCGGGGAGAAGGAAGCGCGTTCAGCTCCGCGGCCTTTCGGCCCGGAGGTGGAGGGCGGCGCGGAGCGGCGTCGCTGGGGGC